>VAWN01000024.1:245945-275807 GCA_005885555.1 Actinomycetota bacterium
CGAACCGCACCCCGTACCGCGCCGGCACGCTGTGTACCCCGATCTGCCGGTCCACCTCGACGTCCTGGGTCGCGTAGATCAGGTCGAACCCGCCGATCCACAGCCCGACGGCCGCCCCGAGTACCCATGCCGGAAAGGAGCCGCGCACGGTACCGGTGACCGCCAGCCACGCCCCGACCGGCCCGACCAGCTGCGCCAGCGCCAGGATCGCGTGCGGCCAGTTGGTGAAGCGCTTCGCATACGGGTACCCGATCAGGGGCAGGACCGCGAGCGGCGACAGCGCCAGGCACAGCGGGTTGAGCAGCGCCGCCGCGCCCAGGAAGACCGCCAGCGCGACCAGTGCGCCGATCCACGCGGTCCGCACCGAGACCACCCCGGTCACCAGCTCGCGGCCGGCGGTGCGCGGGTTGCGCGCGTCGATGTGCCGGTCGATGATCCGGTTCGCGGCCATCGCGAACGTCCGCGCACCGACCATCGCGATGGTGATCAGCAGCAGCGTGAGCCAGTCGATCCGGTGCGCGCCGCGGGCCATCACCGTCAATGCCGACAGGTACGCGAACGGCAGCGCGAAGACGCTGTGCTCGATTTTGACCAGGCTCAGGAACGAGCGGGCGGGAGCGACGACCGTCATAGCCCGTACTCCTTCCACCGCCGGTCGACGAGATCCCGGACCTCCGGCGCCATCTCCGCGGGTGCAGGCCAGCCCCGGGTGTACCCCTCGGTGGGCAGCTTCCGGGTCGCGTCCAGGCCCGCCTTGCCGCCCCAGAACTGCTGGTACGACGCGTGGTCGAGATGGTCGACCGGACCCGAGGTGAGCAGCAGGTCGTGCGTGTAGTCCACGTTGCCGAACGCGCGGAACGCGACCTCGTGGTAGTCGTGCGGGTCGCAGTCGTCGTCCACCACCACGATCAGCTTGGTCAGCGACAGCAGGTGGGCGCCCCAGATCGCGTTCATCACCTTCTGCGCGTGCTTCGGGTACCGCTTCTGGATCGACACGATCAGGCAGTTGTGGAACACGCCCGGCTCCGGCAGCGCCATGTCGACGATGTCCGGGATCAGCATCCTGATCAGCGGCAGGAAGATCCGCTCGGTGGCGTACCCGATCCCGCCGTCCTCCTGCGGCGGCTTCGACGTGATGATCGAGTGGTAGACCGGGTTCCGCTGGGACGACATCGCAGTCACGTGCAGGACCGGGAACTGCTCGACCGGCGTGTAGAACCCGGTGTGGTCGCCGAACGGCCCCTCCGGGTGGCGCTCCCCCGGCTCCACGTAGCCCTCCAGGACGATCTGCGCGTGCGCCGGTACCTGCAAGGGCACGGAAACGCAGTCCACCATCTCCACCCGCTCGCCGCGCAGGAAGCCGGCGAACAGGTACTCGTCGATGTCACCGGGCAGCGGTGCGGTCGCCGCGTAGGACACCACCGGGTCGCAGCCGATCGCGATCGCCACCGGCAGCCGCTCGCCGCGCCGCTCGGCCACCGCGTGGTGCGCCGTCGAGTCCTTGTGGATCTGCCAGTGCATGCCGAGGGTGTCCGGCGAGTGCTGCTGGAGGCGGTACAGGCCGAGGTTGCGCTTGCCGGTCTCCGGGTGGCGGGTGTGGGTCAGGCCGAAGTTGTGGAAAACCCCGCCGTCGCCGGGCCACGTCTGCAGCCCCGGCAGCCGGTTGAGGTCCACCCGGTCGTGGACCACCTCCTGGCACGGGGCACTGCGGACCCGCTTCGGGGGTACCGACTTGAGCTGCATCAGCTTCCCCAACCCCTCCCGGATGCCGGACCAGCCGACCGGGAGCTCGGGTCGGATCAGCTCGCCGATCCGCGCGCCGATCTCGTCGACGTCGGTGACGCCGAGGGCCATCGCCATCCGCTTGTGGGTACCGAAGAGGTTGATCGCGACCGGCATCTCGCCCCGGGTCGGCTTCTCGAACAGCAGGGCCGGACCGCCGGCGCGGACGGTTCGGGTGACGATCTCGCTGATCTCCAGGGTCGGGTCGACCGGTACGGACACCCGGCGCAGCTCGCCGGCCCGCTCCAGGGCGGCGAGGTAGTCCGTGAGGTCGGGGTACGGGAAACCGCGCGGGGCCATGCCGCCAAGTCTCGCAGGTCGGCGGGGCGTCACCCGGGGCCGGTTGGGCAGTTGACCGACACGTGGGGATACGGGTCGCGATGGCGGCTGCGCTGGTGCCGGTACTCCTGGGGGCGTTGGGCGGGCCCACGGCGCGGCCCGACGGTCCCCCCGTACCCGCACCCGGCTACCACCATCTGGGTGCGACCACCGAGGGCCGCTGGTCCGGCGTGCTCGGCCGGCTGGCCGTGGGCAACCCCACCGTGCGCCCGGACAGCTTCGACTTCGTGGCGACCCGGTTCATGGCGAAGGCGAACACCCCGGCCGGCGTCAAGTGGCTGGAGGCCGGCTGGGCGGAGACCGGCTGGTCCGACTCCGCCGAGCAGCGGATCTACACGTTCGACACGAACACGTTGAAGTGGACGTTCTACGACCAGTACCCGATCAAGCCGGGCGACGAGGTGTGGATCGAGCTGGCCGCGACGGGTACCGGGCCGACCGCGCCGTGGGGGGCCTGGCTGTGGTGGCACGACCAGTGGCACCTGCTGACCACCCAGTCGCTGCCGATCAGCGAGCGCGCGACGATCGAGGAGTACGTCGAGGTGTACGTCGATCCGGCGCACGGTGGGGAGATCCAGGTGCCCCCGGTCGAGGTGGACAACGTGCAGCTCAAGCCGGATCCGGGCGGGCGGTTCGGGTACTGGACGGATGCGGTGGGCACCTCGCCGGGCGCGGATGCCGACGGGTACTGCGTGACGTTCGACACGCCGTACGACACCTGGCACGCCGGCAGCTGCTGATCAGTCGGTGAGGTAGTCCCGCGGATCGGTGTTGAGCAGCCAGGCGAGCGGGTGGGTGGCCACCTGGCGGTAACCGTCGCCGTCGAGCTCCAGCATCGTCACCGTGTTGGCCGCGTCCTGCCCGACCATCCAGTACCGCCGGATCCCGCTCGCGGCGTACTCGTCGCGCTTGATGGACCGGTCGATCGGCGCGGTACTGGTGGCGGCGATTTCGACGACCACCAGGGCGGTCTTCGCCGACGGCCAGATCCGGCCGGGCGGTCGCGCCGACCAGACGGTGAGGTCGGGGATCCGGCCGCCATAGCGCTGCTGCTTCTCGGTTCTCAGTCCGACGGCTGGCAGCACCCGCTCCGGGGGCCAGCCGTGGGCCGCGAACCAGACGATCACCTGGGAGGTGATGATCTGGTGCTCGACGGTCGGGGGTGGCATGACCGAGAGAACCCCTTCCGGGCTCAGCTCGAACCGGCGGCCGAGTTCGTCCGACTCGTTCATCTCGGCCACGTCCTCGAGGGTGAGGTCGAACGGCAGCCGCACGGCGCTGTGCTCAGTCCGCTCCGCGCTCACGCCAACCTCCTATCACAGGCTCTGCACACCCTACGGGGATCAGCGTACGAGCGCTGCCCCGGACCGACCACGTACGCGCATGCTCTGCTCCCGGATTCGTGCGAGCTTCGCCCAGCGCGTCCCGACGTGCCGGCTCCCGAACACCGACGTGCCGACGCCGTGCCACCAGTACCAGATCCACCCGGTCGTCCCGGGCGACACGGGGTCGGAGAACCGCTGATACGTCAGCTTCTGTACTCGTCCGTGTGTGGACAGTGGCATTGATCGTCGGGGTACCGCATCGCACAGTGCACGGCATGACTGCACCGACACCGCGTCCGACCGCCCGCTACGGGTGGATCCCGGACCTGCCCGACCATCGGGACCACATCTACGGCGCACCACTTCCGGTGCTCGCGGCCCTGCCGCCGAGCGTGGACCTGCGTGCCGCCTGCCCCAAGGTGTACGACCAGGGCCAGCTCGGCAGCTGCACCGCCAACGCCATCGCGGCGGCCTTCGAGTTCGACCTCGCCAAGCAGGCGCTGGCCGACTTCATGCCGTCCCGGCTGTTCATCTACTACAACGAGCGCCGCATCGAGGGCACCGTGGACTCCGACAGCGGCGCGATGATCCGTGACGGCATCAAGAGCGTGTCCAAGCAGGGCGTGTGCGCGGAGGACACGTGGCCGTACGACATCGCGAAGTTCGCCGCCGAGCCGGTCGGGCCGGCCTACACCCAGGCGCGTGGCCACCGGGTGCTGTCCTACCAGCGCATCCCGCAGGTGCTCAACCAGATGCGCGGCTGCCTGGCGCACGGGTACCCGTTCGTGTTCGGCTTCCAGGTGTACGAGAGCTTCGAGAGCAAAGAGGTCGCGCAGACCGGCGTGGCGCCGCTGCCGGGCACGACTGAGCAGGCGCTGGGCGGGCACGCGGTGCTGTGCGTCGGGTACGACGACGCGAGCGCCCGGTTCCTGGTGCGCAACTCGTGGGGTACCGGGTGGGGCATGGACGGGTACTTCACCCTGCCCTACACCTACCTGACCGAGCGCAACCTGGCGTCGGACTTCTGGGCGATCGTCAAGGTCGCCGCTAGTTGAGCCCGGCGTAGGAGTGGAGGCCGGCGATGAACAGGTTGATCCCGAACAGGTTGACCATCATCGCCGCCCACCCCGCCACCGCGATCCAGGTGGCGACCGGGCGCCTGACGCTGGGCGTGGCGCGCGCGTGCAGGTACCCGGCGTAGATCACCCAGGCGACGAAGGACCACGTCTCCTTGGGGTCCCAGCCCCAGTACCGTCCCCATGCGGCCTCGGCCCAGATGGCGCCGCAGATGATCGCGAACGTCCACACCGGGAACGCGAACGCGTGGATGCGGAAGGTGGTCCGCTCCAGGCTGTCCGCGGCGGGCAGCCGGGCCCCCAGGGTGTACGGGAAGCGGGTCTTCCCGTCGTCGTACCCGTTGCGGATCAGCGTCAGCGCCGCCGCCACGAAGCCGACGAGGAACACGCCGGACGCGGTGATCGCGGCGGTGACGTGGATCTTCAGCCAGTACGAGTTGAGCGCCGGTACCAGCGGGGCGACCTTCGTGTACAGCAGCATCCCGTCGATGCCGAGCAGGATCACCAGGACCAGCGTCACGAACAGGCCGAGCGGGCGCAGCACGGGCCGGCGGGTCACCAGTACCAGCCAGGCGGTCGCGCCGACGAAGCAGACCGCCATGATGAACTCGTACATGTTGCCCCACGGCACCCGGTGCGCCGCGAACCCGCGGGTGACCATGGCGGCCAGGTGCAGCAGCCAGCCGACCGCGGTCAGCACCAGCGCGCCGCGCCCGGCGAACCCGGCGATGCGCGCGTTCTCGGCGAGCCCCGGCGCCGCGAGCGGCGGCGCCGAAGGCGCCACCGGGGCCGGCGCCCCCGGCGCCGCGGTGCGGCCGCCCGCGCCGACCAGCTCCCGCTCGGCCACCCGGGCGACGACCGACCGCGAGCCGAACGCGTACTCGACGGCGTACGCCAGCATCGCCAGGGCGTACCCGAGGATCGCGTACACCAGCAGCTGGTCGGAGACGGCGGCCATCACTGGACCTCCTTGACGAGGTTGTCGAACTCGGCGGTGAAGCCGGGGTACTCGCCCCGGCTGAGCGCGCCCGCGCAGGCGGGGCCGGAAGCCGGGATCCGGAACCAGATCCGGCGGCGCCGCCCGGTCAGCGACACGAGCAGGCCGATCATCAGGCACCAGGCGCCGCCGAGCACGACCTTCTCCCCCGGGTCGTACCGGACGGTCAGCGCGGTCCACGGCCGGGTGCCGACGAACTGCACCGTCGTACCGTCGTCCAGCCGCGCGGAGTCCCCCGGCTTCAGCCGCAGCGGCTCGCTGCCGACCTCGCGCAACCGGCCGGTGTCGATCTGGTGCTGGTCGAGCGTGTAGACCGAACTCGGGATGCCGGCGTCCAGGCCGAGGTCGCCGCGGTACGGGGTGACCACGAGGACCGGGTTGCGCTCGGCCGGGAACACCGACACCGCATGGGTACCGTCGGACGTCGGGATGTACATGCCGGCGAAGGCGACCTGCTGCTTGTCGTTCGGGTCGCGGCCCTTGACCGGATCGACGTTCGCGTCCGGGAACTGCACGACGCCGCTGCTGGTCTTGTTCGCGTCGAGGTACAGGAACGGCGCGACGATCGTCTGCGTCTTGCCGTACCGGTCGGTGTAGCGCAGCACCGGCGCGTACCCGTGCCCGACGAGGTAGATGCGCGCCCGGTCCAGCCGCAGCGGGTCATTGACCTTGATCACTGCGTCGGCGGGTGCGCCCGACCCGACCGTGTACGACACCGCCGCCCGGTAGTCGGCCGGCTCGCCGGTGTCCAGGAACCGCGCCTGGAAGTCGGTCAGCGTCAGGCAGAACGGCTCCAGGTCGGCCGGACCGACCCGGCTGCCCAGCCCGTAGTCGTCGTACTGCTGCAACGTGTTGCAGAACCCCTGATCCGCGCCCTGCACCACGACCCGGTCGGCCTTGTAGCCGTACCAGGAACCCAGCGCCACGCCGATCAGCAACGCCAGCAACGCGAAGTGGAAGAGCAGGTTGCCGCTCTCCTTCAGGTACCCCTTCTCCGCGCTGACGGTGAACCCACCGTCCGGCTGCGCACGGACCACCGCCCGGAACCGCCGCCGGCGCAGGACCGCGCGCAGGCGCGCGGCCACCTCCGCCGGATCACCGTGCAGGGCAAGGCCGTCGGCGTGGGCCGGCAGCCGGTCCAGCCGGCTCGGGGCATCCGGGGGTACCCGCAGCAGAGCCACCACATGTGACCGCAGCCGGGGTACCAGGCAGCCGACCAGCGACACGAACAGCAGCAGGTAGATCGCCGAGAACCAGGGCGAGGCGAACACGTCGAAGCCGCCGACGCGATCGAGCAGCGGAGCGAGCTTCGGGTGCGCGGTGTAGTACGCGCGCACCTTCTCCAGGTTCAGGTTCCGTTGCGGCAGAAGGGATCCGGGGATGGCCGCGACGGCGAGCAGGAACAGCAGGATCAGCGCGGTGCGCATGCTGGTGAGCCAGCGCCACGCACGGCGACCGAGCGCCACGAGCCCCGCCGCCGGCCCGGGGGTCGGCGGCGGTGCGGCGGCCTCGACGGGACGTTCGTCCACTGTGGACATCAGACGCCCACCGTCCCCACGCCGACGGTGGCGCGCAACCAGTTGACGAACTCGGTCCAGCCGCCGGTCACCAGCGCCAGCCCGACGAGTACCAGCAGGGCGCCGCCGATCCGGGTCACCCAGGCGCTGTGCCGGCGTACCCACGCGAACAGCCCCAGCAGCCGCCGGAACCCGAACCCGAAGGCGAGGAACGGCAGCCCGAGCCCGAGGCAGTAGGCGACGGTCAGGGTGACCGCGCGGCCGGTCTGCCCACCGACGGCGGCCAGTCCCAGTACCGCGCCGAGGGTCGGTCCGACGCACGGCGTCCAGGACAGCGCGAAGACCGCACCGAGTACCGGCGCACCGGCGAGCCCGGCACCGGGCAGCCGCTGGATACGGAGATCGCGCTGCAGTCCGGGTACCAGGCCGGCGAACGCCAGCCCCAGCGCGATCACGAGCAGGCCGACCACGATCTCCACGACCCGCTGGTGCACCAGCAGCGCCCGGCCCGCCTGCGCGGCAACGACTCCGGTGAGGATGAACACGACGGTGAACCCGGCGACGAACAGCAGGCCGCCCAGCAGGATCCGGCCCCGGGCCGGCTTTCCGTTGCGCGGCACCGGGTTCCCCCGCGGATCGGTACCCAGCGCGGCGTCGAGGTCCGCCCCGGCCATGCCGGTCACGTACGACAGGTATCCGGGTACCAGCGGCAGCACGCACGGGGACAGGAAGCTCACCAGCCCGGCCACCGCCGCGACCGCGACCGCCGCCAGCAACGGTCCGCTGTTGGCGAGGTGTGCGAACGAGCCGCCCATGTCAGGGTTCCGCGCCGATCCGGCCGACCAGCTCCGTCAGGTCGGCCTTCTGGACGGTGGTCCGGATGACCGCGGCCACGTTGCCCTTCTTGTCGACGACGAGCGTCGCCGGGAACGTGTTCGGCGGCACCTGCGAGAAGCTCAGCGCGACCCGGCCGGCCGGGTCGAACAGGCTCGGGTAGGTGATCCGGCCGGCGAGGAAGGCGAGCGCCGCGTCCTTCTGGTCCCGGCTGTCCACGCCGACGAAGCTGACCCCACTGTCCTTTGTGGACTGATGGGTGCCTTCCAGGTCGGCCGCCTCCAGCCGGCACGGCGCGCACCAGGACGCCCAGAAGTTGACGACCACGACCTGTCCGCGCAAAGCCGCCAGGTCGAACGACCCACCGTCCAAAGTGGACCCTTGTACCGGCGGCGCCGGCTTGCGGTCGGCCGGCTTGTACACCACGGTGGTACCGTCGCCGGCCACGTACCGGTTGCTGTTGTCCGCCCCCTGGCTGACCGCGTCGTGCCCGGTCGAGCACCCGGCCAGCGCGAGTGCGAGGAGCAGCACCACGACCCGTCGCATCACGCACCCGCGACCAGGTGTGCGGCCGGTTCGGTGTAGGAGATGCCGTCGATGCCGGTACCGGTGAAGTGGAAGCTGGTCAGGCTCGCCAGCGCGCACTGGCGGCGGCGCGGGTCGTGCCACAGCCGGCGGTGCTCGACGAACCGGCGCAGGGTCCAGATGGGTAGCTGGTGCGAGACGAGTACCGCCTCGTGCCCCTCGGCCGCGTCCCGCGCGTCGCGCAGCGCGGCGAACATCCGCGCGGCCACCTCCACATAAGCCTCGCCCCACGACGGCCGGAACGGGTCGCGCAGCCGCCACCAGTTGCGCGGGTCGCGCAGCGCGCCGTCGCCGACCCCGAACCGGGTGCCCTGGAAGGCGTTGCTGCTCTCGATCAGGCGGTCGTCGGTCTGCACCGACAGGCCGAACAGCGCGGCGAACGGTTCGGCCGTCTGCTGCGCGCGTTCCAGCGGGCTGGCCGCGAGGTGGGTCACGTCGTGCCCGGCCAGCGACTCCGCCGCCGCCTTGGCCATCTGGATGCCCAGCTCGGACAGGCGGTACCCGGGCAGCCGGCCGTACAGGATCTTCGTCGGGTTGTGTACCTCGCCGTGGCGCAGCAGGTGGACGACGGTACGCGGGTCAGGCACGGGCCGCCTCCCGGGCGGCGGCGTTCGCGGCCGCCGGCAGCGCGGCTCCGATCGTCTCCAGCGCCTCTTCGCCGATCGCGGTCGACACGAACCAGGCCTCGAAGGCGCTCGGCGGCAGGTACACGCCGCGGCTGAGCATCGCGTGGAAGAAGGCCCGGAACGCGGCCACGTTCTGCCCCTGTGCGCCGGCGAAGTCGGTGACCTCGGCGTCGGTGAAGAACACCGAGAACATGTTGCCGGCGGTGGACAGCCGGTGCGGTACCCCGGCGGCGGACAGCGCCTCGGTGGCCAGCTTGCCGATGGTGGCGGCGATGGCGTCCAGCGTCGCGTAGGTGTCCGGCGTGGCCAGGCGCAGGCTGGCCAGGCCCGCGGCGCAGGCCAGCGGGTTGCCGGAGAGGGTACCGGCCTGGTAGACCGGCCCGGCCGGGGCGAGCCGCTGCATGACGTCGTGGCGGCCGCCGAACGCCGCGGCCGGCAGCCCGCCGCCCATCACCTTGCCGAACGTCCACAGGTCGGCGTCGACCGGATCGAGCCCCTGCCACCCGGAGCGGCCGACCCGGAACCCGGTCATCACTTCATCGACAACCAGTAATGCACCGTGACTCCGGCACAGGGCCGCGAGGCCCGCGTTGAAGCCGGCCCGGGGCGGTACCACGCCCATGTTCCCGGCCGCGGCCTCGGTGATGACCGCGGCGATGGTGTCCCCGCGGGCCGCGAACGCGGCTTCCACCGCGGCCAGGTCGTTGTACGGCAGCACGATGGTCTCGGCGGTGGCCGCCCCGGTGACCCCCGGCGTGTCCGGCAGCGCGAGCGTCGCCACGCCCGACCCGGCCGCGGCGAGCAGCGCGTCGACGTGCCCGTGGTAGCAGCCGGCGAACTTCACCACGGCCGGCCGGCCGGTATACCCCCGGGCCAGCCGGATCGCCGACATGGTGGCCTCGGTGCCGGAGTTGACCAGCCGCACCTCCTCGGCGGCGGTGCGCGCGACCAGCTCCTCGGCCAGCTCCACCTCGCCCGGCGTCGGGGTGCCGAAGCTGGTGCCGCGGGCCGCGGCGGCGGTGACCGCCTCGACGACGGCCGGGTGCGCGTGCCCGTGGATCAGCGGCCCCCACGAGCAGACCAGATCCACGTACCGTCGCCCGTCCGCGTCGGTCAGCCAGCAGCCCTGGCCGCGCACCATGAACCGCGGGGTACCGCCGACCGCGCGGAAGGCGCGCACAGGGGAATTGACCCCGCCCGGCACGATGGCGCGGGCGCGGTCGAACAGGGCCTGCGAGGCGGGGGCGTCCGGCGGGTACGCCGCCGCCGCTTCGGTTTCGGTCACGGCGTGGCCAGTCTAATCGGCCTAAGTACTGTCCCTGTCGCGGCCTCGTGCCGTGCCAGGCCCCGACGCCGTAGCCAGGCTAGGCTGTCGCTGTGGAGCGTCCGGAGCTGACCGTCGCGGTGCAGCGCTCGCCATCCGAGGCGGTGGTGAGCCTGACCGGCGAGATCGACCTGTCCACCGCTCCGCGGCTGTCCACCGTGGTCACCGAACTGCTGTCCGACGCGCCGGCCCGGGTGGTCCTGGACATGTCCGGCGTCACGTTCTGTGACTCGCAGGGGCTGGGTACCCTCGTCGTGCTGTCCCGCAAGGCGTCCATGGCGCAGAGCTGCCTGGTGCTGACCAACGTCGCCGACTTCCTGCTGCGGGTCCTGGACATCACCGGCCTGCGCCCAGCCCTGATGATCTCCTAAATCCCGCGCCGGGGCGGCGGGGCGGGGGCGCGGAACGAGCGCCGGCCGCGGGGTTCGCGGCCGGCGCTCGTTCTCTCTATATGACTTACGGTGCGGGCAGCGGCGCGCCCGGCAGCGCGTTGGCGGAGTTGAACGCCTGCACGCCGGCTTCGTTGTCACCGTCGAACGGCGTCACCGGGCTGTTCTTGCCCAGGCAGAAGTCGTCGGCGGTCGGGTCGGCGAACCACATGCCGACGTGGTTGAGGTCCACCCGGACCCGCTTGCCGTCCACCAGCGTCGAGGAGAACGCCTCCTGGACGATCAGGTCGAACTCGGCGTGGGCCCTGCCGTACCTGTCACTGTCGACGTCGCCGATGTATTCGGCGGCACCGAACGGCGAACCGGGCTGCTCGATCAGGAACGTGGTGAACGAGGTGTTGGCCGGCAGGCCACTCGCGTCCACCAGGAAGATGTCCTTGCCGATCTTGTCGGTACGCAGCTTGACGGTGATGTCGACGTGCGCCTTCGGCATGCACTGCTTGAGCTTGTCCGAGCTCGGTACCAGGTGGAACCGCACCTTGTCGGCAGCCTTCTGCTTGTCCGAGGTGGTGACCGCCGCCGTGGTCGACTGGTCGGCGACCTTCTTCGGGTTGAACGCGACCGCCCCGGGCTGCGTGACCGCGAACGCCGTCGCGCCCCCCACGGCGAGCAACGCCGCCGCAATCAGTACCTTTCCTGCCTTCATTCTTTCTTCCCCCAAGTCGTGGTGAACGGACGCATCACACACGAGGGACCACCGGGCACGGTTCATGTCGGCTCGGCGACAGGCCGTCCCGTCAAGCTCGCGGTCAGGGCCGGGCCTGCTCCAGTACCTCCAGGGCGCGCTTGCAGTCGGCATCGGTACCACTGCGCAGCAGCGCGGTCGCCAGGTCCACCGCGTTGACCAGGTGGCGCAGCTGCCGGGCGGCCTCGATGTGCTGTTCGAGCTGGCGGTTCTTCGTCCACAGCTCGACGAACACCGACACCTTGGCGCGCAGTACCCACGGGTCGAACGGCTTGGTCAGGTAGTCCACCGCCCCGACGGCGTACCCGCGCAGCGCGAGCTGGGCGTCGCGGTCGGCGGCGGTGAGGAAGATGATCGGCACGTGCCGGGTACGTTCCCGGTGCTTGATGTGGCTGGCGGTCTCGAAGCCGTCCATCTCCGGCATCTGCGCGTCCAGCAGGATCACCGCGAAGTCGTCGATCAGCAGCTGCTTGAGCGCGGCGGCGCCGCTCTCCACCGCCACCGGCTCGACCGGCAGCCCCTGGAGGATGGCCTCCAGGGCGATCAGGTTGTCTTTGCGGTCGTCGACGAGCAGCGCCTTGGCGACGGCGTTCTCCGGGCCGGCCACCACGCTCGGCACCTCCGTCCGGTCTGGAAAACGCGCCCCCGTACTCATCGCTCTCCAGATACCCAGGACGCCATCAGCTCAAGCAACTCATCAAGATCGACTGGCTTGGTGATGTAGTCGCTCGCCCCGGCGACCAGCGCCGACTCCCGGTCACCCGGCATCGCCTTGGCGGTGAGGAAGATGACCGGCAGGTCGGCGAACCGCCGGTTGCGCCGGATCGTCCGGGTCGTCTCGTACCCGTCCTGGTCCGGCATCATCGCGTCCATCAGCACGATGTCGACCTGCGGGTGCTCGGCCAGCATCCGTACCCCGTCGGCGCCGTTGTCCGCGTACAGCACCGTCATGCCGTGCAGCTCCAGCGCGCTGGTCAGGGCGAAGACGTTGCGCACGTCGTCGTCGACGATCAGCACCGTCGCGCCGTCCAGCTGGCGGGCCGCCGCGGTGATCATCCGCTCCGGGGTGGCCGGGGTGCGCAGGATCGCCGGCGCCGTGCGGGCCACCGGGGGCGCCAGCGGCGGGGGTACCGGCAGCGGCACCGCCGTCCCCGTGAAGCTCTCCGGAAGAAGTACCTCGGGCAGGTACAGCGTGAACGTCGAGCCGGTGCCCGGCGTCGAGGACACCGTGATCGCGCCGCCGAGCAGCCACGCCAGTGACCGGCTGATCGACAGGCCCAGGCCGGAGCCGCCGTACTTGCGGCTGGTCGTACCGTCGGCCTGCTGGAACTGCTCGAAGATGAGCGCCAGCTTGTCCTCGGCGATGCCGATGCCGGTGTCGACGACGGTGAACGCCACCACGCCGGCCGCGCCGCGCAGGGCCGGTGCGTCGAAGGCCAGGTCCGCCGGCGCCGGAGCCACCCGCAGGGTGACCGAGCCGGTGTCGGTGAACTTGACCGCGTTGGACAGCAGGTTGCGCAGCACCTGCTGGAGCTTCTGCGGATCGGTGACGATCGTCGGCGGTACCCCGTCGGCGATCTCGACGCCGAACGCCAGCCCCTTGTCCTCCGCCTGCGGCGCGAACGCCTGCTCGACGTAGGCGCGCACGTCGTCGATGTCGACCTCGGACGGTTCCACGTCCATCCGGCCCGCCTCGATCTTGGACAGGTCGAGGATGTCGTCGATCAGCGCGAGCAGGTCCGAGCCGGCCGAGTGGATGGTACGGGCGAACTCGATCTGCTTGACCGACAGGTTCTCCTCCGGGTTGTCGGCCAGCAGCCGGGCCAGCAGGAGCAGCGAGTTGAGCGGGGTGCGCAGCTCGTGGCTCATGTTCGCGAGGAACTCGGACTTGTACTGCGACGCCTGGGTCAGCTGGAAGGCCTTCTCCTCCAGGCCCCGGCGGGCCAGCTCGATCTCGCGGTTCTTCGTCTCGATGTTGGCGTTCTGCTCGGACAGCAGGGTCGCCTTCTCCTCCAGTTCGGCGTTGGTGCGCTGCAGCTCGGCCGACTGCTCCTGCAGTTCCTGGGCCAGCCGCTGGGACTGGGCCAGCAGTTCCTCGGTACGGCGATTGGCCTGGATGGTGTTGAGCGCGATGCCGATGGTCGCCACGAGCCGCTCCAGGAAGGCCAGGTGCAGCTCGGAGAACTCGCCGACCGAGGCGAACTCGATCACGCCGAGCACCTCGCCCTCGAACAGCACCGGCAGCACGACCAGGTCGGTCAGCACGGTGTCGGCGAGGCCGGACCGGATGGTGATCCGCCGGTTCGGCGCGGCGTTGACCCGGATCGTGCGACGCGACACCGCGGCCTGCCCGATCAGCCCTTCGCCGGGCGCGAAGACCACCGCGTGCTCGGGCGCGAGGTACCCGTACGCCGCGGTCAGCCGCAGCCGCAGCGCGCCGTCTTCGACGCCGGACAGGAAGAACGCGCCGAGCTGCGCGTCGACCAAGGGGGTGACCTCGTTCATGATCATGCGGCAGACCTCGCCGAGGTCGCGCTGGCCCTGCAGCAGGCCGCCGATCCGGGCGAGGTTCGAGTCCAGCCAGCCCTGCTCGGCGTTCTTCTTGGTGGTCTCCCGCAGGGTCACGATCATCTGGTTGATGTTGTCCTTGAGCTCCAGTACCTCGCCCTGCGCCTCGACGTTGATCCGCTGGGTCAGGTCGCCGCGGGTCACCGCGGTGGACACCTGGGCGATCGCGCGCAGCTGGGTGGTCAGCGTGCCGGCCAGCTGGTTGACGTTCTCGGTGAGGTCGCGCCAGGTACCCGCGACGCCCTTCACCTGTGCCTGGCCGCCCAGCTTGCCCTCGATGCCGACCTCCCGACCCACCCGGGTCAGCTCGTCGGCGAACGAGGACAGCTGGTCGACCATCGTGTTCACGGTCGACTTCAGCTCCAGGATCTCGCCCTGCGCGTCGACGGTGATCTTCTGGCTCATGTCGCCCTTCGCGACCGCGGTGGTCACCTGGGCGATGTTGCGCACCTGCGAGGTCAGGTTCGAGGCCATGAAGTTCACGTTGTCGGTCAGGTCGCGCCAGGTACCCGACACGCCCTTGACCTGTGCCTGGCCGCCCAGCTTGCCCTCGGTGCCCACCTCCCGGGCCACCCGCGTCACCTCGTCGGCGAACGAGGACAGCTGGTCCACCATGATGTTCACGGTGCTCTTCAGCTCCAGGATCTCGCCGAACGCGTCGACCGTGATCTTCTGCGACAGGTCACCCCGGGCCACCGCGGTCGCCACCTGGGCGATGTTGCGCACCTGGCTGGTCAGGTTCGACGCCATGAAGTTCACGTTGTCGGTCAGGTCCCGCCAGGTACCCGCCACCCCGCGCACCTGCGCCTGACCGCCCAGCTTGCCCTCGGTACCCACCTCACGGGCCACCCGCGTCACCTCGTCGGCGAACGACGAGAGCTGGTCGACCATCGTGTTCACGGTGTTCTTGAGCTCCAGGATCTCGCCGAGCGCGGCCACCGTGATCTTCTGGGACAGGTCACCCCGGGCCACCGCGGTGGTCACCTGGGCGATGTTGCGCACCTGGCTGGTCAGGTTCGAGGCGAGCTGGTTCACGTTCTCGGTCAGGTCCCGCCAGGTACCCGCCACCCCGCGCACCTGCGCCTGACCGCCCAGCTTGCCCTCGGTACCCACCTCACGGGCCACCCGCGTCACCTCGTCGGCGAACGAGGACAACTGGCCCACCATCGTGTTCACGGTGTCCTTCAGCTCCAGGATCTCGCCGAGCGCGGCCACCGTGATCTTCTGGGACAGGTCGCCGTTGGCCACCGCGGTCGCCACCTGGGCGATGTTGCGCACCTGGTTGGTCAGGTTCGACGCCATCGAGTTCACCGACTCGGTGAGGTCCTTCCAGGTACCGGCGACACCCGGTACCTCGGCCTGGCCGCCGAGCTTGCCCTCGGTGCCCACCTCGCGGGCGACCCGGGTGACCTCCTCAGCGAACAGCCGCAGGGTGTCGGTGAGCGAGTTGATCGTGTCGGCCAGCTCGGCGACCTCGCCCTTGGCCGATACCGTGATCTTGCGGGACAGGTCGCCGTGCGCCACCGCGGTGGACACCTCGGCGATCGAGCGCACCTGGTTGGTCAGGTTCGCGGCCATCTGGTTCACGTTGTCGGTGAGGTCGCGCCAGGTACCTGACACGCCCCGCACGTCGGCCTGGCCGCCCAGCTTGCCCTCGGTGCCCACCTCGCGGGCCACCCGGGTCACCTCGTCGGCGAACGAGGACAGCTGGTCGACCATCGTGTTCACGGCGCGCCCGATGCGCAGGAACTCGCCGCGCAGCGGCCGCCCCTCGATCTGGTTGGCCATCTTCTGCGACAGGTCGCCCTCGGCCACCGCCACGATCACCCGGGCGATCTCCGTGGTCGGCCGGCCCAGGTCGTCGATCAGGCTGTTGACGGCGCGCACCCCGAGCACCCAGTCGCCGTCGTAGTGCTCCTCGTCGACCCGCTCGGTCATCCGGCCCTCGCGGCCGACGACCCGGCTGATCCGCAGCAACTCCCGGTTGCGCCGCTCCTGTAGCTCGATGACGTCGTTGAAGTTGTCGACCACCTCACCGGCGATGCCGGTCCGGCGGGACAACCGCACCTTGAAGTCACCTTGCCGCACCCGGCGCAGCGCCTCGGCCAGTTCGGCGAGGAGGGCGGCGTCCGCGCTCATCGTGGGTGCTTGCTCGACCGTAGTCATGTCACTCCTCACGGTCGTCAGGGGTGGGGCACGGTCAATCATCACCCGAGCAGGTGGCGAGACGCGAGCCAGCCGGTTGGCTTCTTGGCACTCTTCGGTAGACACTGCAGACGTGTCAGCCACCGTCGTTCGCCGGGTCCGCCTCCCGGCCGATCGTCGCGCGCCGGGGGCTGCCCGGGAGATCGTCCGCGCGGCATTGGCCGAGGTCGAGCTGACCGAGGTCATGAACGAGGCGCTGCTGCTCACCACCGAGCTGACCACCAACGGGGTGGTGCACGCCGGTACCGACATCGACCTGGAGGTCGTGGCCGACCGCGAGGAGCTGACCGTCACGGTCACCGACTTCGCCGAAGGCCTGCCCACCCGGATTACCCCGAACGGGGTAGAAATAGCCGAGGGCGGGCGCGGCATGCTGCTGGTCGACCACTTCGCGACCAGCTGGGGCACCACCCACTACCCGCACGGCAAGGGCGTCTGGTTCCGGCTGACCCGGGGGCGGCCGCCGAGCGCGGAGCCGTCCGGTGCGGTACCCCCGTTCGGGGCACCGAGCGCCGCGGCCCTGGCCGCCCTCGCGAACAGCGAGCTGCGCCTGGTCGACGGCGGGATCGGACCGGCCGCCGACCGGCTGCTGACCCGGCTGTGCGGCGCGATCGCGGCGACCGGCGGGCTGGTCCGCCTGGACGAGGCCGACGGCGGCGGGCTGCGGCCGGTCGCCGGGTACGGCGCGGTCGGCGTCGACCCGGCGCGGCTGTTGACGGTACCGCTGCAGGTGTCCTGGCCGTGGCGCGGCGAGCTGGTGCTCAGCGTCGGCGACACGCCTAGCGCGTACGCGCGGCCGCTGGCCGAACTGGTCGCCGAGCGCCTCGGGCTGGCGCTGGAGAACGAGCGGCTGCGCCGGACCGACCTGCGCCGCCAGGCGTGGCTGACCTTCCTCGCCGAGGTCAGCGAGCTGCTCGCCCAGTCGCTGGACATCGAGCTGACGCTGGCGCTGATCCCACGGCTGGTGGTACCGCGGCTGGGGCAGTGGTGCGCGATCTACAGCGCGGACGAGTGGGGCGACCCGAAGTACGCCGCCGCCGCGCACGTCGACGAGGACCTGGTCGGTGGGCTGGTCGAGCAGCTGCACCAGGTCGGACGGGACGGGCCGATGACGCGGCTGCGCGACGCGGTACGCACCGGGTTGCAGACCGCGCTGCCGCCGCCGGTGGACGGGCTCGCGGTGCCGCTGGTGGCCCGCGGACAGCGGCTCGGCCTGCTGGTCGTCGGCCGGCCGGCGAACCTGCGGCGGGACGGCGAGGAGTTCGCGATCATCGACGACGTCGCCCGCCGGGCCGCGCTGGCGATCGACAACGCCCGGATCCACGCCGAGCGCACCCGGGTCGCCCAGACCCTGCAGAAGTCGCTGCTCCCGCCGGCGCTGCCGACGGTCGACGGGATCGGGTTCGGCGCCGAGTACGTGCCGACGCTCGGCGACGCCGAGGTGGGTGGGGACTTTTATGATCTGGTACCCATGCCCGCCGGCCGCTGGCTCGTGGTGATCGGCGACGTGTCCGGCAAGGGTGTGCAGGCGGCCACCGTCACCGGGCTGGTCCGCGACGTCATCCGGGTACTGGTGCGCGACGGCCGGCCGGTGCCGGACATCATGGCCCGGATCAACGAGACGCTGGTCGAGCGGGGCAGCGGCCGGTACTGCACGCTGGCCATGGCGGCGGTGGGGCGCGGCGGGCAGGGGCAGCTCGACGTGATCCTGCACCTGGCCGGGCACGACCGGCCGGTGCTCGTCGGCGCCGACGGCAAGGCCTCCTTCGTGGGTACCCCGGGCACCGCGCTCGGGCTCCTGCCGCAGGTCAAATCGCCGAACATGTCGGTCAGCCTGGCCCCGGGCGACACGATGATCTTCTACACCGACGGGGTCACCGAGCGGCGCCGCGGTACCGAGTTGTTCGGCATCGAGCGGCTGCGCGCGGCTGCGGGTACCTTCGCGGGGTTGAGCGCCGCCGCGGTCGCGACCCGGCTGCGCGCGACGGCGCTGGCCTTCTCCCCCGAACCGCCGCGCGACGACATCGCGATCCTGGCGCTGCGCAACGAGGCGTAGACGGTAAGTTTGCGGCGTGACGGACACTGCCCCCACAGCCAAGCGGGTGCCGCACGAGCGGACCTTCCACGGCGACACGGTCATCGACGAGTACCACTGGCTGGCGGACAAGAGCGACCCGGACACGGTCGCCTACCTGCGGGCCGAGAACGCGCACACCGAGGCGGCCGCCGCGGGCCTGGCCGGGCTGCGGGAGACGGTGTTCGGCGAGATCAAGGCCCGGACCCAGGAGACCGACCTGTCGGTACCGATGCGCAAGGGCGGCCACTGGTACTACAACCGGATGGTCGAGGGCAAGCAGTACGGGATCCACTGCCGGGTCACGGTGCGGCCGGGCGAGACCGACCCGCCGTCCACTGTGGACGGTGCGCCGTTGCCCGGCGAGGAGATCCTGCTCGACGGCAACGAACTGGCCGAGGGGCACGAGTTCTTCGCGCTGGGTACCTTCGACGTCTCGCCGGACGGCCGGTGGCTGGCGTACTCCACCGACTTCGCCGGCGACGAGCGGTTCACCCTGCACGTCAAGGACCTGTCCACCGGCGAGGTACTGGCCGACGAGATCCCGGACACGCACTACGGTTCGGCGTGGGCGCTGGACGCCTCGACGCTGTTCTACCTCACCGTCGACGACGCGTGGCGGCCGTACCGGGTCTGGCGGCACGTCGTGGGTACCGCACCGGACACCGACGCGATCGTCTACGAGGAACCCGACGAGCGGTTCTGGGTCGGCGTGCAGCTGACCCGCTCGGAGCGGTTCATCCTCGTCGACGTGCACAGCAAGCTCACCTCCGAGGTGCACTACCTGCCGGCCGACCGGCCGCTGGACCCGCTGGCCGTGGTCGCGCCGCGCCGGCAGGGCGTGGAGTACGCCGTCGAGCACCACGGGCACCGGTTCCTGATCCTGCACAACGACGGCGCGCTGGACTTCGCGCTGTCCTACACCTCCGTCGACTCGCCCGGCGAGTGGAACACGCTGATCGAGCACCAGCCCGGTACCCGGCTGATGGGTGTCGACGCGTTCGAGCGGTACCTCGTCGTGTCGCTGCGCCGGGACGGGCTGACCGGGCTGCGGGTGGTACCGCTGGCCGGCGAGGAGTACGACATCGACTTCCCGGAGCCGCTCTACGCGGTCGGGGCGGACCAGAACCCGGAGTACCAGACCGACTCGTTCCGGCTGCACTACGTCTCGCTCGTCACGCCGGACTCGGTCTACGACTGCGACCTGGCCACCGGGCGGCTGACGCTGCGCAAGCGGCGGCCGGTGCTCGGCGGGTACGACCCGGCGCAGTACGAGCAGCACCGCGAGTGGGCGCTGGCCGACGACGGTACCCGGGTGCCGGTCTCGCTGGTGTGCCGTCGGGGTACGGCCCGGGACGGTACCGCGCCGGTGGTGCTGTACGGATACGGCTCGTACGAGAACTCCATCGATCCGTGGTTCTCCATCCCGCGACTGTCCCTTGTGGACAGAGGCGTGGTGTTCGCGATCGCTCATGTGCGCGGCGGCGGCGAGCTGGGCCGGGCCTGGTACGAGCGCGGCAAGCTGCTGGCGAAGAAGAACACGTTCACCGACTTCGTGGCCTGCGCGCGGCACCTGGTCAAGGTCGGCTGGACGGCGCCGGAGCGGGTGGTCGCCCGGGGCGGGTCGGCCGGCGGGCTGCTCGTCGGCGCGGTGGCGAACCTGGCGCCGGACGCGTTCGGCGGGTTCGTCGCCGAGGTGCCGTTCGTCGACGCGCTCAACACGATCCTCGACCCGTCGCTGCCGCTGACCGTCACCGAGTGGGAGGAGTGGGGCAACCCGCTGGACGATCCCGAGGTGTACGGGTACATGAAGTCGTACTCGCCGTACGAGAACGTGGCCGCCCACCCGTACCCGCCGATCCTCGCGGTGACCAGTCTCAACGACACCCGGGTGCTGTACCACGAGCCGGCCAAGTGGGTCGCCCGGCTGCGGGTGACCTCGCCGGCCACGCCGGTACTGCTGAAGACCGAGATGGAGGCCGGGCACGGCGGGCCGTCGGGACGGTACGACGTGTGGCGCGAGGAGGCGTTCGTGCTCGCCTGGGTCCTGGACCGCCTCGGCGCCGCCTGACCTTCTCGCCGATCTTGGACTTGTGGTGCCCGACTCGCGGAGTCACGCGGCTTTTGTCGCCGACACAAGTCCAAGATCGACGGGGACGGGGCGCGGGGCGGGGGGACGCACCGCGCGGTAGCGTTTGGCGGAGAACCTCCGGAGTGGAGACCGCCATGGCGATCGCGACGATCAACCCGGCCACCGGTGAGGTGGTCAAGACCTTCGAGGCGATGTCCGACGTGCAGGTCGACCAGCGGCTGGGCCGCGCCGTGGCCGGCTTCGCGGCGCTGCGCGAAACGTCGTTCGCCCAGCGCGCACAGTGGATGCGGGCCGCCGCCGACCTGCTCGCCGCCGACCGGGACGGCATCGCGGCGACGATGACCACCGAGATGGGCAAGCCGCTCGCGCAGGCGCTGGCGGAGGTCGACAAGTGCGCGGCCGGCTGCCGGTTCTACGCCGGGCACGCCGAGGAGTTCCTCGCCGACGACCCGCGCGACGCGGCCGCGGTGAAGGCCGGCCGGGCTTTCGTGCGGTACCAGCCGATCGGGCCGGTACTGGCGATCATGCCGTGGAACTTCCCGCTCTGGCAGGTCATCCGGTTCGCCGCGCCGGCCCTGATGGCGGGCAACGTCGGGCTGCTCAAGCACGCCTCGAACGTGCCGCAGACGGCGCTGTTCCTGGAGGACCTGTTCGGCCGGGCCGGGTACCCGGACGGCGCGTTCCAGACGCTGCTGATCGGCTCGGACAAGGTCGAGGCGCTCCTGACCGACGACCGGGTACGCGCGGCGACGCTCACCGGCAGCGAGCCGGCCGGACGGTCGGTGGCGGAGATCGCCGGGCGGGTACTCAAGAAGACCGTGCTGGAGCTGGGCGGCAGCGACCCGTACGTGGTGATGCCGTCCGCCGACGTCGACCGGGCCGCCGCGGTCGCGGTCACCGCCCGCTGCCAGAACAACGGCCAGTCCTGCATCGCGGCGAAGCGGTTCATCGTGCACGCCGACGTCTATGATCAGTTCGCCACCGCGTTCGTCGCGGGCATGACCGCGCTTTCGGTGGGCGATCCGATGGCTGACGGTACCGACGTCGGGCCGTTGGCCACCTCCGCCGGCCGGGACGGGGTGGCCGCTCAGGTGGACGACGCCGCGGCCCGCGGCGGCAGGATCCTTTGCGGGGGTACCGTGCCCGACAGCGCGGGCTGGTTCTACCCGCCGACCGTCGTCGCCGACCTGGACCCCTCGATGCGCATGTGGTCCGAGGAGGTCTTCGGCCCGGTCGCCGGCCTCTACCGGGTGAACTCCTACGCGGAGGCGGTCAGCCTCGCCAACGCCACCAGCTTCGGCCTCGGCGCGAACGCGTGGACCACCGACCCGGACGAGCAGGAGCGGTTCGCCACCGACCTGGATTCCGGACAGGTGTTCATCAACGGGATGGTCACCTCCTACCCGGCGCTGCCGTTCGGCGGCGTGAAGAACTCGGGGTACGGTCGGGAGCTGTCGGAGCACGGCATCCGCGAGTTCTGCAACATCAAGACTGTCTGGATCGGCTGAGAGGCACGGATTGGCAAGCGGGCGTAAGGCGGTCGTACTGCTCAGCGGCGGCCTGGACTCGGCGACGGTACTGGCGATCGCGATCCACGAGGGGTACCAGGCGCACGCGCTCAGCTTCCGGTACGGGCAGCGGCACGTCGTGGAGCTGGCCGCCGCCCGCCGGGTCGCCGAGAAGCTGGGCGCGACCGGGCACCAGGTCGTCGACATCGACCTGCGCGCGTTCGGCGGGTCGGCGCTGACCGACGACGCCATCGCGGTACCGCACGGGGCGCTCGGCGCCGATCCCGGCATCCCGGTGACGTACGTGCCGGCGCGCAACACCATCTTCCTGTCCTTCGCGCTCGCCTGGGCCGAGGTGCTCGGTGCGTCCGACGTGTTCCTCGGGGTCAGCGCGGTGGACTACAGCGGGTACCCGGACTGCCGGCCCGAGTACATCGCCGCCTACGAGACGATGGCCAACCTCGCCACCAAGGCCGCCGTCGAGGGTCGCCAGCGGCTGACCATCCACACCCCGCTGATCCGGCTGTCCAAGGCGCAGACCATCGCGCGCGGTCTGGAGCTCGGCGTCGACTACGGGCTGACGCACAGCTGCTACGAGCCGGACGGTACCCGGCCGTGCGGCACCTGCGACTCGTGCCTGCTGCGGGCACGGGGCTTCGCCGAGCTGGGGCTGACCGACCCGGCCGCGGTCTGATGGAGATCTTCCGGGAGTTCACCTTCGAGGCGGCGCACCGGCTGCCCAACGTGCCGGCCGGGCACAAGTGCGCCCGGCTGCACGGCCATTCGTACCGGGTCGAGATCCACCTGACCGGCGCCGTCGACCCGGTCGCCGGCTGGGTCACCGACTTCGGCGACGTGAAGGACGCGTTCCGGCCGCTGCACGAGCAGCTGGACCACAATTACCTCAACGAGGTGCCCGGGTTGGAGAACCCGACGAGCGAGGTGCTCGCGCAGTGGATCTGGCGGCGGCTGGCGGACATCCTGCCGCTGTCCGCCGTGGTGATCCGGGAGACCTGTACCTCCGGCTGCGTGTACCGCGGTGAATAAGCTGCGCCGGTTCACCCAGCGGGTCGCGTCGGTGTGGGACGTACCGGAGCGCGACGTGGCCGGCATGCTCACCGGCGCGCGGCCGTCGACGGTACGCGTCAACCGGCTGCATCCTTGCGCGCCGGCGGACTGGGAAACCGAGCCGGTGCCGTGGTGCGCCGACGCGTACTGGTGCACCGATGCCGCCGCCGCGATCCCGCTGGCGCACGAGGGAAAGGTGTACCTGCAGAACGCATCCAGCCTGATTCCCGTGGTGGCACTGGATCCCCGGCCGGGCGAGTCCATTGTGGACACCGCGGCGGCGCCGGGCGGTAAGGCGTTCCACATCGCCGCCCGGGTACGCAACGACGCGGAACTGTGGCTCAACGACGCGGTCAAGCCGCGCGCGGAGAAGCTGCGCGCGCTCGCGTCGCTCTACCACGTGCGCTATACCCGGCTGACCACCGTCGCGGCGCAGTACCTCGACAAGGAACTGCCGCACGGTTGCTTCGACCGCATCCTGCTCGACGTGCAGTGCTCCGGCGAGGGTCGGGTCGACCTGCGCCGGCCGGACGGGCTGCGGTACTGGTCCGAGGAGCGCATCGAGAAGTACAAGTACCTGCAGACGCGGATGCTCGACGCGGCGTACCGGCTGCTCCGCCCCGGCGGCACGATGGTGTATTCCACGTGCACGATCGCACCGGAGGAGAACGAGTACCCGGTGAGCCAGGTGCTGCGCCGCCACGCCGATCTCGACGTGGTACCGCTGCCGGTGTCCGAGCCGAACTTCCGCCCGGGGCTGACCGGGTGGCGTGACCACCGGTTCGACCCGCGCCTCGCGCACGCGGTGCGGGTGCTGCCCACCGACGCCTACGAAGGCTTCTTCGCCGCCCGACTGGTCAAGACCTAGGATCGAAAGCATGTCCGAATCAACGCCCGGCACCATCACCGCCCTCGGTCGCGAGGTGCGCGGCCCGATGGACCATCTGGAATGGTTCCCGGCGCCCGAACACTGCACCCGTGTCCGGTTCAGCTCCGACGAGCTGAGCTCGGTGTGCCCGATCACCGGGCAGCCGGACCACTCCAGCGTCGTCATCGAGTACGAGCCGGGGCAGCGCTGCATCGAATCGAAGTCGCTCAAGCTGTACCTGTGGTCGTTCCGCGACCGGCCGGTGTTCGCCGAGGCGCTCGCCGCCGAGATCGCCGCCGAGGTCAACCGGACCGTCGAGCCGCGCGGCGTCAAAGTCGTTGTCACGCAACACGTCCGCGGCGGCATCGTGACGGAGGCGACCGCCGAGCTATGAGCGGAGCGACCCGGCCGGCCATGACGCTGCTCGTCGCCGAGATCTTCGGGCCGACGTTCCAGGGCGAGGGGTTCTCGCTCGGGCGCCGGGCCGCGTTCGTGCGGCTCGGCCGGTGCAATCTCGACTGCGGGCAGGGGGCCGGCGCGACGTGGGCGTGCGACACGCCGTACACGTGGGACTGGGCACGGTACGACCCGGCGGTGGAGCTGTCCGAACTCACCGTCGCCGACGTGGTCGGCCGGATCGCCGCGATGGGGGTGGACCGGGTCGTGGTCACCGGCGGCGAACCGCTGGTCCAGCAACACCGGTTGGTACCGTTCCTCGCCGCCGCACGCGACCGCGGCTGGGCCGTCGAGGTGGAGACCAACGGCACGATCGCGCCGCTGCCCGAGGTCGTCGCGCTCGTCGAGCGGTTCAACGTCTCGCCGAAGACGGCCAACAGCGGGGTACCGGCCGCCCGCGCGCTGCGCCGCCGGGCGCTGGAAGCCTTGCGGGACACCGGTCGGGCGGTGTTCAAGTTCGTGGTCGCGGACGCCGCCGAACTCGACGACGTGGCGAGGGTCGTGGACACCTTCGGGCTGGCGCCGGTCATGGTCATGCCGGCCGGTACCACGCCGGAAGAGGTGTTGGACCGCGGCCGCAAGCTGGCCGATCCGGTGCTCGCGCGGGGCTGGCATCTGACCACCCGGCTGCACGTGCTGCTGTGGGGCGACGAGCGATGCCGGTGAGCCTCACCACCCGCCGCGGCGAGCTTGCGTTGCCCCAGTTCGTACCCGACGCCACCCGCGCGGTCGTGCGCGGTGTCCCGGCCGCTTCGCTTCCCGCGCACGGTGTCGAGCTGGTACTGGTGAGCACCGTGCACCTGGCCAGCCAACCGGGTACCTCGGTGGTGAAGGCGCTCGGCGGCGTGCACTCCTTCATGGACTGGGCCGGTCCGGTGGTGTCGGACTCCGGCGGGTTCCAGGTGTTCTCGTTGCTGTCCGGGCAGAAAGGGCTGGCGTCGGTCTCCGATTCCGGGCTGTCGTACCGGTTCTCGCCCAAGCAGCGGTTCCGCGAGCTGACCCCGCGCTCGTGCGTCGAAACGCAGCTACGGCTGGGCGCCGACATCATCTACTGCCTCGACTACTGCACGCATCCGCAGGCGCCGGCGGGCGAGCAGGAGCGCAGTGTCGCGCTGACGATCAAGTGGGCGGCGCAGTGCCGGGCCGCGTACGACCAGCTGCTCGCCGACGTCGCGCCGGACCAGCGGCCGAAACTGTTCGCGGTCGTGCAGGGCGGCCAGGACCGGGCGCTGCGGTCGCGATGCGCGCAAGCGTTGGTGGAGCTGGGTTTCGACGGGTACGGGTTCGGCGGGTACCCGATCGTCGACGGCACGCTCGTCGACGAGGTCGCTCTGGTGGCCGACCTGCTCCCGGCTGACTCGTTGCTGCACGGGCTCGGCATCGGTACCCCGGACAACCTCGTCGCGGCCTGGCGGGCCGGGTACACCATCTTCGACTGCACGCTGCCGACCCGCAACGGCCGGCGCGGCGTGCTCTACGCCGGGCTCGACCTCGACGCCGACCGTCCACATCGGACGGTCCGGATCGGCGACGAGCGGTGGGTACGGGAGACCAGGCCGGTCGATCCGGCATGCGACTGCCAGCTGTGCACCCGGTACTCCGCCGGGTACCTCGCCCACCTGTTCCGCGTCGAGGACACCCTCGGGCTGTCCCTCGCGTCACTGCACAACCTGCGGTTCTACACGCGGCTGACCGAGGCGCTGCGGAAGCGGAGCGCCCCGTGAGTGTCGACGCGGTCATCCAGCGGCTGCGGTCGGCTCCCAAGTACCGGTCGATCCATCCGGACACGATCGCCGACGTGGTACGGCAGGAGAGCGTGCACGCCGCCGGCAAGGCCGACCTGGAGCGCCGCGCCCGGCTGAAGCTGCACCGGGTCGCGGCCGGGTACCTGTTCACCGCGCGGCCGGCGCAGGTGCTGCGCGACCTGGATTCGCTGCCGTCCGGTCCGGCCGAGTTCCGGGCATTCTGCCGCACCGTGCTCGGCGCGCACTCGTCCAGCGCCGAGCGGCTGCCCGACCTGGATCGCTTCTACCCCAACCTGTTCGCCGCCACCGGCCCCGTCGCCACGGTCGCCGACCTCGCCTGCGCGGTGAACGCGTTCAGCCTGCCGTGGCTGCGTGAGGTCAGCGACGCGCGCTACCTCGGGTACGACCTCAACCTGTCCTATGTGGAGCTTGACCGCGCGTTCCTGGCCCGCCGGTACCCGGACTGCGAGGTGCACTACCGCGACGTGCTCGTCGACCCGGGCGCCATCACCGCCGACGTCGCGCTGCTCCTCAAGACCTACCACAGCATCGAGGAACGGCACACCGGCGCCGGTCTGCGCCTGGTCGCCGGACTGGGTACCCGCACCGTCGTCGTGTCGTTCCCGGTGAAGTCGCTCGCCGGGCACTCGGCGCCGTTGTGGCAGCGGCAGATCGACGGCATCGGTACCCTGGCCGGCCGGCACGGTTGGGGATTCGAGCGGGTGCTGCTGCCGACCGAGGAGCTGGTCGTGGTACGCAAGGACGCCGGCCATGCCGCGCAAGGCTGATCCGGCCGGGATCGCCGAGCAGGTGCTGGCCTCGCCGAAGTACCGGCACCTGGACGAGGCGCTCGTGCGGCGGATGGCGGCCGAGGCGGCCGGCCGGTTCCGCGACCACAACGAGGCGGTGAAGTACGCCAAGCGGAAGCTGCACCAGGCGTTCGGGGCGTTCCTCACCGGCGAGCCGGCGTCGGCGGTACGCGGCTGCGTCGACGCGATCCGCGGTGGCGCCGACCCCCGCGAAGCCTGCCGCACCGCCATGCGCGCGCACGCCTCGACCGCCGAGCGGATCTCCTGGCTGGATCCCTTCTACGCCAAGGTTTCCGCGTGGTGCGCTCCGGTGTCGTCGGTGGTCGACCTCGCCTGCGGGCTGAACCCGCTCGCGCTGCCGTGGCTGGGCCTGCCGCCGGACGCCACGTACTGGTGCTGCGACATCGACCGGGAACTCGTGGCGGCACTCGGCCGGCTGGGCGAGGTGTTCCCGGTACAGGTGCGGGCGCAGGCCTGCGACCTGTTGACCGCTCCCGCGGTGCCGGCCGCCGAGCTGGCGTTGGTGCTCAAGACGCTGACCACGCTGGAGCAGCAGCGCGGCGGGGCGGCCGGTGCGGTGCTCGCGGCGCTGGACGCGCCACACGTGGTGCTGTCGCTGCCGCGCCGCAGCCTGGGCGCCCGGCGGTCCTATGTGGACGATCCGGAGGCGCTGGTGTCGCGGGCGGTGTCCGCGACGCGCTACCGGGTGGCCGACCGCGCGGAGTTCGGCGACGAGCTGCTCTGCCACCTGGTCCGCGATGGCTGAGCTCGTCGTCGTGGGTACCCCGATCGGCAACCTCGGCGACCTCACCCCGGCCGCCCGCGCGGCGCTCGACACCGCCGACGTGATCTGCGCCGAGGACACCCGGCGTACCCGGAAACTGTTGAGCGCCTTCGACATCCATCCGCGGCTGCTGGTCTCGGTACGGGAGCACAATGAGCAGCGCGAGTCCGCCCGGGTACTGCGCTGGCTCGCCGAGGGGCGCCGGGTGGCATATGTGACCGACGCCGGCATGCCGACGGTCTCGGATCCCGGACAGCGACTGGTGCGCGCGGTGCTCGACGGTGGCGGCCGGGTCGCCGTGGTACCCGGACCGGACGCGGTGACGACCGCGTTGCTGCTGAGCGGATTCCCGGCCCGGTCCTGGTGTTTCGAGGGCTTCCTACCGGTCAAGGGAAGCGCGCGGGCGCAACGGCTGGCCGCCGTCGCGGACGAGTACCGCACCGTGGTGCTTTTCGAGGCGCCGCACCGGCTGCTGCGGACGCTGGCCGACCTGTCGACAAGCTGCGCGCCCGACCGGGAGGTCGCGGTCGCGGGCGACCTCACCAAGCGGTTCGAGCGGGTCTGGCGCGGGCGGCTCGGCGAGGTTCAGGGCGAACTGGCCACGACCGAGCCGCGCGGCGAGTTCGTCATCGTGCTCGCACCAGGAAGAACGCCTTGAGGTACTCCGACTCCGGACAGTAGATCGAGACCGGATGGTCCGGCCCGGCACCGGCGCGCGCGAGAATCTGGTACGCCGTACCGGAATCCAGCGCCGCCGAGTACAGGATCTTCTGGAACAGCTCGACGGACACCAGTCCGGAACACGAGCACGCGAGCAGCACCCCGCCCGGCCGGACGAGCGACATCGACAGCCGCAGCACATCCTTGTACCCGCGCGCCGCCCGGTCGACGTCGGCCCGCTTCTTCGCGAACGCGGGCGGGTCGCAGACGACGAGGTCCCACTGCTCCCCCGCGGCGACCCGCTCGCGGAGATCGGCGAACACGTCGGCGCGCACGAAGTCGGCGTCGTCGACCGGGAAACCGTTGTCCCGCCGCATCTGCCGGGCGGTCGCCAGCGCCGCGGCGGAACTGTCCACGTCGACCGCGCGCTCGGCGCCACCGGCGAGCGCGGAGACCGAGAAGGCGCCGGAGTACGAGAACAGGTTGAGTACCCGCCGCCCGCGCGCCAGTTGCCGTACCTGCCTTCGGTTCTCCCGCTGGTCGAGGAAGAAACCGGTCTTCTGGCCGTCGCCGAGATTCGCGGTGAACTCCAGCCCGTACTCGCGGAACCGGCTGGTCTGCGGATCGCCGTCGCCGACCACGAGGTGCCTGGGCGCGAACACGTCCCGGTACAGCGCGACGATCGGCTCGGCCGGGACGGCGGCGGTGAACACGAGGACATCGGTGTCGCCGTACCGGTCGGCGATCAGGCCCGGCGTCTCGTCGCCCTCGGAGTGCAGCAGGCGGTACCCGGTCGTGTCCGGCGGCACCACAAGTTCGCGCAGCGCCAGGGCGCGCTGGAACCGGTACCGGATAAGGGTTTCATCGAAGGGCTGCGGGCCGAACGCCCATAGCCGCGCGGTGAGGTTGGCCGACCCACCGTGCAACCCGGAAGCGAGCAGCGCGCCGCCCGGGTCGCGGACCTCGACCCGGCCGTCGGAGCTGTCGCCGGCCGAGTGCGCGACCGCGCCGCTGAACAGCCACGGATGGCGGCGGTCCAACGAGGACTGCCGACCCGGTCGCAACGTGAGTACGCGCATGCCGGCAGCCTAGCTGCCGCCTACCCCCAGGGCGGCGAGCAGCGCCAGTACCAGCGTGGTGGCGGCGAACAGGCCATGCCCGATCACGACCCCGACCGGGAAGCGCGACTCGGCGGTACCGTTGCGGCGCACCGGAATCCACCGCGCCAGCATGGTGAAACCGAGCAGTGCCACCGGTAGCAGCAGCACGAAGGCCACCCACGCGAGTGCCTTGGTGTGCACCGCCAGGTAGATGATCCAGAGCACCAGGCCGATCGCGGCCAGCGCGAAGTGGCTGAACACCAGACCGGGCGCCAGCCGGGTACCGCTGTCCGGGCGGTGCCCGCCGCGGGAGATCCAGATGCCGAGCATGATGAACCCGCCGACCGCGGTGACGAGCCAGGTGATCAGTGCCGCAACAGCCATCA
>VAWN01000008.1:0-2713 GCA_005885555.1 Actinomycetota bacterium
CGGCGGCGGCGCCGCCGCGGCGCTGCGTCTGCGCGGTCTCCTCCAGCGGCGCGGCGACCCGCTCGTCGGGTTCCAGCGCCGCCGCCGCCAGGTGCCAGGCATGCCGGTCCGGCTGGTCGTGCAGCGTCTCCGCGATCCGCCGGTGCGCGGCGGCGCGTTCGGCGAACGGGACGGCGTGGTACACGCCGGCCCGTACCAGTGGGTGGGTGAACTGTGCCCGGATCGTCGACCCGGATCAGGCCTGCCCGTTCGGCCGGTGCAAGGGCGTCAGCGTCGAGTCCGGGTACCCGCGCCGTCAGGTCCGGGCTGTCGGCGACCGCGGCCAGCAGCAGCGCCGCCCGAGCGGAGGGGGGAAGTACGCCGAACTGCGCCGCCATCACGGCCGTGAGCCTGTCGGTCAGCGGGAGCGGCTCGGCCATCCAGCGCCGGCCCGCGGCCGGGTCGGCGGCGATCACCTTCGACAGTTCGATCAGCGCCAGCGGGTTGCCGGTCGCCTGCGCAAGCACCTGCTCCCGCGCATAGCCGCGTGGCGGGTGCGGCTGGGCATCGAGTAGCCGCCGGGCCTCCAGCACGGAAAGTGGGGGCAGGAGCAGTTCCGGGAAGTCGCGGGTGAACCCGGCCGGAGCGGCCGTCCCACGCGCGGCGAGCAGCAGCACGAGCGGCTCGGACGCCAGGCGCTGCACGGCGAAGGCGAGTGTGTCCAGCGACGCGTGGTCCAGCCCTCCCCGCGCCGGCCGCAGGCCCTGGTGTGGACCGACCACCGCGTGGCCGCCTGGCGCGAGCGCGGCGAACGCTCGGCGGTGGCGGTATGGACGGTCCAGCAGCTCGTCGCGTTCTTCGGGTCCGTCGCCGACGACCGGCTGTACGCGCTGTGGTGGCTGATCGCCCAACGCGGGCTGCGCCGCGGCGAGGCAGCCGGGCTGCGCTGGACCGATGTCGACCTCGACCACCGCGTCATCGTGATCGGCCAGCAGCGCATCGCCTACGGCCACACCGTCGCGGTCGGCCCACCCAAGACCGCATCCAGCCGCCGGGTCATCGCATTGGACAAAGGTCACCGCCCGGCTGCTGCGCACCACCTTCGCCAGCAGCGTGTTGAACGCAACGCCGCCGGCGCCACCTGGTCAGGACTCCGGGTACGTGTTCACCACTCCCGATGGCGAACCGCTGCACCCGGACTGGGTCACCCGACGGTTCCGCCGGCTCGTCGAGTTGTCCGGGCTGCCGCCGGTACGGCTGCACGACCTGCGCCACGGCGCCGCGACCCTGGCCCACGCCACCGGCGCCGATTTGAAGACCGTTCAAGAACTACTCGGGCACGCCAGCATCGTGCTCACCGCCGACACTTACACCAGCGTCCTGCTCGACCTGCACTACAAGACCGTCGAAGCCGTCGCCCGCCTCGTCCTGCCCGCCGCGGCCCGCAACCCGGCCAAACGCCACCACCACCGGACCCCAGCCGGCCCGGAAAGTCCGCAGCACCCCAACCTACGACCGGGCCGCAACCCCGACGGCCCAAGCGATCCCGCCACGCACGAACCCGCCAGCGAGGGCGCCCACGCACGTCCCACGGACGCCTCACAAAGATCAAGACCGCATAGCCCAATGACTATACGGCCTGCTCAGCACGGGTGCGCCGCCAGGGACTCGAACCCCCGAACCCGCGGATTAAGAGGCGTGTCCGGTGATCGGACGGAACTGCCGGTGGACTATAAACGGTGCATGCCCGGCGGTGACGACCTCGACGTGCGGCTACGCGCGGCGATGTTCGCCCACCTCTCCCGGGTTACCGCTGCCCACCCGGACGGCGCTCCGTCAGACGTGATCAACTCATTCACGTTCGACGGTTCACCCATGCGGCTGCTCGTTCAGCCCGGCATCCGCAAGCCAGCCCAGCTCGACGCGGCCCTGACCATCCGGACCACGTGGACTCGACCAGGCGCTGAGGCGCCCTACACCGATGAAGTCAGCCTCGACGGAAGCCTCCGCTACAAATGGCGCGGCACCGATCCGAACCATCCCGACAACCGGGCGCTGCGCGAGGCGATGCGCCGGCATGCCCCGCTGGCCTACTTCTATCCTGTGGCCCGCGGTGTCTATCAGGCCATCTACCCCGTCTTCCTGGTAGACGAGGACCCAGCGGCGCACGAGTTCGCCGTGGACCTTGGCGAATACAGCGACCAGGATGAACGCGATGGGGACACTGCGCTCGAGCGCCGATACACCCGGCGCCTGACCCTGCATCGGCTGCACCAGGTGCTGTTCCGCCCCAAGGTCCTTCGCGCCTACGACTGTCGATGCGCGCTCTGGCGGCTACGCCACGCACCCTTGCTCGACGCCGCGCACATCCTGCCCGACCGTCATCCGCACGGCGATCCTGTGGTGCCGAACGGGTTGGCCATGTGCAAGATCCACCACGCGGCCTTCGACGCCAACATCCTCGGCATCCGGCCCGATCACATTGTCGAGGTACGCGACGACGTGCTCACCGAGATCGACGGGCCGATGCTGCGCCACGGTCTGCAAGAGATGCACGGTGCCCGAATTTTCCTACCTCGATTCCGCCGGGACCACCCCGACCCAACGCGACTGGAGGAGCGTTACATAGAGTTCCAGGCTGCTGCCTGACACGACCCGCACAGCTGGTTCGCATGCGTTCCGCTGCAGGGGCCAGCCGTCAATCCCTGGCCGACACGCGCAAGATCGAGCGGCA
>VAWN01000008.1:2740-14853 GCA_005885555.1 Actinomycetota bacterium
GTCGCTTCGGCGGGCTCGTGCCAGGGATCACGTCGTAACCCAGGTACCGCTTGATCAGGTGTTTCAGTGCCGCACCGTTGATCAGGGTGATCCGGTTGCGCTGGGCGAACTGCTCGCTGGTGCGGCTGAACCAGGAGGTGGTGACGAGCACGCCGGTAGTGGCGTTATGGTCGGTCATCACGCCGGTGAGGGCGTGTACGGCTTCCAGGCCCACCAGGCCGGTCCACCGCTTGGCCTGGATGAGGCACACACCGCCGAAGAACAGGTTCTTGCTGATGGCGACCGCATCGACGCCGCCGTCCTTGGACGGCACGGTGCGCCAGGCTTCGGCACCCATCGCGGCGAACAGGTCCTTGACGAGGTGCTCGAACTCGGTGGGTGAAAGCTTGAGCAGGTTGCGGCGGGAGTCCAGGTCGGCGAGTTCCTCGGCGCCATCGACGAAGCGGAACCGCTTCAGGTCGAAGGCGATGAACGGCTCCACCGCTTCCAGATCGAACGGGTTCGCCGGATCGACCTCCGCCAGCACCAGACCATCGAAGGCGGAACGCTCAGCCTCAACACTGATCAGGTGCGGGCGCGCCTGCTTGCCGGTCGCCCGGTCGATGGTGGTGACCCGCCCGTTGAAGACGACCGCCTCGACGACATCGCTGGGCGTCGACCGGAAGATTTCGTGCAGCGTGCGCAGCGAGATGCGCGCGATCAGTCGGGCATAGCGCTGTCTGATCTCCGTAACCGGTCGGCCCACCGGGTCCACCGTGTCCCGGGTCTTCACGTACCGGTACTCCCTAACCGCCGGAACGACCTGCTGGTTCGGCAGCTCGAACTCGACCACCACGTCTCGGTTCTCCGGCCGGTAGGCGACCTGCCATCTGGATGGAAAGCCCCTCGGGTACCGAGACGCCTTCAGCACCTGGTTGACGAACCACTCGACCGCGTCCGGCTCACCAGCAGCGAAGCGTGTCCGGCGTGCCTCGACATCCTGGTTGAATGCGGCCGCCGTTGCCTGGCTGGCCTCCACCTGCCGTCGATGCTCGGCCTGTGCCGCCGCCAATGCGCTAGTCCGCTCGGCCTCGTCGCGCTGGAACGCTACCGTCGCAGCCGCGAAGCGCGCCCGTGCGGTCTCGACGTCTTGGCGGTACTTGTTCATCCCGCCGAACCAGCGGTCGATACCCCGCGGCTCGACGGGGGCGTAGTCCTGCCAGTTCGGTGCCGGCGGAGGTGTTCCCAGCTTGCCTGGTTGGAATGGAGGGATCCGGGGCTTGACCTTGAGGTCATCGAACGTGATCGGTGGCTGGTTCAAGACGCCGACCAGGACTTGATCAAGGAGCTTGACGTCCTCCAGGACCGCCGTCGTCTTGGTCTCGGCAAGCCGCTGCTGCTGAGTAATATGCGCCGACTGCTGGGCCTTCTGCTGCTCCTTGGCCTGCCGGGCCGCTTCACGCGTCTGCCGCTCGGCCTCCCGTCGCTGCGCGGCGAGTTGCCGCTCCCAGTCCGAACGCCCGCGCTGCGCCATGTCACACCCCTGTTCGTTACAGAGAACAGCGTGTCGACTACGGTACGTACGAGCCGGGCATGTGAAAAGAGGGCGTCAACGTCGGCCACTGTGAATCAATGATCGTCGTTGATCATGACGTTGGGTCGCGCCCGCTCGGGGTGATCAGCAGATGGTCAAGATCGACGGGCGGCGTCCACACCGGCAGCCGGTCGTCGACGGTGAGCTGACGTGGCTGAGAAGGCGTTCCTGAACCTAGCCGGGTGCGGTGTGTCGTGCAGGATTCTCTTGCGTAGCAAGGAGAAACTCGCTGGGCCGTACATGGCCGTTTGATGTTCTGATGCGGTTGACGTTGCTTCTGCCGGCCCGGAGTTCCACGCAGTCAGCGCTGGACGCTCACGTAGAACGTGCGTCCGTTCGGCTGCCGTGGTTCGGGGTCGCGTTGCTGCACGCCGCTCGCCCGCACCACGGTCAGCCGGTAGACGACCTTCGTGGTGACCGGCCGGCGCAGAATCACGTCGTCGATCGGGAAGTCCACCCGGACGGCGGCCGCCAGTGTCGTGGCGTTCAGTTCCGCGGTCCCGCCACCCTCGAAATCCACGAGCAGCGCCACGATCTGGTCGTCCGGATGATCGGGTACCTGGTTGAACACGCCGGGGACCGTCTTCACCGTGTACAGGTCGAAGTAGCTCACCGCGGACCGGTCGAGGATCGCGTTCCAGATGGCCTCCGGGTCGGGGAGGACCTTCACGCCGGAGAAGTCGAACAGGACCTGCGGTGTGCCGTTCATGGGCAGTGCCGATTCCGCTACGACGGTCAGGTCCACCGTCGCGCTCGGGGCGAGCTGCGCGACGGGCAGTGTGAGGCCCTGGATCGACGCATCGCCGACGGCGCCGCCCTGGGCGATCGACGCGGTCAGCGCGTTGATCTGCACCGGGCTCTCGATCGCGTTGGCGAGCACGACCCGGATCGACCCGCCGGCAACCGCCGCCGCGGCCAGGAACACGTCGCCGGCCAGGTCGTCAAACCGGGCGGTGAACGGAACCACTTCGGCGCTCTCCCCCGGTACCGCGATCTGCACCTGGCCGAGGAACAGTGACGCGGTGTCCCGGTGCATGGCGTCGAACAGCACCCGGAAGTCCGGCAGCGGCATGGTGAACGTGTCCTTGAAGCCGCCCTGCAGGATCAGCGATGCGCCGGACCGGACCTCCCGCACCGAACCGTGCTCGGTCGGCCGGTCCACGGTGAACGTCACATCTGTGGTGAAGAACGGCTGCATCTGCACGCTCGCAGCGCCGAACCCGGGGTCCGCGGCAAGCCGCCGGGACGCATCCCGCAGCCGCGCCGTATCGGTGTACGGGGCGACCAGGTAGTCGAACACCACCTCGGTGTCGTCGGTACCGGTGTGCGACACCACCCGTACCGTGGCCCACGGGGTGAACGGCGGCGCGCCCCGGCGGGCCACCTTGAACGCGTCTGGGAAGTGGTACACGAGGCTCGGCCGGGCCTGGTCCTGCAGGTACGTATGGAACCGGCCCTGCCACGGCAGCCGGTACCGCACCAGTCCGCCCGCATCCCCGCCCGGCACGATCCCCGCGAAGATGTACGGGTGCAGCGCCGGCGGAAACGCGAACGGCTGCGGCTGGATGATCTGTTCCAGCCCCCGTTCCACCTCCTGGTAGGCCGGCAGTGGCGGATCCGGCGCGGTGGTCGGCACCGTGTTGGAGGTCCGCTGCAGACCGGTCGACCGGTCGACCATCTGGATGTACACCTTCTCCGGGAACGGCTGTGTGTCGGGCACGGTGAAGGACAGCTGGGCCAACTGGTCCGGCGAGCTGAGGGCGCAGAAGCCGTACAGCCGGGCGTTGCTGGCCGCGTCGAAAATGTCGACCCAGGTCCGGGACGCGTTCTGGTTGGCACCGCACGGGGGCAGTTGCGGGCTCGGCACGAAGAAGTCGGGCGAGTACGCCTGCCAGTTGGTGACGCTGAGGTTCGCCTGGACGAACGTCGCGCCCCGGATCGTGCGCGTTTCCCGGCCGGTGCACGCGAGCACCGGTACCGGCAGGGCGGCGACGAAGATCACGTCGTCCGGGTCGGGCACCGGCTTGCGGGATACGGTGCCGAGCAGCACGTCGCCGTCGGGAAAGCGCGCCAGCGCCGCCGTCAGCACCGGCGCGGTCTCCGTGAGCCGGGTGGTCCGCAGGAACTGCGGTTCAAGCTTCAGCAGGGGGTCCCGCAGGAACGGATCCCTGGGCGGCGCAAACACCAGGTTGCCGGACAGCCTCGGGGGTACCCAGACGGGCGGCGCCACAGTGGTCGGCACGGCCACCTGGATGATCCGCCGGACCACCAGGGAGGCGTCCCGGTCGGATTCGGTCAGGGCACGGTAGATCTCGTCGCGTTCCTGCAGCGTGGCGAACGCCAGGCTGACGGTGACGTCGTCGCCGTCGCGGGCGACCTCCTGGACGGGCAGGACCTTGCGGGCCCCCGCCGGCGGGGCCTGCAGCGCGGACAGCGTGACCTCGATGCGGTGGGGGCACTCGGTGGCGTCCCGGGCGGCGTCGCCAAGCGCCTCGGCCGGGCCGCGGGCGAGGTGGATGGTTAGCGTCCAGGCGCCGTTCTGCTGCCCCATCGCGATCCGGTACCGCTGCTGTCCGGACACCGTCTGCAGGGCGATCCGGTAGCGCGGCACGTACAACAGCTTCGACGGGTCGTCGGGGCGGTGGTAGAGCAGCAGGTCCGTCGGCTCGGCCGCCGGACTGACGGGCGCGGTGCCGGTGTACGGGACGGGCGTCGGCGGGAGCCGGAGAAGCGTCGGCGGGTACCACAACGGGGAGTTCTCCGCGATCGCCACGGCGATGCGCTCGGCGGCCGGCGGGGCAAGTTCCGGGCGTACGACCACCGTGGCGCCCGGGGCGGCTACGGTCTGCCACACCCCGGGGGCGCCGTCGTCGCGGTGCGGCCGGTACCGGAAACCGGCCGCGAACGGCGAGTGGGCGAACCAGCCGAACCGGCGGCTCGGATGGTCCAGGGTGAACGCCAGGACCGTCAGGTTCTCCGGGGTTTCCGCGACCCCGGCCGACAGCACGTCGATCGCATACAGGCTGGCCCGGCCGTCAAAGTCGCAGACGAACTCGGCCTCGTGCCAGCCGTACTGGGGGAACGCGGGCAGGTCCAGCCGGACCGAGCGGGACTCGTATGGACCCAGGTCGATCCGTGCGCCGTCCGGGGCGAGCGCCGTACAGGTGACGCCGACGAGTTCGCCGTCGTCGGGTACCGCCACGGCCACCGCGGGCCGGCCGGTGCCGACCTCGTACGGTACGGGGTGCTCCCGGCCGCCTGAGGTGTACCGCACCTGGCCGGTCACCCTGGCGAGGCTGAGCAGTTCGGGGGTGGCCTCGACGGTGACGAACCCGACCGGGAAGTCGTCCGGCGACAGCCGTAGCGGCGAGCCGCTGTGCCGGGTGGCCCGGCCGGTCACCTCGCGGACCCCGTCTTCGTCGGCGAGGACCGCGTACGTGGTGACGTCGTAGTCGAGCGGCTCACCCGGTGCCAGGCGGATCGGTACCCGGGCCAGGTCGTCAGGCGGCTGCAGGGCGACGGTCACGGTTTCGGGCTGGGGGCGGTCCGGCGGGCGGGGCGGGAAAGTCAGGGTGGCGCCGATCTCGACCAGGCCCTGCCGCTGGGCGGGCAGGGTGTCGAAGGCCGTGACGACGGACCGCCCCAGCGCGGGGTCCGCGGCGGCGGTGTGCCAGCGCACGAACGCGTCCACGCCGTGGTCCCGGATCCGGCGGCGCACGTTGGCCAGCAGGTCGAAGCGCAGCGCGACCCGGCGCACGGCGGTGAACGGCTCGGACAACGCCCAGAAGATCTCGCTGTCGGTCCCGCCGTCGGCACGCAGCGCGATCCGCGGTTCGTGGGTATCCGGGTCCGCCGATACCCACGAGCCGAACCGTGCGACGATCCGGTCCGCCAGGGCCTCGCCCGAAGCCCTCGGCTCGTAGTCGCCGCTGATGTCCCACGGCAAGTCGGCCGCTTGGGTGGCCAGGGACTGCGCGAGCGACCGCCAGGCCACGGTACCGTCCGGTGCGGTGAGGTCGGCCAGCGCCGGCAGCAGCGCCGCCGACCGGAACCGGACCACCGCGCCGGTGCGCGGGGACACCCCGGTGAGCTGCGCCTCGGCCACCGCCTGAACCGGTGCCGCGTCGTCGCGCAGCAGCCCCTCGAGCACCAGCCCGGTCTCGGTCGAGAGCCGCATCACGAGCCGGCCGGTGCCAAGGCCATCCGAAGCCAGCGCGATCGGCGTGAGCAACTCGTCGGGCATGGTCGCGCCCGGCTCCAACCGGAACTGCCAGTCGGTCAGCGGCAGATACGCCAGCGTGGCGTCCGGACGGATCCCGCGCAGGTAGGCGAGTGCGTCCTCGCCCGGGTACGTCGCGGCCAGCCGGAACTCCAGGTCGGCGTGGCCGCCCGGGCCGGACGGCGGGTTCGGCCGGACCAGATCGAGGGCGAAGTCGGTACGCCCGCCGCCCGAGTCCGGCACCGCGCAGCCCGTCGGAGTCAGGAGGAAGGGACCGCCGCCGTAGGGGTAGTAGACGCGGAACGTGCCCTGCTCGATGGGGCGGGCGAGGTCGGCGTACCCGGAGAAAAGCATGTCGGACTCCTTGTCGTGACGGACGTCCGGAACGCCCGTGCCGCGGCCAGGGCAGCACAGCGCCACACCGTCGCGCTGTAGGCGGAACAGCACCACCCGGTGTCCGGCCCGGGTGCGGGACCCTCGTCGATCTGGCGCAGCGCCGCGAGGGTCGGCGCCAGCTCGGCCGCGCCGCACTCGACGGCGTGCTCGACCGACTCGTGCAGCCCGGCGATCGTCGGGTAGAAGGGGGTGATCGCGCGGTGCCGGGCAGGCCGCTCCCCGGCCCACGCCACCGCCGCCGACACGGTGGCCACCGCCGCGCCATAACCGGGCAGGTCGGTGGCATCCAGGAGTGCGAGCAACGCGACGACGTTGGCGTTGACGCAGCAGTCGACCAGGTTGGGCAGGTCCGGCGACGCCAGCCAGGTGAGGAACGCGCCGGGCACCACCCAGGGCGGCCGGATCGACCGTGACTCGGCCAGCCGGTGACGCAGCAGCACCGACGCCGCGGTGCGCAGCGCCTCGCGCCGGCTGATCCGCCCGGCACGCAGCAGTTCGATCGTCATGATGGCGGTGTCATCGGCGTCCGGCGGCAGGTGCGGCGCCCACCCGGGCCGCGCCCGCTGCGGCCAGAACCCGAAGGCCCCCGGCGGGCAGGGCGCGGCGCATGTCGCCACGTACTCCAGCGCAGCGGACCTGATCGGCTCCGCACCCGGCGCGTCCCGCAAGGCCCGCACGACCAGCGCCGTGGTGAACCCGTTGCGGTCGGCGCGGGTCGCGTGCCGACCGACCACAGTGGACGGAAAGCACCCGTCCGGGTGCTGCAGAGCGGCGAGCGCCGCCAGCGACGTCAGCATGGTGGCCGTACCCCCATGCTGAGGGCCCGGCGCCCGCCCGGCAGCAACGTGAACCCGAGGATCCCGTGGGCGGTCCGGCCGTCCCGGCGCGCGGACAGCGGCGCGGTGACCGCCTGGTACCGGACGTCGTCCCAGCCCAGCGCCCGTGCCTCGGCCCCGAACCGGGCGCGGATCCGAGCGTCCGGCCCCCAGAACGCCCGCGCGAACAGGAACAGCGTCACCCCGACCGGCTCGCCCGCTGCAGAGAATCCGTAGCTCACTCCGACCGACCGGCCGGGCAGGCGCTCGCCCAGCCGATGGCCATAGGCCTCGGCCAGTGCCTCGCGCAGCTCGGCCGCGCGTCCCCCGAAACCCGCCGGTGCCAGCACGCCCGCCAGCTCCAGCGGATCGAGGTCGCGGATCCGGAAGTACGTCTCCCACACCCCCGAGCCGGGCACGCAGCCCACCATCCGCAGCTGCGCCTCCCGCTTCGGGGCGACCAGCCCGGACGGCGGTTCGGCGCCGTCGGCTACCTCGACGTAGAGCTTGTAGCCGGACTGCGCCGCCCGGATCCGGCAGCCCAGCCAGGTGCCGTACCGCAACCCACCGACCTGCAGCCGGCGGCATTCCGCCAGCGTCGGCGCAGGGACTGCCGGGCAGTTCAGCTCGGCCAGGACGCCGAGCGTCACGTCGAGCCGGCGCCACGGATCGAGGTGTATGCCGCCGGGCTCCACCGTGAGGCGCAGATCGTCGTCCCCTGTGGCGAACCCGACCTCGACCGGAAACCCGTCCCCGGTCAGCCGGCTCGACGTCCACGCCGCCGTGCCGTCCGCGGCCGCCCGGCCACCGAGCATGACCCGCAGGGCGGCGGCCGCCCGGCTGCCGACGTCCGCGGGCCAGCCGGCCAGCACCCGGTCCACCGCGGGGTGCAGGCCGACCCGCTCGCCGGTCACCGTCATCCGGGCGGACCTTGCATCGGGTCCAGGACGAGGGTCCGGGCGTCCCCGTCGTGCGGCCCGACGGTGCGTTGCAGCCCGCCGGCCAGGTAGTAGTACACGGTGTACGTGTACGGCCCGTGGACCGCGCTGCCCCACGTCGCCGATGCCGTGTTGCTCGGGCTGAAGAACAGGTCGCGCACCGGCCCCTCGCCCGGGTCGGTCGCCGCGTCGCGGAGCGAGACGCGCACCAGCCGTACCTTGGACCAGTCCACCCGGTCGGCGACGACCGTGACGTCGCCGGTCGGATCCGGCTGTACCTCGCCGAGCCGGATCTCCGCCACGGCCTGCTCGTCGGCCGCCACCTCGACGGCGGCCGTGCCCTGCAGGTCGTTGGCGCCGTTCGCGGTGAGGGCGAACCGACCAGGGCCGAGGTTGCCCAGCCGGAACCGGCCCTCCACGTCGGTGACGACCGCGATGTCGTTGACGGGTCCCGGACCGGAACTGACCGCCACCGATGCACCGGGCACCGGGTTGCCGTCGGCGTCGAGAACCCGCCCGGCGATGGTACTCACGGCGCCTGTCCCGACCACATCACGATGTTGTCGAAGACATCCTTGGTGATCCGGGTACCGCCGTTGTTCACCTCGGTACCCCAGGTGTGGATGGCGACGCCGTACCGGCTGCCGTCCGCGGCCATCTCCCACACCGGCGAGCCACTCTGCCCGCCCCAGGTGTCGATCTCGTACGTGATCTGCTTCTCGTTGACCTCACCGATCGTCCGGGACATGAACCACGGGGTGCCCTGNNNCGGCCTTGCCGCCGTCGCCCGGGTAGCCGGCCAGGTTCACCGTGACGCTCTTGAGGTACTCGTTGTCCCGGTTGGTGTATCCGAACCAGCCCAGGTCGTCGCCGAACCGGTGGTCCTCGGGAAGCAGGATCGCGCCGTAGTCGAAGTCCCGGTCGTTGTCCACCGTGAAGCCGGTGACGCTGCGCAGCTCTCGGGAGATCGCCGAGCCGAACGGCCGCTTGTCGCCGAACCGGCCAGGGATCACCTCGATCTGTGATGCCCAGCCGCCCTCGTCGGACATGTAGACGCAGTGCCCGGCGGTGAGCACGACCCGAGGGCTGACCAACCAGCCGGTGCCGAGGTACATCGTGCCGGACTGTGCCGTGATGAGCAGCGAGCAGACGCACCGCCAGGGGTACAGCTCGTTGTTGGTGACCAGCACGCGGTCGTCCGAACCGATGATGAGCTCGAGCTGCTGCATCTCCGGATGCTGCTTGCTGAGGATGCGGGCGCGTTCCTGGGCGCGCTCGACCGGTGTGCCGAAGCTGGCCCAGTACGCGTCGAGGGCCACCCCAGCCGTCGTCGGCGCGGCCGGCGCCGATTCCGGGCGCTCCTTCTGTCCCGGTCGCATCGCGGTGACCTCCGGTGTGGGGGCCTGGCTGCGGCCCCGGATCCCGTACGCCGGGGCGAACTCCTGGGTCTTCTGGAACGGCGACCGGTTGGAGTCGGGCGTGTGCTTGCGCTCGATCTCTTCGCGGGAGGGCACGTGCGAGGTGGCCTGCTTGGCGGTTTCCGCCCGGCGGGTCGCGGCCCGCGCCTGGTCCTGCCGGTACGACTCGCGGAGCAGGGAGACCGGCAACTCGCTCGTCTCGCCCGCGTGCCCGTTCGGGTGCGTCGACGTGGCTTCGTGCGGTCCGGCTCCGGTGCCCTCGGACGGCGGGGTACCGGTGGTCGGGTGGCCGCCGGTAGCGGCCGTACCGCCCGTGGAGGCCGTACCGCCCGTGGAGGCCGTACCGCCGGTGGACGCGCCCCCGGTGGTGGCGCCGCCCGTGGCGGTGTTGTAACCGCCGACCATTGAGTCGATGAAGTCCTCGAACGCCTTGAACAGCGCGTCCCGCTTCGCCGCGAGGGCGCTGCCGCCAGCGCCGCCGCCGGACGGTGCCGTCTCGGTGGACTGGTAGCCGTATGTCTTGCCACTCTCCCCGGTCGTCGTCGCCGGGGTAGTTGCCATGCTCACTGCTTTCCCCTTCGCTGTCGAAGTCTTCGTCACATGTGTTCGCCGAGGAAGACGATGGAGCTGTCGCTGACTGTCCGGGGCAACCGGCGCACCGAGTTGTCGACGCCCAGGATGGTGATCTGGAAGGAATAGCGGTCGACGGTACGGTCCGCACGCGCGAAGCGAACCCGTTGCGACTGTGGCGTCGGACCCGTGAACCGGAGCTGCTCGGTACGGCTCAGTTGGTTGGGCGGGTCCTCGTACAGCACCTCGACGAAGAGGATGCTGACCCCGGTGGCGTCGTAGTTCGGGAAGAACTCGACAATCAGCGGGTACTCGAACGGATCGTTGACCGCCACCGACGCTGTGGTCGTGGCGACCGGGTCGGTCTGCCGGGTCGTACCGTCCGTGAGCCGGTGCAGGAACCGGTAGGTGAACTCCCGGCGCTGTGGATCGCTCAGCCGCAGCTTCCAGACCTGGGCCGGGGTACCGGGTTTGACGGTAATGACCTTGTCTCGCGACCACCTCCCGGCGTCTTCGTAGTGCAGCAGGACGTCCGTCGAGTCGATCATCCCCGGGTCCAGTTCCCCGGGTACGATCTGTACCTGCAGGAACCCGAAGTCCTTGTACGGGTTCACCAACAGGGTCCGGTCCAATGTGGAGGCCGCCGGAAGGTCGTAGTCGAGCCTCTCGCCGTCCCACCCCGACAGCGGGTCGAAGTGGTACTGGACGGCGTACCGGTAGTCCAGGTCGAGCTGCTGATCGAGGAAGAATGAGGCGTGCTCCACCGCGTTGCCGGTGGCCCGGAAGCTCAGATCCTTGTGGCGCAGGTTGACCGGGTCGTTCGGGCGACCGTACTCGATCGCCACATCCGTCTTGAGCAGGCCGATCTGGTTGAAGCCGGGGGGAGCCTCGATCTCCACGTCGAGCTGACGCCAGAACGGGCTGTCGAGGTCGACCTCGATGAAGTGCGGCGGACCGTCGAGATCGTCGGCGAGGAGCCGGATGAGGCTCTGCGGGGCGTATGTCCGCTGGACCGCATCCTGCCGGTTGTACGTGAACGTGACGGTCTTGTCCTCGATCTGCTCGACCTTCTGGAGCTTGAACGCCAGCTTGACGCCGAGGTCCGGCTTCTTCGGGATCGACGCCCCGCCCCCGGAGGCGCCACTGCCGCTGGCGCCACTGCCGCTGGCGCCACTGCCGGGTGGATGCGCGCCGCCGCCACTCGCCGCCCCACCACTCGCCGCGCCACCCCCGCTCGCCGCGCTGCCCGCACCAGCCGCTCCACCACTCGCCGCGCCACCACCGCTGGACGCACCACCGCTGGACGCACCACCGCTCGTTGCGGCGGGTCGGGACAGGGTGGCGTGGATGATGACGGGCTGGCCGCCCGCGCCGGCGCCCCGGATCACGGCGACCCGGTCCGACAGGTCACCGACCCGGCCGGCTGCCTGGGCATCGCCGAAGCCGTGCGCCTGCTGCGCGGTCACCTGGGCGGAATCCCCGATGATCCCCAGGGCCACGTCGAGCCGGCGCCGGGTGAGCTCCAGGTTGGCGACCGCCTTGCCGACGTCCCCTTCGAAGCTCGCGTATGTGTCGACCTGCACCCGCTTCGGCGACCCGAGGTCGTTGCGCAGCCATGCGCCGATCGCGTCGGCACCGCTCAGGCCGGTACCGGAGCCGCCGGTACTGGTCTGGAAACGGGCGTCCAACGGGGACGTCCGATTGCTGAGGTAGCCGCGGTAGCCGGCGCTCGGCGGCTGGGTCAACCAGCCCGTCGCGGTCGGCTTGTCGAAGTCGAAGAACAGGTGGAACTCCTGCTCCGCGCCCGGCGCGGCGGGATAGTCGACGTCCACCGTGAGCGTCGTGCCCGGGGCGAGGTCGAGGGCGAGCTGCCGGTCGGCCGACACGGTCTGCGGCTGGTCGTTGATGCGCACCGCAGGGACCGTCTGGCCACCGAGGAAGGTCAAGGTCACCCGGTCGCTGGCGGCCGACTGTCCCAGTTGGATGTCGTACCCGGCGGCGGTCGGCGGATCGATCGTCTTGTCGAGACGGGCGGACTGCCGGTCTGCCTCCGCGAACGGCAGCGCCCACACCTCCTCGACGGCGGTCGCCACCGTCCCGACCTCGTGGACCGGGTGCTCGCCGCCGCCGCTCCCGGCGCCGCCCACGGAACCACCGCTGTGGGCACCGGCCCCCGCCGACCCC
>VAWN01000008.1:14897-24475 GCA_005885555.1 Actinomycetota bacterium
CACCAGCCGACCCGGCGCCACCACTTCCCGCGGACCCGGCACCACCAGCAGACCCCGCACCACCAGCAGACCCCGCGCCACCAGCCGACCCGGCGCCACCCGTCGATGCCCCGGTTCCTGCCGGCTTGCCGTCGAACGTCACCGGCGGCAGGGTCGGCTTGAACCAGTCAGCCAGCAGACTCTGCTTGAAGAAGTCGAGCGCCCACTTCTCCTTGTCGTCCTTGTCGGCCGCGTTGGCGTAGTTGATCACCCTGACCGAGATGACCCCGTCCTGCTTGAGCTTTTCGAAGGCAATGTCGATCGCGGCGTCGAGGTACACCGGTACCCCGTAGATCACTGCACCGACGCTGAGGTCGACACCCATCCGCAGCGAGTCGTAGATCCGCTTGAAGTTCGCGGTGATCTCGACATCCAGAGCCGGCCGCAGCACGGTGTACCTCAGGTCGTAGACTGCGCCGACTGGCGTCGCACCCTGCTTGAACGCCTGGTCGAGGATGATCGCCCCCTCCTGGCTCAAGGTCAGGCTGAAGACGGCGTTGTTGTCGCCGCCGAGGCTGGGCTTGGATGCGCCGAGGATCGACTCGACGGCTACGAACGACCCCGGCACAGCGGGCGTCGCGGTCGTACCCCCACTGCCCTGGATGTTGAGCGCGACAATCTGCACCGACCCGTCGTCGAACGGTACGGGCGCGAGCTTCGGCTGCCCCTCCGCCACCCGGGACAGCGCGCTGATGATCTTCCGCTCGACGGCCGGGTCGAGCCGCAGGTCGATTTCCATGGTGAGGAAGCCGCCGCCACGGGCCCCGCTGCCGGCAACCGCCGGTCGGTACCGGATGAGGGTGAACTGCGATTCGCCGTCCCGAACCGCCAGCCGGACCGGCCCGGGCAGGTACCAGAACTGCGACTTGTCGGCGTGGTCGGGGAACACCGTGATGCCCTCGATCGTCTGCACGCCCGCGCCCATCATCAGCATGCCGTCGCCTCCTCGTCACGCCACCGGCAGGATGAGCCGGTCGCCGTCGAGCATCCCGAGGTCACGTTCCTGCACGAGACCGTTGCTGTGGACGCCCCGGACCCGGCAGTGGTAGCGGTTGCGCTCCGCGGCGACGTAGTCGTACTCGAAGACCCCGGAGTCCTTGGCGGAGAAGAACGTGTACGTGTCGGCGAAGCTGAGCCCGGCGTCCGCGTCGGCAAACGACAGGTCGGCCTCGACCCGCAGCAACCCCTGGACGCCGAAGTCGACGCTGGGGGGCCGGACGGCGACAACCCGGTGTCCGATCATGTCGGTCCGAATGAAGATCGCCGGCCCGGCCGTCACCGACGGGGGTACGGTGATGATCCGGTTGTCGGACAGCAGGATCGTCGCGGAGTACCCGACGAACCGCTGGTCCGGGTCCACGAGGTTGGCGGAGAACGTCTTGGGCAGCCGATCGGTGTCGGTGTTCATGAACGACAACGTCTGCCGCTCGTGTACGTCGTTCGCCACGTCGTCGTAGGTGACCTCGACCAGTACCATCGCGACCAGCGCCCACGGCACCGCCGGCACAACCTGCACGGACCGCTTTGCCGGCCGCGGATCCCGGATCACCAGCCGCTCTTCGTCGGTGCTCCGCCAGCCCAGGCTGACGTCACGATGGTCGGCGGCCAGGTAGGTGACGTTGACCTGGTACGTGTCCAGGTCAGGATTGAGCCGGAAGCGCCGCCACGTCGCCTCCGGGCTGGCCTTGGTGAGCAGAAACGTCTCGGCCAGCCGGATCCGGTGCTCGTCGTCGGTGTAGCGGGCCTCGACGCTGACCGTCGGGTACCGGTCCCACGGCAACGTGTCCGCCCCGAACGTGATTTCGTCGACGAAGTAGACCCCCTCGCCGCGTGGCGACAGGTCGAACTCGTCGCCGCGCGCCACGAGCTGCGGCGAGTCGACGACCCCCGGCCGCTCGGCGGTGTCCACGTCCCGGAAGCTGATCCGGTAGCTGTACTCGACCTCGCGCTTCATCGCGTTGCCGACAAGGATGCTGTTCCACTGCCGCGCCCCGGACGCGGTGTCCTTGGTCAGCCGCAGGGTCTGCGGCTGGTCCCCGTACGACAGCGTCAGGGTAACCGCCTCGACGTCGTCGTGATCGAAGTTGACCAGCGCGTGCGCCGTGACCTGCCGGCTGGCGAACCAGGCGCTGCCCAGCGTCACCTCCTGCACCAGCAGGGATCGGTCGATCTTTCCCCGCTCGATGAGGTCGCGCAGCGTGGCGCCCAGGGACTTCAGATTCGCTTGCGGATAGATGCTGCGCTTGACGGTGACCCGCTCGTTCATGGTCAGGTTGGCGACCTTGGTGTCGATGCGTGTGATGTCCCGCTTGACGTGGTGGAACTTCATCGCGCCGCCCCATCCTCCGGTGGCGGCCAACAGCGACAGCCGCTCGGCGGTGTGGGTGAACTTGTCCCAGCCGTCCTCCTCCTGTTTGATCGGCTCGATGCTCGGCTGGAAGAACGTTCCGAGGATCATGTCCTTGAAGTCCTTGACCGCCTGGTCGCGCCGCCCGACCCAGGACCCGCCCTCTTCCCCCTCGGGCAGGAACGAGTCCACGTCAATGGTGACGACCCGGTCCTCGATGAGCTGGTCCACCACCTTGTCGATCTCCACCGAGGAGAACAGGACATCGAACCCGAACGAGTCGTCGAAGTGCTTCTGCACCCGGTTCCAGTCCGCGGTCACGCGCACGGTGAAGGCGGGCCGCAGGGCGAAGAAGTCGAGGGCGTACACCACGCCGACAGGCAGGATCTGGCCCTGCAGCAGCGACGCCTCGATCAACTCGACGCCGGACTGATCGAGCTGGACCGAGAAGATCGCCTGGTTGTCACCGTACAGCGCGGGCTTCGAGGCAAATGGCGGATCGATCTTCTGGACGAACCGCGGCTCGTCGTCGGTCGTCGCGCCGCCGCCCCCGCCGCCGCCCCCCGGCCCGGGCGGGGCCGCGGACTGCTGCCCGAGGATGATGAGCCGCACGGTTCCGTCTTCCAGGGGTACGGGCGCCAGCCGCGGCGCCCCGTCCAGCCGGTAGATCCGCCGCAGCTCAGCGGCGACGTTGTCCAGCCGGGTCTGGTCGAACGCAAGGTCCACCTCGAACGTGAGGAAGCCCCCGTTGCCGGCGCCGCCGCGGAACTTCAGGAGCTGGACCTGCGGAACATCCACGCCGGTCGCCGGGTCGCGGACCGCACGCAGCCGGGGCATCGCGGGCAGGTAGTAGTACTGCAGCGGGTCGGCATGGTCGCCGAAGACCGCCACGCCCTCGATGAGTGCGTACGGCGTCTTCAGAAACAGCATGGTCAGCCTTCGAAGTCGAGGATCAGCGTGCGATCGTCGGTCGCATCGTTGCGTACGGTCTTCTGCGTGCCCTCCGTCGTGAAGTACGTGACCGCGTAGGCGTACTGGTCACGGTCCTTGTTCTTCAGTTCGACCTTCCACGTGGCGCCCGCGGACTTGGATGGGCTGAAGATGAAGTCCTTGGCCGCGGAGATGTTGTGGTCGGCGTCGTGGTAGCTCAGCGAGGCCCGGACGAGCTTGAGCCGGGTCCAGTCGAGCAGGTCGGTGACGATGCTGACCTCGAGGAACGCCTCGACCGGCGGCGGCAGCAGGATGGTGTCGGACAGCGCGACCGTCTCCGGGATCTCCTCGCTGGTGCCGTCCTTGTAGGACACGACCGCGCTGTACTTCACCTGGCCGGCGGTCTCGCTGATCACCGGGAAGGTCCAGTCGAAGAACGTGGTGGCGGCGCTCAGCGCCTGGCTGCGGACCTGGACGTAGTCGTTCTTGTCGTCGACGTAGCGCAGGTTGACGAAGACGGTGTTGATGCGGTTGGCGAAGTCGCCGACGCCACGCACCCCGACGGTCTTCCGGCCGCCGAACACGTCGTTGATGAACAGGTGCGGCGAGCGTCCGGACTGCACGTCGCCCTGGACCTCCTTGCCGCCCTTCATGAAGTAGCGGACGGAGTATGTGTACTCCTTGCGCACCGGCTGGAGGATGACCCGCTGGATCTGGTGCGTCGGGCCGTCCTTGGTGAGCTGGAACTGGTCCTCGATGGGGTCGACGCCGTCGTCGGCGTACTTGAACGTGACCAGCGCGCGGTCGACCTCGTCGAAGTTGATGTCGCCCGCGGAGACCTCCACGTTGAGGATGCCGACGTCGTCGACGCCTATCGTCAGGTTGCCCTCGTTCGTAGGGATCTGAGCGGACTTGTAGACCCGGCTTTCGCCCCGGTAGTTGATCTGGTAGCTGTACGTGTAGTTCCAGTCGTCGTCCTCGACGTAGGTGGCGAACTTGCCGATGTCGTCCGGGCTCTTGAGGACCACCTCACCCTCCGGCTCATCCGGCGCGAGGTTCGGCATCGGCCGCCCCCGGTACTGCACCTGGACCTCGACGGAGTGGATCGGCAGGTTCTTGAAGTCGGCGTTGACGAAGGCGTCGACCCGCAGCTCACGGAAGAACTTCGAGTCCAGGTCGATCACGGTGGAGTAGTCGCTCCACTTGATGGGGTTGCCGGCGGCGTCCTTCAGCGAGGTGATGTTCTGGAGCTGACCCTGCGGCGCGATGTTCCACTCGACGGTCTGCGCCTCGCGGTAGTAGATGTCGACGTTGGAGATCTGGATGTGGGAGATGTCCCGGGTGACGTCCTCGATGCCGTCGGGGAGCTTGCGCTGGTCGTCCGGTACAGGCGCCACGGCCTTGATCATCTTGCGCTCGACGGCCTGCTCCAGGGCCTTCGTCGCCCAGTCGCGGATCGGTCCGCGGATCTTTTCGTCGGTGACCCCGCCCCAGTCGAAGTTCAGCGTCATCGACTCGCTGGAGATCATCTGCTCCCGGACCGTCTCCCGGTACGAGTCCTCCGACCACAGGTTCCAGTCGGTGTCGATGGTCTGGTAAAAGCTGTAGAACGTCGACGCGTGGAAATGCGCGTCCACCCGGATGGCGGGCAGCCGCGCCCACAGCCACAGGTCGTAGACCACGGCGACCGAACCGCCGCTGCCCTGCATGGTCTGCTCGAAGAAGTCGACCCCGTTCTCGGTCAGCTCCAGCCCGAACGTGGCAATGTTCGTCCCGTACAGCGAGGGTTTACCAGGGTTGTGCAGGTGCTCCACGAAGGTGCCGTCAGAGCCGGCGACGATCAGTTGCGTCGCGCCGCGGGTGTACGTGGGGGTGCCGAAACTGAGGTCGGGCACGGGCGAGATGCCCCTTCGCCGCGCTTCCGCGGCGACCTGCGCCGCCAGTTGGTCCCGGATCTTCGGCATTTTCGCCTCGTCCACCACGAACTCAACGTCGAAGAGGACGAATCCACCGCCCTTGCGACCCCCCGGCCGGTCGACCGGGTACCGGTACCGGGTGAACCGGAAGGCGAGGCTGCCGTCGGCGTAGTGACGATATCTCGGCTGTTCCGGAATGAGGTAGAAGACATTGAAGTCCTCGTCGTCGCCGTAGACGGTGACGCCCTCAACGGTCTGGACCTTGTCAATCTGAAGCATCGGGAGATCCTTCCGAGAACGACAGCACAATGACCGGGGTGTCCGCGCGCGTCGGGGGGTACTCGGCCACCCGCCCGTCCGCGCGGGTGGCGGTCCAGCGGTACTCGAGGTAAGAGGGTCCTGATCCGGCCGCCGCCGGAAGCCACCAGTGCGCGACCCACTCGTCCCGGCCGAGCGCGAGGACGCGCCGCACCTGACGCCCGTAGGGCGGCTGGTGCGTGAGCCAGACCTGCGCGGAGCGGACCCCGCTGGTGGCCAATGCCCGGGCGTCCACTGTGACGACGGTCAGCCCGACGTCGGCCGGCAGGAAGACGAGTTCAACGCCGGGCGCCGGTACGTCCTGCCGGTGCACCGGCGCGCCATCCGTGTAGCCGGTGGTCACCCGTACCGTGCGCACCGCGGACCGGCCGGGGACCTCGACAGCCTCGAACTTGGGCGCCTCCAGCACGGCCTCGGCGTCGCCGCGCTGAACCCGGATCCACGCCAGCGGCGCATCGTCGGGGTCGAAGCCGAGGCTGACCCGCAGCGGTGGGTCGGCGGCCGCTTCGACAGCGGCGGCCACGCCCGGCGGTAGCACGACATCGTCCGGACCGACCACCTCGGACATGTCGACCCGAGCGGACACCGGCCGTTCGACGTCCCACGTCAGTTCGACCTGCACCGCGATCTCAGCGTTCGCACCGCCCGCCGGCCCGACCGCACCGCCCGCGAGCAGGGGGGCGAGCACCTCGACGGCCCGGCCGAGCACCGCGTCATAGAGCGTGCCGACCAGGTCGGCGGGCGGGTCTCCGGGCAGGCTGAGTTGAACCGTCGCCAGCCCTTCGGTCACCGCCAGCTCGATTGCGGCCCGTAGGCCGGCGACCGACCCGGAGCCGGCACAACTGCGCAGCCACGGCAGGAACCGCTCAGACGCGGATTCGAGCCGGCCGGTCGCGACGAATGGCAGCGGCACCGTTGCCCGGTACGCAAGCGCCGCGAAGCCGCGCCGCCCGAGCACCGCCGCCGCCACGTCGGCAAGCTGCTCGGCGGTCACCGTCAGGCTGAACAGAGCTGAGTACGGCGGCGCGCCGGACGTCGTCCGGCTGGCGACCGCTGCAGCCTCGGCCCGGCCACCAGCCTCGGCCCGGCCACCAGCCTCGGTCCGGCCGTCGCCGATGAACAGATCGCACGTCACGGTGCGGACAGGCGCGAATGCCAGCCGGATGGTGGCGGGCTCACCGTCCCCGGTACGCCGCGCCAGTTCGTCGCGCAGTCCGGCGAGGATGTCCTCCGACGCCCGCCACGCTGCGGTCAGCATGAGGAAACCGGTAGCCCCAGCGGCAACGACGGTGACCATGGGCCGGTTCGCGTCGTCACGCTGGACGTCCGCCGCGAGCGGCAGGAAGTAGTACGAGCGTGGTGCCGACCGGTTCTCGTAACACAACAGCCCGCGATATTCGAAGCTGATCGCCATGTCGTTGTCTCCGCACGACCACTCGATCCGGCGGAGACACAGTTGCTCGGGTCGGATCGATTGACGGAAGGCCAGCGCCCGGCCGAGACGTTGCGCCGGCAACAGTGCTCGGTACGCGGGCTATGGCCCTCCATCAGCATCGACCCAAGCGGACCGGGCTTCTGACTGCGTTCCCATTCTTTCCGCGCCGGCGGGGCACCGCGCCGCTAATGTCGGATATTTGCGGTGCATGATGGCAATATGGCCGATCATTCCATATGGGCTCGTCGGATCGGTTGACCGGGTCAAGAAAGAGCACGCCACAAGATACGGGTGCGGGGAAGTCCTTCGAGCCGCGAAGTGTGCCGGGAGCACCTCGGAGGCTCGAGCTTGATGACCATCCATCGCGTTCAGCCGCCTGACAGCACTTTCGAATGCGATCGGGATGGTCAGTTTCAGCCCGGACAGCGAACCCTTGTTGGCCGGTGGTGCCGACAGAAGTCGTTCGGCTGCGGAACACCACGTTCTCTTTGCTGGCAACGAAATCCGGGGTGCCCAGGTGGGCGATGACGTCGTGTTGAGGCCGCGGGCGTGGTCGAAGTCGAACTCCGCCAAGCTCTTGCGGGCGGGGAACCGGGCGGCGCGGATGCGGCCCTCCCCGCCGCCGTGCGCCTCTCGGCCGGACACCTCGCGTTTGCAGGCAGGCGACGAGGAACTCCTCGTGCGACCGGGACCCGGCGCGGGCGCGTTCGGCCAGCCGGGGCACCGATTCGCGCAGGGTGGGCGCCTTCAGCGCCCGGGTGCGGTAGGCGACCTCGGCGGTCAGGTCCCGAGCGGTCTTCGTCGCGGCGGCCATCAGGCCACCCCGCTGTCGAAATTGTCGAGGCCCAGCACGGTGTCGTAGTCGGCCAGGCACCGGATCTCGACGTCGGGCGTCGGGGTCGGGCGCCGCACGCTGAGCCGGTCGCGGCGCAGCCGACGCGCCGCGGCGACGTGCGCCGGGTCGACCACACTCCGGTGGCGGCCCCGCAGCCGGGCAGGTCGGCCACCGACCGCCCGTCGCAGAACACCGGGGACCCGGTCCAGATCGGCGACCACCTCCACCCGCCGGCCGATCATTGCCGGGTAGACGGAGTAGTCGTTGGCATCCAGGCGCACGTAGTGGTCGCGGGGCAGCCGCAGCGACGTGCGCCAGCCCACCGCGGGTGGCACCGGTGGCAGGGTCGGCATCGCGCGGCCCGGTCCGCGGCTATCCGGTCGGTCGGTGCGTACCCCAACGCTCGGCGCGGCCGCCGGTTCACCGCCGCGAGCCACGCCTGCGACTGGTCGTTGAAGTGCGCCGGCGAGGTGAACGACCGGCCGGGCAGGAACGAGCGCTCGAGAAAGTCGTGCGCCCGCTCGACCAGGTCCTTGGCCTCCGGGTCGCCGGGCCAGCAGATGAGCACCTTGGCGCCCAGCGCGCCGCGAAGCGCCTGACACTCACCGGTCAGCTCGTTGCGCCCGCCCCGCCACCGGCCGACCGCGCCCTCACCGTCCCAGACCAGCACCCGCGGCACCGCCCCCAACGCGGCGAAGTGCCACCACCAGCCGGCGAACAGGTCCTCAGCCGAGCGGGTCCCCGCCGACAACCACGGCGGGTACCCGCACACCATGGTCAGCACCGGCAGCGCGGCTGCGGTGCGCACCTGCCACAGCCCACCGGCAGCGTGATGTCTGGGAACCACAGGTCGCACTGGGCGATCTCACCCGCCACATAGCTGATGCGGCCGGCCGGATCCGGCGGCAGATAGGCAGGGCGCGGCTCACGCACCCGATCGGCGAACACCGTCTTGCCGCGCGTCCACATTGATCATGTCCACCGTTATGTCGTGGCGGTTCCTCTCCGTACGTATCTGCGCTCGAATACGCCGCGCGTCCCAGCCGGAATCCTCGCGAGATCCAAGATGCGCTGCTTGATGTCGTCGCTTAGCTAGCCCGTTCGGCGATGATCGCGTACGCGTTGGCGCAGCAGCGGCACCGGATCCGCCGTGATCTGGATCTGCCGCACGACGAGAACGATGAGCTCGCGGATCGGCTGCGTGACGCGGTCGACGGGGTGTTTGCTGACGAGTTCGACGACGAGGGTGACCTGGCGGTGCTGTTCTGGCCCCGGGCCGAGTTTGACGCGCTGCTGCAGCGGTGGCCGGGGCTTGCGAGCGGGTACGGGTCCACCTGGGATGAGCACCGCGACATCGTGGAACGGGGCCTGCGGGGGGTCGGAAGCTGGGCTGAGCGGGCTGGCGGTGCTGGCTGGCCGGGTCGAGGATCTGGCGCGGTACGCCACCGCGGTGGGTGGGGATGGCGCGGACGCTGATGTGCGGAAGGGTTACGCGCAGGACCTGCCGGAACGGCCGTGGCCACCCGGTCGCAACGAGGCGTGTTGGTGTGGTTCCGGGGTGAAGTACAAGAAGTGTTGTCTGGCGCGTACGCGTCGGTGAGTGCTGCCGCCGGCCCTGTGGGTCGGCGGCGCGGCGTGTTGGCACGCAAGGACATCGGCGTCGATCATGCGGTGTGTCCACTGTGGAGCTTGCGGATCTGTTTCCGCATCTGGCCGGTGTGCGGATCGAATCGGTATTCACCAACGGAGACTGGGTAC
>VAWN01000170.1:0-2498 GCA_005885555.1 Actinomycetota bacterium
CGATCGCGTTCGTAACCGGGACCAGAGCCCGCAGCCGAGTAAGCCGCGCGTTGCGGTTGCGATCACCCCGGGACACGCCGCTACCGTTACCCATGAACGTCCTCCTCCTGCGATGGGACACCAAGCCCAACAAGCGCATCAGGGGGACGTTCCTACGTCCTGCATCGACACGCAGAACGTCTTTCTATGCCGCTGATCGTGTACTCCCGGTGGCAGGGCACCGTTTCGGTGTTTTGTATCAGGAGCAGTCGAAGCGGTACTCGAATGGCCGGTCGGGGCAGTCGGAACAGATGAACAGGTAGATACCGCCGGCGTCGCCGAGCATCAGGCCGGCCGGGTTCTGGATGGTGCGCCAGGGGTGATCGCCGGGACTGTTGAAGCCCCACCCGGCCATCGCCGGGCGGTCTTGCACCGGGATCCACCGCTTCTCGTCACCACGGCTGAACTCCCAGCTGGCCACGGTCAGCAGGTGCTGCATCGTCGCGCCGCACGGACACCCGGGCCAATCCGGAGGCTGCGTCCAGCCGGGATAGCCGCCCACCTTCGTACCCGACGCGACCGCCAGGTCTGTGTCGTACTGCCAGCCTGTGTCCTGCTCGACCTGCCTGATCGTGTCACGGATCTGCGCCCGCACCGCTTCCGGCAGGTCGTAGGTCGGATACTCGACGACTCGCTCCGGATCCAGTAGGCACGGGTTGGGTATGCGCTCGGCTTCCGTCTCGCTGTCCGGCGCTGGCATCCCTGGGCGGCAGGCGGCGATGTCGGCGCGTCGGCGCCAGCGTATCTGTGGTCGGGGCGAACTCCACGGTTCGTGGTCGAATGGGCACCACAACACCTGCAGGACGTCCGTACCGGCCGGGAACGGCAACTCCGGGACATCGTCGGCGAACAGTTGCAGTACCGGCACGAGGGGCACCTCAGCCTCCGCCGGCAAGCTGTCGAGGTGATCGCCACCCTTCGGCCCGTCGCACACCGGCCACGCTTCGCCCACGGGCCATAGCAACGGGCCCCCCATCGAACTTTGCCGCACGGTCGGCGAACCCGGGCGGGGGTGCAGACGGACCGTTGTCCGTGCGAACGGCGCAACCGGTGGGAAAGTCGCGGGCACGTCAATCGGAGGCGATGCCGTGGTGTGCACATGATGATCGTAAGACCGTGTCCGCTCGGCGCCGCACGGCATCTCGCACCCGTCACACTGCGCGGCCGGCCGTCCAGCGGATAGCAGCGCTTGAGTGATGGTGGCGGGTTATCGCGCGCAACCTGATTAACCTGCTGCCGACAAGCCCGGACGCGCGGTTGCTCGCCTCGTTGCCGGCCTCGGCGGCGAGGAATCGCCGCGCCGGTTCGAGGCGCTGCCGACGTTCGCCACCGGACTTGAATGGCTCATCAGCCTTGCGGCCGGCGACGCCGACCTGATCGCGGCCTCCGGGTGGCTGGCCGGTGTCGCGGTCAGTTGCCAGGCGGTCCTGCACGTACTCGCGCAGCCGCTGGTTCGACACGAGCTTGGCCGTCTTCGGACGGGCCGCACGGCGATCCCGATGCCACTGCGCGATCGGAGCCATGGACGGGTCGGCTGGCGGATCGCCGGTGATCTTCTGCGCAGTCCGGCCCCACCCCCCTGGGCGGCCGGCCGGGTGCGGATTGGCCGCGTCGACGACCCGCTTACGGTGCCGCAGCCTGCAGCCGCCGTCCAGCCCGACACCGCGGAACTGTGGACAGCGCGGGTGCCTGTGGACAACGGCCCGGGCGGTCACCGACCATGCGGACCGGGATGCACGGTACGGCGTAGCAGCGACGGCAACGGCCCCGCAGGCGGCGGGCGGGCGGGTACGGAAGGATGGTGGGATGCGAGCGTTGCAGTTTATGTCGTACGGCGGTCCGGAGGTCCTCGAGTGGGCGGACGCTCCGGAGCCGCACCCGGGCCCTGGGCAGGTCCGGATCGCGGTGCGCGCGGCGAGTGTCAACCCGATCGACTGGAAGAGCTTCTCCGGGGCGATGGCCGGCGGCCAGCCGATGTCCGGCACGGGGTACCTCGGATACGACGCGGCCGGGGTGGTCGACGAGGTCGGCGAAGGGGTCACCGGTGTCGCCGTGGGTGACGACGTGCTGGGCCGGGGGCGCAACACTCAGGCGGAGTACGCGGTACTGGATTCCTGGGCGGCCAAGCCCTCCTCGGTCGACTGGGCGGTGGCGGCCGCGGCCGGCGTGGCCGGTGAGACGGCCGAACGCGGTCTGCGGCTGCTGAGCGTCAAGGCGGGTGACACCCTCTTCGTCGACGGCGGCGCGGGCGGCGTGGGCGCGGTCGCGGTGCAGATGGCGGTCGCACGGGACGCGCGGGTGATCGCCTCGGCCGGTGCGGCCAACCAGGACTACCTGCAGGAGATCGGGGCGACTGCGGTGCTCTACGGCGACGGCGTGGCCGACCGGGTCCGGGCCGCCGCCGGTGGCCGGGTCGAGGCGGTGTTCGACGTCGCCGGCAAGACCCCGGTCGAGGAGCT
>VAWN01000170.1:2541-2975 GCA_005885555.1 Actinomycetota bacterium
CGGCGGCGGTGCGGACAGCCGGCCGATGGAGGCGATGGCGATGGTCGCTGACCTGCTGGCGCGGAACAAGCTGGTGATCAAGGTGCAGACCTTCCCGTTCCACCGTGCGGCCGAGGCGTACCAGATCAGTCAGGCCGGCCACGTGCGCGGGAAGCTTGTGCTGGTCCCCTGACGGGCTACGCCCAGAGCGGTACCGGAACGCCGGTGAGTCGGTTGCGCTCGGCGGCGACGGCCACCGGATGGATCTCCAGCGACTCGCGCGGTCCGGACGAACCAGCGACGCGTTGCCGGCCGCGGCCGCCGCGACGGACGGCCATGACGCCGCCGTCGTGGCGGCCGCCGGGATCACCCGACGAAGCCGGCCACCGGTCGACCCGACCCGGTTACGCGAGCCGGCCCGCGGGTCATTCACAACGGTTGACGGTGACAGCCCA
>VAWN01000169.1 GCA_005885555.1 Actinomycetota bacterium
CCGAACTCGATCCGGTCGTCGTCGCCGACGTGGTCGCCACCACCTTGCGGCAGCGGCCCGTCCAACGACAGGTCGCCCAACTCCTGGCGGCCGACTCGCAGCTGCTGACCTCCGGACAGGCTGAAGGCCCGCGCAGCATCGAACGGCTCATCCGCGCCCTGCAAGCCCATGGCGCCACCCAGGTTCAGCTGCCCCGGTGCGGCCGCTGTGGCCATATCCGTCGATTGCCGGGCCGCGACGGCGACCAGCGCATCTGCGCGCAGTGCACCGCCCGGGACCGTGCCCGCCCGTGCGCGCTGTGCGGTAACACGCGACGGGTCGCCCACCTCGACCGCCACGGCCGCCCACGGTGCGCGTACTGCCCGCCGGAGGACGGCAACCCGATCGACACCATCGCGACGGTCATCGACGCCCTCGGCCTCGGACTTACCCGTGACACGGTCGCGCAGGCGGTGAGCCGGGCCGCGCCGCGACCGTTTCAGCAACGCCGCCTGGCCTGGGTCCTGCAGGACAACCCGACCCTGCTGATGGCCGTGGTCGACCTGATCGAGGCACTCATCGCCGACGGAGCCAATCTGGCGCGCCCCCCGTGTCCGTTCTGCGGCAAGGCGATCCGGCTCGGATACCGCCGCGACGGGGTACGCTGCTGCCGCGGCTGCCGGGCCGCGGCCCACACTGGTATCTGCTCCCGCTGTGAGGAACACAAGAAGATCACCGCGCGGACCCTCGACGGGCTGCCGCTGTGCCATGGGTGCATGCGCCAGGACCCGATCGACCACGAGCCGTGCAGCCGCTGTGGGCAGACCCGGCAGGTCATCACCCGTCGAGACGGCCAGCCCTTGTGCCAGACCTGCCACCGCCGTCCGGTCGCGGTCTGCTCGATCTGCGGCAAGACCAGACCCTGCTACCGCGTCTCGACCAGCACGCCGCGGTGCGAGCCGTGCACGCGGCGTCTGGGAAGCCGCCCAGACTGCGCCCGCTGCGGTAAGCCGCGCCTCGTCCGTGCTCGCACCGCCGACGGTCAGCCGTTGTGCGACAGCTGCGCCCGCCCACCCGAGCCCTGCCTCACGTGCGGCCGCAGCCGCTACGTTCAGGGCCGGACCGTCGACGGCGCGCCGCTGTGCCGGACCTGCTACCCGAAGCACCCCGTTGCCCGGCGTCCGTGCACCGGCTGTGGCCTTACCCGCCAGATCCACCACCACGGCTTGTGTGACGCCTGCGCCAGAACCGAACAGCTGCGGGTCCTGCTCAGCGACGCCCAAGGGGTGATGCGTCACGATGTCGAACCCGTCTTCGGCCGCCACGGACCATGCTGAGCTGGCTGCACCGCCCCGCACCCCGGGCCATACTCGGCACGCTGGCCCTCGGCCGCGAGCCGGTATCCCACGCGACGCTGGACGGGCTGCCAGCGGCTATCCACACCGTCGCGCACCTGCGCGGCATCCTCGTCACGGCCGGCGTTCTTCCCGCACGCGACGAGTACCTCGCCGCCCTCGAACGCTGGATCGCCAAGGCCACGACACGGATCACCGATCCGGACGAGCGCGGCATCGTTCGCCAGTTCGCCACATGGCATCACCTGCGGCGACTGCGGCAGAGCACCCAACGAACCGGGCCGGCCACCTACCACCAGATCGACGCCATCCGCACCGAGGTCAGAGCCGCGATCGCGTTGATGGCCTGGCTGCGGGCGCGCGGGACCAGCCTGGCCGACTGCTGCCAAGCCGACATCGACACCTGGCTGACCGACGGCCCATGGCTGCGCTACACCGCCCGCAGCTTCCTGCGCTGGGCCGCGGCACGTCGACACGCCCACGCCGTGGAGATCCCCGCTCCTCCCCGCGACGTCGTCGCGCCGTTCATCACCCAAGACCGCCGCTGGAGCCTGCTGCGCAGACTGCTGCACGACACCGACATCGAACTCGCCGACCGCGTCGGCGGGCTGCTGGTCCTGCTGTTCGCCCAGCCCTGCAGCCGGATCGTCCGTCTCACCACCGAGCACGTGCAGCCCCGCGAGGACGGCGTCACACTCACCCTGGGGACCAAGCCCGTGGCGCTGCCGCAACCTGTGGACGACCTTGTTGCGCAGCTCGCCCACCAACGTCGCGACAAGCACGCCCACGGCGCGAAGACCTGGCTGTTCCCCGGCGCGGTCGCCGGCCAGCCGCTCAGCGCCGAGCAACTTACACATCGACTCAACGCGCTCGGCGTGCGGATCCGGCCAGCCCGCAACACCACCCTGATGGACCTCGCCAGCGACGTGCCAGCCGTCGTACTCAGTCATCTGCTCGGCCTCCACGTCCGCACGACAACCGACTGGGTACGCATCGCCGGCGCACCAGGAGCCGAGTACGCCGCCGAAGTCTCCCGACGGGGGCATTCCGCAAGTCCTGATATCCGGGGTTGCAGGTAGGGTCAGGCCGTCGTCGAGGTGGCGGGCCACGGGGCGGCCGACGATCGCGACCCCGACGAGGACGTCGCGTTCGTCGGCCACGCCGATGCTGTACTTGTGGCCCACCGGTGGGCGGTGATGTCGGTGCCAGTCGCCGACGAAGTCGCGGGCCTGGGCGAAGGTGACCGGCACCGTGCGCAGCCTCACCCGCCGCCGTCCCGGTTGGGTTCGGGTAGGTGCGGGCCGAGCCGGGCCAGGGCTTCGTCGTGGAACGCGGCGCTGATGTCGATCC
>VAWN01000025.1:0-152074 GCA_005885555.1 Actinomycetota bacterium
ACTCCAGCGCCTTCGCCGCGCCCCGCACGACCAGGCAGGGCGTGACCCGGCGATAGCTGTCGGGAATCGGGTCGGGTTTGGCTGCATCTGTCATCGCGATCATCCTCCGTCTTTGCTGGTACCTCTACCAGTCAGACGACCGCCGTACCGGCGGATCCGACACCGGCCGGGAAATTCTTCGGGAGCCAATCGCCAGGCGGCGGCCGCGCCGATGTGCGAGCCCGGCTCCACGAGCGCCATGAGCGCCGCGGTCGCCGAGCCGGACCCGGCGACGCATCCTGCTGCGCCCGGCCTGGCCGCCCGGGTTGGGTCGCCGTCGCGCGCTACCGCTCGCCGGTGATGGCACAGGGCCGATCGCCCGCCCTGGGCGGGCGGCCGGTACGGTGGCGGGTGGCACGAACTGTTGCGAGGTGCCCCGCCCTAGCGGGTGGGGAGAATCGGGAAGCCGGTGGAATTCCGGCACGGGCCCGCCGCGGTGACCAGGGAGCTGCCGCCCACGCGCAGGACAGCGCAGCCACTGGCCCTGCGGGGTTGGGAAGGCGGGCGGTCAGGCGGTGATCTGGGAGTCCGAAGACCGGCCTCGCGCCTCGTCCACCCCAGCCTGTGGGGTGCCAAGCGCAGCGGGAGCCTGCATGCCCATCGACCTGTACGACGTCATCCACCGCCGCCGTGACGTGCGCGGCCAGTTCACCGGCGCGCCGATCCCGGACCAGACACTCGACCGCGTGCTCGCCGCCGCCCACGCCGCGCCCAGCGTCGGACTGTCCCAGCCGTGGGACTTCATCGTGGTCCGGGACCGGGCCATCCGGGAGGCGTTCCACCGCCACGTCCACCACGAGCGGGACGTGTTCGCCGCCACCCTCGACGCCGACGCGGCGGCCCGATTCGCCCGCATCAAGATCGACGGCGTGTTGGAGTCCACCCTGTCGGTCGTGGTCACCTACGACCCGTGGCGCGGCGGCCCAGCGGTACTGGGCCGGCACGCGATCGCCGACGCCGGCCTGTACTCGGTGTGCCTGGCCATCGGAAACCTGTGGCTTTCGGCGACCGCCGAAGGGCTCGGCGTGGGCTGGGTGTCGTTCTACCGGGAGGCGTTCCTGCAGGAGCTGCTGGGCATCCCGGCCGGTGTCCGCCCGGTGGCCTGGCTGTGCCTGGGACCGGTGACCCATCTGGAGCAGGTACCCGACCTGGAACGACACGGGTGGCGACAGCGCCGCCCGATTGCCGCGGCCGTGCACGCCGACCGGTGGGGCGCGCCGCCGCGGTGACACCGACCCGGCGGGCATCCTGTCGGCTGCCGCGACCGCTCGCGTTCCAGATTCACGACGCCCGGCACCCACACCGCCACGGACGGCGGAGATCGGCCGCGACAACGTACGACTGCCGCGACAACGTACGACTACACGGAGACCGGCGGGCGTGGAGCGGGCAGTATCGCCAGGTTCTGGACCGTCCCCGCGATGGCTCGGTCGAGGATATCGAGGACCTCCTCGGTGCTGCGTCCTGGTGCGTCGTTCCAACGGGTGAGCCACTGGACCTTCGCCAGACGGACCTGGGGGGACGACACCATGATCGGACCGCGGCCGGGTGTTGCGGCCGGCTGGCCGCGCGATTCCCAGAGCGCGTCGTATACCGCGTCGATGGCTCGGCCGACCTCCGGATCCCGGCCCTGCCGTGAGCCGGCCCGGATCAGGGCACCGACGAGGCAGACCGCGCCCACCGCATGAGGATCCGACGGGCCGTCCCCCAGGCGCCGCACCAAGGCCTGCCGGTTCCCGCCGGCGGACGTGGTCCACCAACCGCCCTGCACCCATCCGGCCGACACCTCTGCGCGTGCGCTCTCCAGCAGGGCCAGCATCCGCTCGAGGACCGCCTGCTGGAGTTCGTGCGGTGGCTGCTGCGGCGAAAGGAATCTGCGCAGGCGTTGCCACCAATGAGGTTCCCGCTCGGCGCGGCTACCGGGGCCGTCGCTTCCGGGCCGGGACACCCCCGCACCGGCTGGCGCGACAAGATCGCTCGCCTCGCTCGTGTGCCCGCCACGGAAGATGGTGCTGCTAGTCATGCGACCAGAATCGCCGTCCCGGCCTCCCGATGCCAGAGGGTGCGCAGGTGTTGACACGAGCGGCACGGAGAGAAATGCTTGCATTTATCCTCGACCGGTCGGGCCGTCGGTTAAGTCTCCATCCTGGGGGGCGCCGTCATGAGGCCGAGAAGACTAGCGGTGGCGGTAGTCACGCTGCTTCTGTTCCCACTGACAGCATGCACGAAGCAGAGCACGTCAGGTACGACTCCAGCGAATTATCCTTCGGGTCCGCAGATCGCCGTGGCGATGGTGACCCACGGGCAGGCATTCGACCCCTTCTGGGCCCTCGTCAGGAAGGGCGCGGAGGCGGCAGCGTCGCAGTTCAATGTCAAGCTCGCGTATCAGTCGCCCAGCACGACCGATCCGCAGGCGCAGGCCAAGATGATCATGCAAGCCGCGGCAACGAAACCAGCCGCTATGGTGGTCACCATTCCCGACCCGGCGGTGTTGGCGAGCCCGGTACAGCAGGCGTCATCGGCCGGTACCCCGGTCGTGGTGGTCAATGTCGGCGAGGGTGTGTACCGCAGCGTCGGTGCGCTGACCTACGTCGGTCAGGTTGACCTCCAGGCCGGGCAGGAAGCTGGCACCGCAATGGCGTCGGCCGGGGTGCGGAAGGCGCTGTGCGTCATCCACGAAGAGCGGAATACGGCGCTCATCGACCGCTGTGCCGGATTCACCAAGCAGCTGGGCATGAGCGGCGGCTCCGTGCAGACCCTGCATGTCAACGGGGCGCAGTTGCACGAGGCGCAGAGCGCCATCGAGCAGGCACTGCGGGCCGACCCCGGTATCAACGGCATGCTGGCCACCGGCATCATCGGGTTCCAGGCGGCGGGCGGGGCTCTGCACTCCTTGAACGCCTTCGACAGGGTGAAGTTCGGATCATTCGACGTGGCGACCGCCGTCCTCACCGCTCTTGAGAACGGTCAGCTGCTGTTCACGGTCGATCAGCAGCCCTTTATGCAGGGCTACCTGGCGGTGCAGTTCGCGGCATTCGACGTCCGCTACGGCCAGCACCCGTATCAGCCGATCTACACCGGGCCCAGCTTCATCACCAAGGAGAATGCGGCCAAGATCGCACAGTTGTACAAGAGCACCGGGATCCCGTTGTTCCAGGGTGGTTACCCACAATGACCTCCGCAGGAACCATGACGATCACCTTGGCTGGGACCGCTCGCGTTGAGGCTGCGGCAGGGCTCCGGCTGTCGCTCAGCGGCCTGGACGTCGTCCTCATTGTCATCTATTTCGCGTTTGTGCTCGGGATCGGCTTTGCGCTACGCAGGGTGATAGCCACCTCGACCGACTTCTTCCTGTCTGGCCGGTCACTGCCCGCCTGGGTTACCGGCATTGCTTATATCTCCGCCAATCTGGGTGCGATCGAGATCCTCGGGATGTCGGCAAGCGGAGCCCAGTACGGCATAAGCATCGTGCACTACTACTGGATCGGCGCGGTGCCCGCCATGGTTTTCCTCGGCGTGGTCATGATGCCTTTCTACTACGGTTCCCGGGTCCGGAGCGTCCCCGAGTACCTGCTGCGCCGCTACGATCGCAAGACACACCTGGTCAACGCCATCATTTTCGTCCTGGCCTCGGTCCTCATCGCGGGCGTGAATCTGTACGCTCTGTCTGCCGTCCTGGAGGCGCTGCTCGGGATACCGCTGGCCGTCGCCATCGTGGTTTCGGCGCTGTTCGTGCTGTCGTACATCATGCTCGGGGGCCTGTCCAGCGCCATCTACAACGAAGTGATGCAATTCTTCGTCATCCTGGCCGGCCTCATTCCGGTAGTCATCATCGCTATGAAACTCACTGGCGGCATCGGTGGGCTGTTCGCCAAGCTCAGCACCAGCGGCCCCTACTTCACCTCAGCCTGGACCGGAACCGGGCTGGGCGGCCACAGCCCGATCGGTGACTGGGTTTCGCTCGTTTTCGGGCTGTCCTTCTGCCTGTCTTTCGGCTATTGGACCACCAACTTCGCCGAGGTCCAGCGGGCGATGTCGGCGAAGGACGACAACGCTGCCCGGCTCACGCCGATCATCGCCGCGTTCCCGAAGGCGCTCATCCCGCTCGGCATCGTCATCCCAGGGATGGCGGCGGTCCTGCTGATCCCCGGTCTGGGGGAGGGCGGCGGCCTCGAATACAACTACGCGATCCCAGCACTGATGAACAAGTACCTCCCCACCGGGGTGCTGGGCGTAGCGCTCACCGGCCTGCTCGCAGCGTTCATGGCGGGCATGGCGGCGAATGTCTCGTCCTTCAACGCGGTATGGACCTACGACATCTGGCAGGACTACATCAGGCCCGGCCGTCCGGACAGCTACTACCTGCGGGTCGGTCGCGTCACCACGGTGGTGGGCGTGTTCATCGGCATCCTCACCGCCTTTATCGCGGCCGGATACACCAACATCGCCAACTACCTGCAGACGCTTTTCTCGTTCTTCAATGTGCCCATCTTCCTCGCCTTCATCGTCGGTATGCTGTGGCGAAAGGCGGGACGCGGATCCGGGTTCTGGGGCATGGTCGTCGGCGCCCTGGTCGCCTTCGGCACCTGGCTGCTCTACCAGGCGCATGTCCTGTCGTTCCGCAGCGACCTCGCCGAAACCCAGTGGGGCGCCATCTTCGGGTTCGTCGCCGGGTTCGTGGCGATGCTGATCGCCACTCTATTCGACAAGCCGAAACCGCTGTCCGAGCTCAACGGCCTGGTCGTCGGGCTGCAGCAGCGGGACGTGCAGACCGCAGCTCCAGTTCGCTGGTACCGGTCGCCCGTGGTGCTCGGGTTCGGCGCGCTGCTGCTGTGCGCGCTCCTCTACCTCTATATCGCGGTTGTGTGACCGCCGGCATCCCGTCGTGCGGGCAGAGCAAGGAGACCGACAGGTGGCCGACAAAGTTGAACTGACCCCTGAGGAAGCCCGAAACTGGCGGCTGGCGAAGCTGTTCGATCTCCGATCGTTCATCGGGGCACTCTTCGTGGTCTTCGGGATCCTGGTCACCATTCCTGGTCTCGCCGCGAGCAAGGCCATGATCGACAAGGCGGCTGGCATCAACCTCGCGCTGTGGATCGGCCTCATCATGCTGATCATGGGTGTGTTGTTCTTGGCCTGGGTGTTGCTGAGGAGGCCGAGGCGTCCCGCCGGGCCCGCGAGGAGTTCGGAACACAAGGCCCGCCCGGCCACTAGCCGCGTTTGCGTCTTCGAGAGCCCGGAGGTGTTCCATGACGACTGATGGGCGAGCGCGGGCGGGTCGTAAGGTCGCCGTGTTGGGCCCCATTCCACGCGACGAGATCGTGACCCACACCGGCGAACGGTTCGAGAAGTACGGCTGCGTGCTGTACACGGCCGTCGCCCTCTCGGCGCTGATGGGCCGCGACGACACGATCGTTCCCGTTTCGCACGTCCGGCGGCGGGACGAGGACCCTATCAAGGAGATCCTCGGCGCGTACCCGAATATCGACACCTCGGGGATAACGTCCCAGGCCGATCAAGGGGACGTCATCGAGCTGCGCTACATCGAACACAACCGTCGGGTCGAGCGGCAGGCGAGCTTCATGAACCCCATCCTGCCCGCCGACGTCGAACCGGTCCTCGACGCCGACGCGTTCGTCTGCGTACCGATCACCGACTACGAGGTGGGCCAGCCGACGTTGCGGTACATCAAGGAGAACGGCGGTGCCCCCGTGGTCCTGGACGCGCACGGCCCCACCGTCACCCTGACCCGCAGCGGGCAGCGGCATCCACGGGTGTGGGCCGATCGCGACCTCTGGCTCCCGTACATCGACATCCTGAAGATGAACCTCGAGGAGGCGAGCTCGACCTGGCTCGGCGAGTGTGCGGAGCTCACCCCTGACCCGCCGAGGCTGAGCACCGAGGAACTGCGGACGTTGGCGGCGCACTGCCTCGCCCGCGGGGTCGGAGCGCTGTGTGTGACCCTCGACGAGCGGGGTTGTGTGGTCTTTCACCGCGGTTCCTCGGGCGTGGTCATCGAGGACGTCGTCGACCGGATCGAGGTCGAGAAGGTCGTGGACACCACCGGCGCCGGCGATTCGTTCGCGGCGGGACTGGCCTTCGGCTATCTCGCGTACCGGGACTACGTCACGGCCAGCCGGTACGGGAATGCCATGGGCGCGCAGCGCGTCAGCGGCGCGGACCTCAACGTCTACCTCTCCCGGGAGGAGACCGAGCGGCAGATCCGCGCGGCGTACGGGCCGCGGAGGTAGGGGCCGGCGGGAGGTGGCGTGGTATGGATCGCGTCGAGGATGCGGACCCGCGGTGGCTGGTCGTCGAGGACGGCTTCGTTCCAGCGCGGGCGAACGTCCACGAGACCCTCTTCAGCACCGGTAACGGCTATCTCGGCACCCGGGGTTCGCTGGCCGAGGGTCACGAGGGCGGCTGGCCCGGGACCTACCTGCGGGGCGTGTTCGATCACCACGACTCCCGGGGGGTCGAACTGGTCAAGGCACCCGACTGGCTGAGCCTGGCCGTCGTGGTCGACGGCACCAGACTGGACGTGACGTCCGCGTCGGTCGTACACCATCGCCGGATCCTCGACATGCGGCGGGGCACGGTGTTCCGGGAGACCGTGTTCGAGGACGCCGAGGGCCGCCGGACCCGCGTCGAGACCATCCACTTCGCCAGCGCCGCCGATGAGCACCTGTGTTGCCTGCGGGCGCGGATCACACCGGAGAGGCACTCGGCCTCGATCACCGTCCAGAGCGGGGTCGACGGGACCGGATTCAACCTCGACCGGAGACCGATCTACACCGACCCGCCACCGTCGAAGCACTTCGAGGAGATCACCCGGATGGCCTCCACCGACGGCCTCTACCTGGAGACCCGTACGATCGACAGCGGTATCACGATCGGCTACGCGGCCCGGACGGCGGTGTCCGCGCCGGTGGAGGCTCCGGTCGAGGCCGAGATACGGCAGCGGCACGGGTTCGTCGCGGAGGTGTTCCGGGCCCAGGTAGCCGCCGGTCAGACGCTCACCGTGGACAAGCTGGCCACCATCCACACCTCCCGCGACGGGCCGGCCGACTCGGTTCGCCCGGCATGCGTGGCGGAGTTGCAGCGCCATACCGCTGCCGGGTTCGACCGGTGCCGGGACCGCCACCGGGCCGCCTGGGCCGCGAGATGGTCCGACTGCGACGTCACGATCGACGGGGACGCCGAGGCCACCCGGGCAGTGCGGTTCAACATCTACCACTTGCTTATCGCCGCGAACGCGTCGGATCCGTACGTCAACATCGGGGCGAACGCCTTGACCGGAGAGCGCTACCGGGGACACTACCGGGGACATGAGTTGTGGGACACCGAGGTGTTCAGGCTCCCGTTCTTCATCTACACCCAACCGGGTACGGCCCGCGCGCTGCTGCTGTACCGCTACCACACGCTCGACGGCGCGCGCCGGATCGCCTGCGCGGGCGGGTTTCGCGGCGCTCGGTACGCCTGGGAGTCAGCGGACACCGGGGACGAGACGACTCCCCAGTGGACGGTGGATGGCGCCCACCGGATCTGGATGGGGGAAGAGGAGATCCACGTCACCTGCGCCGTCGCCTTCGGGCTGCTCGCCTACGTCGCCGCGACCGGCGACCAGGCGTTGATGACAGACTACGGCGCCGAGATCCTCTTCGAAACCGCTCGATTCTGGGCCGACCGGTTGGAGCCGATGCCGGCCGGCCGGTATGCCCTGAGCAGGGTCGTCGGCCCTGACGAGTTCCACGAGCATATCGACAACAACGCGTACACCAACTACCTGGTGCGGTGGCACCTGCGGCAAGCCGCCCACGTCTACGCCGACCTCGCGGCCCACCATCCCAGCGAGCTCACCGACCTGTCCGAGCGTATCGGCCTCACCACGGACGAGGCACGGGAGTGGCTCGATCGGGCGGATCGGATCCGGCTGCCCGTCCGGACCGACGACGGGGTGATCGAGCAGTTCGACGGGTACTTCGGGCTGGAGAGTCTCGCGGTGACGTTGGACCACAACGACATGCCGCAATACCCACCCGGCTACCACCACTACAACCTGGGCGGAACCAAGCTGCTCAAGCAGGCCGACGTGGTGATGTTGACGTATGTGCTTCCCGACGAGTTCCCGGCACCGGTCAAGCATGCCAACTACGAGTACTACGAGCCGCTGACGCTGCACAAGTCGTCGTTGAGCGCCGCGATCCACTCCATCATGGGTATCGAGGTCGGCGACCCCGCCCGGGCGGTGCAGTACTTCCGCCGGGCGGCATTCGTCGACCTCGCCGACAACCAGGGAAACACCGAGGAGGGCATCCACATCGCGTCCGCTGGCGCCACCTGGCAGATGATGGTCTGCGGCTTCGGGGGCTTCCGGGTACGCCACGGGCGGATGACCTTCAAGCCATGGCTCCCGACGGGCTGGGACGCCGTGCGGTTCCGGATCAAGTGGCACGGCCGCTGCGTTTCGGCGTGCATACGCCCGACCTCCGCCACGTTCCGGCTGTCGGGCCCCGAGGGGTTCCGCGAGACGATTCTGGTCAACGATCGCGAGGTCGGGCTTCCGGCTGGCGAGGACGTGGTCGTTGACCTGACCGATGCGCCGGTCGTGCGGGAATAACCAAGCCGCAGCCGCTCCACGGGGTCGTCCATCGCTCCGCCGCGGGTCAGGTTGTCCTGTGGAAGCGGGTGGGGGACGTCGCCCGCTGGTTCAAGCACGCCGCTGTGGGAGGCGTCGCCCTCGCGGTCGCTGCGGCTGCGGTAACCGCCTGTCGGTAGCGGCGGTGGTGGTGTATCCGGTGTCCATCGGGCTGTGTGTGGTTACTCTCTGGCAGGGGCTGGCTGACGGCCGCGCGGACCCGCGAGGAACACTTCATGACGATCCCGGTGGCACAGGAGTGCCGGGCCGGGCGCCACCGGCCCGGTCGGTCGCGTTCTTCGCGGCGCTGGGCCAGCCCGACGGTACCTTCGGCCCGAGCCCGCTGCAGAACGGCCGCACAGCCATCTGAAGCAGGTCCGGTGGGTGGTCACGCACGGGCGACGCGGTTCTGGGCCGCAACGCGGCCGCGGTCCGCGCAGCGCTCGGCGAGGCGCCGTAGGGCCGCCATGCGCGTGCGGCGGCTTTCAGTGAAGCCCCGGGTACCGGCGGGTACCCGGGGCTCCACGCGCATCGGGATCAGTCGCCGTCGTGTCGGGTCAGTCCGTTGAAGATGGCGGTGGTCAGGGCGCCGTTGTCGGTGTCGGCATCCAGTGACCACACCATCGCGCCGCCCAGGTCCTGGCGCCGGATGAACGCGGTCTTCTGTGCCATCACCTGCGGATCGTCGAAGGTCCAGAACGTCGTACCGTCATAGAGCCATGCGAAGCCGGCTCGTTGGTCGTGGTAGACGGTGAAGCCGGGGTGGTCCACCAGAACCTTGTAGTCGTTGACTCCGTTCTCCACGGCACCGGGCGCCGGACCGGTCGAGGTCTGGAACAGTCCGTGGTTGATGTTCGGTACGCCGGTCCAGCCGCGGCTGTAGTACGGCATGCCCACCACGAGTTCATGGCGCGGCGCCCCGCGCTGTACCCAGGCCTGCACGGTGGCCGCGACGGTGAAGTCCGGGGACACCGGGTCGCCGGCCGGTTGACGCAGCGCGGACTGCTGGTTGGTCTGCGTCTCCCAGGTGCCGTGGAAGTCGTACCCCTGCAGCGTGGCGAAGTCGAGGTCGCGGAAGATCTTCCGGGGCTCGAAGCCGTTGTCGATGTTCGTCGGGTTGGCCGGCAGGAACGCGGTGAGCTGGAAGTGCTTGTGCACCTGGTGGCCGTACGCGTCCAGCTGGTCGCGGAACTCGTCGAGCAGCTTGGTGTAGTTGGCCTTGTCCTGCGGCCGGGAGGTGCCGCCGATCAGGTTGTTGGCCGGCCATTCCCAGTCGATGTCGAAGCCGTCGAACACGCCGGCCGCGACTCCCGGGCCGCCGCTACCGCCGTCGAGGATCGGCAGGTTGCCCTTGATGAACAGGTCTATGCAGGAGGTGACGAAGGCGCGGCGGGACTGTTCGGTCAAAGCGGCGTCGGAGAAGAACCTCGACCAGGTGAAGCCGCCGATCGACATCAGTACTTTGAGCCCCGGGTGCCGGGCCTTGAGCTTGCGCAGTTGGTTGAAGTTGCCGGCGAGGGGTTGGCCCCACGTGTCGGCCATGCCGTCGACGGACTCGGTAGCGGCCGCGGGGCGCTGGTAGTCGGCCCAGGCGTCGCCGAGCCCGGCCGCGTTGACCTCGAAGCATTTGCCGTCGGAGCTGACGTTGGCGAAGGCGTAGTTGACGTGGGTCAGTTTGCCGGCCTGGCCGGTTGTTTCGACCCGCTTGACGAAGTTACCGCTGTAAATGCCCCACTGGGTGAAGTAGCCCACCTGCTTCAAGCGGTCGCCGCCCCGGTGGTCGGGCGAAGCCGGCCCGGCACCGGCACTGCCGGGTAAACCGGCGATACCGAGGGCGACCGCGGTCGCGACGATCGCGAGCCGGGAGAGATTCGTTCGCATCCGTGCCTCCAGCATCACGTGGCTGTCCGCCGTCATGGACCGGAGCAGCCGTGGAAATCTTGACGATGTCCGCGCAGTGGACGGCCGACGGCGAGACGCGGCGGCGGGAGCCGGGCCTGGGATGACGGGACCTTCACCGGGCAGATTGATCACGCACTCCAGGTCTGACCACGGGCGACCGGACATCGATGACAGCTGATCATACCGCCCTTGACCGCGATTGCACCGGTGTCGTATTCGGCGCCACCCTACTGTCGCTGCGCACCGTTGGGACCACCGCCGTTCCACCGTCTATGTGGTCACCGCAGGAAGCGCTTGGTGTGGATGCGGCCGCGCGGCGAACTGGTGGCGCAGTTCGGTGCCGTCACGCCCGGGTGATGTCCATGTACCAGTTGGTCTCCCACGTGCGCTCCCCGTCCGCGGAGAACGCCTGCTCCCACCGCGCCGACCGGGGAGTGATCCGGGACCAGGTGAAACGGACCCGCACCGGGGTGCCTTCGTGGACATCGTCGCCGTAGAACACGCCGACGCCGTCAGCGAAACGACCCACCACCGGTGGAAACAGTCGACCGGTGTCGCTACTTGACCAGTAGAGCGACCATTCTTCGCGCTCGTGGTCGAACAAACGCAGCGTCAGTCCGGACAGGCCCCAGGTATGGAAAGTGATCTCGTCGATGTTCGCCCAGCCACCGAACAGGCTCTGGCACACCGACGAGGCGGGGAACGCCTCCCAATCGGTACACCCGACAAGGCGTTCCTTGAGCCTGCGGTTGGCGATGTTCGACCGGCAGCGCAGCCGTTGCCTTTCAATCCCCCTACACACCTCGAACACGCGGAACGTGTCACGCATCCGACTGATCGAAGTGACACATCAGACCCCATATTGGATGGTGTTCGAGAAAGCCGCGGAGCAACGTAAATGCCCAGTACCGTCGGGCTACGTGGCCGGGAGAAAAGACCATGGTGGAGCAGACTGTCCAGTGGCGATTTGCGCGCGGCGACGCCGGGGCAGACGAGATTCAGTCAACGGTCGACGAGATTCTGGTACAACTCAGCGACTCCGCTAGCGAGGCGTGGGATGCGGCGCGCGCGGCCGGCCTCGAACCGGCCGGGCTCGGCGAGGTACAGATCGAGGTACGCGAGGGCGCCCAGGGCGCCGAGCCCGTCCTCACCACGATCCTCATCGGCATCGCGGTCAAAGCCGGCTCGACCGTCGCGGAAAGTCTCTGGCGCGAGGTGATCTGGCCGCAGTTGCGCAGGCGTCTCGGTACCCGGGTGCTCGGCGACCGCCAGGACGGCCTGGCGCGGTCGGCATAGCAATGGTCGCCCTGTCGCCGTACGCGTTTCTCGAACCCTCCGTGTGGCGCAGCCTGCTGGCCCGGGCCGCGGTGTTCCACGCGACCCGCCGCATGCTCGGCAATCTGTGCGACCTGGCCGAGCGGGTCAGGGCCGTGGAGATGGTTCTCGACCAGCTTCAGCTTCGGGCTCAGGAGGTGTCCGAGGAGGACGACGACGCCACGGCGGTGGCCCAGGTCGTAACAGCGTGGGACGGGGATCTGTCGCGGGTTCTGGAGCTGCGGCGGGTCGAGGCGGACGTCCTGCGGTTGCTCGCCGAGGTACGCGCCGCCCTTGAGCACGCCTGTGGCGGGGACCCGTTCCAGGCCATGTTCCGGGCCGTCGAGCGGGAGGCCCGGGCGCTGTACGGGTCGGCCTGGCGACCGGCGGTACTGTCCCTCGCGCACATCCGCAGCCATCCGCGCGAGGGGCACCCGGCCACAGATCCGTATGGGCTGACCGCGACGACCGCATGGTCACAGCGCGCGGGCCAGGACGAGGCCCTGGTGGAACTGCAGATCTACGGCGAGCGGTTCGGTCCGGCGGCGTACGCCGCGGTACCCATGCTTCTTACGCACGAGTGTGTCTGCCACGTGCCGGCGCGGCAGGACCGGGTCAGGAACGACAGTGCCTTCGCCGAGGGTCTGCTCGACTGGGCGGCGTACCACTTCCTCAGCCTCTGGGCCGTGAAGCTGGACCGCGAACTCGGTCCCACCGCCCGCAAGCACGCCGAGCGACTCAAGAGCGTACTGACCGGGCGGTCCACGACCCGGGAGGGCGCGGCGCGTCGGGTCGGGCACGACGCGGCGGGCAACCTCGCGGCCTGGTTCGAGAGTGAGTGCGAGATGTCGGCGGAGGAGAGCTTCCACCGCGTGGCCCGGCTCGCGGTGGAACTGAACATGGTCGACCGCTCGCTGGCAGCCAAGGAGAACCTCGTGTCGCTGCTGTCGTCGCCGCCGCCGAAGCTGGAACAGGATCTGCATTCGTGGGTGCTGGGGACGATGACCACCGAGCAACTGCTCGACGCGGCCGGTACGGACACGACATGACCCCCTCGTCTGTCCTCGCCGCCGCGGCTGCCCTTGATGAGTTCGCGGTCGACCAGCTCACCGCGTACTGCGCCGGGGAACCGCACGAGGTACGGGCGGTACTCGACAGCTTCAGCCGGTACTTCGAAATGGTCGATCGGTCGACCGGCGCGCAGGAGGAGCGACGGTGGCGGGTCGTCGACGCGGCGGCGCTTCGCGCCGCGATCGGGGAAATGTCGGCGCCCGTCGCCGGGAGGCGGGAAACAGCCCGGCCGGCCGGGCGCACCGTGGCCGGGCGTTCCTCGGATGCCCGGCTCCTGCTGGCCGAGGAGACGCTCGTCGACTGCGCCGCCGAGCCGTCACCGGCGCACCGCCGCGTGATGGCGAGAACCGCGCTGAACTATCTGCAACAGGTCGTGGCCGCGGGTGGTACCGGGGACGTCGACTGGTGGGACGTTGAGCTGCTCGGCTCGCATGCTGCGGACGGCGGGCGGGGAGCGTTGCGGTCGCGGATCCGCACCGACGTCGCGCTGGCCCGGATGACCGACTGCGAGGCAGCCGGCGAGACGATGGCCATCGACTACCTGATCGAGGCGGCGGCCGGTACCCGCCGGTTGTTCCGGTCGGCAAAGGTGGACCGGCAGCGCCTGACGACGCTGCTGGACCGCTTCTCGGCGCTGGCTCGGGAGCTGACCACGCCGCCCCGGCGCGAATCGGCCGCGACCGTGTGCCCGGCGGCTCCGGCCCGCCTGCTGTCCGCGGTCGCGTGGGGACGCGCCGACATCCGCGCGGCGCGTGGCGGGGCGGCGGCGCAGGTACTGGTGGATCTGCTCAAGGGAATCGGGCGCAGCCGCATCCGCGCGGAGAGCGCCCACCCCGTGTCGCTGTACCAGGTGTTGGGCAACCTTCCGCGCGGCCGGCAGCGGGTGGTCGTCTACACCGACCTGCTCAACCTGCTCCCGCGGCAGTTCGAGCTGGCCCTCGCGGACCAGGTCCTGCCCGGCGCCCTCGTCGAGGCGGTCGCCGGCCCGGCGGCATCGGACCACCTGCGCGAGTACGCCACGGTGATCGAGACCGATCTGGTGCGCTCACCCTTCCACAGCGAATCGGCCCTCATCGGTCAGGTGACGCACGTCCTCCAGGACCTCGCCGCACGGGAGTCGCGTTCGGACGGCAGCGTCGTCGAGCGCACCGATCGGACGTGCGTCGAGTTGCTGTCCCTCGCCGGTGTCGGCGTCTGAAGGTCCGGGAGGAGCTGCCGTGGACCGTTTGGTGGGCGCTACGGTCAGGGGCGCGCGCGAGGGGTGTTGCGACGATTCGGCGGTGTGGTTGCGCAGGCTCACCCACGAGGTCGCGCGGTCCGAGCCGTCGGGTGGCCTCGACAGCTTGATCGGCGTGCTCGCCCGGGCCGCCGGGTCGTGCGGCGCGATCCTGTGGGAGGCGTCCGAGACCGAGCTCGATCCGGCCGGGCCGGCGATCGCCGGTGCATGGTTCGCCGACGGAGTGACGATCGTGGATCCGGCCTGTCCCGATCCAATCACGATGGAGGCGTTCACCGACCACACACTCGTCATGGCCGCCGGGGCACGGGACCGCCGTGGTTCACCGCCGGCCGTGATCGCCGCGCTGCCTCTCGAGTACCTCGACGGCCGGCGCGGCGCGCTGACCCTGCTCGGCGACGACGAGCTGACCGGGAACTCCTTCGACCTGACCGTGGACCTGCTCGACGTGCTGCCCGCCCTGTGCGTGCTGGTCCGCGAGCGCAGGTGCCTCGCGCTCGTCCGCCGGTGCAGCGACATCCTCCAGGACGCCGAGGTGGAGTCCGCGCGGCAGGGGCCGGGCGGTGGCGATTCCGGTGATCACCTCGGCGATCACCTCGGCCGGGTCTGCACCGTCATCGGCGACACGCTGCGCTGCGGCAAGGTGAGCATCTTCCTGCGGGAGCCCGGCGCACCGGACGGTGTGTTCCCGCTGGTCGCCAGCTCGGTCGGCGGCACGGCACCGGGCGTACCGGCGCGGTCGGGAATCGGGCTGGTCGGCCGGGTCATCGAGTGCGGGCGGCCGCTGGTCGCCCCCGCCGGCCTGGCCGGGGAGGGGTCTTGTCGCGGCGCGGAGATGGCGGTACCGCTGCTGGACGGCGACCAGGTCTCGGGCGCGATCGCGTGCCGCGGACTTCCCGGCCCGCCCTTCCACTTCACCCGGTCGGATCTGTCGGCCCTCGGCCTGATCGCGCCGCACGTCACCCGGTACTGGCGCAACTGGCTGCACCGGCGCGCCATCTCCGTCGAGAACCGGTCCTGGTTGCTCCTCGCGGCAGGCATCACCGCCTTCAACAAGCTGGCCTCCGAGCAGCTTGCCAGAACTGACCCTGACGACCAGCGGATCTACCGGGCCGCGATGCAGATCGTGCGGGACGTCGGCCCCGACTGCGTCGGCTGCGACGTGTACCGGTCCGACGCGCACCGCCCGGATCGCCACCGCGCGAGGGGCGCCAGCTCGGCAGAGCAGCGGTTGTGGCCGGCCGAGTCCTTTCCCGGGGCCGGCGGGGCCGAGCCGGAGGCGTCGATGGAGTTCGCGCTGTCGGTACTCCGGTCCGGCCGGCCCGGGGCGATGGCCAGCCCAGCCGGCGCGGCGGGCTGGCTGGCGGGTACGCCGATCCAGGTCAGCGGTCAGGTCTACGGCGTCCTCGTCGCGTTCGGCCGCTGTTCGACGGTACCGTCCAACGCCCTTCAGGTAGGCGAGATCGTCGGTGACCAACTCGGCCTGTACCTGCACCTGCGGCAGACCCTCCAGCGGTTGCAGGAGACCCGGGGAAAGCTGCAGGCCACCCTGCGCAGCCAGGCCGAGGCGTTGGAGGACCTGGAGCACCAGTTGGGCGGTCCGCTGCTCGTAGCGACCGAGCGGGTCGACCTCACCCTCCAGCACGGTCGGTTCGACGGCCGTACCGACGCGCAACTGCGTGCGGTACGGGGACTGTGCCGCAAGGCGGCCCGGGTGGCGATGTCGGCCGCGGTCTTCGCCGCGCTGAGCAAGGGTGCGGCGCCGCGACCCAGGTTCGAGTTGCTGTCCGTCGACGACCTGCTGCGGCTGCTGATCTCCGGCGCCGACGACGCCCAGTTGCTGAGCAATCCGCGGCGCCGGATCCGCTTCGAGGTCGAGCGGGAGGGAATCCGCATACTCAACCGGCGGCTGATCCAGGCGGACCGGTCGTTCGTGGAGCAATGCGTCGGCAACCTCCTGGACAACGCCGCGAAGTACAGCTACGAGGACACCGCCGTCCGGATACACGGCAGTGTCGACGACGAAGGGTTCGCGGTGCGGGTGACCAGCACCGGGCTACCGGTCGACCCGGCCGACGCGAAGCTGTGCCTGCGACGGAACTGGCGCGGCTCGGTCGCCCGCACCACCACCGGCGAGGGATCCGGGCTCGGGCTGTGGATCGTGGACCACCTCATGCGGTCCATGAAAGGCGCCGTCCGGGTGCAGCCGGTACAGGACACGACAACCGTCCTCCTCACGTTCCCGATCGCCTGACGAACGCCGGGATTCCCAAGGGAGCAACTATGAAACCGTTCATCGTCGTCGTCGAGGACGACCACCTCCAGGAGGCCCTGCTGGAGGATCAGCTCCAGCGGGCGTTCCCGGCGGCACGCATCGAAACTCTCGTCACCGAGCAGGAGTTCCGGGAGCGGCTCGCGGACTTCCGCACCGACCGACCCGACGTGATCATTATGGATGTGATGCTCCGCTGGGCGTTCCCGAGCCCCACCGCGACCGCACCACCGGCCGACGTGGCGTCGGGAGGGTACCAGCGGGCCGGGTTCCGATGTGCCGAACTGCTCTTCCAGGACCCCGCGCTGCATGACGTCCCGGTTATCTACTACACGATTCTGGAGGGTGGCGACCTCGAGCCGGACACACGGCGCCTGTCGAGCCGCACCACATACGTGCGCAAGAGCAAGGACCACGACTACCTGGCCCGGAAGGTGCGCGACCTCGTCGGCCCGGCCACGTCGGCACCGTCGGCGGCCAAGCGAGGCTGAGGCTCCGCCGCCAGTCCACGGCCCCGGCCAGACGCCGCAGAGGCAGCCGATGATGCCGCTGTCCGAGGTGGTGTTCCTGCCCGGTCTCCCGGCGCGGGTGGCGGCATTCACGTGCCGGTGACGATCGACCCGGACAAGCCGTGGCCGGCCGACGGGTCGGGGCAGGACGTGCGGGTCAGCACGTGGTGATTGTCGTGGTCGGCGTCTCGGCCGGACCCTCGGCGGTCTCGGTGGGCTGATCGGTACGTCCGTGGGGCTCCTCACGGTACTCGGTGTGGCGGTCCTCAAACGCTGGACCGCGCTGCTCAACCCCACCCTGGTCCTGCCCGCTCCACTGCTGGGTCTGGTCGTCGGTGCGCTGGCCGGCGGGTACCCGGCGATCCGGGCAGCGCGCATCGAACCCCTTGAGGCACTGCGGCGATAGCGGCGACGCCGGTCGGCGCGCTCAGCGCGTCCGAAGCGGGATAGCCGTTGGATTTCACCGATGAGCGGTATGGTCAGCCGCATGGCCGAGATCGACGACCCGCGGGAGCGACGCGAGGACGCCCTTACTACCCGGATCGCGGCGACGATGCGGCGCAAGCTGGCGAAGGACTACCCCCCGGCGGGCACCAGGCGCGATGCCCATCCCAAACACACCGGGTTGCTCGAAGGCGTGTTCACGGTCGATCCGGCGCTGCCGGCCGATCTTCGGGTCGGCCTGTTCGCCGAGGCCAGGTCCTACCAGGCCTGGGTGCGGACCTCCAGCGCCAGCGACAAGCCGCAGTCCGACGCGGTTCGCGATGTTCGCGGCCTGGCCATCAAGCTGCTGGACGTGCCCGGCGAGAAGATCCCGGAAAGCGACGAGCCGCAGACCCAGGACTTCCTGCTGCTCAGCCATCCCAGCATGCCGCTGGGCACGGTGCGCCTGTTCCACGACGCCATCGTCTACGCCGCCAGGTACTCGCCCCTGGTCTTCGCGGCCAAGATGCTGCTCACCGGCAGGTCCGGGGTGCTCAAGGAGCTCGATGCCGCCCGGATCCGGCCCAGTTCTCCGCTGGAGATCCGCTACTGGAGCACGACGCCCTACCGCTTCGGCGCGGACCGGGTCGTCAAGTACTCACTCCTACCGACGCCGGGCGAGACGAGCCCGTTGCCGGCGGAGCTGCCCGAGGACTACCTGACCCGGGCGATGGCGCAGCGCCTCGCCAGCCGGAGCGTCAGCTTCGAGTTCGCGGTGCAGTTCCGCAAGGAGGGCATGCCGGTCCACGATGCAGCTCCCCGCTGGGACGAGGCGGTTTCGCCGTTCGTCACTGTCGCGACGCTCACCATCCCGGCGCAGGACTTCCGTACCGAGGAGCGCGACCGGCTCGCCGAGGAGCTGCGTTTCTCGCCGGCGCACGCGCTTGTCGAGCACCGGCCGATGGGCCCGGTGAACCGGGCGCGGATGCGCGTCTACCGGGAGAACGCGGAGTTCCGGACCCACCGACGTGAGACCGGGTGACGAGTCACCGGACGTCACGGTCGGGCCAGCCTTCGCGGCACGGTGGCCACCAGCCCAACCTGCATCGGCGGACCCGGGACGGGCGTGATCTTCAGGGGTGCGCCGTGGCCGGTGGGCGGGAAATTGTGCGGCGCGCGGTGGCCAGCTGCGGTTAGGTTGCCGGGCGTGAGCAGGATTGTTTCGGTCAACCTGGCCGTGCCGGAGCCCAACCCGGCCAAGGGCGTCGGTGTCACGGGCATCAACAAGCGGCCGGTCGACCACCTGGTCACGGTGCGCGCGCCGGGGCCCAGGACGACCGGGCTGCACAGTGGCCTGGTCGGTGACCAGATCTTCGACATCGAGCACCACGGCGGCGACGACCGGGCCGTGTACGTGTATGCGCGGGAGGACTACGACTGGTGGCAGGCGCGGCTGAGTCGCCGGCTGGCCAGCGGGCTGTTCGGCGAGAACCTGACGACCGAGGGGGTCGACGTCAACGGCGCGGTCATCGGCGAACGGTGGCGCATCGGTCCGCGGTTGGTCCTGCAGCCGACGTTCGGCCGCATCCCGGGCATGACGTTCCAGCGCAGGATGGGCGAGCCGCGCTGGGTGAAGACCTTCACCCGGGCGAACCGCCCGGGCGCATACCTGCGCGTGGTGGAGCCTGGCGAGGTGTGGGCCGGGGATCCGGTGACCGTGGAGGACCGCCCGGCGCACGGGGTGACGATCGCGCAGGCGTTTAGGGCGTACCTGACCGCGCCGCAGCTGCTACCCGAGCTGGTCGGGATCGACGGGCTGCCCGACGATCTGCGCGGGACCCTCGCGGCGCGGCTTGTCCGGCGGCGGTAGCTCCTGATCAGGCAGCCCCGTGTTCGACACCACGAGTAGCCCGTGCTCTGCCGGAGTCGTGGCGGTGACCGGGAGTACGGTGACGATCTGACCGGCGACGTGGCGTGGCCGGCGCCCCGGTAGGCGCGCGCCGGCCACCACCGCCGGCCGCGCCGCAGCCGGGCCGATCCGCGGCGGGTCAGGCTCTGTCGTGCAGCCTGGTGCGGACCGCGTCCGCGTCCGGGTCGGAATGGTCGAGGTCGGCGAGGATGTTCAGGGCATCCTGCCACGCGGTCCGCGCCGCCGCGGGGTTGCCGGCGGCGTGGTGGGTGTCGCCCAGATGCGCGAGGGTGACCGCCTCCTCGTACCGGTCGCCGAGGTCCCGGTACGGCGTGAGGGCCAGCGTGTAGCAGTCGGCCGCCTGGCCGTAGTGACCCAGGTGGTGGTGCGCGTAGCCCAGGCTGTTCCAGGTTTCCGCCTCGCCGAACCGGTCGCCGAGTTGCTGGAACAGGTCGAGCGCCTGCGGGCAGGAGGCGAGCGCCTGGTGGTACTCGCCGAGCAGGGCGTGGTACCAGCCGACGGCGTTGAGGGCGAACGCCTGCCCGCGCCGGTGGCCGGCGGCCTCGTACAGCGCCAACGCCTGCTGGGCGTGGTGGAGCGCCCGCTCGGGATCGCCGAGCCGCTCGGTCAGGTGGGCCAGGTTCCGATGCGTGTCGGCTTGGCCGACAGGGTTCCCGGCCGCGGCGTACCGGGTGAGGGCGTGCCGCAGGTGCTCGTCGGCATCGTCGTGCCGGCCGAGCAGGGTCGCCGCGGCTCCGGAGAGCCGGTGGGCGTATGCCTGCGCGGTCTCGTCGGCCAGCCGGTCGCCGGCGCGCAGGGCGGCCTCCCACGCGACCGCGAGGTCGTGCCAGTGTCCCCGCCGGTTCAGGAACGTGGTGAGACTCCACGCGAGCTGCCAGGCGTGCCTGTCGAACCCGGCGTCGACAGCCTGCCGGACAGCGGCGAGCAGCACCGGATGCTCCACGGTGAACCAGGCTGTCACTTCCCGGTCGTCGGTGAGGTGCTGGGGACGGCTGTCCGGGGCGGCCGGGGCCAGCTGCAGCGGTATCGGGTCGCGATGCGAGTTGAGCAGTCGGGTCGCGGCGTACGCGGTGTGTGTGTAGTGGTCCAGCAGCCGGGCGACCGCTGCCCGCCGGGTGTCGTCCGGATCGATGCTGCCGGTGAGGTCACCGGCGTAGACGCGCAGCAGGTCGTGGAAGGCATACCGGCCGGGGGCGTGCTCGGTGAGGAGGCTGGCGCGGACGAGCTCGGTGAGCAGCCGGCGGGTCACGGGTACCGGCCGGCCGGCGAGGCTGGCCGCCGCAGCGGTCGACACGTCGGGGCCGGGGTGCAGGCCGAGCAGCCGGAACAGCCGGGCCGCCTGCGTCGTCAGCGCCGCGTAGGACCAGGACAGCACCGCCCGTACCTGGCTGGCCTCGTCGCCCGCATCCAGCGCGTCCAGCCGTTGCCCGGCTTCGCCCAGCTCGGCGGCGAGTGTGGCCAGCGGGAACCGGGTATGCCGGGCCCGGGCCGCGGCGATGCTCAGGGCCAGCGGCAACTGGGCGCACGCGGTGATCATGTCCGTGGTGGCGTCCGGTTCGGTGGCGACCCGGTCGTCGCCCAGCCGCTGGGCCAGCAGCTTCCGGGCGTCCTCCACCGGCAGGATGTCGAGGGTGATCGGGTGCGCGCCGTGCGCGGCGACCAGCGGGGTGAGCTGGTTGCGGCTGGTCACCAACACCAGGCACTGCGACGAGCCGGGCAGCAGCGGCCGTACCTGTTCGGCATCACGGGCGTTGTCGAGGACCACGAGGATCCGCCGGTTGGCCAGCAGGCTGCGGTACAGGGCGGCCTGCGCGCTCAGCCCGGTCGGGATGCGCTGCGGCGGTACGACCAGGGCGTCCAGGAAGTCCCGGATGGCCTCGGCGGGCTCCAGCAGCAGCCCGTCCGGGTGGAAGCCGCGCAGGTTGACGTACAGCTGGCCGTCGGGAAAAGCCTTGCGTACGTGGTGTGCCCAGCGCACCACGAGGGCGCTCTTGCCCACCCCCGCGGTACCGGACACCGCCGCGATGACGACCGGCCGCTCCGGCTCCTTCGCCAGGGCCAGCAGGCCGTCCAGCTCGCGCAGTTCGCGTTCCCGGCCGGTGAACCCGGATACGTCTGTGGGTAACTGGGATGGCACGGACCGTCCTACCGGCTCCTCGCCGCCCTGATCGGCGGCGGCCGCATGGAACCGGTTCCGCTCCGGTCCGCTCAACCCGAAAGCATCGGCCAGCACCCGTACCGTCGACTGGCGGGGCGCGGCGACCCGACCCGCCTCGATCTTCCCGATGCTGGGCACGCTGAGGCCGGTCTTACCGGCCAGATCCTCCTGAGTCAATCCGAGCCGTCGGCGGTGGGAACGAACGACCTGACCGAACACCTAGCCTCCCCGTGTGGACTGATGCGGCCGCCTCCCCTTCCCGCCCCGGGGGAACCCGGGCGGTCGTCGGTCCGGCTGGGCAAAGTACGGACCAACGATGGGTCAACGTTCTGGTCTGCGCTACCAATATCCACGATTCTTGACGCACTCACAGGCCTGCCCGTGGCCGCCCACCCGCCCGGACCGTCCGGACCGGCTCCTCAAAAGGCTTGCGGCACGGAAATCGTTGGCAGAGGAACCGGTGGCCACCGCCGGTTCATCGAGACGGGGGAACGACGATCAACCGCGAAACTTATCCCGGGTACGGCGACGACACGGTCCCACCGTTGCCGGACGTGACCGTGGCACAGCTCTTCGAACAGCAGGCCCGGCAGACGCCGGACGCGGTCGCCGTGGAATGGGCGGGCGGCACCATCACCTACGCGCGGCTGCACGCGCGGACCGACCGCCTCGCCCGGCGACTGACCCGGCACGGCGTGCAGCCCGGTGACCGCGTCGCAGTCCTCATGCACCACTCCCCGGAGCTGGTGGTCACGTTGCTCGCGGTGGCGAAGTGCGGTGCCGCGTACGTCCCGCTGGACCACCGGTACCCCGCGTCGCGGATGCGGTCGATCCTGGGCGGGGCCGGTTGCGTGCTGCTCGCGGTCGACAACGCAAGCCGGGACCACGAGGTGGTGTCGGGCCAGCGGACGCTGCTCGTCGTGCCCGACGGCACCGGGGGCGAGGACATTCCCGAGGGTACCGCCGACGGCGCGACGTTCGTGAACCCGCGGCCCGATCCGCGCGCGGTGCTGTACATCATGCACACCTCCGGTTCCACGGGGGAACCGAAGGGCGTCATGGTGACCCACCGCAACGTCCTCGCGCTCGCCCTGGACCGGATCTGGCGGCGCGGCGCGCACACCCGGGTACTCCTGCACTCGCCATACGCCTTCGACGCCTCGACGTACGAGCTGTGGGTACCGCTGCTGTCCGGTGGGCGGGTCGTCATCGCCGACGAGGAGGTCAACTCCCTGCTCCTGCGCAGGCTGGCCGGCGCCGGTCGGATCACCGCGCTGTGGTTGACCGCGGGGCTGTTCGCCGCGTTGGCCGAGGGCGACCCGGGCTGCCTGGCCGGGGCGCGCGAGGTGTGGACCGGTGGTGACGTGGTCTCCCCGCAGGCCGTGGCCCGGGTGGCGGCGGCGTGCCCGGCAATCGTCGTCTTCAACGGGTACGGCCCGACGGAGACGACGACGTTCGCCACGCGCTATCAGATCCACCCTGGACCGTCCATTGAGGACGATGTGCCCATCGGCGCGGCGATGGACCACACCCGCCTGTACGTCCTGGACGCGGATGGCCGGCCCGTGCCACCGGGTACCGTGGGGCAGCTTCACGTGGGCGGTGAGCACGTCGCCCGGGGCTACGTGGGCCGACCCGACCTGACCCGGGAGCGCTTTCTTCCCGACCCGTTCGGGCCGCCTGGCAGCCGCATGTACGCCACCGGTGACCTGGTGCGGTGGGACGGCGAGGGTCGGCTGCGGTACCTGGGCCGGGTCGACGACCAGGTGAAGATCCGGGGGTTCCGGATCGAACCCGGGGAGATCGAGTCGCTACTCTCCCGGCATCCGCAGGTGTCCCGGGCCGCCGTGGTGGCCCAGCGACTCGACGCCGGTGGCGGGCGCATCACCGCGTACGTCGTACCGGCCGACCCCGGTGCACCGCCCGAGCCGGAGGCGCTGCGCGGCCAGCTCGCCGGCAGCCTGCCGGAGTACATGGTCCCCGCCGAGGTCGTGCTGGTACCCGCAATCCCGCTGACCGCCAACGGGAAGGTGGACCGCCGGCGCCTGTCCGACCCGGGCCGGACCGGCGCAGCCGGCGGAACCGCCGGAGCCGTCGTGGCCGGCGGAACCCGCGCAGCCGGCGTGGCCGGCGGAACCCGCGGAGCCGGCCAGCAGCACGACCCGAGTCCCGGCGTACCCACGCTCGTCGAGCAGTGGGTGCGGCGCCGACCCGACGCGTGTGCCGTGCACGATCCGGTCGCCGGCGACTCCGTGACGTACGCGCAGCTGTGGCGGCGGTCGGGGGAGCTGGCCGGCGCGCTGGCCGCCATGGGCGTCGGCCGGGGGCACACGGTGGCGGTCGACCTCGACCGGTCCGTGGACCTGGTGGTCGCCTTCCTCGGCATCGCGCGGGCCGGCGCCGCCTACCTTCCGTTGGACACGTACGCGCCGCCCGAGCGCGTCGCCGGGATCCTCGCCGAGTCCGGGGCGGGGGCGGCGGTGGTCCGCGACGACACCGCCGGCGGCCGGGTGCCGTCCTCGGTACGCACGCTGACGGCGTGGGCGGGCGGCACCGGGTACCCCGGTGACATCCGGGCACCGGAGTGCGACGCGGCCGGTGAGGACCCGCTCTACGTCACGTACACGTCGGGTTCGACCGGCCGTCCGAAGGGTGTGGTGGTACCGCACCGCGCGGTGGTCCGGCTGGTGACCGGCGCGCGGTACTGTCCGGTCGACGCCGGTGACCGGGTGGCCAACACCTGCAACCCGGCCTTCGACGTGACCACGTGCGAGATCTGGTCCACGCTGACCGCCGGCGGCACCGTCGTACCCTTCCCGTCGGTCACCGACGTGAGCCTGGGCGAGTGGATCGCGCTCGTCCGGGACCAGCGGATAACCACCATGTTCCTGACCACCTCGCTGTTCCACACGGTGGCGTGGGAGGAACCGGACGCCTTCTCGACCCTGCGCAACCTCGTGGTCGGGGGTGAGCAGCTCGACCTGTCCGCCACCCGCCGGGTACTGGCCGCCGGGCCGCCGGGGCGCCTGGTCAACGGGTACGGGCCCACCGAGGCCACCGCCTTCGCGACGTACTTCGAGTGCACCCGGGACAGCCTGGCCGGCCTCGACCGGGTGCCGATCGGCTTCGCGCTGCAGCAGACCTCGCTGCACGTCCTCGCGGATGACCTGTCGCCGGTGCCGGCCGGCACGCCGGGTGAACTGTGCATCGGCGGCCCCGGTGTGGCGCTCGGTTACCTGCACCGGCCGGAGTTGACCGCCGAGCGGTTCGTCACCGAACCCGGTACCGGCGAGCTGGTGTACCGGACCGGCGACGTGGTACGCGAGCTGCCCGGCGGCGCCCTGGAGATGCTCGGCCGCCGGGACCGGCAGGTGAAGCTGCGCGGGTTCCGGATCGAGCTGGACGAGATCGAACAGGCGGTCGTGGCGACCGGGCTCGCCGATGCGGCGTTCGTGGCGAAGGTCGGCGACGGGACGGCCGCGCAGCTGTTCGCGGCGGTACTGCCCGATGCCCGGTCCGCGGTACCCGCGGCGGAACTGCCGGCGACGCTGCCGGCACGGCTGGGCGAGCGCCTGCCCGGGTACATGGTGCCATCGCACTGGCTGGTGCTGGACCAGCTGCCGATCGGCCCGACCGGCAAGGCGGACCGCGGCCGGATCGAGACCCTGCTCACCGAGGAGTTCGGCGGCCGCGGTGGCCCGGCCGACGGCTCGCGCGGACTGGAGACAGCCACCGAACGGCAGCTCGCGCAGCTGTGGTCGGAACTGCTTGAGGTACCCGTGACGTCCGGCGACGCGTCGTTCTGGGAGCTCGGCGGGCATTCGTTGCGCGGCATCACGCTCGTCGCGCGGATCCGCGAACGCCTCGGCGTGGAGCTGCGCCTGCGCGACCTGTTCGACCGTCCATGCCTGTCCGACCTGGCGGCCTTCCTCGACGGGACCGACACCCTCGACAGGACCGACACCTCGGGGCCGTCCGGGACGGCGACCGCCCCGGTCGAGGTGGCGGCGACGGACTTCCAGCAGCGGATCTGGGTCGCGCTGAAGCTCGAACCCGAACCGGCCCTCTACAACGTGCCGTTCGCCTGGCGGGTGGCCGGTGAGCTGGATGCGGCGCGGCTCGCCGTGGCACTGGCCCGGGTCGTCGCGCGCCACGAGGCGCTGCGGACCACCTTCGCCGATCGGCGCGGAGAGCTGCGCCAGGTCGTCGGGGCACCGTGGCGGCCGGTCGTCCATCGGCAAAGCTGTGCCGGTACCGGGGAACTCACGGCGTGCCTGCGCGCCGAGGCCGACCGGCCGTTCGACCTCGCGACGGGGCCGTTGCTGCGGGCCGGGCTCATCGACACCCCGGACGGGCAGATCCTCACGCTGACCGTCCACCACATCGTCTTCGACCTCTCGTCCCTGGCGATCCTGCTGGACGAGCTGCGCCGCTACTACGCGGACGACACGGTGGCCGACACGGCGGCCGAACCGGCGCCGAAGCAGTACCGCGACGTCGTCGAGGCCGCCGGGTCGGCCGACCCCGCCGCCCTGGACCGGTGGGTCAAGCGCCTGCACGGTGCGCCGGGCCGGTTGCCGCTGGACCGTCCACAGTGGAGCGAACCGCCCGGTGTGGTACCCCTGGACCTGCCCGACGATCTGCTCACGCTGATGCGCCCGGTGCAGGCCCGGTTCGGGATGTCCTGGTTCATGGTTGCCGCGGCGGCCCTTGCCGGTGCGCTGCACCGGTGGACCGGAAGCGACGACCTGACCTTCGGGTTCCCGACCGACATCCGTTCCGCGAACGGGTTGGACGGGGTCCTCGGACCCTGCCTCAACATGGTCGTGGTGCGGTCACGATCGGCGGCCGGCACGCGGTTGTCCGAGCTGCTGGCCGCGACCCGGGACGACGTGCTGCAGGCGATCGAGGACCAGGACGTCCCCTTCGGCTCGGTCGTGGACGCGCTCAACCCGCCCCGCTCCGCCGGGTCCACGCCGTACCTCGACGTCGTCCTCGCGCCGCAGGTACACCCGGCGACCCCACCGGAGGTCGGCGGTTGTCACCTGACGCCGCTGACCACCACGGGTACCGTCGGCGCGGTCGGCAAGTTCGCGGTGACCGTCGGCCTGACGGTTGCCGGTGACCGGCTGACCGGCTCCCTGCTGTACCGCGGTGACCGGCTCTCCGCGGCCGCGGCGGCCGACCTGGCGCGCGCCTACGTCGAGGTGCTCGGCGCCGCTGTCCGCGACCCGGACGGCGTGCTGGAGACGCCCGGTCCGGCCGGCCGGTACCGGGACGGCGCCGTCGACACCGGTACCGCGGCGCCCACCGTCCACAGTGGACAGACGCCGCGCGGCGAGCTGGAGCGTCGCGTCGGCGCCATCTGGTCCGCGCTGCTCGGCATGGAAGCCATCGGGGCCGACGACAACTTCTTCGACGCGGGCGGCAACTCGCTGAAGCTGGTGACCCTGCACGCCGAACTGTGCCGCGAGTTCGGCGTCGAGGTGCCGATCCAACGCCTCTTCGAGAACTGCACGGTGCGGACGATGGCCAGGTTCCTGGGGGAGTCCGGTGGGCAGCCGTCCCGGCCGGTGGCGCACAGCCTGGACGCCGCCGACCGGGCCACCGCCCGGCGCAACCGGCTGCAGCACCAGGCGGGGCGGAGGTGACGGTGGAAGCCGAGGGTGCGGTCGCGGTCATCGGCATGGCGTGCCGGTACCCCGGGGCGAGCGGCGTGGACGGCTTCTGGGCGGCGCTGCGGGACGGCACGGAGGGGATCACCCACTTCGACCGCGACGACCTCGTGGCCGGCGGGGCGGATCCGGAGCTGGTACGGCGGGTGGACTACGTCCCGGCCCGGGGCGTCCTGGCCGGGTCCCGCAACTTCGACTGGTCGTTCTTCGGGTACAGCCGCGCCGAGGCGGCCACCATCGATCCGCAGCACCGGGTGTTCCTCGAATGCGCCGCCGAGGCGATCGACGACGCCGGCATCGACCCGGCCCGGTTCCCCGGGTGGATCGGTGTGTACGCCGGCGCGGAAGGTACCAGTGCCGGCGGCGGCCCGGACGGCGTCGATCCGCTGGCCCGGATCATCGGGCAGCGCCAGGACTTCCTGACCACCCGGGTGGCGTACAAGCTCGGGCTGCGCGGACCCGCGCTCACCGTGCAGACCGCGTGCTCGACCTCGCTGACCGCGGTGCACATGGCGGTCCAGGGCCTGCAGGCGTACGAGTGCGACGCCGCGTTGGCCGGCGGTGTCTCGGTGGCGCCACCGGACGAGTGCGGCTACCTGTACCAGGAGGGCGGGATCCTGTCACCGGACGGGCACTGCCGGCCGTTCGACGAGAACGCGGCGGGCACGGTACCGGGCGACGGGGTCGGGATCGTCGTGCTGAAGCGGCTGGCCGACGCGCTGCGCGACGGGGACCGCATCGCCGCGGTGATCCGCGGCTCGGCGATCAACAACGACGGTGCCGACAAGATCGGCTTCACCGCGCCGTCGATATCCGGCCAGCGCGACGCGATCCTGCTCGCCCAGCGGGTGGCCGGCGTCGATCCGGCCGACATCCGGTACGTCGAGGCGCACGGGACGGGTACCCGCATCGGCGACCCCGTCGAGGTACAGGCGTTGACGGACGCCTTCCACACCGCCACCGACGGCACCGGCTGGTGCTGGATCGGCGCGGTCAAGAGCAACATCGGTCACACCGGCTCCGCCGCGGGCGTGGCCGGTCTGATCAAGACGGTGCTCATGCTGGAACACGGGGAACTGGTCCCCACGCTCCACTACCGCGCCCCGAACCCGCTGCTGAAGATCGAGACCACACCGTTCCGGGTGTGCGCGCAACGGCGACCGTGGCCCGCCGACGGCGCCCGGCTGGCCGCCATCAGCTCGTTCGGCGTCGGCGGTACCAACGCCCATGTCATCGTCGCGGCAGCACCGCGGCGGACCGGGCCGCAACCGCGGCCGGGAGCCCGGATCCTGGCGCTGTCCAGCCCGTCGGTGGACGCGCTGGCCCGGCTGCGCCGCAGCCTCGCCGAGCACCTCGGCTCGCGGCCGCGCGCCTCGCTGGTGGAGATGTCGTGGACCCTCGCCGGCCGGCGCCGCTTCAGCCACCGCCAGGCGCTCGTGGTGGACAGCCGGGACGAGGCGTACCGGCTGCTGCGCGCCACCGCGGACCCGCCGCAGCGGGGTTCCGGTGACCGGATCGCCTTTCTCTTTCCCGGACAGGGGACGCTCGGCCACGCCGCCGGAGCGGCCGCGTACCGGCTGCTCCCCGGATTTGCCGGGTACTTCGCCGAGGTCGCGGACGCGGTGCGCGACGGGTACGGCATCGACCTGTCGCCGGTGGTCACCGACGGCGCGGCGCCGGCCGGCTGGTTCACCGACACCGTGCACCAGCAACTCGGGGTACTCGCCCTCGGCTACGCCCTCGGCCGGCGGCTCCTCGACTGGGGCGTCACCCCGGCGTTGCTGCTCGGCAACAGCATCGGCGAGTACACGGCCGCGACCCTCGCCGGACTGTGGACGCCGTCGGACGCCGCCGCCGTCGTGTACGAACGGGCCTCCGCGATGCGCGCCACCGAACCAGGCCGGATGGCCGCGGTCAGCGCGTCGGTCGACGAGGTGCGTGCGCGGATCGGATCGGACGGGCCCGTCGCCGTCGCCGTGGCCGGACCGGAACGTACCGTCATCTCCGGTGCCTGGGCCGCCATGGACAGACTCCTGGCCGGCGGTGCCCTGACCGGGTTCGAGACCCGGCTGATCGACACCGACCGGGCCTTCCACTCGGTGACGATGGAGCCGGCGACCCGGGCGCTGCGCGACGCGGTGGCGTCGACACCGCACCGCACACCGTCGCTGCCCATGGTGTCCACGGTCACCGGCGAACTGGCCGACGCGCAGTCCCTGGGTTCGCCCGACTACTGGGCGCGGCAGCTTCGCCGGACGGTCCGCCTCGACGACGGGATCGCGACCGTCCTCGCGGCCGGCTGCGACATCCTCATCGAACTGGGGGCCGGTACCTCGATGACCGGAGCGGCCCGCCGGCACCGGAACTGGACCGCGGACCGGGTGGCCCTCCCGCTGCTCGGCCGGCCGCCGGAGGAGCGCAACCTGCTGCGGGCGCTCGGCACGCTGTGGGAGCACGGCGCCGACATCGACCTGGCCGACCTGCTCGCCGCGGAACGGCCGGTGCGCTGCGCCCTGCCCGCACAGCCCCTGGACTCACGCGACCCGGAAGCCGACGGCGCCGGGCGGGCCAGCGCCGGGCGGTTCGGCGCCGGGGCGCCCACGACCAACCGGCAGCGGCACCCGGCGGCCGGTACCCGGGACGGGCTCCGGACCGTGCTGGAACGCTTGTGGTGCGCGGCTCTCGGCGTACCGTCCGTGACCGAAACCGACGACTTCTACGCGCTCGGCGGGGAGTCGCTCATGGCGGTCACCCTGGTGAACCGGGTACGGGAACAGACCGCCTCGGCCGTCACCGTCGCGGAGTTCACCACAGCACCGACATTCGGCCGGCTGGTCGAGCTGGTCCGGCGGCACCGGTCCGCGGCAGGCGGCCCGGTGCCGGGCATCGTGCCGCTGCGCGAGGGCGGCGCGGGCCGGCCGCTGTTCCTGGCCGCCGACGCGACCGGTACCACGGCCGGTTACCGGACCCTCGCCGGGCACCTCGACGCCGGCCGCCCGGTCTTCGGGCTGGAGCCGGCCGGCCGCGCGGCCCGGCATCCGGTGTTCCCCCGGATCGAGGAGATCGCCGCCGGACACGTCGACGCCGCGCTCGTCGTCCAGGGTTGCGGACCGTACGCGCTCGGTGGCTGGTCCTTCGGCGCCGTGGTGGCGCACGAAATGGCGCGCCAGCTCATCGACCGTGGCGCGGCGGTCGAGACCCTCGTCTTCGTGGACGGGTACGCCCCCGCCCGCAAAGGGCTACCGATCGCCACCGCGCCCGGGTTCCTCGCCGGCACCCTCCGGCTGCAGGCCGAGGCGATCCTCGGCATCGGCACCATCGGCGGCCGGCTGCGCCGGGCGCCGGAGCTGCGCCGCCGGTTCGTGGCCAGCCTCGGCGCCCTGCTGCGGTACCGGCCCGCGCCGGTACCCTGCCCCGCCGTGGTGTTCCGGGCCGGGGTGGACCGGCGCGGCGCCGAGAACCTGCGCCGCGACCTGGCCACCTTGTACTCCGACGTGCAGGTCCACCCGATGTCCGGAGACCACTGGTCGATCCTTGCCGAACCGCACGTCCGGGACCTCGCCGAGAAGCTGCGGTCGGCCCTGCCCGAGCCGGCCAACTCGACAGGAGGTCGCTGAGCACGTGAATCCGTCCTCGACGGTGGGGTACGTGCCGCGACACGCGACCATCCCCCCGCCCACCGCCCCGCCCACCGACCAGGTTCCGCCACCCGACCCCGCCCCGCGGTACGACGCCGCCCCGCGGTACCACCGCCCGCGGCCGCCGGCCGATCCGCGGAGCACCGCCCGCAACCTCCACAGTGGAATCCTCGGGGCGGACGTCCCCGTCCATGCGCTGATCCGCAACCACGACTTCCAGGCGCTGTGGATCAGCAGGTTTTTCGCGAGCATCGGCAAGGAGACGGCCGACGTCGCCTACCCTCTGCTGATCCTGGCCGTCACCGGCTCGGCCACCTACGCCGGTACGGTCGGCGCGGTTCAGCTCGGCGTGGTCGGGTTCATCGCGATCACCGGCGGCGCCCTCGCCGACCGGATCGACCGCCGCCGGTTGCTCATCGCCTGCGACACCGCCCGGGTGGTCCTGCTCGGCCTGTTCAGCGTGCTGATCGCGCTCGACCTGGCGAGCATCCCGTTGGTCTTCGTCATCGTGGTCGGCTCGGCCGCATGCGTGGGGATCTCGGAACCGGCGGCGTTGGCCGGGATCAAACAGATCGTGCAGCGCTCCCACCTCACCCGCGCCACCGCCCAGAACCAGGTCCGTCCGCTCGGCGCCACGGTCGTCGGTACCCCGATCGGCAGTTCGCTGTTCGCGGTCGGCCGGGCGATCCCGTTCGTCGCCACCGCCCTGGCCTTCACCTGCTCGGCCACGCTGCTGTGGTTCATCCGCAAGCCGATGCAGGCGGCGCTGACCGGCAACGAGGACCGGCGCCACGTGGTGGCGGGCTTCCGCTACGTCGTCCGCCAGCCGGTGCTGCTCGTCTGGATGGTCTGGGTCATGGGTTCCAACATGGCCTTCAACCACACGGGAGCGTTCCTCGCGCTGATCGCCACCGCGAAGCAGCGCGGAGCGCCGGAGTCCACCGTCGGGCTCATGCTGGCCATCGCCGGCGGCGGCGGCCTGGTCGGTGCGATGCTGGCCACCACCGCACTGGCCCGGCTGCGGGCCTCCACGCTGTTCCTGATGGCGGCGTGGTCCGGTCCGGTGGCCGCCCTCGCGCTGGCCGTGGTACCCGGGGTCCTGCCGCTGGGATTCATCCTCGCCAGCGTCTTCCTGCGCGGCCCGATCGTCAACGCGCTGTTCTTCGCCTACGTCGCCGTACTGGTGCCGGACCGGTTGCAGGGGCGCGTGATGGGGGCCGTCATGTTCCTGTCCTACGTCGCCCAGCCGATCGGGATCTTCGCGATCGGATCGATCTTCGACACCGGCGGCCCGATCTGGGTCTTCCTCATGATGTGCGCCGTCTCGACGCTGGCGGCGTTGCCGACGCTCACCCGCCGCATCCGCCGGCTGCCCGCACCCGAGGAGATGGTCGCATGACCGTACCAATGACATCAGAGCCCGCAGAGCCTGTGGCGACCGAGTTCGTCACCTGTCCCGGGGCCGATCCGCACCCGGAGAACGCGCGGTTGCGCGCGCACGGCCCGGTACACCCCATCGACTTTCCCCGGGGGGCGACCGCATACGTGGTCGTCGACCACGACACCGCCACCCGCGCCTTCACCGATCCGCGGCTGTCGAAGCGTCTGGCCAACGCCCCGGACTGGTTCCGCGACCAGACGCTGGCGAACAGCTCGGTCCTCGCGAGCAACATGCTGCTCGCCGATCCCCCCGAGCACACCCGGCTGAGAAAGCTGGTCAGCAGGGCCTTCCTGCCCCGGCGGATGGCGCTGCTGCGCCCGCGCATCCAGGAGCTGACCGACGATCTCATCGACGCCTTCCCGGAGTGCGGCGAGCTGGACCTGTTGCCCGCGTTCGCGTTTCCGTTGCCGCTCATGGTGATCTGCGAGTTTCTCGGGATCCCGTACGAGGATCGGCCGCTGTTCCTGCGCTGGGGCCGGGTACTCAGCCAGGACCCCAGCCAGGAGGGGGCGCAGGCACGCGAGCGCCGGCTGGTCAACGACGAGGTCGTCGACTACTTCACGAAGGTCCTGGCGGTTCGCCGCGCCGATGCGCCGGGGAACGTCCGTGACGACCTCATCGGCGACCTGGTACGGGCCGCCGACACCGACGGGATGTTCAGTGACGAGGAGCTCATCTCCACGATCATCTTCCTCATCATCGCCGGCCACAAAACCACCGCGAACCTCATCGGCAACGGCATGGAGGCCCTGCTGCGCCACCCTGACCAGCTGGCCCGGTTGCGGGCGGAACCAGCCCTGGTGCCGTCCGCCGTCGAGGAGTTCCTGCGCTACGAGGGGTCGGTGGACCGCGGTACCCTGCGGGTCGCGGCCGAGGACATGCACCTGGGTGGGGTCGACATTCCCAAGGGCGCCTTCGTCCACCTGTCGATCTCGGCCGCGGACCGCGATCCGGCCGCATTCGAGGACCCGGATCGCTTCGACATCACCCGTTCGCCGAACCGGCACCTGGCCTTCGGGCACGGCGCGCACTTCTGCGCCGGCGCCCCGCTCGCCCGGCTGGAAGGGCAGGTGGCGTTCGCCACGTTGCTGCGTCGGCTGCCGGTGCTCGATCTCGCGGTACCGGCCCAGGAGCTGACGTGGGTGGCGGACAGCTCGATCAGCCGCGGCCTGGAGAGGCTACCCATCCGGATCGCCGGGCGCCGGCCGCGGTGAGCCGCCGGAACCCCACCGCGCACACTTTGGTAACCCGCCGGAGGAACTCCGGCACCAACCCGCGACCTGTGGAGGCACGACATGGCGGATCTTCCCGTAGCACTGATCACCGGCGGAGCGAGCGGCATCGGAGCCGCCACGGCCCGGCGGCTGCTCGCGCTCGGGCACGCGGTCACCGTGACCGGTCGTGACCCCGGCCGCCTGGAGCGTTTCGTCGAGGAGGCCGACGCGCCGGACCGGCTGCTGGCGGTGGCCGGCGACGCCGCTGAGTACGCGGCCGTCGTGTCGGCGGTGGAGTCGACCGTGGCGCGCTTCGGCCGGCTGGACGTCGCGGTCGCCAACGCGGGGTACGCGACCCACGACGCGCTCGACACCGGCGACCCGGTCGGGTGGCGCGACATGGTGCTCACCAACGTGCTCGGGCCGGCGCTGCTCATCCGGGCGTCCCTGGCCGCCCTGAAGGAGACACAGGGCCGGATCGTGCTGATCGGCAGCGTTGCCGGGATGGTGTACACCCCGGGCAACATCTACGGCGCGACCAAGTGGGCGGTGACCGGCCTCGCCGAGAACGCCCGTCGCATGGTGACCGCCGACGGGGTCGGCGTCACCCTGGTTGCTCCCGGCCGGGTCGAGACCAACTTCTGGGGCCCGGTCGGCGGGGCGCCCGAAGGCAACAACCTGACCGCCGAGCAGATCGCCGACTCCGTGGTGTGGGTGATCGGCCAGCCGCGCGGTGTGGACGTCAACACCGTCGTGGTCCGGCCCACCGGTCAGGCCGTGTGACCGAGCAACAGTCCGTTCCGGTACCGACGAGATCCCAGGAGTACACCCGATGACCCACCCCGATCCGGCCGCGCTCGAACGCAGTCTGTCGACGCTGTGGTGCGAGATACTCAGCGTCGCGGCCGTCGACCCGGCCGCGGACTTCACCGAGCTCGGCGGCAACTCGCTGCACGCGGCCCGCATCGTCGCCCGGGTCCGCACCGGCTACGGCCTCGACCTGTCGCTTCGGGACCTGTTCGTGGCCGGGACGGTGCGCGGGTTGGCGCGGCTCGTCGCCGGTCGGCACGTGGGTACCCCGGCCGGGCTTGCGCCGCTGCACCGGCAGGCCGGGGCGTCGCCGGTACCGTCGCTCAGCCAGCAACGGCTGTGGTTCCTCGACCGGCTGGACACCGGCGGGGTGGCCTACAACGTGCCGCTGGCGACCTGGGTACGCGGGCCGGTCGAGGTGGCGGCGCTGCGCGGTGCGTTCGAGGACCTCGTCCGCCGGCACGAGCAGCTGCGCACGTCGTTCCATCTCGTGGAGGGCCGGCTCACCGCCCGCGTGGCCGACGCGTTGCCCCCGCTGCAGCTGGTGGACCTGCGCGACCACCCGGACCCGGAGGCTGTGGCGCGGCAGCGGTCCGAACGGCTGGCGGCCGAGCACCTCGACCTGGGCACGGCCCCGCTGCTGCGCTGCCTGGTGTTCCGTACCGGCGAGGACCGCCACCTGGTCACCGTCGTCCTGCACCACATGGTGTCGGACGGGTTGACCGTCGACATCCTCGACCGCGAACTGGCCGAGTTCTACCAGGCCCGCCTCGCCGGCGGCCGCGCGCCGCTGCCGCAGCTGCGCCTGGAGTACCGCGACTTCGCGCGCTGGCAGCATGACCTGGCCGGATCGGCGGTGCTGGCCGACCTGCTCGGCCACTGGCGCGGTCGCCTGGCCGGCGTGCCGACCGAGCTGGAGCTGCCGGCCGACCACCCCCGCCCGGCCCTGCGCAGCCACCGCGGCCGGCGCATCACGACCCGTACCCCGGACGGTGTGCTCCCGGCGGTCCGCGACCTGGCCGTCGCGACGCGCACCACGCCGTACGCGGTGTGCCTCGCCGCGTTCGCCGTCCTGCTGCGCCGGCTCACCGGCCGCCGGGACCTGCTCGTCGCCTCGCCGACAGCCGGCCGGCCGGACCCGGCGCTGGAGGATGTCGTCGGGTTCTTCACCAACACCGTGCCGATCCGGCTGCGGCCGGGCGACGGTACCTTCCGGGAGCTGGTCGGCAGCGGCCACGCGACCACCCTCGACGCGCTGGAACACCAGTACGTCCCGTTCGAGCGGCTGGTGGCGGAGCTGGCGCCGGCCGGTGACCTGTCCCGGGCGCCGCTGGCCCAGGTCGCGCTCGCCTACCAGGGACCGCGGCGCGCCCACGCCCGGCTGGAAGGTACCGAGGTCGAACCGGTACCACTGGACAACGGCACCGCCAAGTTCGACCTGACGATCGAGGTACACGAGGTCGGTACGGCACTGGAGGTGACCGCCGAGTGCAGCACCGACCTGTTCGCGGCCGAGCGCGCCCGGCACATGCTGGACGGCTACCTGGACCTGCTGGCCACGGCCGTCGAGGCGCCGGACACGCCGCTGGCCGACCTCGCCGAAGGCGCGCCGGGGCCCCGGCCGCCGGCGCGGGAAGGGGACCGGCGGCCGGCGGGGGAGTGGGACGGGCGGTGCCTGCACGAGATCTTCGCGGCCACGGCGGCGCGGCACCCGGACGCAGTCGCGGTCACCGACGGCACCCGCCGCCTGACCTACGCCGAGCTGGACCGCACGGCGAACCGCCTGGCACACCGGCTGCGCGCGCGGGGGGCGCAGCCGGAGCGGCTGGTCGGACTCTGCGCGGAGCGTACCGTCGACCTGGTTGTCGGGGTGCTGGCCATCCTCAAGGCGGGCGCGGGATACCTGCCGCTGGATCCCCGCCATCCGGCCGCCCGGCTGAAGCTGACCCTCGACGACGCGGACTGCCGGTTGCTGCTCGGCGACGGCGAGCTGTGCGCGCCACTGGCCGGGCCGGGCCGGACACTCGTCGAGCTGGGCGCACCGCTGCACGATGAGCCGGCTGACCCGCCCGAGACGGGGGTACGGCCGGACCACGCGGCCTACGTCATCTACACGTCGGGATCGACCGGCAGGTCCAAGGGCGTCGTGGTGACCCACGCGAACGCCACCCGGCTGTTCACCGCCACCGAGAACGACTTCGGCTTCGGCCCGCAGGACGTGTGGACCCTGTTCCACTCGATCGCGTTCGACTTCTCGGTGTGGGAGCTGTGGGGACCGCTGCTGTACGGCGGGCGTCTCGTCGTGGTCCCGTACCTGACGAGCCGGGACCCGGTGGCGTTCCTCGATCTTCTGCGCGCCGAGCGGGTGACCGTCCTCAACCAGACGCCCACCGCCTTCCGGCAGCTGGCCGGTGCCGCCGAGGACGCGGGCTTCCCCGGGACCGGCCTGCGGTACGTCGTCTTCGGCGGGGAAGCGCTGGATCCGGCCATGCTGCGGGGCTGGGTCGGCGGGTACGGTACCGCCCGGCCCCGGCTGGTCAACATGTACGGGATCACCGAGACGACGGTGCACGTCACGATCCGCCCGATCCAGGTGTCCGACCTGGCCGGCTCCATCAGTCCCATCGGCCGGCCGATCGCCGACCTGCGGGTACACGTCCTGGACGGGGAGCTGCGGGAGGTGCCGCCGGGGGTCGAGGGCGAGATGTACGTCGGCGGTCCCGGGGTGGCGCGCGGCTACCTCAACCGGCCCGAGCTGACCGCCGAGCGGTTCGTCCGGGACCCGTTCGGCGCCCCGGGCGACCGGCTGTACCGTTCCGGCGACCTCGCCGTACGGACCCCGGACGGCGAGCTGGAGTACCGCGGCCGGGCGGACGACCAGGTGAAGCTGAACGGCTTCCGGATCGAGCTCGGCGAGATCGAGCGCGCGCTGCTCGACCAGCCCGGTGTGCGGGCGGCCGCCTGCATGCTGCGCGAGGACACCCCGGGCCTGCCGCGCATCGTGGGGTACCTGGTCCCGTCGTCCGGGGCGGTGCTGCGCCCGGCCGACGTCCGGACCGCGCTGCTGGAGCACCTGCCCGCGCACATGGTACCGGCGGCTCTCGTCGAGGTACCGGCGCTGCCGCTGACCACCAACGGCAAGCTGGACCGGGCCCGCCTACCGGCACCACCCACGGCCGTCGCCGCACCCGAGCCGTCGCGGGTCGGCCCGCGTACCGCGACCGAGCGCGCCCTCGCCGCCGTGTGGGCGCAGGTGCTGGGCATCGACGAGCCGGGCGTGCACGACAACTTCTTCGCGCTCGGCGGTGACTCCATCGTGGCCATCCGGCTGGGGGTGGCCGCCAGGGCCGCCGGCCTGCCGGTGACCATCGAACGGATCTTCCTCTGCCCGACCATCGCCGAGCTGGCGGAGGCGTGCGACGCGGCGCCGTCCACCGCACCGGCCCCCGCCGAGCTTGCGGCGGCGGACCTGGCCGCGCTGGCGCCCGGCGTCGTCGACGCGTACCCGACCGCGGCGATGCAGCTGGCCATCCTGTTCGAGTGTGAGCTGGCCGATGCCCCGGGTCTCTACCACGACCTCATCAGCGCGCAGGTGACGGGCGAATTCGACCGGCCGGCGCTGGAGCGGTCATTGGCCACGATGAGCGCCCGCCACGAGATCCTGCGGACCTCCTTCAACCTGGGCAGGTTCAGCGAGCCGATGCAGCTCGTGCACCAAGAGGCGCACATTCCCCTTGCCGTGGAGGACGCCTCGTCCGGCCCGGCCGACGACGCGGCGCACGAGGCCCGGCTCCGCGAGTGGTGGCTGGGCGAGACGGCCGAGCAGTTCGACCTCGACCGGCCGCCGCTGGTGCGCTGCCATGTGCTGCGCCGCACGGCGCGGTCGTACCAGCTCTCGCTGCTCGTACACCACAGCGTCCTGGACGGCTGGAGTCTCGCCCGCCTGATGACCGAACTGCTGCAGGAGTACGACGCCCAACTCGGCGGGCGGAGTGCTCCGCTGGCACCGCTGGTGTCCGGCCGCTACCGGGACTTCGTCGCCGCGGAGCAGGCCGCCGTCGCCGATCCCGCCGCGGCGCGGTTCTGGCACGGTACCGTCGGCGGGCTTCCCGCGGCGTCGCTGCCCGTCCTGCCGGGCCGCGGCGGTGACGGGTTCGCGTGGCACACGGTACTGCCGGAGGCGCTCGACGGCGACCTGCGCCGGGTGGCCGCCGAGCTCGGCTTCCCGCTCAAGAGCGTGTTCCTCGCCGCGCACCTGTGGGCGCTGCGGCAACTCGTCGACGGCCCCGACGTGGCCTGCGGGGTACAGGTCAACGGCCGGCTTGAGCACGAGGGCTCGGACCTGCTGCTCGGCCTGTTCCTCAACCTCGTACCGGTTGCCGTCACCGTGGACCGGGGTACCTGGGCCGAGCTGATCGGCGCCGCGTTCACGGCCGAGCGCGAACTCCAGCCCTACCGCCGCTACCCGCTGGCCAGGATGCAACAGCTGGCCGGCCGGGACCGCAGCCTGTTCGAGGCGGCGTTCAACTACACCGACTTCCACACGTTCGACGAGCTCGGCACGCTGGCGCGGATCCGGACGCGGGACTGGCGGTTCGCCGACCGGCACAGCTTCCCGCTCATGGTCGAGGTGGTCCGTTCGCCAGGTACCGGGGAGCGGGCGATCGTGGTGAGCGCGGGCGTCGACAGTCCGCTGGCCGGTACCGGCGTCCGCTTGGGCGAGCTGTTCTTCGAGGCCCTTCAGCAGCTCGTCACCGACCCACGCGCGGCGTACCCGACGGGCGACCCGGTGTCCACCCGTACGGGGCCGCGGTGACCGGGGCCGGGCGCTGCCTGGTCGTGCCGAAGGAGATCGTCGCCTCGGTCGAACGCGACGGAGGTACCCCGATGGAGATCTTCCACGACCCGGTGGTCCGCGGCGTCTCCCGGTCGACGCCGACATCACCGCGCTGTGGGGGCGGAGCGATCCGCGCGTGGACGCGGAGCGGATTGCGCGGTGGGGCCGGTTGACGCGGGGAACGTTCCGCGACTACATGTTCGACGGCGGGCACTTCTACCTGGTACCGCAGGCAAAGCCCGTGGTCGGCCTGATCCGGCGGCAGCTGCTGGCCCGCGCACTGCGCCCGGACCTGGGCGATCAGCTTGCGACAAGCCTGGGAGGTACCTGCGGGCGGCCCTGAATTGCCCAACGGACGAGTGCGTGATCGTATCCGGGACCGGTACGGTGAAGTGCTCATATGGCTCGCTCTTGGGCGCAGGTTGCGGAGTCGGTTTGTTGATCAGCGGGAATGGGACGCGACGGTCGTACCTCCCCGCCGTCGGCCTGCTCGCCGTCGGCGCCATCGTCTGGTTCGGCCTCAACCAGAGCGCGCCGTACGGACCACTCGTCCTCGGCTGGATCGCACCGCCTACGGCACTGGCGGTGAGCGCGCTCGCCGTGCACCGGACCGCGTCGATGGCCGGGCTGCCGGCCGGGGCACGGCGGTTCTGGAACGGGATCGCCATCGTCTGCGTCTCCTCGGCCGTCGGCCTGGTCCTGCAGGCGGTCTACGCCCTCACCGGTCACGGGCAGACCGGGGGCAAGGTGCCGCCCCCGGTCGGGCTGCTCTACCTCTTCGGCGTCGGGTACACGGTCTGGGTGCTGCTGCGGATACCGATCGGTTCCCGCAGCCGCAGCGAGTGGGCCCGACTATGGCTCGACATCGCCACCGTGATGCTCGGCACCGCCGTGCTCATGTGGTACGTCGGCTTCAGCCCGCTGCTCACGCACGGCAGCCCGCACGTCGTCTGGGTACCGCTGTCGGTCGGCGTGGTCTGCCTCGCCGGCGTGTTCGCGGCCATCAAGATCGTGCTCGCCGGTGCCGGGCCGATTGACCCGGGGGCGCTGCGGCTGCTCGGCGCGGGGCTGGTGGTGGGCGGGGTCAGCGCGGGCACCGCGACGCTGGTGGCCAATCAGCCGTACCTCGTCCCCGCTCAGGTGTCCGTGCCGCTGATCGCGGTGCTCATCGTGCTCGCCGGGGAGCGGCAGGGCCGGGCGAGCGCGACCGACCGGCGGCAGTCCGAACACCCGCCGCGGCCCCAGGTGAGCTTCCTGCCGTACGCCGCGGTGGCCGCCACGGACGTGCTGTTGGTCGTTGCCGTGCTGAACCCGGACGACAGCCGTCGCTATCTCGTCGTGGCCGGCGCCATTACGATCACGGCGCTCGTGGTGGTACGGCAGATGCTCGCCTTCAACGACAACGCGCGCCTGGTCGACCGGCTGCGCCAGCAGGAGGATCAGCTGCGCCACCAGGCGTCCCACGACGCGCTCACCCGGCTCGCCAACCGAGGGCTGTTCGCCGAACGGCTCAACGCCGCGCTTGACCACCGCGCCCGAGCGAGCGGCGCCGGAGCGAACGGCGCCGGACCCGGCGGCGGCCTCACCGTGCTGCTCATCGACCTTGACGATTTCAAGAGCATCAACGACACCCTCGGGCACACCGTCGGCGACCGGGTACTGACCGCGGTCGGTGAACGGATCCGCCACTGCGTACGGCCCGAGGACACCGTCGCCCGGCTCGGCGGCGACGAGTTCGCCGTTCTGCTGCGGCAGTCCTGGCCGAGCGCGATCGACGGCATCGCCGAACGCATCCTCGGCAGCCTCAGCCGGCCGGTCGTGGTCGACGGGTACGAACTCCTCGTGCCGGCGAGCATGGGCGTGGCCGACGCCCAGCCGGGCGACGACCCGGAAGCCTTGCTGCGCAACGCCGACATCGCGATGTACGCGGCCAAGGACACCGGCAAGGCCGGCTTCGTGCGGTACGCGCCGAGCATGGCGACCCGCATCCTCGAACACGCCAGGCTCGGCGCGCAACTGCGCCAGGCGCTCGACGACGGCCAGTTGCACCTGCTGTACCAGCCCGTCGTCCGGCTCGCCGACGGACACGTCATCGGCATGGAGGCGCTGGTGCGGTGGCGGCACCCGAGCCACGGCCTGATCGCGCCCGCCGACTTCATCCCCACCGCCGAGCGGACCGGCCTCATCGTGCCGCTCGGCCGCTGGGTGCTGCGCGAGGCGTGCCGGCAGAAGGCTATGTGGCGCAAGGCGTACGGCGACCTGTCCCCGGCGACCGTCGGGGTCAACGTCTCCGGGCGCCAGCTCCAGGAGTCCCGCTTCGCCGACGACGTGGCCGACGCGGTACATGAAGCCGGGCTCGAGCCGCACCACCTCGTCCTCGAAGTCACCGAGACGGCCGTCCTCACCGGCGGGCAGAGCCTGGAGACGCTGCACGCGTTACGGGCGTTCGGCGTCCGCCTGGCCCTCGACGACTTCGGCACCGGCCAGTCCTCGCTGGGGCTGATCCGCACCTGCCCGGTGCACATCCTCAAGCTGGACAAGTCGTTCGTGGCCGACCACGGCGCCGGGGCCGACCAGCAGCGCGCGGTCGCCACCGCGGTCGCCCAGATCGCGAACGCGCTGGGCCTGGACGCCGTGGCGGAGGGCATCGAAGGCCCCGAGCAGGCCGAACGCATGCAGGAGCTGGGGTACCGGTTGGGTCAGGGGTACCACCTTGCCCGGCCCGGCCGCTCGGAGCAGATCGACCAGATCCTGGCCGGCAATGCGACGGCGCGCTGACCGGTCAGCCTGCCACCGCCACCGGCGTGTGGCAGCGTGGTGGGGTGGGCGAATTCGTCGCGGGGCTGGACTACCCGATGTTCGTCGTCACCGCCGCCGACGCGGGTACCGGCGAGCGGACCGGGGACGAGGTCGACAAGTTCACCCGGTGTGCCGGGACATCGGGGCCGCAGGGGACGCCCTTGCCCTCGCACCGGTGCAGGAGACCGGCCGGGAAGTGCCGACCCTGATGTTCTCCGCAGTTCAGGATCTGCAGGCCGGCCACCCGGCCTGAGCACCGCCAGCGTTTGCGGCGCTTATTGATCCGCGCCGATACTGGGGGTACCCCCGAGTGCCGGAGGACCGGCTGCACTGGCGATGGCACGTCTTCCGGCGAAAACGATCGGGACCCCACCCGCCGGTCCCGTCAGCCCCGCAGGAGGACCCAGTGAGGATCAAGCCCACCCTCGGCCGAACAGCCCGGTTACTTGCGTTAACCATCGGTATGGCCGCCGTCGGCGCATTCGCCCTGCCCGCCGCCGCGTCAGCCGCCCCGCAGCGGTACAGCGCCGGCCAACTCACCGCACTGCGTGACGCGGTGCAGCGCTCCGGCGTCGAAGGCATCGCCTGGTACGTCGACGCGGCCGCCGACCGGCTGGTGGTGACCGCCGACAGCAGCGTCTCCGCGGCCGGGATCGCCACCGTCAAGCGCAGTGCCGGCGGTAACGCGGGTGCCGTCCGCGTCCAGCGCGCGGCCGGTGTGTTCACCCCGCTGCTGTCCGCCGGCAACGCCATCTACGGCGGGCAGTTCCGCTGCTCGCTCGGCTTCAACGTCGTCAGCGGCAGCACCTTCTACTTCCTCACCGCCGGGCACTGCGGAAAGCTGGTCGGCACCTGGTACACCAACGCCAGCCACACCACGCTGATCGGCCCGACGGTCAACTTCAGCTTCCCGGGCAACGACTACGCGCTGGTCCGGTACAGCAACACCGCGCTCAGCCACCCCGGCGGGTTCGCTGTCGCGGATGCCGTCGTGGGGGAGTCGGTCAAGCGCACCGGGTCCACCAGCGGTACCCACAGCGGTACCGTGACCGCGCTGAACGTGACGGTCCGCTACAGCGGTCACCCCGGCGGTACCGTGAGCGGCCTGATCCAGACGAACGTGTGCGCCGAACCGGGCGACTCCGGCGGTCCGCTCTATGACGGCAGCAAGGCGCTCGGCCTCACCTCCGGCGGCAGCGGCGACTGCACGAGCGGTGGCACCACGTTCTTCCAGCCCGTCCGGGAGGCGGCCAACGCGTACGGAGTGACGGTGTACTGACAGCGACTCCGACGGTGTCGAGGGGTCTTGTTGGAAGAGGTGGTGGGCGCGCCCGCCTCACTGGTGTTCGCTGCGACGCGCCCCCATCACCGCCGTTCTAGGCGTAGGTGTCCAGCCTTCCGGTCGCCACCGATGTCACGTCCTGCATCTGGAGCGCCTGGACCGCTACCGACGCCTGCTGTGTCTGCCTGGCCGTCTGAGCCGCCACCGCAAGGCGGGTCAGGCTCTCCACGAGAGACGGGCCGCCCGATACGGAACCAACGTTCACAACCACCTCCGTGTCGAGAACCTTGCTTGGTCCATGCCGATCGGCAAGCGGGCGTGCTCGCGTAGGGAATCCGACTCCTGCACGGTGTGCTCTGGATCACGTGGGTGGCCAGGCGCTCGATGCCGCGGCCCGGTGCCGCCGGGGTTGCCCCTGGCGGCACCGTTATCCGGGCGTGTCATCCCCCGTTCGCAATGACACGCCCGTGGACCTCTCGGTGGCGCCACAAGCGCCGGTCGCCTTTGCGTCGGGTCGAGCATTCCGTACCGGCGTGGGAGGTACGTTGGAGATCCGTTAACGCCGCCCATTGTGGAGGAACAGCGGTGGAGTTCCGTCTGCTCGGTCCGGTCGAGCTGCACACCTCCGCCGGTCCGGTCAAGCTGGGCACTCCACGCGAGCGCCATGTCGTCGCGGTGCTCGCCGCCGAGGCCGGCCGGACGGTACCGATCGGCACGCTGATCGACCGGGTGTGGGGGCCGGACGCCCCCGGAGGTGCACCGGCGACGCTGCGCGTCTACCTCGCACACATCCGCAAGGTACTCGACAAGGCGAACTCCGACGCCGGCCGGCCGGCCGCGCTGGTCCGCCGGCCCGGTGGCTACCTGCTCGACGTGGCCGCCGACCAGGTCGACCTGTGCCGGTTCCGCGTGCTGGTCGCCCGTGCCCGCGATCCCGGGTGCCCGGAGCACCGGCGGGCGGAGCTGCTGCGCGAGGCGCTGGACCTGGTGGCGGGTGAGCCGCTTGCCGACCTGTCCGGCGAATGGGCGGACCGGGTCCGGCAGGCGTGGTCGCGCGAGCACGTCGAGGCAGCGCTCGGTTGTGCCCGGGTCCTGCTCGGCTCCGATCCCGGTGCCGCCGTCGTGCTGCTCGGCGGGCTGGCCGACCGGTATCCGCTCAACGAGTCCGTCGCCGCCGCGCTCATGCGGGCCCTGCACGCGGCCGGTCGCAGCGCCGAGGCACTGCAGCTGTACGCCGACGTGCGGGACCGGTTGGCCGATCAGCTCGGTATCGATCCAGGCGCGGAGCTCCAGGATGTGCACCGGCGAATCCTGCGCGGCGAACCGGTCATCCCACCCCGTCCGGTACCGTCGGCTGCCGGCGCCGTCCCGGCGCAACTGCCGGCCGACCCACCCGGGTTCGTCGGCCGCACCGAGCACCTGGACGGGCTGGATGCCCTGCTCGCCGCGGCGGCCGACAGGACGACGACCCGGGTCGCGGCCATCGACGGTACCGCCGGGGTGGGCAAGACCGCGCTCGCCCTGCACTGGGCGCACCGGGTCGCGGACCGGTTCCCCGACGGCCAGCTGTACCTGAACCTGCGCGGGTTCGACCCGGGCGGACAGGTCACCGACCCTGTCCGGGCGGTGCGGCTGTTGCTGGACGCGCTCGGGGTACCGCCGCGCCAGATCCCGACCGACCTGGACGCCCAGACCGCCCTGTACCGCAGCGTGGTCACCGGCCGGCGGATGCTCATCGTCCTGGACAACGCCCGCGACAGCGTCCAGGTGGAGCCCCTGCTGCCCGGCGCGCCCGGCTGCCTGGTCCTGGTCACCAGCCGCAACCGCCTGACCAGCCTGGTCGCCACCGCCGGCGCCCAGCCGCTACCCGTCGAGCTGCTCACCGACGCCGAGGCCCGGCAGCTGCTGAGCAGGCGGTTGGGTGACCGGGTCGCCGCCGAACCGGAAGCGACCGAGGAGATCGTCGTCCGGTGCGCCCGGCTGCCGCTCGCCTTGACCCTGGTCGCCGCGCACGCCGCGCTGCGCCCGCGTACCCGGCTCGCGGTACTCGCCGAGCAGCTACGCGACACCCAGCACCGGTGGCAGACGCTGACCGGCGACTCTCCCACCGCCGACGTGCGTACCGTCTTCTCCTGGTCCTACCGGGCCCTCACTGCCGATGCGGCCCGGCTGTTCCGGCTGCTCGGCCGTCATCCCGGCCCGGATCTCACTGTCCCGGCGGCCGCCAGCCTCACCGCTTGGCCGCCCGCTGCGGTGCGGCCGCCGCTGGCCGAACTCACCCGCGCCAACCTGGTCGTCGAACACGTGCCCGGCCGGTACACGCTGCACGACCTGCTGCGCGCATACGCGGCCGACCTGTCCACGACGACCGACCCCTCCGACGGGGAGGCCACCGGCCGCATCCTCGACCACTACGTGCACAGCGCCCACGCCGCCGACAACATGCTGTATCCCGCTGAAGACCCGCTCGTCCTCGCATCACCACGGCCCGGCGTCGTTCCGGAGACTCCGGCCGACAACGCCGCGGCTCTCGACTGGTTCACGGCAGAGCATGCCGTGCTCGTGGCGGCGGTCGAGCACGCCGCGGCCAACGGGTTGGCGGTGCCCGCCTGGCAGCTGGCCGGCAACCTGAGCATCTACCTGCACCGCCGCGGCCACTGGCACGACTGGCTTCGTACCGCGCGGGTCGCCGTGGACGCGACCGCACAGACGGACGAACCGATCGGCCAGGCGCTGGCGAACCGCAACCTCGGGCGCGCCTACCTGCGGCTGGGTCGGTTCGACGAGGGCGAGCCGTACCTGAGCCGGGCCCTTGAGCTGACCACCCGGGTTGGTGAGCCGGTGGCGCAGGCGCACGTCCACTCCGTGCTGTCCTACCTGTGGCAGCGACGCGGTCAGTACCCGCAGGCGGTGGCGCACGCCGAGAATGCCCTGCGACTCTTCCGGGTGGGCGGCCACCTGCGGGGCCAGGCCGACATCCTCAACCAGATCGCCTGGTGCCAGACCGAACTGGGTGACTACCCGCAGGCGGTCTCCTGCTGCCAGCAGGCGCTGGCGCTGAACCAGCAGTTCGGCGACCCCCACGGGCGGGCCGCCACCTTGGACACGCTCGGGTACGCACACTCACATCTCGGCGAACACGGGCCCGCGCTGGCCTGCTACACGCAAGCTCTGGCGCTGGCCGCGGACATCGGCAACCGGTACTACGAGGCGGAGGTGCACAGCCACCTCGGCGACGCCCATCGCGCCCTCGGCGATACCGCGGCGGCCCTGGAGGCCTACCGGAGGGCCCTGGCCATCTTCGAAGACCTCGACCATCCCGACGCCGGCAGCGTCCGCGCCAAGCTGAACGAACTCGAACCGGTACCGACCGATCAGCCGTAGAACCCGTGGGCTGGCGGGGACTGGGGATTCCCCCGAAGCCGGCCGGTCGGTGTCGGTGCTTCGCTTGTTCCCGGTCGCGTCCACCCGTGGCGCGACGGACTGCGAATTGTCCCTGATCTGTCTGCCGTATGGCTGGTTGACGCCGTTTCACGCCGGAGGGGAGTGGGTTAGCGTGACCCTGATTCACCAGGTCGAGAACAGCGATAGGCAGAGCCGATCGACACTCGTCCGGTCTCCGGGGCCCCACCGAGTCGTACCCGGAGCAGGTGAACACTTGCACGCCGGACAGCGACAGCAACATCGTGGATCCGGCGGTCAGCCCCCGGCACCCGGGTGCCGCGTTCATGGAACTGCAGTTCTACCCGCCGGGCTTCGTGCAGCAGTTCACCGGATTCACTTGCGACGCGACGCGCTGATGCGTCGCATTGACGATCGACAGCCTCTCCCTGGATCCGGTCAACGGCCGGTCGCTCAACCCGACCTGCCAGTCGCAGATTCTCGGTGGGCTCGAGTACGTCAACTTCGCCTACCTGACGAAGTCCGGCGTTCCGCAGGGGCCACCCGACCCGCTGCACTTCCAGTTCATCGGGTCCGGCCAGCCCGATCCGACGAAGGTGTTGTTCCTCAACCCCGGCGACCAGGCCAGGGTGACCATGCACGACACCGCGCAGGGGCTGCTGGCGCAGGTGGACGACCTGACGACCGGCGAGTCCGGCTCGATGACGGCCAGCGCCGCCAACGGGTTCGGGCAGATCAAGTTCGCGCCCGGTACCGGTACGACGCAATGCAAGGCGCTGCCCTACGACTTCCACCCGATGTACTCCACGTCCAGCCCGCAGACCCGCGTACCGTGGACGGCACACAGCTACAACGTCGCGTTCTCCGACGAGATCGGGCACTTCGACTTCTGCACGAAGATCGACGTGAACACCGGTAGCTGCTCCGGTCTGGAAGGCGTCCCCGGCGACCAGGAACCGGCCGACGGTGATGACAACGCCTGCTTCGGCGCCGCGCAGTCGCTGGCCTTGCCGGTGACCGGCTGCCTCGACACCAACGCCGGCTTCGACGGCCCGTCGTACCAACCGGTGTGGCCCGACGGCGACACGGTGCACCACCCGACCGCGGTGCTGTTCTCCAGCCCGCGTACCGGCGCCGGCTACACGGTGCCGTACCAGCAGGCGGCCTTCGAGGCCGACCTGCCGCGGATCGAGACGGCCGACTTCGGCGGCTCGTGCAACCAGGTGACCGGGGCCGGCTGCACGAAGATACCGATCACCGACGACAAGCAGCCGGCCGCGTTCTACCCTTACTACTCAACGGTTTCGACCGGGGCCGGGTGCCGGTGGGGGATCGGCTCCACACTGCCGAACACGATCAGCGACTTCGGCCGCAACAACCAGGTCGGTGACCTGCTGGCGCTGACGTACACCAACGGACACGGCACGGTCAGCGTCATCGAGGACTATCGCAACATCATGTCCAACGTGCCCTGCTGAAAGGGATTCCTGGTCGGGGTCCGGTGTCGGCCGGGCCCCGACCGGCTCTGCTCCCCGGCGGATGGCGGAAACCCGCCCACGTCGCGATCCCGCCACCGGTAACCGGTTTCGGGCCCCGTGGCGGCCGGGCACTCCTTACTTCGCCGCTTCGGCGCGTGGGTTGCTCAGTGGGGGGTGGGAAAGGCAGTGAACGACGTCGACCTGGACGACTCGCTCCAGGCCATCACCGACATCGCGCGGGACCGGGCGCCGGACGCGCGGGCGGCGGTGGATCGGCTCGTCCGCGCGGTCCGCCACGGTGGTACGGGGCCGGACGCGATCGCGTGGACCACCGCCCGCTGCACCGCTCTCGTGCAGACCCTCCTGCTCGGCGGCCCGCCGCCGGACGACCTGGCGGCGCAGCTGGCCGTCGTCGGTATCGACCCCGACCGCGAGTACTTGGCATTCCGCGCCCGCCCGGGGCGAGGCAACCATAGCGGGTACCGGTTGCCGGACGGATTCGCCGTGCCCATAGGTGGCGACCTCGCCGGCTTCGTCAGCACGCCGCCGGGGCGCCTGGGCGGACTCCTGGTGGGACTCGGCCCCGCGCGTACCCCGCTGCGGCTCGCGGAGTCCTTCCACCTGGCCACCCGGGCGCTGGACACGATCGAGGCGTTCGGGCTGCGCGGGGTGCACAGCTTCGAGGCGCTCGGGCTGCGGCCGGCCGTGCTCGCCGATCCCGACGTGCAGAGCAGCCTGCGGCACCGGTACCTGGACCGGCTCGGCGGCCACGACGCGGTACCCGAACTGCTGTCCACGCTTCGCCTGTACTTCGCCTGCGGTATGCGGGTGGACCGCACAGCCGAGCGGATGTCGTTGCACCGCAACACCTTGCGGCACCGGATCGCCCGGTTCGAGAAGCTGACCGGCGCGAGTCTGCGCGACCCGCTGGTGGCCATGGAGGTGTGGTGGACGCTGCAGACCACCGGGCGCCGTGCCGCCCGTCCGGTCCGCGCTCTGGTGGCATGACCACGATGCTCCTGCCCGCTCGGCGCGCGTTGCGCAGTCGGCTCCTCGCCGCGATCGCCGAGCGGGTTCCGTCCCTGCGGCGCGGCCGGGCCACCGTCGGGAACGTCGACTGGCTGTTCGAGTTGCTGGTGCACGCGTTGGGGAACGGCGGCCTGAGCCTCCACGCCGCACCGGACCTCGCCCGCGCCGGTGCCGCCTGGGCACGCCTGCGGTGCGCGCGGGACGATCTGCTCGCCGCGTACCGCACCGTGGTGGATGTGCTCGTCGACTTCGCCGGGGAGACCGGCAACGACCCGCAGGAGATCCGGGACACCGTCGAACTGGTCCTGACCGTGTGCGCGGCAATGGCGGCGGGGCTCGCCTGCGGGTACCACGGTGTGGCGGACGGGCGTCTGCAGCAGGCCGAGTTCGTCCGTGACGTGCTGTCCGGCACGCTGCGCCGGAATGACCTGGCCGCCCGCGCGGTCACCGTCGGCGTCGACCCCGCACCGGAGTACCGCGCGTTCCGGGCCCGACCGGCACCGGGTACCGGTACCGAGGAACTGGCGCAGGCGTGCGGATTCGCCGCCGGCCGGACGGTCACCGGTGGAGTGTGTGCCTGGATCAGCGGGGACCTGGTGGGTTTTCTCGCCGAACCACCCGACGGGCCGGTACCGGGAGTGTGCGGCCTCGGCCCGCCCCGCCCCTTGGACGACCTGGCCGAATCCTACCGCCTGGCGTCGCGCGCGCTGGACACGGCCGGGCGGTGCGGGCTCACCGGCGTCGTCGAGTTCGACCGCCTCGGTCTGCTGCCCGCCGTGCGGACCGACCGGGCGGTGGGCGAGGCGCTGTGCCGGCGCTACCTGGCCCCGTTGGGCGACTCACCCGCGGCCGAGGAGGTGGTGCAGACTCTGCGCGCGTACCTCGCGCACGGCATGAACGCCGGCCGCACCGCGGTGCGGATGTTCGTGCACCCCAACACGATCCGGTACCGCATCGGCCGGTTCGAGGAACTGGCCGGGGTGAGCCTGCACGACGACCCGGTGGCCATGTTCGAGGTGCTGTGGGCGCTGGAGTACCGCCGGCTGAACGGGTGAGCCGAAACCGGCACAGCACAATTTGCCGATGTCTGCCGCGGTATCGCGTGTCACCATTGCGTTACTCCGCACTCGGGTACCGGACGAGGTGGGAGACATGCTGGAGCAGTTCGGGTTCACCGATACGGAGGAGAACCTGTACCTGCTTCTCCTGGAGGCACCGGAACTCGCCATCGACGATCTCGCGTCTGCGGTGCAGGGTCCCGCCGTGAGCGTCCGGCCCATGCTGGACCGGCTCGCCGCGGCGGGACTGGTGCACCGGCGGCCCGGCCGGCCGGTGCGCTACAGCGCGGTCGACCCGGACGCCGCACTGGCGCCGTTGATCGCCGCACGCCGGCAGCAGGTCGACTATCTGCGTACCGTGGCCCGCCGGCTCGGCCGGCAGTACCGGGCGATGCGCTCGCGGCGCGATCCGCTGGATCTGGTCGAGGTGGTCGTCGGGGCGCCGGGCTACGCCGAATGCCTGAGCCAGCTGCGCACTCTGGCAAAGAGTGAGCTGCGCGGGATGGACAAGCCGCCGTACGCCGGTGCCGACGACGTGCGTCCGGTGAACGGGGTGCGGGTGCGCAGCATCTACGACCGTGCGGCCCTCGACGCGCCGGACATCGTCGAGCGCATCCTGGACGGCCGGGCCGGGTGCGACGGGCAGGTGCGGGTGATCGGCGAGGCACCGTTCCACCTGCGGGTGGCCGACGACCGCCGGGCGGTGCTGGCGCTGCCCGGCCCGTCGGCGGCGGCACCGGCCGGTGCTCTGGTGGTGCATCCGTCGCCGTTGCTGGAGGGGATGCTCAGCCTGTTCGAGACGCTCTGGCGGTACGCCGTCCCGCTGCGCGCGGACGACGTGGCGGCCGGTGGCCGGACCGACCGGCCGACGCCGATGCAGGCGCTCATGCTGCCGCTCATGGCGGCCGGCATGACCGACGAGGCGGTGGCCCGGCACCTGTCGGTGAGCCTGCGCACGGTACAGCGCCAGACCCGCACCATGCTGGACCGCCTCGGGGCGAAGACCCGGTTCCAGGCCGCACTCCACGCCCGCAACAGAGGTTGGCTCTGACGTCGTACCGCGGACCAACTCCACGGCGTCGACTTTGTTCAACCGTCCATTGTCGACAGTTGGCGGCGCCGGATAGCTTCGGCTGATGGAGACTCCACTCACCGGCACGGTCGCCCTGGTAACCGGAGGAACCCGCGGTATCGGGCAGGCGTGCGCCACGCAGCTCGGCCAGCTCGGCGCATCCGTACTCATCACCGGTACGTCGGCGGAGAGTGTCGACACCGGCGTGCGGGCGCTCAAGGACTCCGGGCTGCCCCGCGCCAGCGGATACGTCGTCGACGTGCGGGACCAGGCGAGCATCGACGCGCTGTTCGACGGCGCCATCGGCGAGTTCGGCCGCATCGACATCCTGGTCAACAACGCCGGTGTGGGGGGCGGCGGAGCCACCCACGAGCTGCCGTACGAGGCGTGGGAACGGCTCATCGACATCAACCTCAACGGCGTGTTCCGGGTGACCCGCAGCTGGTTGCAGCGCTCGGGTGCACGCGAACGCGGCTGGGGGCGGATCGTCAACATCGCCTCCACCGGCGGAAAGCAGGGCGTGCAACTGGCCGTGGCCTACACCGCGAGCAAGCACGGTGTGGTCGGCCTGTCCAAGTCGCTGGCCATCGAACTCGCGCCGCACGGCATCACCGTCAACGCGGTCTGCCCCGGCTTCGTCGACACCGAGTTGTCCGCCGGGGCCCGGGCGCGGTACGCCAAGGCCTGGGGGGTAACCCCCGAAGACGTGCTGGAGCGGCAGAACAAGCGGTTCCCGCTCGGTCGGCACGTGCGGCCGGACGAGGTCGCGCGGCTGGTCGGTTTCCTCGCCGTGCCGGATGCCGAAGCCATCACCGGGCAGGCGATGAACGTCTGCGGCGGGCTCGGCCAGTACTGACTACCTGCCATCCGCCTACCGGCCACCGGCAACAGTCAGCACCTCGCCGGTGATGTTCCCGTTCGCGGCGGAGGACACGAACACCACGGCGCGCGCGATGTCCGCGGGCCTGGAGAGCCGGCCGCTCGGCGTGCGGCCGGCCTCCTCGTTCAGCACAGTCTCCGGTACCGCACCGGCCCGCCCGGCCACGGTCAGCCCGGGACACACCACGTTGACGAGCACGCCGTCGCCTCCGGCATCCCAGGCGAGGCTGCGGGACAACCCGTGCAACGCCGCCTTCGCAGCCGTGTAGAACCCGCGTCCCGGCCGGCCCTGCCGGACCAGGTGGGTGGACACGAACGTGATGCGACCCCAGCCGTGGCGGCGCATTCCGGGCAGGACGAGTTGGACCGTGCGCAGTGTCTGCTCGACGTTGCCGCGCAGGAACGGTACCCAGTCGTCGACCGGTACCTCCTCGAAGGCGGTCGACTGCACCGGCCAGGCGGGCGGCGCGATGCCGGCGGCGACGTAGACCTCGACCGGACCGAAGCGACGCTCCACAATGGACAGTGCGGGCGCGACCGACCCGGGATCGGTGAGGTCGTACCGGACCGCGACCGCCCGCTCGGCACCCAGCTCCGCCACCAGGCGCGCCGCCGTCTCGCGGTGGTGGGCGTACCCGAGCGCGACGCGCGCGCCCTCGGCGGCGAAAGCGCGCGCCGCCTCCCGCCCGATGTCGCCGGAGGCACCGGTCACCAGCACGGTGCGGTCGGTGAGGCCGAGGTCCATCGAAGGTACCGCCGCTCAGACCCGTTCCAGCGCGGCCGGGCGAGGCACGACCGCGTCGACCGCGGCACGGAACGCGGCCGCGTCCCACCGCTTCCCGCGTGCGGCCACGTAACCGTCCGGGCGGACCAGCAGCCAGCCTCCGGAGGCGAGGTTCAGGTCGGCGCGCAGCCGGCCGGTCAGGTCCGGTACGCCGCCGTCGGCGATGTCCACCACCGCAAGCCAATGGGCGCGGTCGGCGGGAAGTGACCGCCGCGCATCGTCACCAGGTCCGGTAATGAGCAGGAGCCAGCGCGGGTCCCGCAGGTACGCCAGCACCGCCGTCCAGCCGGGGTCGGTAGCCGCCTCGGCGGTCACCTGGGACAGGCGTTGACCGGGCCGGGGTGCCGGATCGTCGTCCGCCGCGCCGACCGGGTACGTCACGCCGAGGGCGGACATCTCTCCCATGATCTTTCGCTGTACCTTGCCGCGCACCGCCGGTACCGCATCCACCGCCCGGAACAGCAGCGGCACGACCGCGGCGAGGGCCGGGTTCTTCAGCTGGATCAGGGCGGTCGCCTTACGGGTGGAGCGCAGCAGGGTGCGGCCGATCGGTACCCGCTCGGTCGGGTACGAGTCGAGCAGTGCCTGCCCCGCCTGGCCCCGTGCCACCATGGCGAGCTTCCAGCCGAGGTTGTAGGCGTCCTGGATCCCGGTGTTCATGCCCTGTCCCGACGCCGGACTGTGCACGTGTGCGGCGTCTCCGGCGACGAAACACCGACCCACCCGCATGCGCGGCAGCATCCGCTGCTGGATGGTGAAGACCGACACCCAGGTCGGCGTGTTGACGCGCACGTGACAGCCGAGGCCGGCGGAGAGCTTGCGGGCGAACCGGGCCGCCACCGCATCCGCGTCACCGGCGTAGTCCGCGTCCGCCGTGTCCAGCAGCCGCCAGCGGCCGGGTTCCGGAAACGGGACGAGCATCACGGTGGTGCGCCCCGCCCGTACCCAGTGGATGCTGTCGTCGGGCACGTCGGCGTGCACCTGCGCGTCGGCGATCAACCAGGTCTCGCTGGACCGCCCGACGAGCGCCAGGCCCAGCTGCTTGCGCACGGTGCTGTGCCCGCCGTCGCAGCCGACCAGCCACGGTACCGTCGTCTCCTCGGTCGCACCGCCGGGATGCCGCAGCGTCGCGCGGACCCGGGTGCCGTCCTGGGTCACCCGGTCCAGGCGCACCCCCCACTCGATCCGGCCACCGAGCCGCTCGACGGCGGCGCGCAGCACCTCCTCGGTGATGGCCTGGTCGACCATGAGCGTGAAGGGGAACCGGGTCGGCAGGTGGCGGTAGTCGGTGCCCAGCCGGGTCAGCACCCGTCCGTTCTCGTGCAGGGTGAACGCCTGTACCCGCCGGCCCCGGGGGAGCACGTCGTCGAGAATGCCCATCTGGTCATAGGTTTCCAGGGTGCGGGCGTGGGTGGCGAGCGCGCGGCTGGTCACCGCGGGGCCGGCGGCCGCGTCGACCAGCCGCACCCGGACACCGCGACGCAACAGCTCGTGGGTGAGCGTGAGCCCCACCGGGCCGGCGCCGGCGACAAGAACCTGTGCTGCCATGGCCCCATTCACCCAGCCCGCTCTCGCATCGCGCTGAACCGGCGCTTGAGCGGTCCGGCACGCTGGTGCGCGGGGCCGGCGCGGTGGCGGGCGGTGGCCGGTCCGCCGGACCGCACGCCACGCAACCGGGCGAGCAACCGCAGCGACACCAGGCTCGCGCACACCATCAGCGCGGCCGCGCTGAGGAACACGGCGCCGGTGGCATGCCCGACGGCCGCCGTGGTCGCCCGCACGGCCTGCGCCGGCATGCCGCGCAGCCGCGCCGGGTCGGCCGCGGCGAGGCGGCCGGCGGGCAGTTCGGCGCTCAGCCGGGCGGCCAGGACCGCGCCGAACAAGGCGGTACCGAACGAGCCGCCGAGCTGCCGGAAGAACGTGACGGTACCGGTGGCGGCGCCGAGTTGCTTCTTGTCGACCGCGTTCTGCACGGCCAGTACCAGAACCTGTGTCACCAGACCCAGGCCGAGGCCGAGCACGAAGGTGGCGGCGGTCAACGCGGCCGGCGAGCGGTGTGCGCCGGACAGCCGCAGCGCAGCCAGCCCGGCGGCGGCCAGCACGGTGCCCAGGGCCGGGAAGACGTGGTAACGCCCGGTCCGCGCGATCGCCTGCCCGGCCGAGGTGGAGCCGACCAGTACGCCGACCATCATCGGTACCAGGTGCACGCCGGTGCCGACCGGGTCGAGGCCGTCGACGATCTGCAGGTGCAGCGAGACGTAGACGACGGCGCCGAAGGTCGTCGAGCCGACCACGAACGCGACCGGAACCGCCAACCGCACCACCGGGTTGGCCAGCAACCGCAACGGCACCAGGGGTACCGCCGGCCGGGCGCGCCGTTCGACGCGGTACTCCCACCACACGAACGCGACGAGCAGCGCGAGGCTCAGGGCGGCGGTGACGGGCGACCGGCCGCCCTCCAGCACGAGCAGGAGGGTACCCACGCCGCCGACGAGCAGCACCGCACCCGGCACGTCGACCTTCGCGCCGGACCGTTCGGGTACCGGCTGCGCGCGCATGCCCGCCGCGGCCGCGGACAGGGCCAGCAGGCCGACCGGAAGGTTGATGACGAACACCCACCGCCAGGAGGCGAACCCCGGCGGCCACGGCGGCTGCGCGGTGATGAGTCCGCCGAGCAGCGGCCCGGCGATGCTGGCGACCGCGAACACCGCGCCGAAGTAGCCCTGGTACCGGCCGCGTTCCCGGCCCGGCGCCAGATCGGCGACGACCGCGAAGGTGAGCCCGATGAGTCCACCCGCACCGACGCCCTGCACCGCCCGGCCGGCGATCAGCACCGCCATGCTGCCGGCCAGCCCGGCCACCAGGGAACCGACGAGGAACACGACGATCGCGAACAGGTACAGCGGGCGGCGGCCGTAGAGGTCGGAGATGCGGCCGTACAACGGAGTGGTGGCGGTGGCCGCGACGATGTAGGAAGTCACCACCCACGACAGCCGGGTGATTCCGTGGGCCGGGTCGAGGTCCCGCGCGATCGTCCACAGCGCCGTCGCGACGATCGTCTGGTCCAGCGCGGCGAGCAGCATGGCGAGCATCAGGCCGGCGATCGCCAGGCGGATCCGCCGGTCGCCCCGCGCGGCCGGCCCGGCCGCCGCGTGGCGCGGTACCGCGGTGCCCCGCGGCCGCACCCGCCCGACGTGCCACCGGTCGCGCGCGTGCCCGGGTACCGCCCGGTGGCTCCGGACCGCGACGACACGCAGCAGCGGCTTCAGGGCTTCGTCGGCTTCGGGGCTTCGTCGGTTTCGGGCTTCTCGGCGATGAGGACGTAGTCGTTGCCCACGGTGTACAGGCGCTGCCCCCCGGTGACCCGGAAGCCGGCCTTTCCGGCCCAGCCCCGGCAGTCCTCGACGGTGTATTCGGAGCCTCCGGCAGTCATCAGTGCGACGTTGAGGCCGGCCAGTGCGCTGTGCAGGTCGGGTTCGCCGTCGTCGAGCATCGGGTCGTAGACCAGCACGGCACCGCCCGCAGGTACCGCCTCGAAGGCGCGGTCGAGCAGCGTCTGCCGCTCCTGCGGCGACCAGTCGTGCAGCACGTGGCCGAAGATGAGCACGTCGGCATGCGGCAGCGGGTCGACGAAGAAGTCACCACCGTGGAAGGTGACCCGGCCGGTGGTGCCCAGCTGTGCCATGTACTCGTCGAAGAGCGGTTCGAGAGCGGCCAGCTCGAAGACTCCACCACGCAGGTGTGGCATGGCGGTGACGAGTTGCGCGGCGACGTTGCCCCGGGCGCCGCCGACGTCGACGAACGAGCCGAAGCGCGACCAGTCCAGGCAGTCGACGAGCCCGGGGCCGACGAAACCGTTGATGGCGTCCATGTGGGCGAGGAATCCCCGTGCCGCGTCGACGTTCTCGTACAGCTGCCGGAACGGGTTGGCGCCACTCGTCGGTGCCTTCGGTGCGCCGTCGCGCAGCGCCTCGGTCAGGTGGCTCCAGACCTCGTAGTGCCGCTGGCTGGCCACCCGGATCGCGCCGCCCAGGTACCCGGGCGCGTCCTGGACGAGGAACCGGGCGGCCACCGCGCTGTTGCGGTACCCGTGCCCGTCGCGGCGCAGCAGGCCGAGCGCGAGCAGCGCGTCGAGGAACGCCCGGGACAGGCGTGGATGCAGGCCCAGCCGCTCGCGGATCCGTTCCTCGCCCGCGGTCCCCGCGGCCAGGAGGTCGAACAGTCCCAGCTCGACGGCGCTGTGCAGAACCTTCGCCTTCCGGTACGCGGTGCCGAGGCGGGCGGTCGCCACACCGTCGGCCAGGCGCGCGGCTGTCGCGTTCATACGGCCATCGTCACCAGGCCCGCTCGACCCGCGCTGGAGCGGTGGTGGACCGGGCGGGTGTGCGCTTGGCGCACCGGGCGGCGGGTCGGCACGCTCGGACCAGACGGGGCCCGACGGGAAGGAGTGGGGCATGGCGGGCAGTGTGCTCATCGCGGGCAGTGTGCTCATCGCGGGCGGTGGGCCGGTCGGGCTGATGCTGGCATGCGAGCTGCGCCTGGCCGGTGTGCGCACCGTCGTCGCCGAGCGGCTGCCCCGGCGCACCGGGCAGTCGCGCGCCCTCGGGCTGCACGCCCGTACCGTGGAGGTGCTCGACCAGCGCGGGCTGCTCGACCGGTTCCGCGAGGGCGCCCCGGTCTGGCCCACGGCACACTTCGCCGGGCTGCGCCTGCTGGACCTGTCCCGCCTCGACGGCAACCATACCTACGCGCTGATGGTTCCGCAGTCGCGCACCGAGGAGATCCTGGCCGGGCGGGCGATCGAGCTGGGCTGCGAGATCCGGTACGGCCACGAGGTGGTCGGACTGTGCCAGGATGCCGACGGCGTGGACGTGACGGTGCGCGGGCCGGACGGTACCGGGCGGTGGCGGGTGTCGTATCTGGTCGGGTGCGACGGCGGCGGCAGCGCGGTACGCAAGCTTTCCAGGATCGACTTTCCGGGTACCGCGTCCACGATGAGCGCGCTGCTCGGTGACGTGCGGTTGGCGCAGGAGCAGCCGGCCGGGCCGCAACTGCGCCGGATGACCGGCGGCCTGTTCGGCGTGGTACCGCTCGACTCCGGTTACCACCGCGTGGTGACCGTGGAGTTCCGCAGCCGGCCGCCCTGTGCCGTGGTCACGCTGGACGAGCTGCGGGCGGCGGTCGAGCGGGTCACCGGTACCGCGCTGGAGATGAGCCAACCGCGCTGGCTGTCCCGGTTCGGCAACGCCACCCGGCAGGCGGCCCGGTACCGCGCCGGCCGGGTACTGCTGGCCGGCGACGCCGCACACGTGCACTTCCCCGCGGGCGGGCAGGGACTGAACACCGGAATGCAGGACGCGGTGAACCTCGGCTGGAAGCTCGCGGCGACAGTGCACGGCTGGGCGCCCGCCGGCCTGCTGGACACGTACCACGACGAACGGCATCCGGTCGCCGCGCAGGTGTGTCACAACACCCGCGCACAGCTCGCCCTGATGGACCCGGCCGAGGAGATCACGCCGTTGCGGGAACTGTTCGCCGAGCTGATGGACCTCCCGCAGGTGAACCGCCACCTCGCCGGGATGATTACCGGCGTCGATCTGCGCTACGACATGCCGACGCCGGGGGACGAGCGCCATCCGTTGCTCGGCCGGCGCCTGCCCGACCTGCCGTTGCAGGTACGCGGCCGGTCGGTGCGCGCGGTACACCTGCTGCGGTCCGGCCGCGGCCTGCTGCTCGACCTGACCGGCGACCTCGACCGGACCGGCGACGCGGCCGTTTGGGCGGCCTGCGGAGGGTGGGCCGACCGGGTCGACGTGGTCGGCGCGCAGTGCGGGACACAACCTCCCGCTGACGCGCTGCTCGTGCGACCCGACGGTTACGTCGCCTGGGTCGGCGGCGCGGCCGGGTCTGCGGCCGGGTCCGGGCCGGGGTCGCTGGAGGACGCACTCACCACCTGGTTCGGTACCCGTCGGGAGGAGCAACCGTGCCCCACCTACTGCACATCGACACCTCGACCCGCGGCGCCGGCTCGGTCACCCGGGAACTGACCGCCGCCTTCGCGCTGGCCTGGCGCCGGCGGTACCCCGACGGCCGGGTCACCTACCGCGACTTCGCGGCCGATCCCGTGCCGTACCCCGATCTGCCGTCGCTGGCCGACGCCTTCATTCCGCCCGGGGAGCGCACGCCCGAGCAGGCGGCGAGCGCGGCGGTCACCGAGCGGCTGATCGCCGACCTGGAGGCGGCCGACACCTACGTGTTCGGTGTGCCGATGTACAACTTCTCGGTACCGGCGGTGTTCAAGTCCTGGGTCGACCGGATCGTGCTGCCCGGCCGTACCTTCGACCCGGACACCCGGGAAGGGAAGCTCACCGGCAAGGACGTCACGGTGATCACCGCACGCGGTGGCTCCTACGCCCCGGGTACCCCCCGCGCGCCGTTCGACTTCCAGGAGCCGTGGATCCGGGCCGCGCTGGAACAGGTCGGGCTGCGCGACATCCGGTTCCTGCACGCCGAGATGACGCTGGCGCATTCGATGCCGAAGCTGGCCCAGTTCAAGCAGTTGGCCGAGGAGTCGCGGGCGCGCGCGTTGCGGACGATCGAGGAGCTGCACGTGCCCGTCGGCTGAGCCGTCGTACCGGCCGACAAGTCCGGTCCGTCGATGTTGTACGCCGCTCCAGCGTAGCTTCCCCAGCCGCCGGGAACCCATCGGTGTCGACCTATATCTGATAGGGAGTGGCGATGGACTACCGGCTCTTGGGGCCATTGAGTCTCCGCGGAGACAACGGTGCGGGCGTACTCAGCGCGGCAAAGCAGCGGCAGCTCCTGGCGTTGCTGTTGCTGCACGCGAACCAGATCGTCCCGGTCACCTCGATCGTCCGCGAGGTGTGGAACGACGAGGTACCGCCCAGCTCGCACGCCACCGTGCAGACCTACGTGCTGCGGCTGCGCAAGGTGCTCGCCGCCGCGGCCGGAGTCACCGCCCGGCGGGTGAGCACGGAGATGCTCGTCACCCGCACCGGTGGGTACCTGCTGCGGGTGGCTCCCGGAGCGCTGGACGTGCACCGCTTCGAGCAGTTGGCGGCGGAGGGCCGGCGGGCGCTGTCGACCGGTGACCACCGTGGCGCGGCGGCGGTGTTCGGCGAGTCGCTGCGCATCTGGCGCGGCCCCGTCCTGGTGGACGTGCCGGCCGGTCGGCTGCTGGAGGTGCACGTGGCCCGGCTGACCGAATGCCAGCTCACCGTCCGCCAGCAGCTCTTCGAGGCGCAGCTGAACCTCGGGCTGCACTACGAGATCCTCGGCGAGGTGACCGCGCTGGCCGCCGAGCATCCACTGCAGGAGAACATCCACGCGCAGCTGATGCTCGCGCTGTACCGGTGCGGCCGGCGGCCGGACGCGCTGGCCGTGTTCCAGCGGCTGCGTGAGTACCTCGTCGGGGAACTCGGCCTCGAACCGTCGGCGAAGATGCAACGCCTGCACCACGCGATTCTCGTTGCGGACCCGGTGCTCGACGGACCACCGCCGCGTAGCGACGGCCTGGTGCTGGACCGGTTCTCCGTCGTGGCCGGGGCACGGTAACCACCATCGTCCAGGACCGTGCCGGACCCGGGCCGGCCGGCCCGCGCCGCCCTGCGCACAAACAAATTCGAGGAGGGGAGCAATGAGACGCCGTGTCGTCATCACCGGAATCGGCACCATCGCGCCCGGAGGCCTTGGTACCAAGGCGTTCTGGGAGCTTCTGACGTCGGGGCGGACCGCGACACGGCGGATCTCCTTCTTCGACCCGTCGCCGTTCCGGTCGCAGGTGGCCGCCGAATGCGACTTCGACCCCGACCGGGAAGGCCTTACGCCGCAAGAGATCCGGCGGATGGACCGGGCCGCGCAGTTCGCGGTCGTCTGCGCGCGGGAAGCGCTTTCCGATGCGGGCCTGGGACCGCACGAGCTGCGCCCGCCGCGCACCTCGGTCGTCATCGGCTCCGCGGTCGGCGCCACCACCAGCCTGGAGCGGGAGTACGTGGTGGTCAGCGACGGCGGGCGGCTGGAGCGGGTCAGCCACGAGTACGCGGTACCGCACCTGTACGGGTACCTGGTGCCGAGCTCGTTCGCCACCGAGGTGGCCTGGGCGGTGGGTGCCGAGGGGCCGACGACGGTCGTCTCGACCGGCTGTACGTCGGGGCTGGACGCGATCGGGTACGCGACCGACCTGATCCGGGAAGGCTCGGCCGACACGGCCGTCGCCGGGGCGACCGACGCGCCGATCTCGCCGATCACCGTCGCCTGCTTCGACGCGATCCGGGCCACGACACCGCGCAACGACGACCCGGAACACGCCTCCCGGCCGTTCGACCGCAGCCGCAACGGTTTCGCGCTGGGCGAAGGGGCGGCGGTGCTGGTACTGGAGGAGGCGGAGCGCGCCCGGCGCCGCGGCGCGCACGCCTACGCCGAGATCGCCGGCTTCGCCTCGCGCTGCAACGCCTTCCACATGACCGGACTCAAGCCGGACGGCCGGGAGATGGCGGAGGCGATCCGCGCCGCGCTCGACGAGGCGCGGCTGGACGGTACCGACATCGACTACATCAACGCGCACGGCTCCGGCACCAAGCAGAACGACCGGCACGAGACGGCGGCCTTCAAGCGCAGCCTCGGCCCGCACGCGTACCGCACCCCGGTCAGCTCGATCAAATCGATGATCGGCCATTCGTTGGGTGCCATCGGTTCCATCGAGGTCGCCGCGTGCGCCCTCGCCATCGAGCACCGGGTGCTCCCGCCGACGGCCAACCTGCACAACCCCGATCCGGAGTGCGACCTGGATTACGTGCCGCTCGTCGCCCGCGAACAGCGCACGTCCGCCGTCCTCTGCGTGGGCAGCGGGTTCGGCGGCTTCCAGAGCGCCATGGTGCTGGCCCGGCCGGACCGGCGGGCGGCATGAACCGGGCGGTCATCACCGGCCTCGGCGTGGCCGCGCCGAACGGGTTGGGGGTGGACGCGTACTGGTCGGCGACGCTGGCCGGGGTCAGCGGGATCGGGCGGATCACCCGTTTCGACCCGTCGGGGTACCCGGCCGTGCTGGCCGGCGAGGTGCCCGGCTTCGATCCGGCGGCGCACCTCGGCCCGCGGCTGCTGCCGCAGACCGACCACATGACGCGACTGGCGCTCGTCGCCTCCGACGCCGCCCTCGCGGACGCGGCCGTGGTACCGCAACGGCTGCACGAGTACGCCATGGGCGTGGTGACCGCCAGCTCGTCCGGCGGCTTCGAGTTCGGCCAGCGCGAGCTGGAGAAGCTGTGGAGCGGTGGCCCGCAGCAGGTCAGCGCATACCAGTCGTACGCCTGGTTCTACGCGGTGAACACCGGCCAGATCTCGATCCGGCACGGCATGCGCGGACCGAGCGGCGTGGTGGTCGCCGACCAGGCCGGCGGGCTGGAGGCGGTGGCGCACGCGCGGCGCCGGATCCGCCGCAACACCCGGCTGGTGCTGACCGGCGGCGTGGACGGGTCCATCTGCCCGTGGGGATGGGTGGCCCAGCTCGCCGGCGGACGGCTGAGCGGGCGCGACGATCCCGGTACCGCGTACCTGCCGTTCGACGCCCGCGCCTGCGGTCACGTACCCGGCGAGGGCGGCGCGATCCTCGTCGCCGAGGATCTCGACTGCGCCCGCGAGCGTGGGGCGCGGCAGGTCTACGCGGAGATCGCCGGCTACGCCAGCACGTTCGACCCGGCCCCGGCGACCGGGCGCGGACCGGCGCTGCGCCGTGCCGTGCAGCTCGCGCTCGCCGACGCCGGCCTGCGCCCGGCCGACATCGACGTCGTGTTCGCCGACGCCGCCGGGGTACCCGCGCTGGACCGGTCCGAAGCCGACGCGATCAGTGCGGTCTTCGGCCCCGGCGCGGTACCGGTGACGGCACCGAAGACGATGACCGGACGGCTCTACTCCGGCGGCGCGCCGCTGTGTCCATAAGGGACGGTGCCATCCCGCCGACCGTGAACGTCGGACAGCTCGCGCCGGGCATCGAGATCGACCTCGTCCGCGGTGCGCCGCGCCGGGTACCGGTCGCCGCGGCGCTCGTGCTCGCCCGCGGGTACGGCGGCTTCAACGCCGCGATGGTGCTCCGGGCGCTGTCGTGACAACAGACAACGAACAGGAAGGACCCACCATGAGCACGCTGACGATGACCGACCTGACCAAACTGTTGCGGGCCTGCGCCGGCGATGCCGAGCACGCCGACCTCGACGGGGACGTCCTCGATGAGACGTTCGCCGACCTCGGGTACGACTCGCTGGCGCTGCTGGAGCTGTCCGGCCAGATCAAGCAGCGCTACGGCGTTGCGCTGCCGGACGACGCGGCCCGGGTGACCGCCACGCCGCGACAGTTCCTCGCGCTCGTCAACAGCCTGAGCTGAAACGGGACGGCGCCGGGGCGGATCCGGTCAACGGACGCGGACCCGGTCAACGGACGTCGTCGTGCGTCACGTTGCGCTGCCGGATCCGCCAGCGGCCGTCCTCGCGCACCAGCACGTCCACGCACACCGTGCTGCGCCACAGCCCCGGCGCGGCCGAACCCGCCGAGCCCGGCCCGGCCGAACCCGCCGGGCCGGGCGTCTGCACCACGAGGGCGTACGACGTGGCCCGGACGGTACCGTCGGGCTGGCGGGCGACCTGCGCCATGCCGGTCCAGTGCCGGTGCACCACGCCACTGCCGGCCGCGTCGGCGACCAGTCGCCGCGCCACGGTGGCGATCGTCGCGCGGCCGCGGGCCGGTTCGGGACGGGTGTTGTTGGCGATCGTCGCATCGTCGGTGAACGTGTCCAGCCACGCGTCCACGTCACCGCGGTCGATGGCCTGCATGTGCCGGGCGTAGAACTGCTGGATCTGCGCGGTTACCTGGATCTCGGCGGCCGGGTCGGGAGTCACCATGACCGCGTCACCCGACATCGTCGCGGGTGATGCGGCGTTCCCGCACCAGCCAACCGCCGTCGTGGCGCACGAGTTCGTCCGCCCCCGCACAGCTGCGCCAGATGACCGGGTCGCCGCCGCCGGGGGTACGGATGACCAGCGCGTAGTACCGCACCCGCACGCCGCCGTCGGGCCCCGGCCGCGCGTCCAGCATGCCCAGCCAGTGCCGCTGCACGAGGCCTTCCTCGGCGAGCCGGGCCGCCGCGGCGTGCGCCGCCTGCGCGATCGCGGCCCGGCCACAGGTGGCCGAGGAGTCCGCGTTGGTGGCGAAAACCCCGTCCTCGGTGAACGTTTCCGCCCACCCGGTCGCGTCGCCGCCGTCGAGCGCCTGCATCTGCGCGGCGTAGAACTGTTGGATTTCCAGATACAGGTCGGTGTCGACACCGCGGGGCATCGTCGACTGCTCTGCCGGCATGGTCGCCCTCCTGCTGTCTCGTCGGGTCACCTGCGAGGCTGGCGGACCGGCCTGGAGCGGCGCTGTCTCCGGGGTGGACCGGCCGTCCAGGCGCGGTCCAGGCCTGCGCTAGCCGGCTCTGCGAGCCTGGAAACCGTGACCAGGACAGTGCACACCGAGCACCGCACGCTCATCGCCGCACCCGCCGAGTCGGTGTACCAGATCGTCGCCGACGTGACCCGGTGGCCGTTGTTCTTCCGCCCGACCGTCCACGCGCGGGTGCTGGAGCGCGACAACGACCAGGAGATCATCCGCCTGTGGGCGTTCGCCAACGACGAGGTTCGCACGTGGACCTCGCGCCGGCGGTTGGACCCGCACGCCCTGCGCGTCGAGTTCCGCCAGACCAACTGCACCGCACCGATCGCGAGCATGCGTGGTGAGTGGTTGCTCAAGCCGGTCGACGCGACGTCCACCACGGTGGCGTTCGGGCACGAGTACCGGGCGGTGGACGACGATCCCGGGCACGCGGCGTGGATCGCCGAAGCGGTCGAGCGCAACAGCAACGCCGAACTCGCGGCGCTCAAGGCGGCCGCGGAGAACCACGACCGGATGGACGAGCTGGTGCTCTCGTTCGACGACACGGTACCGGTGGACGGCTCGGCGTACGACGTCTACGAGTTCCTGTTCCAGGCGCAGGAGTGGCCGCGGCGGCTGCCGCACGTGTCCCGGCTGGACCTGCGCGAGGACGCGTCGGGTGTGCAGTTCATGGAGATGGACACCCGGGCACCGGACGGCTCGGTACACACCACCGCGTCGGTGCGCGTCGGCTTCCCCGACGAGGCGATCGTCTACAAGCAGGTCCGGGTACCGGCACTGATGAACGCGCACATCGGCGAGTGGCGGATCCGGTGGGAGGGCGAGGGTGTGCGGCTGATCTCACACCACGACGTCCTGCTCAACGACGCGCTCGTCGAACGGGTGCTCGGCCCGCAGGCCACGCTGGCCGACGCGCGGACGTTCGTGCGCAACGCGCTGGGCACCAACAGCCGCACCACGATGGAGCGGGCGAGGGAGTACGCCGAGGAGCGCCGCCGTGCCGAGGAGCCGCGCCGTGCCGAGGAGTACCGCCGTGACTAGAGGCCCGCTGAGCTACCCGGTCGGCCCCGTGGACGGCATGCTCACCTCGGCGGCCCACTCGTACCCGGACCGCCTGGCGATCTGCACCCCCGCGCGGGAGATGACGTACGCCGAACTGGACCACGCCGTGTCCTGGTGCGCGGCCGGGTTGCGTTCCCGGGCAACGGGTTCGGTCGTCGCGCTCGCCGCGGTGCTCGACCCGTTGTTCGCCGTGGCGTACTACGCGGCGATCCGCAGCGGCAACACCGTTGCGCTGGTCAACCCGCTGCTGCAACAGGACGAGCTGGCCCATGTGCTGACCGCGGCCGGCGCGCGGATCGCCGTGGTACCACCGGCCGTCGCCGACCGGCTCGACGGCGCGCGGCTGCCGTCGCTGGCCGGCACGGTCGTCGTCACACCCGGGCCGGACGGGGTCGACGAGCTGCTCCGCCTGCGGCCGGCGGGCCGGACCTCCGGCCGCCCACCCGCGCCGGTACCCGACGAGCCCGCCGCCATCCAGTTCACCAGCGGTACCACCGGGTTGCCGAAGGGCGTGCTGCTGTCGCACCGCAACCTGACCACGAACGCGGCACAGGTCGCCTCGGCGCACGGCGTCACCGGTTCCTCGGTCACCTTCAACCACCTGCCGACGTTCCACCCGATGCACCTGAACTCCGCGGTCTGCGCAGGTGCGACGCAGATCCTGTGCCCCAGCCCGGGGCCGGCCGCCGCCGTCGCGCTCGCCAACCGGTACGGCGCCACCCACTTCTACAGCCTGCCGGTGCGGCTGGCCCGGATGGCGGCCGACCCGGGGTTGGGCGACCTGCGTTTCAACACGGTGTCGGTCATCGCCTCCGGCGGTTCGGCGTTGCCACCACCGGCAGCGGTCCGCCTCACCGAACACTTCGGCATCCCGGTCATCCAGGGGTACGGGCTGGCCGAGACGTCTCCGCTCACCCACTGCGACGACCCGCGCCGGCCGCGGCTGTCGTCGGTCGGCCCACCGGTCGCGGACACCGGATGCCGCATCGTCGACGTCGGGTCGCGGGCGGTCCTGCCGGTCGGCGAGATCGGCGAGGTGCAGGTCCGCGGGCCGCAGTTGATGCTGCGGTACCTCGACCGCGCGCGCCCGGTGACCGAAGCCGGGGGATGGCTGTCCACCGGCGACGTCGGGCGCGTCGACGAGGACGGCTGGCTCTACCTGGTCGACCGGATCAAAGACGTGTTCAAGTGTGACAACTGGCTGGTCGCGCCGTCGGAGATCGAGCGGGTCCTGGAGCAGCACCCCGCGGTGCGCGAGTGCGCGGTCGTGGACTGCCCGCACCCGTTCAGCGGCTCGGTGGCCGCCGCCTTCGTGGCGCTGCACGACGGCGTCGCGGCGGACCGTCTCGACGAGATCGTCGCCGCGACCAACGCGCGGGTCCCGTACTACAAGCACCTGCACCACGTGGCGCTCGTCGACACCGTGCCGCGCTCGGCCAACGGCAAGCTCGTCCGCGCCGAGCTGCGGACCGCGATGCTCGACCGGGTCGGCCGGTCCTGACCCCATCCGGACGTCACCACCGCAACGCCGTGGCACCCAAGGAGGACACCATGGTCATGTTCATCACCAGGTTCGTCGTGAAGGGCGAGGCGGCACAGTTCGAACGCCTCTTCGAGGAGCACGCGCGGTACATGAGCAGCCAGCCGGGGTACCTCGGCTCGCAGCTCGTCCGGTCCCTCGGCGATCCGCACACGTACCTCAACATCGGCCGGTGGCGCAGTCCCGACGACCACCGGCGGGTCGTCGCGAGCGACCAGTTCCAGCAGCACGCCAGCCAGATGCGCGCGCTGGTGGACGTCGAGGCCGGCTTCTACGAACCGGTTGCGGGAGAAGGGTGAGGCCTGATGTTCCGCGAATCCGAAGCAGCGGACCTGGGACTGGCCGGTCGCGTCGCACTCGTCACCGGAGGTACCCGCGGCGTGGGCCGCGCGGTGGCCCGGCGGCTGTGCGCGGCCGGCTGCCACGTGGTGCTGAACTACGCCAACTCCGCCGACCAGGCCCGGCGTACCGTCGAGGAGCTCAGCGGGCTCAAGGGCAGCGCCACCGCGGTGTCCGGCGACATCAGCCGGCCCAAGGCGCTGGCCGCCGTCCTGGACACCGTCCACCGTGACCACGGCGGCCTGGACATCTTCGTGCACAACGCGTCCTCGTGGCATCCGATGGCGACGCTGCACCCGGACGGCGGCGGCTTCCGCGCCGACCTCGCCACCGCGCTGACCCCGCTCGTGTTCGGCGCACCGGCGCTGCGTCGCCTCATGGCCGGCCGGCCGGGCCGGATCATCGCGGTGTCCAGCAGTGGCGCGCGGCGGGTGGTGGACGGGTACCTCGGTCTCGGCATGGCCAAGGCCGCACTGGAGAGCCTGGTCCGGTACCTCGCCGTCGAACTGGCGCCGACCGGTGTCGCGGTCAACGCGGTGTCCACCGCGAAGGTCGACAAGGGTACCGACGACCCGCGGCCCGATCTCGTACGCACGCTCGCCGCCCGGACTCCGGCCGGCCGGCTCACCACACCCGAAGACGTCGCCAACGTGGTGGCCCTGCTGTGCACCGACGAGGCCGGCTGGCTCCAGGGGCAGGTGATCACCGTCGACGGCGGGCTGGCGCTGCGAGCCTAGCGTGGCCGACGACCGTACCGACTGCTGCATCGTGGGCGCCGGCCCGGCCGGGCTGGTGCTCGCGCTGCTGTTGCTGCGCTCCGGGGTGCGGGTCACCGTGCTGGAACGGGCCCGCTCCTTCGACCGCGAGTACCGCGGCGAGATCCTGCAGCCCGGCGGCCTGGCGCTGCTCGACGAGCTGGACGTGCTGGCCGGCGCCCGGGCGCGCGGCGCCTACGAGCACCGGCGCTTCCGGCTTGTCGAGGGCGGCCGGACCCTGCTCGACATCGACTACCGGCGGCTGCCCGCGCCGTACAACTTCCTGCTCAGCATTCCGCAGCGGCACGTGCTGGAGGAACTGCTCGACCGGTGCCGGGCGTTCGACGGGTTCAGCTACCTCGCCGGTACCCGGATCAGCGAACTCGTCCACCACGCCGGCCGGATCGCCGGGGTGGTGGGCGACGGGCCGGACGGGCGCCGGACGGTGCTCGCGCGGTGCGTGGTCGGCGCGGACGGCCGCTACTCCAAGACCCGCACGCTAGCCGGGATCCCGGCCGGGCGGCTGGACGTGTTCGCGCAGGACGTCCTGTGGTTCAAGCTGCCGGTACCGCCGCCGCGGTCGAGCCCGGACGTGCGCATCGTCCGGTGGTCGGGCAGCCCGGTGCTGGCCTACCACTCGTGGCCGGACCGGGTACAGCTCGGCTGGACGCTGCCGCACCGCGGGTACCCGGCGGTGGCCGCCCGGGGCGTCGGATACGTCACCGGGCAGATCGGCCGGGCGGTTCCGGAGTACGCCGACCAGATCCATGAACATGTGCGGGCGCTGTCCGACCTGACGCTGCTGGATGTGTTCGCCGGCTGCGCGCGGCGGTGGGCGGCCGACGGCCTGCTGCTCATCGGCGACAGCGCGCACACGCACAGCCCGATCGGTGCGCAGGGGATCAACCTCGCGGTCCAGGACGCGGTCGTGGCGCATCCGGTGCTGCTCGCGGCGCTGCGGTCGGGTGACGTCAGCGCGCCGCGGCTCGACCGGTTCACGGGGCAGCGCCGGCGCAGCGTCGAGCGGGTGCTGCGGCTGCAGGTGATGCAGAGCCGCGCCATGCTGTCGGCCGGCCGGCTCGCCACCGCGGTGCGGCCCCGCGTGGCGAAGCTGCTGTCACACACGCCGCTGTACCCGAAGGTGCTGCACCGCATCGCGTACGGCGACCGGCCGGTCCGGGTGGCCGCCGACCTGTTCACCGCCTGATCCGAAAGGAGCGCCGTGCACGTTCTCGACCTGTCCTCGCCCGTCGACGCGGCCGGTTGGGAGCCCGAGCCGATCTCACACACCGTGCTGACTCCGGCCGAGGGCGCCGCGCACCTGGCCGCCGAGATGCGGGCGCATTTCGACCTGGAGATCGACCCGGCCGCGCTGCCGGACGGGGAGTTCCTCAACAACGACACCCTCACGCTGACCGTGCACACCGGTACCCATGTCGACGCGCCCGCGCACTACGGATCCCGGACCCGCTACGGCCGGCCGCGCACCGTCGACGAGCTGCCGCTGCACTGGTTCCACCGGCCCGGCCTGCTGCTGGATCTCACCGCGGTACCGGTGGGCGGCGCGGCCGACGCGGCGTTCCTGGAGCGGGAGATGGACCGGGTCGGACACCGGCCCGACCCGCTGGACATCGTGCTGCTGCGCACCGGCGCGGCGGAGTTCACCGGAACCCAGCGGTACTTCACCGACTTCGTCGGGCTCGACGCGTCGGCGGTGCACCTGCTGCTCGACCGCGGCGTACGGGTGATCGGAACCGACGCCTTCAGCCTCGACGCGCCATTCACCCACATCATCGAGCGGTACCGGCAGACCGGAGACCCCGCCACCCTCTGGCCGGCACACATGACCGGCCGGGAACGCGAATACTGTCAGATTGAGCGTCTTTCGAACCTCCACGCGATTCCCCACCCGTACGGTTTCACCGTGTCGTGCTTCCCGGTGAAAATCACCGGAGCGGGCGCCGGCTGGGCCCGCGCGGTGGCTCTGTTCGACGAGGAATGACTGCGTTAGCCTGCCGAATACGATGACGAATGTCGATGGCTGCCTACCCGCCCGCGACGTCGCGGCATACCTTGACCAGTTGGTGGAGCTGGCCCGGCAGGCGTCCGACCGGGGTGATGCGACCGAGCAGGCGGTGGTGCTCGCCGAACTCCAGCGCCACGGCGAGCGGGCGATGCACCTCGCCGTCGCCCATGCCAGGCGGCACGGTGCCTCCTGGCGGGACCTGGCCGCCGCGCTGGACACGCCGGTCACCACGCTGCGCCGCCGGTACGCCGACGCGGACGGGGCCGCCGTCGCGCAGGCACCCGACGACGGTCGGCCGCAAGGGCGGGCGTCACCGGTACCCGAAGCCGGTCGCGACGAGTTCATCGGCCGCGAACAGGAACTGGCCGACCTGCGCCGGCTGCTGACCCGGTCGCGCCTGGTGAGCGTCACCGGTCCCGGCGGCGTGGGCAAGAGCCGGCTGGTCATCGAGCTCATCCCGCACCTGCACCGCACCTATCGGGCCGGCCTGTGGTGGGTCGAGCTGGCTCCGGTACCGGATGCATCGTCGGTGCCCGGCGCGGTGGCCGCGGTGGTCGAGGACGGTGGCCACCCGCGGCGCGGCCTCGCCGACGCGTGCGCCGCCGGCGCCGCGCTGCTGGTGCTGGACAACTGCGAGCACGTCATCGCCGGCTGCGCCGACCTGGTGGCGCAGCTGCAGCGCGACCACCCCCGCCTGCGCGTGGTGACGACCAGCCGGGAGGCGCTGCGGGTACCGGGCGAGTCGGTCTTCCCGGTCGCCCCGCTCGCGGTGCCGGAGGGTGGTACAGCGAGCGAGTCGGAGATCCGCGGCGCGAGCGCCGTGCGGTTGTTCCTCGACCGGGCGCGTCACCTCGCCCCGGATACCGCCGTCGCCGACGACCTGCCCCTGCTCGCGCTGCTGTGCACCCGGCTGGACGGCTTGCCGCTGGCCATCGAGCTGGCTGCCCACCAGCTGCGCGTGCTGCCGCCGGAGCGGCTGATCGAACGGCTCGACGAGCGGCTCGACGACCGGCTGGCCGTGCTCGTCGGCGGTGCCCGCGACGGGTTCGGCCGGCACCGCAGCCTGCGCGCGGCCATCGAATGGAGCTACGAGCTGCTCACCGGGACCGAACAGGCGGTTTTCCGCCGTCTCGCGGTGCTGCCCGGCGGTTTCGAGGAGACCACCGCGGCGGTGGTGTGCGCGGACACCGGGGCGGGTGCCGACCTGTGGGCGACGGTGACCGCGCTGGTCGACAAGTCGATGCTCGTCGCCGACCCGCTGACCCCGGGCCGGGTGCGGATGCTGGAGTCCCTGCGCGCGTACGGGTGCGAGCAGCTCGCCGACGCCGGTGAGCACGCGGCGACCAACGACCGTCTCCTTGGCTGGTTGTCCGGGCTGTGCGGAGAGCTGCCCGACCATCACGTGGTCACCGGCATGATCAGCGTGTTGCACCGGGAGCAGCACAACCTGCGTTACGCCGTCGAGGTCGCGCGGCAGATCGGCGATCCGCGGTACCTCCGGCTGGCCATGCTGCTGGGCGCGTACCTGAACGGGGTACGCCAGGTGGGCCAGGCACGGGCGGTGCTGGAGACCGCCCTCGCCGGGCACGACGAGCCGTCCGCCGAGGCCGTCCTGGCGTACACCGAGCTGGCGTTCGCGTACGGCCGGGCCGGGGACCGGGCGGCCGGCCGGCCGTACGCCGAGCAGGCGCACCGGATGGCCGAGCAGCTCGACTCCCCGCACCTGCGGCTGATCGCCATGCGGGGGCAGGTCAGCACCGCGGCGGATGACCCGGAGTTCGTCAAGCTGGTCGGCGAGGAGCTGCGACTGCTCCGCGAGCTGGGACCGGCCGACCGGATCCCGCTGGCCCTCAACGGACTGGCCTGCGGCCTGCTGGCGCTGGGCCGGTACGAGGAGGCGCAGCCGGCCATCGATGAAGCCCTGTCGCTGCGGGGCGACGGCTACGCGGCCGCGCTGCACACCGCGGGCACCCTGGCGACCCTGCGGGGCGAGCTCGACCGGGCCGACGGGTACTTCCGCGCAGCCGTGGGCAAGCGGCCGCTCGACGCCGACCACCATCCGTACGTACTGGAAGGCATGGCGCTGCTGGCTGTCCGGCGGGAGCAGCCGGAACGGGCGATCCGGCTGCTCGCCGCCGCCGGCACGGCCCGATCCGTCATCGACACCACCCCGCCCGGCTACTGGCTGCGGCTGCTCGACGAGGCGGCGACCATGGCGCGTACCCGGCTGGGCGCCGCGCGCGCCGGTGCCGCCTGGGCCACGGGCAGCACGCTCAGCGCCGACCAGGCGACCGCCTACGCGCTGCACGACGAGTGGCCGCGGTCGGCGCCCGACGCCGCCGGCCGCACCCTGTCCGGCCGCGAACTGCAGGTCGCCGAACTGGTCGCCGAGGGACTGACCAACGCGCAGATCGCCGGCCGGCTCGGGGTGTCCGCCCGGACCGTGGCGAACCATCTGGAGCACCTCCGCCGCAAGCTCGACCTGCCCACCCGGGCGCACGTGACCGCGTGGGCCACCCGCCAGCGGCCGCGCTGACGCGTGGACCGGACCACCATGAAGGGAGCTTCCCATGCGAGGAGTTGTGCTCCACGCCCCACGCGACGTCCGTGTCGAACAGCGCGACGATCCGACCATCGTCGAACCGACCGACGCGCTCATCCGGCTGTCCGCCACGTGTGTCTGCGGCTCGGACCTGTGGCCGTACCGGGGCGCCGACCCGGTCACCCGACCGTCGCCGATGGGTCACGAGTACGCCGGGATCGTGACGGAGGTCGGCACCGGGGTCACCACGATCCGGCCGGGGCAGTTCGTGATCGGCTCGTTCTTCGCCTCCGACAACACCTGCGAGATCTGCCGGGCCGGGTACCAGACCTCGTGCATCCACCGGGTGGGCATCGGCGGACTCGGTGCCCAGGCCGAGTACCTGCGGGTACCGCTGGCCGACGGTACCCTGGTCGCCACCCCGGACGTCCCCTCCGACGACCTGATCCCCGGGTTCCTGGCCGCCTCCGACGTGCTGGGTACCGGCTGGTTCGCCGCCGTCGCCGCCGACGTGCGACCCGGCAGGACCGTGGCGGTCGTCGGCGACGGCGCGGTCGGTCTGCTCGGCGTGCTGGCGGCCCGGCAGCTCGGCGCGGAGCGCATCATCGCGATGAGCCGCCACGAGCCGCGCCAGAAGCTCGCCCTCGAATTCGGCGCCACCGACATCGTCACCGAGCGCGGCGACGAGGGCGTGGCCCGGATCAAGGACCTGACCGGCGGGCTCGGCGCGCACTCGGTCATCGAGGCGGTCGGCACCCAGCAGTCGATGATGCAGGCCATCCACGCCACCCGGCCCGGCGGGCATGTCGGCTTCGTCGGCGTGACCCACGACGTCGCGCTGCCCGGCGACGAGCTGTTCTTCTCCCACGTGCACCTGCACGGCGGCCCCGCACCGGTGCGCCGGTTCCTGCCCGAGCTGATCGACCTGATCTGGCACCGGCGGATCGACCCGGGCAAGGTGTTCGACCTCGAACTGCCGCTCGACGACGCCGCGGAGGGCTACCGCGCCATGGACGAGCGCCGGGCCATCAAGACCCTGCTGCGCCCGTAGCCGCCTGGTACAGGTACCGCACCAGCATCGTGCACGCGGCGTCGGCGGTGCCGTCGACCTCGATGGCGCTGGAGTACACGCATTCGACGTAGCCGCGGGGCCGCCGGCGCGCGGACGCCACGCCGATCCGGGCGCGGATCCGCGACCCGGTCGGTACCGCCGCGTCGAAGCTCAGCCGCTCCACGCCCTTGTTCAGGACCAGGACGCAGCCGTCCACCGTGACGACCTCGTCCAGCAGTGACGGCACCAGGGACGCGATGAGGAAACCGTGCGCGATGGTACCGCCGAAAGGGCTGGCGGCCGCGCGCGACGGATCGGTGTGGATCCACTGCCGGTCGCCGGTCAGCGCGGCGAACTCGTCCACCAGCCGCTGCGTCACGGGGCGCCAGTCGCTGACCCCGAGCTGACCGCCGGCCTCGTCGACGAGCAGCTCCGGTCGGGCGTAGCGCTTCATGCCGGTACCCGTCCGTCGACCGGCCCGGCGGCCAGAGCGTGCACGCCGCCGTCGACGTGCAGGACCTCACCGGTCACCGCGGGCAGCCAGTCGGACAGCAGGGCGCAGACCGCGCGCGCCACCGGTTGCGGGTCCTGGACGTCCCAGCCCAGCGGGGCCCGTTCGACCCAGACCCGCTGGAGCCGGTCGAAGGTCGAGATCGCCGACGCGGCCACGGTGTGGATGGGTCCGGCGGCGACCAGGTTGACCCGGGTGCCGTTCGAACCGAGCGTGGCGGCGAGGTACCGGCACGCGCTTTCCAGCCCGGCCTTGGCCACGCCCATCCAGTCGTAGCCCGGCCACGCCTGGGTGGCGTCGAAGTCCAGGCCGACCAGGGAGCCGCCGCCGGCCGCCGCGAGCAGCGGGCCGAACGCCCGCCCGAACGCGACGAAGGAGTAGGTGCTCACCTGCAGCGCGCTCGCCACGTCCGGCCAGTCCGCGCTGAGGAACCCGCCGCCCAGCGCGCTGGCGGGGGCGAACGCGATGGAGTGCACCACGCCGTCCAGCCGTCCCCAGCGGTCGCGCAGGTCGTCGGCCGCGGCGGCGATGTGGTCCTCGCGGGTGGCGTCCATTTCCAGGACGTCGCAGGCGGGGCTCAGCGCCGCCGCCAGCCGCTGGGTGATCCGCAGCCCGCGGCCGAAGCCGGTGAGCACCACCTCGGCGCCCTCCTGCTGGGCGGTCCGGGCCACGGCGTAGGCGATCGAGTCCGGCGAGATCACGCCGGTGACCAGCAGTCGCTTGTCGCGCAGCAGCACGTCCAGCTCCTCGGGTCCGCGGTCTAGTTCACCGGGGCGCCGGTACCGGCACCGCCGGCCGCCGCACCGTCCGCCACGGGCAGGAGCGCTTCCAATTGGTACAGCGCCTCGTCGGCGGCGCGGCCGGTCTCGGCGTTGTCGGGATCGGCCGCCACGGCGCCGAACATCTCGAACACCCGCTGTGCGGCTGCCGCCAGGTCCTCGGACATGGGTTTCTCCTTTCCCTACAGGGCGTTGCAGGCGCGGAAGATGTGCACGAAGGCGGGGATGCTGGCCCGGCCCTGGAACGCCACGTACTCCGGCAGGACCACGCTGGGCGCCCACTTCTCCTTGTAGGCGAGCTGCGTCTGCGCCGGGTAGACCTCCGCGCCGTGCTCGAACAGCTGCTCCATGAACCAGTGGAAGGCCCGCCCGTACCCGGGAAACTGCTGGTCCGCCGCGAGCCCGGTGAACGGGGTGAACCCGAAGTGCAGCCAGCGCACCCCTTCGGCCTGGAACGTGTCGATCGCGGTCTTGTTGATGGCCTCCATGACACCGGGCGGGACGTCCGGCTGGCGCCGGCTCAGGTCGTGCATCCAGCCGACGCGGGAGCCGTAGACCGGCGAGTACGAGATGTAGCCCATCAGCCGACCGTCCAGCTCGGCGACGAACAGCCGCCGCAGCCGCTGGTACGGCCCGCCGCACTGGCCGACGAGGTACTCCAGTGGCCGGGCGTGCTCGCCCTTGGTGCCCAGCCATGCCTGGTCCAGCTCGGCGATCGCGTCGACCCACTCCTCGTGCGGCGCTTCCCGGATGGCCAGGCCGCTGCGCAGCGACCGGGAGATCTTGTTGCGCAGCTGCATGAAGCGGGTGCCGCGCAGGGTGAACGTGGTCAGGTCGACGGCGAACGAGGCGCCACGGTGAAGCCGCGCTCCAGGTACGGGCCGGCGTCGGCCGCCTGCAGCTGGACGGCGACGATCTGCCGGCCCTGGCGGGCGGCGAGGTCCACGAACGAGGCCAGCAGCGGGCCGCGGGCGTCGGCCGGGGCGAACGGGCCACCGAACTGCACCAGGTAGTCGCCGGCGGTGCGGTACACGATGACGCCCGGGGTGTCCCGCAGCGTGTGGTAGCTGTTGCCCTGGTTGACCGCGAGGAACGCGCTCGGGTTGTCCGCGTCCGGGTAGCGCTGGATCGCGTCCAACGCGATATCGGAAATGGTGAGTGTCCCGGTCATTGTGAGTCCAATCTCTGGCCTGACCTCAACAATTGGGATTTCGGCCAACTATCACATGGGTGGGGGCGCGGTGCAACCCCGGAAACGGCCTGGGAAATGCCCGGCGAATTCGTCAGCGATCTATCAGCGTGACGTCAGCACCCCGTGCCAGAGTTACCTCAAGCGAAACGCCGGAGCCCCCCGGGGAACCGAAGGCGGATCGCAGGGAGAGGTGCCCGGAGCGGTTTATCGGGACTCGGAGTGGGTCACTGACCTGCGCAGGTTCGAATCCTGCCCTCTCCGCGACAACTTCATAGGAAACAGGGAGAGGTGCCCGGAGTGGCTTATCGGGACACCGAGTCTGACTCGGAGTGGGTCGTTTGACCCGCGCAGGTTCGAATCCTGCCCTCTCCGCACGAGATTACCGCGGGCCGACTGTCTCGACAGTCGGCCCTCCGTCGTTTCCGCCCCTTTATGCCGTCAGTCGCGGGTCAGGGCGCTGTCAGTGCCGGCGGTCAAGCTTCGGCAAGGCGATTCGACGGCGAAAAGGAGCTGGATATCGTGTCCTCCGACACTCTGATGCCTCGGCAGGCGCCGGCGTCCGGGGCAGGTACGGCCGGCGGCGGGCGGGCCGGACCGGTGCGCAGCTACGGTTCGTACGTCGGCGGCCGCGACATCGTCGGCGACCAGTGGGTGTACACGGTCAGCTCCCGCTCGCTGCTCGAAGACGTGTTCACCAGCGTCAGCCTGAAGCGGGCCCTGGAGCAGGACCCGCACGGTCCGGCGGCCGAGCACCGGTACGTCGTGGGCCGCTGCGCGGTCGCCGATGACGCGGTCGTCGACGAGGCGCTGGTGGCCGCCAGCAACGCCGCCGCCCGGTGGGGGCGCGCCCCCGTGGACCACCGGATGCGCCTGGGCCCGATGTTCCGGGACAGCCTGATCCGCCATCGGGACACGATCCTCGACCTGCTGGTGGCCGAGGCGCATCCGGTCCGGCTGGCCCGCTGGGAGCTGAGCTGCCTGCTGCAGGTGTTCTCCGCGGAGAGCTGCTCCTGGTACCGCCAGCTGATGGAGACCGAGTTCGAAAGCGGCGGCCGGCGGCTGATCGTGCGCCGCCGTGCGGACGGCGTGGTGTGCGTGAACCCGCCGCAGAACGCGCCCGCACCGAGCGCCGCGTTGTCGGTGCTGGCGCTGATGGCGGGCAACGCGGTCGTGGTACGCGCACCGCGCAGCATCGCGTTGAGCACGATGTACATCCTGCGCGAGCTGGTCGGGCCGCTGCTCGACGAACTGGGCGCGCCGCCCGGTACCGTCAACGGGCTGTGCGGCACGCCGCAGCGGATGATCCGGCGCTGGCTGGACAGCCCCCTGGTCAACGACATCTTCTACTTCGGCGGCAGCGACGAGGGCCTGCGCTTCCAGCTCGACTGCGTGGCCAGCGGCAAGAAGCCGATCCTCGAACTGGCCGGCAACGACGGGCTGGTGGTGTGGGCCGATGCCGACCTCGACATGGCCGCCGAGGCGATCACCGAGTGCTTCTACGGGTCCGGGCAGATCTGCATGGTGCCCAACTACGTGGTCGCCCACCCGGCCGTCGCCGACGAGCTGCTGGCCAAGGTGCAGCAGGCGGTACGGGACGTCCGGCCCGGGTACCCGGACGACGAGGACGTGCTGCTGTCCCCGGTGCGGCGCAGTGAACGCTTCTTCGCGCTGCTGTCCGACGCGCTGAACAACGGCGGCCGGCTGGTGTGCGGCGGGCAGCGTACCGAGCTGGACGGTACGCCGTCGGACACCGGCGTGTTCCTCCAGCCGACCGTCGTGCGGGTGGACGGCCTGACCGGCGCCCGGGACCTGGCCATCGTCGGGCAGGAGACGTTCTTCCCGTTGCTGCCCGTGGTGGTACCCGAGCCGGCCGCGGAACCGGTGCTGCTGGACCGGGTGCTCGACTTCGTCGACGCCAACACCTACGGCCTGCGCAACTCGCTGTGGTCGCGCTCCGAGCAGGTCATCGACGAGTTCGTCGGCCGGGTCGGCAACGGCGGCCTGCTGAAGGTCAACGACTCGCACATCGGCTTCCTGCCGTACCTGCCGTCGCACGGCGGTACCGGCCTCACCGGCGGAGTGTTCGGCGAGGCCAACTACCCGATCGTCAAGACCTCGCACCTGCAGGGCGTCAGCATCGCCGCCCCCGGTGTGAGCCCGCGGGCGGCCGTGTTCGACAGCGGCGACCCTTCCGTTCCCAACCCCTGATCCCAAGGAGACGACATGCGGTCCCTGACGGTCGCCCGAGCCGCGTGCGAGCGGTTCCATCCGGGCCTACTCGCGGCGCTGGAGGAGCTGCCGCTGACCGCCCGCGAGGCGCCGGACAGCCCGATCGTCGAGCTGTTCCGCACGCACGGCGCACCCGGCCTGCTCGCCCCCGAGGAGTTCGGCGGTGCCGCGGCCAGCCCGCTCGACGCGGTACGGGTGCTGCGCGGGTTGGCGTCGGCCAGCCCGTCGCTCGGCGTGGTGGCCACCATGCACCACTTCACGGTCGCGATGCTGTTCAGCCTGGCGGCGACCGCCGAGCGGCTCACCCCGGCGCAGCACAAGATGCTGGCCGGCATCGCCGGCGACCGGCTGCTGCTCGCCTCCGGCTGGGCCGAGGGCCGGACCGACCAGAACATCCTGCTGCCGTCCGTCGTCGCCGAGCCGACCGCGGACGGGTACCGGGTCAACGGCTCGAAGAAGCCGTGCAGCCTGTCGGCGTCCATGGACATCCTGACGTCGAGCGTCGCGCTCACCGGGCCCGACGGGCAACCGAGCCTCGCCGTCCTGCTCATCCCGGCCGACAGCGCGGGCATCAGCGTGCGCCCGTTCTGGTCGACCCCGGTACTGGCCGCGGCACAGAGCAACGAGGTCGTGCTGGACAACGTCGCGGTACCGGAGGATCTGGTCATCCGCAGCACGCCGGAGGATGCCGGCCGGCTCGACGACCTGCAGACGGCCGGCTTCATCTGGTTCGAGCTGCTGGTCAGCTCCGCATACACCGGGGTGGCCTCGGCGCTGGTGTCGCGGGTGCTGGAGCGCGGCCGGGGTACCGTGGCCGACCGCGCCGCGCTGGCCACCCGCATGGAGGCGGCGGTCAACCTGGTCGAGGGTACCGCCCGGGCGGCCGACGACGGCCTGGCCGGCGACGAGGCGGTGGCGGCGGTGCTCGTTGCCCGGTACGCGGCGCAGGACCTGATGGCGGCGGCCGTGGACGCCGCGGTGGAGCTGCTCGGCGGGATGGCGTTCATCTCGTCGTTCGAGGTCGCGTACCTGTCCTCGGCGGTACGGGCACTGGCCTTCCATCCGCCGTCGCGCGGCAGCGTCGCCGAGGCGCTCGTCGACTGGTTCGACGGCAAGCCGCTGCGGCTGTCCTGACTGTCCACAGTGGAGGGAGACACGACGTGACGACCGTCGACGTGACGCCGGCCCGGGTGGAGGACGAGATCCTCGCGCTGTACCGGGCCCATCTGAGCAAGGGCCGCGCGACCGTGGCCGAGCTGTTCGGCAGCCACATGGAGGTGTCCTCGTCCGGCGCCTGGCTGCGCACCAGCGACGGCGAGCGGTTCCTCAACTGCGGCGGGTACGGGGTGTTCATCGCCGGGGCACGGCACCCCATCGTGATGGACGCGGTGCAGCGGCAGCTGGCGGTGCACCCGATCGCCACGCGCATCCTGCTGGAGCCGACGGTGGCCCGCGCCGCGCAGGCGCTCGCCTCCGTGCTGCCGACCGGGCTTGAACGCATCCACTTCGCGCTGTCCGGCGCCGAGGCGGTGGAGACCGGACTGAAGCTCGCCCGCGCGCACGGCAGGACGCATCTGGTGTCCACCTGGGGCGGGTACCACGGCAAGACGCTGGGTGCCTTGTCGGTGACCGGCAAGGAGGTCTACCAGAAGCCGTTCCAGCCGCTGCTTCCACAGGTCACGCACATCCGGTTCGGCGACGCCGACGCGCTGGAGGAGGCGCTGGCCGCACATCCCGGGCAGAGCTGCGTGATCCTCGAACCGGTCCAGGGCGAGGGCGGCGTGATCGTGCCGCCCGACGGGTACCTGAAGCAGGCCGAGCGGCTGTGCCGGGAGTACGACAGCTTCCTGATCCTCGACGAGGTGCAGACCGGGCTCGGCCGGCTCGGCGCCTGGTGGGGAGCTGACCACGCCGGGGTCACCCCGGACGTGCTGCTGATCGGCAAGGCGTTGGGCGGCGGCGTCATGCCGGTGTCCGCCGCGGTGGCCAGCCGCCGGGTGTTCGCACCGTTCGACAAGGACCCCTACATCCACACCGCGACGTTCTCCGGCGCCCCGGTACTGATGGCCGCGGTGCAGGGCGCCATCCAGGCCATCAAGGAGGAGCGCCTGGTGTCGCGGGCCGCGGAGCTGGGCTGGCGGCTGCTTCCCGAGCTGCGCCGCATCGCCGAGGACAACTGCCCGGACCTGGTCGTCGAGGTACGCGGCCAGGGGCTGCTGATCGGCGTCGAGATGGCCGAGCCGGGGCTGGCCGGGGAGCTGCTGATCGAGCTGTTCAACCACGGGATCGTGGGCAACCACTCGATGATCGGCAGCGCGACCGTCCGGTTCACGCCGCCGGCGATCCTCACCGACGACGACGTCGAGTACCTGCTGGACGGGTTCCAGCGGGCCACCAGGGACCTGGTCAAGCACCAGGTCCGGATGCCAGGAAACGGGAGCTGAACCCATGCGACGCGTGGAACTTGAGGCCGTCGTGCGATCGACGGCGCCACAGGATGTCTTCGACCAGGTGGTGTGCTTCGAGCGGTACGCCGCGCTGGCACCGCACGTCCAGTCCGCGACGGTGCACGAGGGGCCGCCCGGCCCCACCGGGCGCTCCAGTTGGGAGCTGCACTTCCGCAGCGGCCTGCTGCGCTGGACCGAGACCGAGCGGTTCGACCGCGCGGCGTTGCGGATCGAGTTCCGGCAGGACGAGGGCGACTTCGACGAGTTCTCCGGGGTCTGGCGGCTCGCCGAGGACGGCGGCGACTGCCTGGTGCGCTTCCACGCCGACTTCGACTTCGGCATCCCGTCGCTGGCGGGGATCCTCGACCCGATCGCCGAGCGGGTCATCGCCGGAACGATCGCCTGGGTGCTGGTCGGCATGTTCCCCCGGGTCGACCTGCTCACCGGCGCCGACCTCCTGTCCACCACCACACCGGCCACCACCACACCGGCCACCACCTGAGGAGCATCCGTGGACGCGAAGAACCCGTTCGAAACCCCGACCACATACCGGTTGCACCGCGCCGAGTACCTCGTCGGCTTCGTCGCGACGACCGTCCTGCTGATCGTCCACATTGGACAGATCCGGTGGGTACCGGCGGTCGCGCTGTTCGTCTACATCGACATCATCGGGTACATCCCCGGGGCGATCGCCTACCGGCGCAGCAAGGACGGTCGCATCCCGAAGGTGTACTACGTGCTGTACAACACCATGCACAGCCTCATCACGCAGGCGGCCGTGGCCACCCTGTGGGGCGTGTTCTTCGGGTGGGAGTGGGCGCTGCTGGCGCTGCCGTTCCACCTGTTCGGTGACCGGGGCCTGTTCGGCAACTTCCTCAAGCCCTTCGGCATGTCGTTCGAGCCGCACAAGACCAACCCCGCCTACCACGACATGGTGGCGGCGCTGAACGCGGCCGGCAAGGGCCGGCGGGTACCGGTACCCACCGGTGGCGGGTCGCTCGCCCCGCTCGGGGTGCGCCGGTGAGTACCGTCTCCATGCGGCCGGTCGGCAGGCGCGCCACCCCGGCGGGTGCGCCGACCCGCGGGGACGCCGCGCCGATCGGCGGGGACGTGGCCCGGGCGGCCCTGCGGCGCTTCGCCTCCGGCGTCACCGTGCTCACCGTCGCCGACGGCGGGCTCGCCCACGGCACCACGGTGAGCGCGCTGGTGGCCGTCTCCCGCGAGCCGCTCGTGCTCGGCGCCTGCCTGCGCGCGTCGTCGTCGTTCACCCGCCTGGTCCGCCGGGCGTCGATGTTCTCCGTCAACGTGCTGCGCGCCGACCAGGCGCGCGTCGCGGCCCGGTTCGCCGACCCGCTGCGCCGGCCCGGACCGAGCCAGTTCGCCAGCCTCGCCTGGCGGACCGACCCGGTCACCGGCGCCCCGCTGGTCGAGGACTGCCTCGCCCACCTGTCCTGCCGGATGAACGGATGCGTACCGGTCGGCGACCACGACGTGATCATCGCCGAGGTGATCGACGGCTGCCCCAGTACCGGCACCCCGTTGCTGAGCTTCGCCGGTCAACTGCACAGCGCGCCGATGGCGCGCGTCGAAAAGGAGTGATGCTGTCATGGTCGACGCTCCCGTCGACGTACCCGTCGAGGCCGACTGGGACCGGGCGCCCCGGCTGCTGGAGGGCGCGCAGTCGCTGACCCTCACGGCGCACGACTGCGACCTCGCGTACTGGCTGTCCGCGGTCGCCCAGGGCACCCTGCGCGGCCGGGCCCGCACCGGGCACGCCGCCGGCGCGGTCACCCCGGACCACATGCGCGAGCCCGGCCCGCTGCGCGAGGCGCTGGTGCTCGAACTCGGGTACCGGTCGATCGCCGAGGAGAAGGCGACCCGGATCCTCGCGCACTACGTGGCCGGCGCTCCCGGCATCCCCGAGCTGGAGTTCTACACCACGCAGCTGGTGGACGAGGCGCGGCACTCGATGATCTTCCGCAACCACCTGGTGGAGCTGGGCCTGCCGGCCGGGAACCTGGTGGCCGACATCCGCGAGATGGCCGCCGCCTACACCCGCCGGGTGCTGGACCCGATCGAGGAGTTCGCCACCACGGTGATCCGCGACGAGGGCGACTTCATCGGCGCCGTGGCGGTGTTCACCATCATCATCGAAGGCGTCCTCGCGCCGGCCGCGGAGCTGAGCGAACGCAAGTGGGACCGGCTCGACCCGGCCGCGTCGGAGATCGCCCGGGGCGCGTCGATCGACGAGATCCGGCACCTGACGGTGGGCAGCTCGCTGGTGCGCGAGCACCTGCTCGCCCACCCGGACGACCGGGCCCGCGTGATGGACGTGCTGCGGCGCGGCCGCAAGCTGTGGGACGAGGTACCCGACGACGAGTACGTCCTGCACCGCGAGGAGCTGTTCCAGCAGGGCATGCAGGCGCACCGGGACCTGCTGGCCGGCTACGAGGTCTTCCCGGGCCGGTTGCTGCTGGAGACCACGCCGCTGGAGCGGTACCAGATCGCCCAGCGCTGGACCGACGACATGGCCGACGTCCGGCTGGCCTACATGGGCCTGCCCGAGGCGGTACAGCTGCTCCGCCAGCTGGACAGTTGAGGAGCGGGGGATGCGCGACAACGAAACGGCGGCGGTGGTCTGCGGCGCGGGCAGCTGGCTGCCGCCGCGCCGGGTCACCAACGCCGACCTGGCCGGGTACCTGGACACCAGCGACGAGTGGATCGTCAGCCGCACCGGCATCCACCGCCGGCACGTCGTGGACGCCGGCACATCCACCGGGGACCTTGCCGTGGAGGCCGGCCGGGAGGCGTTGAAGTCGGCCGGTGACACCCAGGTCGACGCGGTGGTCCTGGCGACCACGACACCCGACCGGCTGTGCCCGGCCACCGCGCCCGAGGTGGCCACCCGGCTCGGGCTGACCGGCGTCGCCGCCTACGACGTCTCGGCCGTGTGCACCGGGTTCGTCTACGCGCTGGCGAGCGCGACCGGACTGATCGCCGCGGGTGTCGCGGAGCGGGTCCTGGTGATCGGCGCGGAGGCGTTCACCACCATCCTCAACCCGCGCGACCGCACGACCGTCCCGATCTTCGCCGACGGCGCCGGCGCCCTGGTCCTGCGCGCCGGTACGCCGGACGAGCCGGGCGCGGTACGCGCGTTCGACCTCGGCAGCGACGGCGAGAACAGCGACCTGATCCAGATCCCGGCGGGCGGCTCCCGGCAGCGCTCGGCCGGAACCCCGGCCGGGCCCGGCGACGGGTACTTCACCATGCGCGGGCGGGACGTGTACCGGCACGCCGTCGAGCGGATGGCCGCCTCGGTGCGGCGGGTGATGGACCGGGCCGGCTGGCGTCTGTCCGATGTGGACCGTCTGGTACCGCACCAGGCCAACTCACGGATCAGCACCGCGGTCGCGGCCCGGCTGGACATCCCGGACGAGCGGTGCCTGTCCAACATCGCCGAGGTCGGCAACACCGCGGCGGCCTCGGTACCGCTGCTGCTGGCCCAGGGGAGCCGGCAGGGGTGGCTGCGGCCCGGCCACCGGGTGCTGCTCACCGCCTTCGGTGGCGGCCTCACCTGGGGCTCCGCCGCGTTGACCTGGCCCGAACTCGATATCCAAGGAGACTGATGTGTTCGACGAGCTGAAGCAGATTCTGGTCACCTCCTTCCAGGCCGACCCCACCGAGGTCACGCCGGACGCGCGGCTGCAGGACCTCGGCCTGGACTCGCTCGACATGGTCGAGCTGTCGCTGGTGCTCAAGTCGGAGTGGGGCGTGGCGATCTCCGACGACGAGCTGATCGAGTACCAGCAGGTGGGTGCCGTGGTGGCCGCGGTCGAGAGCCGCACCGCGAGGCTGTGATGTCCACCGACGTGATGTCCACCGACGTCGCCGTCACCGGGCTGGGCCTGGTCACCCCGGCCGGCATCGGGGCCGCCGCCAACTGGGCGGCGGTCTGCGCCGGGCGGTCCACCGCGGACCGGGACCCGGCCCTGGCCGGGCAGCTGGTCGACATCTCCTGCCGGGTGCCGGGGTTCGACCCGGTCGCGCTGCTCGGCCCGCGGCCGGCCCGGCGGCTGGACCGGTTCGTCCAGTTCGCCGTCGTCGCCCTGCGCGAGGCGCTGCGCGACGCCGGGCTCGACGCGCCCGGTGCGGCCGGCGGCGCGCGGGTCGGTGTCGTGGTCGGCTGCGCCGACGGTGGTCCGTCCACAGTGGAGGTACAGCACCGGACGCTGCTGGAGCGGTCCCCGGATCAGGTGTCCGCGCTGCTGCTGCCCATGCAGCTGCCCAACATGCTGGCCGGCCAGCTGTCCATCGAGTGCGGCGCGACCGGTCCGAGCATGGTGGTGGCCACCGCGTGCGCCTCCGGTACCACCGCCATCGGCCTCGCCCGCGACCTGTTGCTCGCGCACCGGTGCGACGTCGTCATCACCGGTGGCAGCGAGGCCATGGTGACCCCGTTGGTGATGGCCGGGTTCAGCCAGATGAAGGCACTGTCGCGGCGTACCGCGCAGCCGCGCTCGGCGTCCCGGCCGTTCGACCGTGACCGGGACGGCTTCGTCGCCGGCGAGGGTGCCGGGATCCTTGTGCTGGAACGGATCGGGGACGCGGCCGCGCGCGGGGTACGGGTACGGGCCCGGATCGCCGGGTTCGGCGCGTCGGCCGACGCGCACCACGTCACCGCGCCCGATCCCGACGGACGCGGTGCGGAGCAGGCGATCCGGGCCGCGCTCGCCGACGCCGGCCGCGCCGGGACGGACGTCGACCACGTCAACGCGCACGGTACCGGTACGCCGAGCAACGACGTCGTGGAGTCGCGCGTGCTGCACCGCACCGTCGGCGAGCGGGCACTGGTCACCTCGACCAAAGGGGTGACCGGGCACCTGTTCGGCGCGGCCGGGGCGGTGGAGGCGGCCTACACCGTGCTCGCTCTGGAGGAGCAGCTGGTGCCGCCGACCGCGAACCTCGACGAACCCGACCCGCAGGTACGGGTACCGGTGGCTCAGAAACCGACGCCGCTGCGCATGTCGACCGCGCTCACCACGTCGTTCGGCTTCGGCGGGCAGAACGCGGCGCTGGTGGTGAGCGCGGCATGACCGGACTTCTGGAGCGGCTGGCCGCCATCCCGCCCGGCACCTGGGTCCGATGTGGACGGTGCGGGGCCGACGGGTACGGGCCGAAGCTCGCGCGCATGCAGCGGGTGTGCCCCGAGTGCGGGTACCACCAGCGGCTCTCCCTCGCCGAGCGGCTGGACGTCCTCGTCGACCCCGGCTCGTTCGCGGAGCACGACGCGTCTCTCGCGTCGACCGACCCACTGTCCTTTGTGGACAGTAAGCCGTACCGCGAGCGGCTGGCCGCGGCCAGAGCGAGGACCGGTCGCCCGGACGCGGCGGTGTACGGCACGGCGACGGTCGAGGGGCGATCCGTGGTGCTGGCGGTGCTCGACTTCGACTTCATGGGCGGCAGCATGGGCGCGGTGGTGGGCGAGAAGGTCGCCCGGGCGGCGGAGCTCGCCGGTGCCCGTGCCGTACCGCTCGTCACCTGTTCCAGTTCCGGTGGCGCGCGGATGCAGGAGGGCGCCTGGTCGCTGTTCCAGATGGCCAAGGTGGCCGCCGCCCTGCGCCAGCTCGCCGATGCCGGCCAGCCGCACGTCTCGGTACTGGTCGATCCGGTCTACGGCGGGGTGTCCGCCTCCTTCGCGAGCCTCGCCGACGTCATCCTCGCCGAGCCCGACACCCGCGCGGGGTTCGCCGGGCCGCAGGTGATCGCGCAGACCATCCGCGAGCAGTTGCCGCCCGGCTTCCAGACCGCCGAGTTCCTGCTGCGGCACGGCCACATCGACGCCGTGGTACCGCGACCCGGGCTGCGCCGGGCGATCGGCCGGATCGTCGCCTTCCACGAGGCAGCGGGCCGCGAGATCGCCCCGGCGGCGGCCGCGGTGCCGACCGCGTCCGGCAGCGAGGCCGCGTCCGGCCCGGATGACGCGTGGGAGCGGGTGCGGCTGTCCCGGCACCGGGACCGCCCGGTCACCGACGACTACCTGACCGGCATCTTCGACGACGTCCTGGAACTGCACGGCGACCGGCTCGGCGCGGACGATCCGGCGATCGTCGCGGGGCTGGCGCGGCTGAACGGGGTACCGGTGGTGGTCGTCGGGCACCGCAAGGGCCGCGGTACCACCGAATCGGTGGCCCGCAACTTCGGCATGCCGGGCCCGGCCGGGTACCGCAAGGCGCGGCGGCTGATGGAGTACGCCGAACGGTTCGGGGTGCCGCTGGTGCTGCTCGTCGACACGCCCGGCGCGTACCCCGGGGTCAGCGCCGAGGAGGCCAACCAGAGCGGAGCGATCGCGGCGAACCTGTCGACGCTCGCCGCCCTGCGGGTACCGGTGCTGGCCGCGGTGATCGGCGAGGGCGGTAGCGGCGGGGCGCTGGCCATCGGCGTGGCGGACCGGCTGCTCATGCTGGCCAACGCCACGCTGTCGGTGATCAGCCCGGAGGGTTGCGCCACGATTTTGTTCGGTGACGCCGAGCAGGCGCCCCGGGCCTCCCGCGCGTTGCGGCTGACCGCCCCGGACCTGCACGGCATGGGGCTGGCGACCGAGGTCGTGCCGGAGCCGCCGGGTGGCGCGCACACCGACCCGGCGGCCTCGGTCGCGGCGTTGGCCGCGGCGCTGCGGCGCCACCTCGCGGCGCTGGCCCGCGAGGATCCCGACGTCCTGGTCAAGACCAGGCTGGCGCGACTGCGCGCGATCGGCCCGATCGTCTCGGCCGACTAGCAGGAGAGGGAGTACCGGTGCTGAACCAGGTTCTCGGAAACGGAACCCAACGGCGCGACGCCGGCGAGGGTGACCGGAACGCACCCGTGCGTTCGGTGAGCGAGCTCGTCGACGGCGCCCGGCGGCTGGCGGCCATCGTCCGCGAGGAGTCCATCAGCCGGCTCGTCGTCACCGCGGGCGAGGTGAGCTGGCACATCGAGGCGCCGCCGACGGTACCCGCGACGACCGTCCACAGTGGACAGACGCCGCCGGGTCCGCCGGCCGACCCGCCGGCCGACCCGCAGCGGTACGAGGTGCGGGCGCCGCTGGTCGGTGTCTGTTACCGGGCGCCGTCGCCGGGGGAGCGCCCGTTCGTGGCGGTCGGCGACCGCGTCCGGGCCGGGCAGCCGCTGGCCATCGTCGAGGCGATGAAGCTCATGAACGAGGTGTGCAGCGACCGCGACGGAGTGGTCCGCGAGATCCTCTGCCAGGACCGCGAGGTCGTCGAGTACGGCGAGCTGATGTTCGTGCTCGCCACCGGGTAGGAGGTCCGGTGTTCGACAAGCTGCTGGTCTGCAACCGCGGTGAGATCGCGGTGCGGATCCTGCGCGCCTGCCGGGAACTCGGCATCCGCACCGTCGTCGGGTACTCCGCCGCCGACCGGGAGTCGCTCGCGGTACGGCTGGCGGACGAGACGTTCTGCCTGGGCCCGGGGCCGGCCGGACGCAGCTACCTCAACATCTCCGCGATCCTCTACGCGCTGGCCGCCACCGGTGCCACCGCGGTGCATCCGGGGTACGGGTTCCTGTCCGAGGACGCCGACTTCGCGCAGGCGTGCGAGTCGGTCGGGGTCACCTTCGTCGGGCCACCGTCGAACGTGATCCGGCTGATGGGCGACAAGATCGCTGCGCGGGCCGCGGTACGGCAGGTCGGGGTACCGTGCCCCGCCGGTACCGACGAAGCGGTGTGGGATGCGGCGACCGCCCGGGCGGCGGCCGCCGGATGCGGGTACCCGGTCGTGGTGAAGGCGGCCGCCGGTGGCGGCGGGCGGGGCATGCGGGTCGTCCGCGACCCCGCCGAGCTGCCGGCCGCGGTCGCCGAGTTGCGCCGCGACGCCCGCGCCATGTTCCTCGACGACCGGGTGTACGTCGAGCGGTACGTGGAGCACGCCCGCCACGTCGAGGTGCAGGTGCTCGCCGACGGGCACGGCAACGTCGTGCACCTGGGGGAGCGCGACTGCTCGATCCAGCGCCGGCACCAGAAGCTCGTGGAGGAGTCGCCGAGCACCGTCCTGGACGACGAGGCGCGGGAACGGTTGTGCGCCGCGGCGGTCCGCACCGCCCGCGCGATCGGCTACGTCAGCGCCGGTACCGTCGAGTTCCTCGTCGACGACCGGGGCGACGTGCACTTCCTGGAGATGAACACCCGCATCCAGGTCGAGCACCCGGTCACCGAGCTGCGCTGCGGGCTCGATCTGGTCGAGTGGATGCTGCGCGTGGCGGCCGGCGAGCGCCTGCCGTTCGGGCAGGCCGACATCCGGCTGGCCGGCCACGCGGTGCAGTGCCGGATCAACGCCGAGGACCCGGCCCGCGGCTTCGCCCCGTCGTTCGGCCGGGTCACCGACCTCCGGCTGCCGGGCGGGCCGGGGGTACGGGTCGACACGCACGCATACCCGGGGTACGAGCTGCCGCCGTACTACGACTCGCTGCTGGCCAAGCTCATCGTGCACGCGCCGGACCGGGAGTCGGCCCTGCACCGGATGGACCGGGCGCTGGCCGAGCTGGTGTGCGACGGGATCACCAGTACCGCCGGGTTCCACCGGGAGCTGGTCCGTCATCCGGTGTTCCGGGACGGCTCGCACCGGCTGGATTTCATCGACCGCTATGTCAACCCCGACGGAGGACTGCGCCCGGCCGCGGACCCCGCCCCGCCACCCATCCAGAGGAGAGAACCGTGAACCAGCCAGCCGAACCGGCGGGCGGCATCGCCCTCCGCCGTACCCTGACGACACCGAAGGTCGTCTTCCTCGTCGTGGCGGCGGCCGCGCCGCTGGCCGCCATGGTCGGTACCGTGCCGCTCGCGTTCGCCATCGGCAACGGTGCGGGCGTGCCGGCCACGTTCGTGTTCGCCGGCCTGACGCTGCTCTGCTTCTCCGCCGGATACGCCGCGATGAGCAGCCGGATCGTCAACACCGGTGGCTTCTACACCTACATGGCCCGGGGGCTGGGCCGGCCGCCGGCCGTGGCGGGCGGCCTGGTGGCCGTCATCGCGTACAACGCCGTCACCGTCGGGCTCGCCGGCGCGTTCGGCTACTTCGCCCACCTCATCGCGAGCGCGCACGGCCTGAACCTGCCGTGGGAGGTGTGGACCGGAGCCGCCGTACTGGTGATGGCGGTCACCGGGTACCGCCAGATCGACATCAGCGCGCGGTTGCTGTCCGTCCTGATGATCGGCGAGGTGGCCGTGCTCGCGTTGCTGGACGGCGCGATCGTCGCCCGGCACGGTATCCACGCGCTGCCGGCCGCCTCGTTCCAGCCCGGACACGTGATGGCGTCCGGCTTCGGGGTGGCGCTGATGTTCGCCTTCATCTCGTTCATCGGTTTCGAGTCGGCCGCGTTGTACGGCGAGGAGACGCGCAACCCGCGGCGGGCGGTACCGCTGGCCACTTACGCGTCGGTGATCCTCATCGCCGGCTTCTACGGGCTGACGAGCTGGGCGGCGGTCGGCGCGATCGGTCCGGACAGGGTGACGAAGACCGCCGGTGACGCGCTGGGCGACCTGTTCTTCCAGCTGAGCGACAGCTACCTGGGCAGCTGGGCCACGGTCACCATGCAGGTGCTGCTGTGCACCAGCCTGTTCGCCGCGACGCTCGCCCTGCACAACGCGGCCAACCGGTACATGTTCGTGCTGGGCCGGGAACGGGTGCTGCCGGCGACGCTGGGCACCGTGCACCCGCGGTACCACTCGCCGCACCGGGCGAGCGTGGCACAGACCGTGTTGACCGTGGTGGTGTGCGCGCTGTTCGCCATCGCCCGGCTCGACCCGTACACCAGCCTGGCCACCAGCATGCTCGCCCTGGGGACGCTGGGCATCGTGCTGCTGCAAGCGTCGGCGGCGGCGTCGGTCCTGGCGTTCTTCCGCAACCGGCCGGACCGGCACTGGTGGCGCACCGTGCTCGGCCCGCTGCTGGGCCTGGCCGGCCTGGTCACCGCGACCGTGCTGCTGGTGCAGAACTTCTCGCTGGTCACCGGTACCGATTCCGCGGTCGTCAACGCGTTGCCCTGGCTGATCGTGGTGGCCGCGATCGGCGGGGTCGGCTACGGCCTGTGGATCCGTTCGGCGCGACCGGAGCGGTATGCGGGCCTGGCCGCCGAGCCGGCCCGGCAGTCGGCGGTGATCGACCTGGATCTGGAGAAGTTCCCCGACCCGGTGCACTGAAGGTTTCCATCCCAACGACCTGTGAGGGAGTGCGGCGTGCACGACATCATGGCTCTCCTGCGACCGGAGAACTGCGCGAGACTGGCCCGCCGGGGCCATGAGCTGGACACGACCGCACTCGCCGAACTCGTCACCCGGCGGGCCGAACTGGCCCGCGAGCGCGACGCGCTGCGCGCGGAGCTGAACCGGGCGCGCCGGTCCGGTGCGCCCGGACCGGGTGCGGCGCGCGAGCAGGCGAAGGCGGCGAAGGAACGGTTGCAGAAGGTGGTGTACGAGCACGGGCAGTGCGACAGCGACCTGCGCCGGCGCGTGCTCGCCATCCCCAACCTGCCCGACGACGCGGTACCCGACGGCGGCCCGGCCGACCCGGCGGTGGAGGTGCGCCGGTGGGGTCGCCGGCCCGAGTTCGCCGGACCGGCGCGTGACCACCTCGACCTCGGTACCGCCGCCGGGCTGTTCGACCCGGGCCGGGCGGCCAAGGTGTCCGGGGCCCGGTTCGTCGTCTCCCGGGGGGCCGGCGCCCGGCTGGAGCGCGCGCTGGTGTCGTTCCTGCTGGACCTGCACACCGGCGCGCACGGCTACGTTGAGCACGGGGTACCGCACCTGGTCACCCCGGACGCGATGACCGGCACCGGGCAGCTTCCCAAGTTCGCCGAGGACCTGTTCGGCACGGCGGTGGGGGAGCGGCAGCTGCTGCTGATCCCCACCGCCGAGGTACCGCTGGTGAACCTGTACCGCGAGGAGACGCTGGACGGGCGTGACCTGCCGCTCGCGCTGGTCGCCCACACGCCGTGCTACCGGTCGGAGGCCGGCTCGTACGGCCGGGACACCCGCGGGCTGATCCGCCTGCACCAGTTCGAGAAGGTGGAGCTGGTGCGGCTGTGCCACCCCGACCAGGCGGCGGCCGAACTGGAGCTTCTGGTCGGGCACGCCGAGGAGGCACTACGCCGGCTGGACCTGCACTACCGGGTGGTCCGGCTGCGGGTACGCGACCTCGGGTTCGCCGCCCGGCAGACGTACGACCTCGAAGTCTGGCTGCCCGGCCAGGACACGTTCCGGGAAATCTCCTCCTGCTCGGACTGCGGTACCTTCCAGGCACGCCGGGCCGGGATCCGGGTCCGGCAGCGGGACCGGGGTACCGTCCACGCGGCCACGCTGAACGGGTCCGGCCTGCCGATCGGGCGCACCGTCGCGGCCATCCTGGAACAGCACCAGCAGCCGGACGGTTCGGTCGCGATCCCGGCGGCGCTGCGCCCGTACACCGGCTTCGCGCAGATCCACCCGGACGGCTCCACGACCTGAGCCGGCGGACCGCCGGGGTTTCCGGGCGCCCGGCATGTGCCGGACACCCGGAACCCGGCGGTCAGCTCGACAGCACGGGTGCGTCCGCCAACGCCGATCGGCCGGCCGGCAGGCCGGCGAGCAGCGCCGGATCGTGAGCGAGGATCGCCCGCTCGTAGTTGCGCAACTGTGGTGACGGGTCCACGCCCAGTTCCTCGTTGAGGCGTGACCACATCCGCCGGTACACGGCCAGCGCCTCGGTCTGCCGGCCGGCCCGGTACAGGGCGAGCATGAGCTGCCCGCAGAAGCGCTCGTTGAGCGAGTCGCCGGCGACGAGCTCGCTCAGCTCGGCGATGACCGTCGCGTGGCGGCCGAGCCTGGTCTCGTACTCGTAGAGCAATTCCAGAGCGGCGGTCCGCCACTCCTCGTACCGTGCCGCCGCGGCCTGGCAGGCCGGACCGCCGACGGAGCCGCTGAGGGCCGGACCGTGCCACAGGGAAAGCGCTTCCCGTAACCGGTCCACCGCCTCGGCGGGATCTTTCTCGGGCCGGGCGCGCACCTCGTTGAGCGTCCGGGTGAACCGGGCGGCATCCAGCTCGTCCGGCTCGACCGAGAGGTGGTAACCCGACGGCAGGCTGGCCAACCGTGACGAGGGCCGGTCCGGCTCCAGGCCGTTGAGCTTGCGCCGGAGCCGGCTGACGTGCGCTTGGAGGGCGTTCTCCACCCGGCGGGGGAAGTCTTCCCCCCACATCTCCCGGATGAGCGCGTCGACCGTCACCAGCCGGCCGGCGTTGACGAGCAGGGTCGCGAGCAGTGTGCGCTGGAACGGGCCGCGGAGTTCGACACTGCGGTGGGCGGTGTGGACACGGACGGGGCCCAGGATGGCAAAGCACAACATCTTCCAGTAACTCCCCCAGTACTGTGAAGATCAGATTCAGCCGCGGTGCCGCTCACAGCAGTGCTCGACCGGACGCATGCCGCGTCGTCCTCTCGTTCCTGAACGTGGCTGCTGGGAGGCCCATGGCCGCGTTCCCCCCCGGCACGCGACGTCATTGGTCAACTGAAAGCGGTGGGCGGCGACAGTATTCGTCGCAGCCCGGCGACTGCTGCGGATGCAGCGTTATTTGTTTATCAGGATACGTCGGCGGACAACAAGGCCCACGGCAAAATAATCTCAGCGCACCGACACTTACTCATCGGTACCATGCGGTGCCGTCGGATAACGCTTACCTCCCAGGTAAGTCGATGTGCTGGCATTGACTTGAGCGCATCCCATCGCGGCCTGTGCCAGGCGTGCATTTGGGACAAGACACCATAGCCCTGGGCGTGGCTCGCGATTCGGGTGTGGTGCTGCGCCACCTGGTGGTTATCCGGAAAAGGCCAGCCATTAATTGCGCATTTCTTGAGGTTCGCACTCGCGTCAGCATGCGGTCAGGATGATGTCAGCGGAGTGCGGCACTATTCAAATCACCGGCGGACAACAAAAGGCGGAAAGGCCGGAGGGTCGGTCGGAAAGAACGGCGAACTACAAAACAACGCGACAGATGTCGGGAGAGGTGCCCGGAGCGGCTCATCGGGACACCGAGCATCGGCTCGGAGTGGGTCATCGACCCGCGCAGGTTCGAATCCTGCCCTCTCCGCTCATGAGAATTGTCAGCGCCCGGCTGGCCCCGCGTGGGACGGCCGGGCGTTTGTGAACTACTTACCCCTCAGGTAATCGACCGTCCCCGCGGGTTCATGCCAGGCTTCCTCCGTGGCCGTCGAACCGCGATCGCCATGGGAGAGGAGCGCAATGACCGACCTCGCCGACCTCATTGACCGGTACGTCGAAGTCTGGAACGAGCCTGACGACGACGCCCGCCGCCGAAGCATCGAGCGGCTGTGGCGACCGGACGGGGCGCACCTGACGCCGACCCGCGAGGCGGTCGGGTACGACGCGATCGTGGCCCGCATCAGCGATGCGTACAAGCAGTTCGTCCGCGACGCCGGGTACCGGTTCCGGTCGGCCGGCAACGCGGTCGGCCGCCGTGACGTGGCCATGTTCAACTGGCACATGGTGCGACCGTCCGACGACACGATCCTCGCCGTCGGGTTCGACTTCTTCCTGCTCGACGGGCAGCGGCGGATCCAGTGCGACTACCAGTTCACCGAGCCGCCGGCCGGCGACCGGGTGGTCAACGAACGGGCGGAGCGCTACGTCGCCATCTGGAACGAGCCGGACGCGCAGACCCGCCGCAGGGCGGTCGAGGAGTTGTGGGCGCCCGATGCCGTTCATCTGGACTCGTCCGGCGAGGCCCGGGGGCGCGCCGCGATCGAGGCACGCGCGGCGGCGATGCACGAGCGGCTGCGCCGCGAGCGGCTCGTGGCCCGTGCCCTGGACAACGCCGACAACGCGCACGGCGGCGTGCGGTTCGGCTGGGAGTTAGCGACGAACGGCAGCCGGGCGGGCGGCGGGTTCGAGTTTCTCGTGTTCAACGGCGACGGGCGCATCGCCGCCGGGTACCACTTCGACCAGTGACCGGTCGCGGCCGGCAGGCGCGCGTGGCTAGCCGACGGCTCCAGCGCCCTGCCGGCCCCGGCGAAGCGCGGCCCCGGTGTCCGCGTCGGCGGGGAAGAACTGCTCGATCGCGAGTTCGGCCACGGTGATGTCCTGCGGTGTGCCGAACACCGTCGTCGTGCAGAAGAACGCCAGTTCCCGGCCGGCGTCGCGGACCCGCAGCGGGATGACGTAGTCGCCGATACCGTGGGCGTCGGCCGGCCCGCGGTCTTCGGACGGGTAGGCCGACAGCTCCTGGTACAGGCCGACCAGCCGGTCGTTCGCGTTCACCTCGATCCGCCGGCGCAGCCGCCGCAGCAGGTGCTCGCGCCACTCGGCCAGGTTGACGATCCGGGGTGCCATGCCCCGTGGGTGCAGGGTCAGCCGCAGGGCGTTCACCGGCGGTACCAGCAGCTCCGGCGCGGCCATCGAGGTGAACAGTTCGAGCCCCCGGTTCGCCACGACGAGGTTCCAGTCACCGTCGACGACGGCCGCCGGGTAGGGCTCGTGCCCGTCGATGATCTGTTGCATCGCCTGGCGCAGTGCCGACATCTGCGGGGCGTCCAGCGAGCTCTCCGAATAGACCGGCGCGAACCCGGCGGCCAGCAGCAGCCGGTTGCGCTCCCGCATGGGCACCTCGAGGCGCTCGGCGAGGTGCAGGATCATGTCGCGGCTCGGCGCCGAGCGCCCGGTCTCGAGGAAGCTCAGATGGCGCGACGACACGTCCGCCTGCACGGCGAGTTCGAGCTGGCTCAGTCGCCGGTTCTCGCGCCACCGGCGCAGCAGTTCACCGACCGGTCGGTGCTGCTGGTTCGTCGTTGTCACGCAACCTCCGCAGTCGGCGGATCGCTATGAATTGGCGGATCGCTATGAATTCCAGCGTATCGGCATACCTAGCCTATCCGCACGGGTGCCGCCGTGCTGTCCCGCGCGGTACCGCCGGGCCATCAGCGGGCCGTCAGATCGCTGTCAGCACGCCTTGCTTGACTGCGCCTGTGCCGATGACCGAAGACACGCCTACCGTACGCAGGCTTCGCGACCTGCCCGCCCCGGAGCGGCGCGGTGCCCTGGAGGACCTCGTGGTGGGCGAGTTCAAGGCGACCCTGCTGATGTCCGACACCGAGGAACTGCCCCTCGACGAGAGCTACTTCGAACTGGGCTTCACCTCGCTGCTCATCGACGAGGTCAAGCAGCGCTTGGAGAACCTGCTCGGCCGGCCGGTCAACACCACGCTGCTGTTCAACAGCCCCACGGTCGAGCGGCTGATGACCCACCTGACCGGGGAGGTACTGGCCGACGTGTTCGGCACCGACCCGGTGGCGGCACCGGCCCGCACGCCGGCCAACGACGCCGCCAACGATGACGGCGCCCTCGTCGACGATCTGCTTTCCGACCTGTACCGCTCCTGACGGACGCGCCCCGAGGAGGCCGGCCCGCCATGTCCGAGACCCGCGATCCGCACGACGACCCGCTGCGCGCCGCGCAGGAGACCATCGACCGGCAGCAGGCGACGATCCGGCGGCTGCTGCTGGAGAAGTACGAACCGGTCGCCATCGTCGGCATCGGCATCCGCTTTCCCGGCGGCAACGACAACCTCGACATGTTCGGCGAGTTCCTGGCCGAAGGGCGGTCGGGCATCCGGCCGCTGCCGGAGGACCGCTTCGACCTGGCGACCTTCGGCCGGCGCGACGCCGGCCGGCCGGAGCAGGAGCCTGGCCGGATCCGGGCGGCCGCGGGCGGGTTCCTCGACGCGATCGACCGGTTCGACCCGCAGTTCTTCAACATCTCGCCGAAAGAGGCGGACTACATCGACCCGCAGCAGCGCCTGCTCATGCAGACCGCCTGGGAGGCGCTGGAGAACGCCAACATCGACCCGACCCCGCTGCGCCACGGCAACGGCGGGGTGTACGTGGGCGCCAGCTCCATCGACTACGCCCTCGAACTGGACGCGCTGCGGTACGAGCACCTGGACAGCGGCCTCGCCACCGGGATCACCATCTACCCGCTGTCCGGGCGGCTGTCGTACTTCCTCGGCTGGCGCGGGCCGAGCCTGTCCGTGGACACCGCGTGCGCGTCCTCGCTGACCGCGCTGCACCTCGCCGTCGAGGGGCTGCGCCGCGGCGAGTGCGACATCGCGCTGTGCGGGGCGGTCAACGCGATCCACCACCCGCGGACGCTGGTCATGTTCTCGCACGGCAACATGCTCGCCCCGGACGGGCGGTGCAAGTCGTTCGACGAGGCGGCCGACGGGTACGCCCGGGCCGAGGGCTGCGGGGTGCTCGTGCTCAAGCGGCTGTCCGCGGCCCGGCGCGACGGCGACCGGGTTCTCGCGCTCGTCCGCGGTACCGCGATCGGACAGGACGGGGAGAGCGCCGGCCTCACGGTGCCCAACGGCGTGGCCCAGGAGGCCGTCACCCGGGCCGCCCTCGCCGCGGCCCGGCTGACCCCGGGCGACATCCAGTACGTCGAGGCGCACGGTACCGGTACGCCGCTGGGCGACCCGATCGAGATGGCCTCGATCGCCGCGGTGTTCGGCGCCGCGCACAGCCAGGCCGACCCGCTCACGGTCGGCTCGCTGAAGTCCAACCTCGGGCACATGGAACCGGCCGCCGGGATCGGCGGCGTGGTGAAGACCGTCCTGCAGATGCGCCGGGGCCGGTTCTTCCCGCACCTGTACCAGACGCCGTCCGGGCGGATCCCCTGGCAGCAGTACCCGGTGCGGCTGCCCTCCGGTGGCGAGCCGTGGCCGGCGCCGGTGCGGCGGGCGGTGGTCAACGGGTTCGGGTTCGCGGGCGCCATCGGCGTGGCCGTCCTGGAGGCGGCGCCACCGGAAACCGCCGCAGCGCAGCCGCCCGCCGCCGCAGCGCAGCCGCCGGTACCCGACAGCGACGGGCACATCCTCACGCTGTCCGCGAAGAGCCGGCCGGCACTGGGCCGGCTGGTCGACCGGTACCGTGCCTATCTCGACGACCACCCGGACGCCGCGCTCGCCGACGTGTGCCGGACCACCAACCTGGGCCGCGCGCACTTCACCCACCGCATCGCCGGGCTCGTGCACGACCGGCAGGAGCTGGCCGGGCTCTTGGACCGCGAGGCGCAGCGGCTGCGCGGCACCCGGCAGCGCGCGGCGTCCGGCATCCGCAAGGCGGCGTTCCTGTTCACCGGTTCCGGCTCGCAGTACACCGGGATGGGCCGCGACCTGTACCGGCGGTACCCGGTGTTCCGCGAGCACGTCGACGAGTGCGACCGGCTGTTCGCCACCCACCTCGGCCGGTCGATCCGCGACCTGATGTTCGGCGACGCCGGTACCGACGGCGAGCTGGACGAGGTGCGCTACACCCAGCCCGCGCTGTTCACGCTCGAATACGCGCTGGCGCACCTGTGGATGTCCTGGGGCATCCGGCCGCAGGCGCTGATCGGGCACAGCACCGGGGAACTGGTGGCGGCCACCGTCGCCGGGGTCTTCCCGCTCGCCGACGGGGTGCGCGTCACCGCCGCCCGGGCCCGGCTCGCCCAGGAACGCTCGCGGCCCGGCGCGATGGCGGCCGTGGGCGCCCCGGCCGGCGCGGTCGCCCCGCTGCTCGCCGGCCGTCCCGACCTGGCCATCGCCTCAATGAACTCGCCGCAGCAGTGCGTGCTGTCCGGCGACCCCGCCGCGCTCGCCGCGGTCGGCGCGCAGCTGACCGCGCAGGGCGTCAAGTTCACCCCGCTGGGGGTGTCGGTCGCCGCGCACTCACCGCTGATGGACCCGGTCCGCGAGCCGTTGCGGGAGGTCCTCGACGGCGTCACGTTCGGGGAGCCGAGGATCACCGTCGTCTCCAACGTCACCGGTACCGTGGCCCGCCCGGCCGATCTCGGCACCGTCGAATACTGGCTGCGCCACCTGCGGGAGCCGGTGAACTTCGAGGCGGGCATGGCGGCGCTGGCCGGTCGTGGCCGGTTCGCGTTCATCGAGATCGGCCCGTCGACCGCGCTGACCGCGCTGGCCACCCAGTGCGTGGACCCGGTACCGCACCGGTGGCTGACCAGCCTGCACCGCGACGACACCGATGCGCGGATGATCCGCGGGTCGCTCGCCGAGCTGTACACCGCCGGGTACGCCGTCTCCTGGGCCGACGTGCACGCCGGCGCCCCGGGGCGGATGACCGACCTGCCGACGTACCCCTTCGCCCGCGACCGGTACTGGCTGCCCAACGACGCGCGCCGGCACAACCGCGACGGCGTGCGCAGCCCGCTGCTGGGCGCGCCGCGGCCGGCCCGGCCGGACGGGGTACGCGAGTTCACCACCCGGATCAGCTCCCGCAGCCCGGACTACCTCGGCGACCACACCCTGAACGGCACCGCGTTCGTCCCGGCCGCGGCGTACCTGGAGGCGATGCTCGCGGCACAGGACCACGTGTACGGCGAGACCCGCCGGCCGGTGCGCGACATCGTGTTCCACGAGGCGCTGTTCCTCACCGACCCGCACGAGCCGGTGGACCTGTGCACGCGGGTGCGGCCGCGGCCGGACGGCACCGCCGAGGTGGAGATCGCCAGCCGGCTCGGCCCGGTCGAGCGGCGCCACGTCACCGCCGTCATCGGCGCGCCGGGGGAGCGCACCGATGCGCTCGGTCCGGCGGCCGGCGCACTGCAGGCCCGGTCGGCGGCGGCCGGAACGCCGGACACGGTACTGACCGCCGCCGACGTGTACGACGCCTACGCCCGGGTCGGCCTGGACTACGGGCCGGGTGGCCGGCGGATGCGCACGCTCGCCCGGTACGGCCCGGACCTCGCGGTCGGCGAGGTCGACGCGCCGCCGGACGGGGATGTCGACTACCTGCCGCCACCGGTGTCCGACAGCGCCACCCACGCGCTCGCCGCACTGGTACCGGAGGGGCACAGCTATGTTGCGGTGGGCTACCGCTGCTTCCGGTTGTTCCGCCGGCCCACCGCCGAGCGCCTGCGCGCGGTCCTCGCCGTGGTACCCGGTGAGGGCGACCTCTGCACCGATCTGCTGGTGCTGGACGCCGACGGGCCGGTCTTCGAACTGCTCGGCATGAGCTTCGCGAAGCTCGCGGTCGGGGCCGACCGGGCGTCCGGGCGGCTGCCCGCCGAGGACGGGCCGGCCGGCGGGCCCGGCATCACCGGGCTGGCGCAGCGGCCGCGCCCCGACCGCCTCGCGGCGCTCGACGAGCTGATCCGCGCGAAGGCCGCCGGGGTACTGCACATCGACGACCCTGATGCCATCGAGTCCGGCGCCAAGTTCGTCGAGCTGGGCATGAACTCGCTCACGGCGGTGGAGCTCAAGGGCGCGCTCGAAGACGCGCTGCGGGTACCGCTGCCGCCGGCGGTCGCCCTGACCCACCCGTCACCCGAGCTGCTCGCCGAGTACGTCGACCGGCAGCTCGCCCCCGACCAGAACGGATGAGGCGATGACCGACCCGAACCGCCCCGCCCTGCACGCCCGGTCGAAGCTGCACGCCGAACAACGGCCCGACCACCCGGCGATCCTCTTCGAGGGGCGGGCGACCACCTACGGGCAACTGCACCGTGCGAGCAACCGGACCGCGCACGCGCTGCGGGCGGCCGGGCTGCGCCGGGGCGACCGGGTGGCGTTTCTCGGGCGGGAGTCGGCCGACTACTACGAGCTGGCCATCGCGTGCGCCAAGAGCGAAACCGTCCTGGTACCGATCAACTGGCGGCTCACCGACGGCGAGGTCGAGCACATCCTGCGCGACTCGGGCGCGCGGATGCTGTTCCACGAACGGGACTTCCACGGGCTGGTGAACCGGGTACGGCCGAGCCTGACCCGCCTTCTCGGTACCGTCCAGATGGACGCCGACGGCGACCGGACGGCCGGCTTCCGGGCCTGGCGGCAGGGCCAGCCGGACACCGACCTGAACCCCACCACCGGGCCCGACGACCCGGTGCTGCAGATGTACACCAGCGGCACCACCGGGCTGCCCAAGGGCGTGGTGCTGGCGCACCGCACGTTCTTCACCTACATCGACGCCACACGCCGGGCCGGGGTCGACTGGATCGACTTCCGTGCCGAGGACCGCAGCCTCATCTGCTTCCCCGGCCTGCACTCGGCCGGCCTGGTCTGGTTCATGCACGTGTTCAACGTCGGCGGTACCAGCATCGTCATGCGCATGTTCATCGCCGACGAGGCGGTGCGGCTGGTCGAGACGCTGGGCGCCACCACGATGTGGGCGGCGCCCGCGATGCTGCAGATGATGCTCGCCGAGCCGGGCGTCACCCCGGCCACGTTCCGGTCGCTGCGCAAGGTGGTGTACGGCGGTTCGCCGATCTCGCCCGACCTGATGCGCGAAGCCATGGCGGGGTTCGGCTGCGAGCTGGCCCAGATGTACGCCGCGGCCGAGACCGGCAGCGTGGTCACCTGCCTGTCGCCGGCCGACCACGTGCCGGGCAACCCGCGGCTGGGCTCGGCCGGTCGGGTGTGCCCCGGCAACGAGGTGAAGGTGGTCGGTGCCGACGGCGCACCGCTCCCGGCGGGCGAGATCGGCCAGGTGTGGATCCGCACTCCCGCGCACTTCGTGGGGTACTGGAACCAGCCGGCGGCCACCGCGCAGATGCTGGTCGACGGCTGGCTGCACATGGGCGACGCCGGGTACCTCGACGACGGCGGGTACCTGTTCCTCTGCGACCGGATCAACGACACGATCATCGTGGCCGGCCAGAACGTGTACCCCGTCGAGGTGGAGAACGCGATCCGCGAGCATCCCGCGGTGCACGACGTCGCCGTGCACGGGGTACCGCACCCGCGCTGGGGCGAGGCGGTCCACGCGTGCGTCGTGCTGCGGCCGGACGAGCAGGCCAAGCCGCGTGACCTGATGCGCTTCCTGCACGGGCAGATCGCCGACTTCAAGATCCCCACCGGGTACGACTTCGTGGACGAGCTGCCCCGCAACCCGACCGGCAAGGTGCTGCGCCGGGTGCTGCGGGACCGGTACCACGCCGCGGCGGTACCGGCCCGGCCCGCGTCGTGACGGGGGACTGGCTGCGGCCGGCGGAGGTCGACCCGGCCGCCCGGCTGCGCCTGTTCCTACTTCCCTACAGCGGCGCTGGCGCCTCCGCGTACCACGGCTGGGCGGCGCTGTTCCCCGCTGACGTGGCGGTGCAGGCGGTTCAGCTGCCCGGCCGGCAGGACCGGCTGGCCGAGGCGCCGTACACCGACCTCGCGGCACTGGTCGAGGCGCTGTGCGAGGTGCTCGACGCCGAGTGCGACGGGCGCCCGTACGGCCTGTTCGGGCACTCGATGGGCGGCCTGCTGGCGTACCGGGTGGCGGTCGCGCTGGAGCGCGACGGCGGCCCGGCACCGGCGCTCGTCGCGCCGTCCGGCTGGGCACCCGAAGGGTTCCGCACGGTGGCCGACCTCGTCGACGCGCCCGACGCGGTACTCGTGAACCGGCTGGCCGAACTCGGCATGGGCGTGGACGGAAGCCCGGACCCGCGCCCGGACGTCGGGTACCACGACCCGGCGGTACTCGCGGTGGCGCTGCCCACCATCCGGGCCGACCTCGCCGTCTGCGCCGGCTACCGGGACGACCGCGCCCGGCTGCGCGGCCCGCTGGTGACCTACAGCGGAGCCGGGGATCCGCTGCTCGCGCCCGGCGCGGTGGCCTCGTGGCCGACCCGCAGCGCCGCGTACCTGGGGGACCGGCGGTTCCCCGGCGGCCACTTCTTCCTCCACGAGCATGCGCTGCCGATCGCCACCGATCTGGCCTACCTGCTCGACCAGCAGGCCGCCGCGGTCAGCTGACCGTCAGGCTGGTCAGCTGACCGTCAGGGCGCGGTCAGGCTTCTCTGCCACAGTCGGGCTCACCTGGAGTCACCGTCTACTGTGGAGGAGGCAACGCCGTGACCGGCTGGAACGCTCTGGTGGACCGGTATGTCGCGCTGTGGAACGAGGCGGACGACGAGCTGCGTGCCAAGACCGTCGAGGACATGTACACCACCGACGCCGTCTACGTCATGTACGCCCGTGACCCGTTCGTCGGGCACCGGGCGATCACCCGCCAGATCACCTACGCCCACCGGCTGTACACGCCGATGGGGTACACCTTCAAGTCGTCGCACAACGCGGTCGGGCACCACAACCTGGTGCGGTTCAACTGGGTGATGCTCTCGCTGGAGACCGGCGGCGTGGAGATCGTCGGGCTGGACGTGCTGGTGCTCGACGACAGCGGCCGCATCCGGGCCGACTACCAGTTCCACGAGAAGCTGCCGTCGTTCTCCTACGACGGCCTGCCGACGCCTGAGGAACTGCTCGGTCCCTGAGCCACCCGACGACGAAACGGTACCCCGGTCGCTGCTCTGCGACCGGGGTACCGTGCGGGGGGCGGAGTGTGGTCAGCGGGGCGCGGGCGGCCTGGCCGGCAGCATCTGCACCAGCAGGGCGAGCGCCAGGCCGACCCCGATGAGGTACAGAAGGCTGTAGTTGAACGCGTGCGGGTAGGCGGTCGGGCCGCTCGTGCGGGTGAGCACGTTGTAGAAGATGAGCCCGATGAGCGACACACCGAGTGCGTTGCCGACCTGTACCCCGGTGGTCAGCACACCGGCCGCGGATCCGGCGTGGCTCGGTGTCACCCGGCTCAGGACGGTGGACGCCAGCGGTGCCACCGCGAAGCCCATGCCCGCCCCGTCGATGATCAGCGCCGGGATGAGCCAGGCGATGTTGCCGGTGATCCCGATCGCCGCGACCGTGACGACCTGCAGCGTCAGGCCGACCACCCGCAGCAGCCCGCCCAGCGCGATGACCTGGCGGCCGAGCCGTGCCGCGACCAGCCGGGCCGTCGTCGACGTCGCCAGGTACCCGACGCCGATCGCGCCGAAGATGAGCCCGGCACCGAGCGCGTCCATCTTGCGTCCCTGCTGCACGAACAGCGCGAACACCAGGAAGTACGAGGCCTGGCCGGTCCAGAACACCAGCTGCGCGAGCAGGCCGGCGGTGAACGCCCGTTCCCGGAACAGGGTCAGGTCGATCAGCGGCGAGCCGCCGGCACGGCGCAGCCGGTTCTGGTGGACGGCGAAGATGGCGAACAGCGGTACCGCCGCGGCCAGCAGCACCCAGGTCCACGCCGGCCAGCCCTGCTGCCGGCCCTCGATCAGCGGCAGCACGACAGCCAGCAGCGCGACGGTCACCAGGATCATCCCGGCGAGGTCGAGCCGGGGGCGGCCGGGTGCCTTCGACTCCGGGATGATGCGCAGTGTCAGGAGCACCGCGGCCAGGCCGATCGGCAGGTTGATCAGGAAGCAGCTTCGCCAGTCCAGGCCGAACAGGTTGGCTTTGATGAGTACGCCGCCGATGAGCTGGCCGAACACGGCGGAGATGCCCATCGTCATGCCGTACCAGTTGATCGCCTTGGCCCGGGCCACGCCGGTGTAGACGGTACTGAAGATGGCCAGTACCTGCGGCGCCATCAGGGCGGCGGCGGCGCCCTGCACGACCCGCGCACCGAGCAGGAACCCGGGAGTGGGCGCGAACCCGCAGGCCGCGGAGGCGAGCGTGAACAGCGTCATCGCCAGGGCGAACATCCGCCGCCGGCCGTACAGGTCGCCCAGCCGGCCGCCGGTGATCATGCCGACGCCGTAGGCCAGCGCGTACCCGGCGATGATGAACTGGATCTGCGCCTGGTTCGCGTGCAGGTCCTGCTGGATCGACGGGATCGCCACGTTGACGATGAAGAAGTCCAGGCCGCTCAGGAAGACGCCGGCGAGAACCACCGGCAGAACGGCCCAGTGCGGAGCGGTGTCGCGTGGCGCAGGCGGTGCGACCTGGCCGGTGACAGCGGGGTTGGCGCTGGTTGTCATCCTTGGCGCTCCTGGATGGGTGGAGTGTTTTCGTCGCTCCACGATCTCCGGCCGCGTCGCCGTCGGCAATTACGCCAGAGGTAATTGAAGTGGGGCCGGGACCGCCGCAAGGTGGGGTCGTGGGCGGCCCTTGCCCGTGAGCCGGAGGCGTGCTGGAGGTGACGGCCGGTGCCGTGGACCGGGCGGTTACAGGTCGGCGACCTGCTGCGCCGGTGGCGGGAGCGGCGCCGGCTCAGCCAGCTCGACCTGGCGATGCGCGCGACGGTGTCCACCCGGCACCTGAGCTTCCTGGAGACCGGGCGCTCGCGGCCCAGCCGGGAGATGGTGCTGCATCTGGCCGAGCAGCTCGACCTGCCGCTACGGGAGCGCAACGACCTGCTGCTGGCCGCCGGGTACGCCCCGGTGTACCGCCAGACGGCGTTGGACTCGCCGCCGATGGCCGCGGTACGCGACGCGGTCCGGCAGATGCTGGCCGCCCAGGAGCCCTACCCGGCGCTGCTGGTGGACCGGGAGTGGAACATGTTGCACGCCAACGCGGGGGTGGCGCTCCTTACCGACGGGGCCGCCCCGGCGCTGCTCGACCCGCCGGTGAACATGCTGCGGCTCGCGCTGCACCCGGACGGCCTGGCGCCGCGGATCGCCAACCTTGCGGCCTGGCGGTCCCACCTGCTCGGCCGGTTGCGCCGGCGGATCGAGGCGACCGGCGCTGCGGCGCTCACCGAGCTTTACACGGAGCTGCGCGGGTACTCCGACGGGGACACCGACCCGGGCAGCGGCCCGGCGGACGAGCCGGCGGTCCCGCTCCGCCTGCGCACCCGCGGCGGTGAGCTCGTCCTGCTCTGCGCGGTATCCACGTTCGGTACCCCGATGGACGTGACGGTCGCGGAGCTTGCCGTGGAGCATTTCTTCCCGGCGGACCAGCGGACCGCGGCGGTGCTGCGGAATCGGTGACCGGGTGCGGAGACGGGATGCGCACCCCCGGTCCACTGGCATCCCGTACCGCACGGTCGCGGCGTTGGGAAATCGTCGTGGGCCGATCGGGCGACCGTGGAGAGGCACCACCGTGACGGAGTTTCGCGTGCTCGGCGCGGCGGAGATCTGGGCTGCCGGAGTACGGGTCAACGCCGGCCGCGCCGCCGAAGCGCTGGAACGCTACGCGGAGGTCCGCCAGCGGCTGGTCGACCACCCGCTAGTAAATGTAAAACGCCCCGCCAGCATCGAAGCCAACGGGGCGTTTCGCTATTGAATTGTCGGGGGCGCAGCGCTTTGTGACAGATGCAGACCACCACACCGCCGACAAAGTTCGCGCCAAACTCAGCGGCGCCCGGTAGCGGACCGCGGCGAGCGCCCGGGGCGCCCGAGCGCGGCTCAGTGCGGGGACCGGCGGGTGGCCCAGACCGTCACCTGGGTACGGTTCGGCAGGTCGAGCTTGGTCCGGATGTGTGCCAGGTGACTGGTCACGGTGCGCGGCGACAGGCCCAGCCGCACCGCGATCTGCCGGTCGGTGAGTCCCTGCGCGACGAGTTCGGCGACCTGCTGCTCCCGCGGGGTCAGCGCCGGGCCGGCACCGTCGCCCGGGGTACCCGGCCAGGAATCGGACACGGCGTACTCGAACGCCTGCTCCGCGGTGAGCGCGGCACCCGCCGCCAGCGCCGCGACGGCCCGCCGGGCGCCGAGCCGGTCCCGGCCCCGTTCCTCCGCGTCCGCCAGCAGCTCGTGCCACCACCGCTCGGCGACACTCTTGTCGTGGCTGGCCTTCGCCGCGGCGCCGAGCAGTCGCAGCGCGCGCTCGGGCTGGTCCCGGCGGTCGGCCACCAGCGCGACGCCGGCTAAGAGGTACCGGAAGGCTTTGTCACCGGGTTTGGTGTCGTTGAGGGCCTCGCCGTACCGCGCGGCCGCCCCGTCGACGTCTGCGCACAGCAGCGCGAGCGTGCCGCCGGTGTGCCGGCCGGCCGTCACCACGGCCGAGTCGCGCTGGGGGTCCAGCCAGGACAGGGCCTCGTCCAGCGTCGCGCCGGCCTCGTCGTACCGGCCGGTGACCATCAGGTGCCAGGCGAGATTGTTGAGGCTCAGACCGATCTGCCGGCGATCGCCTATCCGGCGGACGATCTCGACCTTCTCCGCGGACAGCCGGGCCGCTTCGGCCGGGTCGTCGTCCTGTACGGCGATGGACAGCACGCCCACCGCCCGCGCGGTCAATGCCGGCTCGTCGAGCGTGCGGGCGAGGGTGGCGGCTTCCCGTGCGTACCGCCGACCGTCGACCGGCTCGCCCAGGGCCACCTTGACCGCGCCGAGTTCGCTCAGTGCCTGGATCCGTTCGGCGCAACCGGGACAGCGGGCGAGCGCACCTTCGAGGATCTCGTCAGCCTGACGCAGCTCCGAGGCCGAGACCAGATCGTCGGCGAGGTCGAGGGCGAGCCGCGGGTACCGGGGATCGTCGTCGTCCCGGGCCACCTGGACGGCGTACCGCAGGTTGTGGTGCTCGCGGCGCAGGACGGCCAGCCTGTCGCAGTACCCGGTCCCTTCGAGCGGACTCGGCGGGGTGAGATCGGTCAGCCAGGCCAGCAGCCGGGCGTGGGCGGCGGCCAACTCGCCGCAGCCGACAAGCTGCTCCCGCCCGAACACGCGCAGCGACTCCAGCATCCGGAACCGACCCGGTACCACCGTGTCCACCGCGAGCAGCGACTTGCTGACCAGACCGGTGAGGACGGCCCACAGCTCGTCCGCCGCAAGCCGCAGATCCGCGCACAGCGCCGCCGCGCCGTTGTCGGCGAAGCCGCCCGGCAGGACGGCGAGCCTGCGGAAGGCCGCCTGTTCGACACCGGTCGAGAGGCTGTAGCTCCACTCGATCGCCGCCCGCAGGCTGCGGTGCCGCGGCTGGGCGGCCGCGGCCGCGGTGAGCGTGGCCAGCCGCTCATCCAGCCGGTCCAGCAACTGTTGCGGCGGCTGGAGATTCACCTGACGGGCGGCCAGCTCGATCGCCAGGGGCAGGCCGTCCAGCCGGGCGCAGAGCGCGGCCAGTACCGGCATCGCGCCGTCCCACGCGACCGCGGGCGCCGCCTCGCCGGCCCGCGCGACGAACAGCCGTACCGCGTCGGAGCGCAGGATCTCCTTCTCCGTCGCGTCCTGCGGTCCGGCGACGTGCAGGGGGAGGACCGGGAAGAGCACCTCCCCGGGTACCCCCAGCTGCTCGCGGCTGGTGGTCAGGATCCGCAGCCGCGGACACGCGGCGAGCAGCCGCTCCGCCAGCTTCGCGCAGTCGTGGACGACGTGCTCGCAGTTGTCCAGGACCAGCAGCGCCAGGCCGTCCTCACACGCTTTCCGTACCCTGTCGACGAGATCGTGCCCGCCCTCGCCCCGCGCCCTGAGCGCGGCCGCGACGGCCGCGGTGGCCGCCGACTCCGCCGGCAGGGGAGCCAGCTCGACCCACCACAGCGCACCGCGGTACGACCGCTGCACCAGCGGGATCAGTTCCACCGCGAGCCGGGTCTTACCGACTCCCGCGGGCCCGGTCAGCGTCACCAGCCGGCGCCGCCGGACGAGCGGGCGCAGGTCGTCGAGCTCGCGGTCGCGGCCGACGAACTCGTCCGCACCGGAGGCTGGCGGGCGGCCCGGGACAGCACTCATCGTCACCACCATCAGACGGACACGTCGACCTGCCCGACGGCCCAGGCTGCGACCTGGGCGCGCGAGCCTAGTCCCAGCTTGGTGCGGATCGCGTGCAGGTGTCCTTCGACGGAGCGTACGGACAGGTTCAGCCGGGCCGCAACGTCCGCGTTGCCCAGCCCCGTCGCGGACAGCCGGGCCACCTGCCACTCGCGGGGGCTCAACGGGTACCGGGTGTCCCCGCCCGGGCACGGGTCCGGCCAGACGTCCCGCAGGGCGTAGTCGAGCGCCTGCCGGGTGTCCAGCCGTCCACCCGCGGTCCACGCGCGGCCCGCCTGCTCGCCGGGCAGGGCGGCGCGGGCCGTCTCGTGGGCGCGCGCCACCTGGTCGGGCCACCACGGGTCGGTGCACGGCTGCGCCGGCCCGCGCAGTGCCCGGGCCGCGCCGAACAGGCGCAGCGCACGTACCCCGGCACCGGCACGGGTCGCCAGCACGCCGTATGCGTCGAGGATCCCCGCGAGGTGGTACGGCTGGCTGCCGGGAACGGGCAGCGCCCGCCCGAAGTGCGTGGCCGCGGTGTCCGGGTCGTCCATGGCCAGCGCGATCATCCCGGCCAGGTACCGGGAACGGCCGACCATCCGCTCGTCCCCGGCCGCGTCGAACACCGGCCCGACCGGCTCGACGATCCGGGCCGCGCCCACCGGATCGCCCTGCCGGAGCACCTGCCACGCCAGGTCGTACCGCAGGACGGCGGTACCGACCGGATCGGCCGCGGTCTCGTTGGTCGCCACGGCGTGCCGGAGAGCGGCGACCGCGGCGGCCCGGTCGCCGGTGGCCGCATACACCCGCCCGAGCACCCGGTACGCCAGGGCGAGCCGCCCCGGCCGGTCGGCCCGGCGTGCCTGCAGGGCAACGGCTTCCCGGGCGAGTTCACGGGCCCGGGCCGGGTGGCCGGCGGTGACCGCGAGCCAGGCGGCCTGCCCGAGCGCGGCGCCCCGGTACGGCGCGTCGGCGGCGGTGTTCCCGAGCGCGTGATCGATCAGCGTCCCGGTGTCCGGTGCCGCGCTGTCCCGCCAGCGCGCCAGCACCAGCGCGCTCGCCAGCAGCAGCTGCCGCTCGTCCGGCCCTGTCACCAGGCGCTCGACGACCAGGGCCAGATCGTCCCGGGCCGCCCGCAGCCGGTGTATCTGGGCGTCGGTCGCGCCGGCGCAGTCGAACACCGGCCGGGCGAGGCCGGCGAGGTACTCCACATGCCGGTCGTGGGCGGCGTCGGCGTCCGGATGTCCGAGCAACTGCCGGTGGGCGTACCCGCGGATCGATTCCAGCATCCGCAACCGGGCCGGCTCCGGCTCGCCAGCCGGCCGCAGTACCAGCGACCTGGACTGCAGCGCGGCGAGCAGGTCCGCCGGTCCGCCGTCCAGTCCGGACAGGACGGCCGTCGCGGCGCCGGCGTCAAAGGCGCCGGCGAACACGGAAAGCCTCCGGAACGCGGCCTGTTCGCTGGGGGAGAGCAGCTCGTAGCTCCACGTGATGGCGGCCCATAGGCTGCGGTGGCGCGGCGGGGCGGTACGGGCACCGGTGGTCAACACGGCGAACCGGTCGTGCAGCCGGGACACGATGGTCTCCGGCGGCAGTACCCGTACCGTGCGGGCGGCCAGCTCCAGCGCCAGCGGCAACCCGTCCAGCCGGCGGCACAGCGTCGCCACCGCGGCGGCGTTGGCTTCGGTGAGGGCGAAGCCGGGCGCGGATTCCCCGGCCCGTTCGACGAACAGCTCCACCGCTTCGCTGCGCAGGAGGTCCGGTACCGACCCGGCGTCCGGCGGCAGGCCGAGCGGCGGTACCGGGTACTCCGTCTCGCCGGTGATCCGGAGGGGCTCGCGGCTGGTGGCGAGCACGCTGACGCCGGGGGCGTGCCGCGCCAGGGCCGGTACCGCCTGGGCGCAGTCGCCGAGCAGGTGCTCGCAGGTGTCGAGGACCAGCAGCGCGGTGCGGCCGGCGAGCGCTGCGGCGAGCGCGTCGACGGTCGGCGCGCGCCGCGGCACGGCGACGCCCAGTGCGGCCGCGACCGCCGGCACGACCCGGCCGCGCCGGCTGAGCTGGTGCAGTTGCACCAGGTGTACCCCGTCCGGGTACCGGCCGTGGATGCGGTTCGCCAGCTCGACGGCCAGCCGGGTCTTGCCCGCACCGGGTGGCCCGACCAGCGTGACCAGCCGGGGCTGGCGCAGCAGCGCCGCCAGTTGGGACAGCTCCCGGCGGCGCCCGACGAACCGGTCGATGCGCTGGGGCAGCGGAAGCGCGCCGCTGGTGCGCTGCCGACGCCGGTACGCCCGCTGGCGACAGGCGTTGGAGCAGTAACGCGGCCGGTTTCCGGACACCTGCCCGGGCGGGAGGGCAGCGCCGCACGCCTCGCAGGATGACCGTTCCTCGGACATGTGATGCTCCCTGGCTACGACGCGGCGGTGCGCACCTTCACCATGCCGTAACGCTGTGGATTTTGCCGATGTCCGGCTCCGCCCCGGCGGCGATGCTGAGTCGTCCGTTCGGCTGATACGCGGGTCCGGATTGGCCTGCGGACAACCGGGAGCACAGCTCACGCATCTTTCGCAGGAATTGGGGAACCGATGGCGAGGTCAACCCTTTGCCGCTGCGGCACCGGGCGGGCAGTCATCCTGGGGGTCGCGCCGGTCCTGGCTACCGCGACCTCGCGGGGCGGCGCCCGGCACACCACCGTGTTCAGCAACGGGGACCGGGCCGACCCCGTCTCCTTCATGACCGCGGGCGGGCTGCGGCTGGCCTGGCGGACCGAGACCGTGCCGTACCTCAACGGGCACCACTCCAGCGGGATCTCATCCGAGGCAGCTACCCGGCCGTGTTCGCCCGCGGCGACACGTACGCGCGGCAGCGGACGTCGCCGACCGTCACCGCCGACCCGACGCCGTCCGGTGGGCGCGGATCACCGTCTGCACCACCGAGTCTCACAGTCAATGGTCAACACGTTACGTAGCGGGCGCCGTCGCGGTGACTCCCACCTGCGTGGACCGCTGCACGCGTACCCCTTCGCGGACGTCCTGGGCGGTGATCGTCCAGTCGTCGGTGGTACCGGCGGCGGGGTCGACGATGAGAACGAGTCCGCGCTTTGCCGCGAGATCTGTCGCCGCACCGAGCTTCATGTCCGTGAACTTCGGCACTTCCACCGTCTGGGTACCCAGTGTCGCGTTCATCAGGTCCTCTCGTGCGGTGTCCGCATTGCGGGAGGAGAAGTAGAAGGCGACGGCCGCGCCACTGGTTGCGACAAGGTTCCGACGAGGAGAACTGCCAGCATGCTGCGGGTCATCGGGGCGGAACGGCGTCCGGTGGACCCGTCCGTCCGCGATCTGTCGAGCATCACGGCCACGAGGGTGCCGGCGATGAGTGTCGCGGCCACCACGAGTAGGAAGACGAGAATGCCGGTGGACAGGTGGTTGACGGACGGGACGGAGGACTCGCCCGGGCTGCCGCCGGTCGAGGGAGTCGGAGTTGGTTGCAGCAGGAGCCTGACGGTATTCATCCCGGCCCTCCGTTCCGTAGGTTTACGTACTCACGCCGGCATCGGGATGGCAAGTGTCCGAAGGCGCAGTGAGCCGCAGCGGAGGTAGCGCGATGCGCATCGCGTCGACTCCGGACAGCCCGCACGGGTGATCGGTGTGGATCCCGTCGAGGTCCGGCCGGGTCCCGAGGGACCGGGCGATGCTCGTAGGCTGGCCGCGTGGCACAGCCGGAGGGTTCGCACACGGTCAAGGTGGGCGTGGTGCTCGCCCGGCAGCCGGGCGGGCTCGGCGCGTGGCTCGCCGACGGATCGGCGTTCGAGGGCGCGGGCGCGCACGCGCTGTGGGTCGACCCGGTCGCGGATCCGGACCTCGACCCTGTCGTCCTTACCGCGGCGCTGGCCGCGGTCACCTTCCGGGCGCTCCTGATCGTGAGCCTGCCGGAGTACGAGGGGTCGCCCGACCGGATGCTGGCGACGCTCGGGCGACTGAGCCGCGGCCGGCTCGCGATCCTCGCCGGGCCGGACCTTGCGGCCGTCCCGGCCCACGTCCCGGCCGTGCCGGCCCGCGTCCCGGCCGTGCCGGCCCGCGTCCCGGCCGCTGGTCCGGCCGGCGCCGGTACCGGCATCCCGGTTTTCCACCGGATCCCCGGCGATCCCGCTGCCATCGAGTACCCGGGCGCCCCGGGTGGCCCGCAGCGCTGGGGCTGCGCCGGTTGCCCGGACGGGCGGGAGGCCTTCCGGGCGACGCTCCTCGACGCCGCCGAGCGCGGTTGGCACGGGCTGCTGCTTCCCGCCGACCCACGGCTGCTCGACATGCTGCGCAATCCCGACGATCCCGGGTACCGTCACGATCTTCAGCTGGCCCAGGGCTGAGCCCGGCGGCCGGCCGCGGCCCGCTGCGGGTCGCGTCGGTTGACGTTCTTGGATGAAGGTCTACGATTTTCGTTATCCACGATCAGCCGGTGACGACCCGGGCGGCAGGTCAGGTCCTGGTCGCGTCGGCGCGAGGGACGGAGACGGCCATGGAGCTCACCCGGCGCCAGTTCCTCCAGCTGGGCGCGACCAGCACCGGAGCCGTCGGCCTGTCGCCGCTCGGCTTCGACCTGGTCCCCGCGCGGCAGGTCAAGCAGCGCCTGCGCGTCGAGGGGGCGAACGTCTCCCACACGGTCTGCCCGTACTGCGCCGTCGGCTGCGCACTGGTCGCCTACACCAGGAAGGCCGCGAACGGCAGCGTCGACCTCCTCCAGATCGAGGGCGACCCGGACAGCCCGGTCAACGAGGGACGGCTGTGCCCCAAGGGTGCGAGCGCCTTGCAACTGGCCGTCTCCCGTCGTCGGGTACCGAGCCCGATGTACCGGGAGCCGGGCGCGACAGAGTGGAAGCAGGTCTCCTGGGACTTCGCGCTGGACCGGCTGGCCCGCAACATCAAGGCCTCGCGTGACCGCACGTTCGTCACCACCGACGCGGCGGGCAACGTCGTCAACCGTTGCGAGGGCATCGCCTTCGCCGGCGGCGCCGCGTTCAGCTCCGAGGAGGGGTACCTCGCCACCAAGGTGATGCGCGGCCTCGGCGTCGTCTACCTGGAGCAACAGGCCCGCGTTTGACACGGTCCAACGGTGACCAGTTTGGCCGCCACGTTTGGCCGAGGGGCCATGACCAACCACTGGCGTGACATCCGGAACGCCGATCTCATCCTGATCAACGGAGCCAACCCGGCCGAGGCCCACCCGGTCGGCTTCCAGTGGATGCTGCGCGCGAAGCTGGACCGCGGCGCGAAGATCATCCACGCGGACCCGCGCTTCACCCGCACCTCCGCGGTCGCCGACACGCACCTGCGGATCCGCACCGGCAGCGACGTCGCATACTTCGGCGGACTGATCAACTACGTCCTGCAGAACGAGCTGTACCACAAGGACTACGTGCAGTACGCGACCAATGCGGCGTTCGTGGTGAAGGACAGCTACCAGTTCAAGGACGGGCTGTTCAACGGGTACGACCCGCAGAAGCGGGTCTACGACGCCACCTCCTGGGCCTACGAAACCGGCCCCGACGGGTTCGCCAAGACGGATATTCAGAACCCTCGATCGGTGCTCAACCTGATGCGCGAGCACTACCGCCGGTACACCCCGGATATGGTCGCGCGGATCACCGGTATCCCGCAGGACCAGTTCCTCCAGGTCGCCAAGCTCGTCGGCGAGATGGGCCGGCCGGACAAGGTGATGACGATCGTCTACGCGGTCGGGCTCACCCACCACACCACCGGCGTCCAGCTCATCCGGTCGGGAGCCGTGCTGCAGTTGCTGCTCGGCAACATCGGCCGGCCGGGGGGCGGCATGAACGCCGAGCGCGGCCACGCCAACATCCAGGGCAACACCGACCACGCGATCTCCTGGGACATCCTGCCCGGGTACCTGCGGGTACCGGCGCCCGGTCAGCACAACCTCACCGACTACGTGACCCAGAGCGCGTCCAAGAAGCTGCAACCCACCTCGCTGAACTTCTTCGGCGACAACTATCGCAAGTTCATGGTGAGCCTGATGAAGGCGTGGTACGGGGAGAAGGCGGTCAGCGCCAACGAGTACGCCTTCGACTACCTGCCCAAACCGGCGAGCAACGCGTCCTGGTTGTCGATCTTCGACCAGGCGCTGCGCGGCAAGATGGAAGGGCTGATGCTGTCCGGGATGACGGCGACGAGCATCGGGCCCGACTCCAACCAGGTGCTGCAGGCGCTGTCGAAGCTCAAGTGGCTGTGCGTCATGGACGCGTTCGCCACCACCAGTTCCGAGTTCTGGCGGGCACCGGGCGTCGATCCGAAGTCGGTGCAGACCGAGGTGCTCATGCTCCCGGCCACCCACTGGATCGAGAAGGACGGGTCGTTCACCAACAGCGGCCGCTGGGCGCAGTGGAAGGAGCAGGTGCTGCCGCCGCAGGGCGAGGCCCGCCACGACCACTGGATCCTCGCCGAGGTCTTCCAGCGGGTCCGCGACCTGTACCAGCAGCAGGACGGCAAGTTCCCCGAGCCGGTACTCGCCCTCACGTTCCCGTACGCCGACCCGCGCCGGCCCACGCTGGACGAGATCGCCAAGGAGATCAACGGGTACGACCTGACCACCGGCAAGCGGCTGGCGACCTTCGCCGGGCTCAAGGACGACGGCAGCACGAGCGCGGGCGACTGGATCTACACCGGGCACTACCCGGAGACCGGCAACCTGACCAAGCGCCGCGACGGCATCCAGAACCCGGCGAAGAACGACCCGACCGGCATGGGCTTCTACCCGGGCTGGGCGTGGAGCTGGCCGCTCAACCGGCGGGTGCTGTACAACCGCGCTTCCGCCGATGCGCAGGGCCGGCCGTGGGATCCGCAGCGGCCGGGCATCCGGTGGGACCCGACGGCCGCCAAGTGGGTCGGCGACGTGCCGGACTACCCGCCGACCGCCGACCCGACCAAGCCGGGCGCCCCGCTGCCGTTCATCATGACCGGCGAGGGTACCGGCCGGCTGTTCAGCAACGGGGTGGCCGACGGCCCGTTCCCCGAGCACTACGAACCGGTCGAGTCGCCGATCGACAACCCGCTGCATCCGTCGGTGTCCGCGACCCCGGTGGCCTTCCTCTACGACAAGGCGGCGGGCCGGGACAACCGGTTCGGTACCTCGGCCGACTACCCGTACGTCGCCACCTCGTACCGGCTGACCGAGCACGAGCACTACATCACCCAGCAGGTTGAGCACCTCGTGCAACTGCAGCCGGAGCCGTTCGTCGAGATACCCGCCGAACTGGCCAAGGAGAAGGGCATCAAGAACGGCGACAAGGTGCGCGTGTCGTCCAAGCGCGGCAAGCTCGAGGTACGCGCCGTGGTGACGAAGCGGCTCGGCGCGCTGCAGATCGACGGCAAGAAGGTGTACCAGATCGGCATCCCCATCCACTGGGGCTTCGTCGGTATCAACACCGGGCAGCACTGGCTGGCCAACGCGCTGACCCCGTTCGTCGGCGACGCCAGCTCGCGTACCCCTGAGTTCAAGGCGTTCCTGGTCAACCTCGAGAAGATGTGACGTGGACCGGGTGTCGAGTCCCTATCCGACCCACCGCCGGCGGGCGGAGATCCTGCGTGACCGGTACCCGTTCGCGGCCGAGGTGCTGGCCGTGTACCTCGCCCTGCTCGACGTCTGGGACGATGCCTGGGCGCTGACGCAGGAGGAGCGGCCGCGCCACCTTGCCCCGTGGGCGACCGACCGGATCCTGCCCCGGGTGGTGGCGGCCACCGAGGCGACCGGCCCCGAACCACTGGCCAAGGCCAGCCGTGAGCTTCTCGACGCGGGGCGGCTCGACGAGGCACTGGTCGCCTGGCTGGCCGGCGGTGAACTCGCGCCGGTCGAACGGTACCTCGCTCGGGCGTCGCTGTATGCGCCTTTGCTGGCGCTGGGTCCGGCGGCCGCCGAGGCGTGCGCGGACGACCCGTCGCCGCGGGGCGACCGGCGCTGCCCGTGTTGCGGCGGGCCACCGCAGGTCAGCTTCCGCGGCGATGCCGGAGACCGGCTGGTCGCCGGCCGCCGGCAGCTCACCTGCGCCCGGTGCGGGCAGAGCTGGAACTACTCGGCCAGCGCCTGCCCGTACTGCGGGGAGACGTCGGGGTCCCGGCGCACGATGTACGCCGAGCGGCGCGACGGACCCGTCGTCGGGCGGGACGGAACCGAGGCAACCGACGGGGACACCGACCCGCCGACGTTCCCGCATCTGCGCATCGAGAGCTGTGCGAGCTGCGCGCGGTACCTGATCGACGTCGACCTGGGCAGCGACCCCGGCGCGGTACCGGAAGTGGACGAGCTGGCGGCGCTGCCGCTCGACCTGTACGCGGTCGACCACGGACTAACCAAGATCACACCGAACCTGATGGGGTTCTGATGGTCGAGATCACGCCCGGCCGGGCCTACGGATTCTTCACCGACACGAGTGTCTGCATCGGATGCAAGGCCTGCGAGGTCGCCTGCAAGGAGTGGAACCAGCTCCCCGGCAACGAGCCGGTCTTCGGCGACGGCTTCGACAACACCGGCAGCCTCGACTCGCAGAACTGGCGGCACGTCAAGTTCATCGACAACGTGGCCGACGAGACCATGCAGGCCGGTGACGGCAAGGCCTGGCTGATGATGTCCGACGTGTGCAAGCACTGCAAGCACGCGAGCTGCCTTGAGGTCTGCCCGACCGGTGCCCTCATCCGCACCGAGTTCGACACCGTCTACATCCAGCCCGACGTCTGCAACGGCTGCCGTGACTGCATCGCGGCGTGCCCGTACGGCGTCATCGGCCTGGACGAGCACAGCAACGTCGCGCAGAAGTGCACGCTGTGCTACGACCGGCTGCAGGGTGGGATGGAACCCGCCTGCGCCAAGGCCTGCCCCACCCAGTCGATCCAGTTCGGCCCGGTCGACGAGCTGCGCGCGAAAGCCAGCCAGCGCCTGGACGACCTGCACGGGCAGGGCATCGCGCAGGCACAGCTGTACGGCGCGGACGACTCCGTCTACGGCGGCCTCAACGCCTTCTTCCTGTTGATGGACAAGCCGGAGGCGTACCACCTGCCCAACGCGGCGAACGCGGTGCTGCCCAGCCGCAACAACGCGCGCGGCTACCTGGCCACCGCGGTCACCGCGGTACTGGCGGTCATCGGCGGCCTGGTCGCCCTGCGCCGGCGCCGTGAGCCGGTGCGCGAGCCCGTGCCTGAACCCGTGCGCAAGCAACCCGAGGGAGGTGAGTGAGGGTGGTGCTGGCCGAGGCGGAGCACTTCGTCCGCGCTCCCAACTGGACCTGGTACATCCTGTTCTACTTCTTCCTGGCGGGCCTGTCCGGCGGGTCCTATGTGCTCGCCACCCTGCTGCGCCTGCGCGGTGACAGCGCGGCGGAGGCGGTGGCACGGCTCGGGTACTACGTGGCCTTCCCGACCATGCTGGTCTGCCCGATCCTGCTGACCCTCGACCTCGGTCAGCCGCTGCGCTTCTGGCACATGCTGGTCAACACCACGCCCGGCCAGCTGGTGCCGATCTTCAAGTACTGGTCGCCGATGTCGGTGGGCGCGTGGGCACTGGTGGCGTTCGGGCTCTTCGTCACCGTGTCGTTCCTCGACGCGCTGCGCCGCGACCGCAGGGGCATCGAGGGGGCCGGCCTGCTCGCCAAGCTGTGGTCGATCGCCGGGGCTGTCGTGGGCCTGTTCATCGCCGGGTACACCGGCGTCCTGCTCGCCGTGTCCAACCAGCCGGTGTGGAGCGACACCTGGGCCCTCGGCGGCCTGTTCCTCGCCTCGGGGCTGTCCGGTTCGGCGGCGCTGCTCGGCTGGCTGGCCCGCCACCGGCGCGCCGCGCAGCCGGCGGCCGGCGCGTTCGTCCGGGCCGAGCGGGTCTTCCTGCTCCTCGAACTCGTGCTGATCGTCGCCTTCGTGCTGACGCTCGTGCCCGCGGGCACGCTCGGCCGGGCGTTCGGCTTCCCGTGGATCCTGCTCTGGGCGCTCGCACTGCTGTGCGTCCTGCCGTGGTTGCGCAGCCGGGAACGCACCCGGTCCGCGGTCGCCGCCGACGGTACCGTGGCCGCGCCGGCCCGGGTCGTCGTGGCGCCCGGTCTCATCCTGACCACGCTCGCACTCATCAGCGTCCTGGCGATTCGGGCGGCGGTGATCTTCAGCGCCCAGTGACCGCCCTGGTCACAAAACCGCGGACGCGGGTACCCCTCGTCAGGGGTACCCGCGTCCGGGGTTTCACCGGTCAGGTCAGGTAGGCCAGCACCCGGTTCATCAGATCGGCCTTGTCGGCCGCGGTACCGTACGCCTCGAACGGGAAGGCCAGGAAGACCACCTTGTACGCGCCGGCCGCGACGGTCAGCGCGTCCGACGCCGAGGAGTCGTCGGTGAAGGCCGCCGCCGCCGGGGCGATCGGTGTGATCTGATCCTCGAACGCCGCGTTGAGCACCGAGTGGTCCAGCGGGACCGTCCCGATGCCGTTGCTCACCGGGTTGCCGGCCACGCCGTGCACGTTCGCCGTCGGCTTGTCGTTCTGCGTTTCCGAGCCGTCCCAGTTGATGTGCAGGTAGTTGTGCACGAACGGGGTGGTACCCGCCGACTGGTCGAGGATGTCCTGCCCGGACATGAACAGCCGTCCGCCGCCGTCCAGGTACGTCGCGAGCTCCGACTCGTACGCCATGATCGGACCGGGGAAGGCGTTGCCGGTGAACCAGACCACCCTCTTGTGCGCGGTCAGCATCGACAGCGGAACCGTCGGGTCGGCGGACAGGTCCCAGTAGCTGAACCCGACGCCATCAGCCGTCAACGCGTTCTGGTAGAAGCTCTCCACGTTCGGCCCGCCCATGTCGCCGTCGACGATGAGCGTGTCGACGGTGACCGCGATCGTGGTCAGCTTCGCCGTGGCGGTCACCGACGGGTCGGCCGCCGACGTCGCCGTGAGTGTGGTGTCGCTGGTGTTGCCGTTGGCGGCCGACGCCGGTACCGCGACCTTGACGCACAGGTCGAGGGTGCCGCCGGACGGCACGCTCGCCGTCGAGCTGAGCTGCGTGGTGCAGGTCGGGTCGAAGACGTGCGCGGTCCACGTGCTCGTGGACGCCAGCGCGTACGAGTCGGCCATGAAGCCGGCGTTGGTCAGCCGCACGGTGTATGTGGCGTCCGTGCCGGCCCGCCCGCCGCCCTTCTGCGCGGCCGGGGTCAGCGTCACCGCATGCGCCGGCGCGGGCGGCAGCGTGATCGCGAACACGTGCATGTCGCCACCGGTCGCCTGCGGCAGGGTGATGCTCGCGACCGTCTTGGCCACCGAGACCGGCGCCTCCATCGCGAAGACGTACGTCTTGACGTTGTCGCGCTGGTTGCCGGCGGCGTTGCGGTACGGCATGGCGACCGCGATGCTGTTGCCCGGCACGGGTGGGAACCCGCCGGCCCCGAGCGTCCAGTCGCTGAAGTTCGCGGTGAACTGACTCGTCGTGCCGTCGGTGTAGGTGACCGTGGCGGTACCGCCGGCGCCGGCGCTACCCGCGTTGGTTGCGCTGCCCAGCAGGCCGATCCTCGATGCGTGCGCGGGCGCCGCCAGCGGGATGGTCTGCCCGGCCGCCTCGATGTTGTCCAGCGTGGCTACCGGTTCATCCGGCCAGGTGTAGCCGATCCCGTTCACGGTGACCGTGCCGCCCGGGGTGACGCCCTGCGCGGCCAGTGCCTGTGCGGAGTAGCTCCAGCCGCCGCCGTCGTATGTGGCGGCGCTGGTGTTGGTGTCGTCGGTGATGCCGGCGTTGGTGAAGTACGGCCACAGCTCGCCGAGCTTGGCGACCGCGACGGCGAGGGTGACCGTCCGGTGCCCACCGCTGGCCGTGGTGAGGTCGAAGCTGACGTGGTACCGCCCGTCCGGCGTACCCGCCGCGGCGCTGACCGTCAGCGGCGTGCTGGCGCGGCGGCCGTTGCCGAGCGTCGAGGACCCCTGTGCCGGGCTCACCGTGAGGCCGCTGTCGGCGTGGGCGGTCCAGGTGACCTTCTGGTTGGTGCTGGAGGCGTTGGCCAGCAGCAGCGTCGAGCTACCCGAGGCGCCCGGCTGCAACACCAGGTTGCTGGGATCCAGCGAGGCGAGTACGGGCTGCTCGCCCAGGTGGTACGACGGCGGGGCGTCCTGCGGTGCGGTGCCCCAGGTGCTCGGGCTCGTGCCCATTGTCCAGTCGAGCGTGGCACCGGCGGCGAGCGTCGAGAACGGCACGTACAGCGTGTGGTACGGGCTGCCGTTGAGCTTCAGGTTCTGCACGTAGAAGGTGGTCGGCGAGGCCCCGGGCGCGTTGATGTTGACCGTCTTGCCGTTGGGCAGGTTGATGCCGATGTGCGGGAAGCCCGGACCGTTGAACACGAGGTTGTCGTTGCCGGAGTTCTCCGGGTACATGCCCAGCATTTCCCAGACGAAGGCGGAGCTGTTCGCGCCGAGGTCGTCGTTGTCGGGCAGCCCGCTGGGCCCGGGCCGGTACATCGTGTTGCGGATGTTGTTGACGGCCTGCTGGGTACCGGCCGGGTCCTGCGCGTAGTTGAGCGCGTACTGCTCGCCGAAGCCGAACTCGTTGGTCAGCAGCGCGTGCATCCCGCCGGCGTCCGGCTGGGACAGGAACTCCCGCAGTGCCGGGGCCACCTGTGCCTTGCCGCCCAGCAGCGTGAAGAGGGCCGGGTAGTTGTTGGGGACGTTCCACAGGTACTCGTAGGCCGATCCCTCCACGAACCGCGTCGAACTGGTCGGGGTGACCCCGGGGGCGAACGAGCCGTCCTGGTTGCGTCCGTTCAACAGGTTGTTGGACAGGTTGAAGACGTTCTGCCAGTTGTTGGCCCGCGCCTGGAGCATGTCGGCGTCCGCGCTGTCGCCGAGTGCCCGCGCGAAGAACGACAGCGCGAGATCCTGGCTGTTGTATTCGAGCAGCGTCGGCACGAACCCGTGCGGGTTGCAGCAGCCGTACCTGCCGTCCTCGGGCAGATAGCCGTAGGTGGCTTCCAGCGCCTCACCGGGCCGCACGTCGTTGACCGTGGTGGCCTGCGCGAGCATGGCCTTGAGCGCGCCCGCCGTGTCGAAGGCGCGGGCGCCGAACGCGTAGTAGTCGGCGATGATCGACTGCGCCGGGTCACCGACCATCACGTAGTTGTTCAGGTGCAGGTACCCCCACTGCTGCAGGATCTTGTCCTGGCTGTAGTAGTTCAGCAGTGACTGGGCCTGGTCGCTCGCCGGGGCCGGGTCGAGCATCGCCTGCAACTGCGAGAGCGAGTGGAAGGTGTCCCAGCCGGAGAAGACGCCGTACTGGTCGTGCTGCCCGGCACCGATCGTGTGCACCTTGACGTCCGCGCCCATGTACTGGCCGTTGACGTCGCTGGTGATGTTCGGCTGGATGAACGCCTTGTAGAGGTTGCTGTAGAACTGCTGGGTCTGGGCGAAGCTGCCGCCGGCCACCTGGATGCGCCCGAGCAGCTTGTTCCACGCGTCCTGGGCGGCGCTCTTGACGTTGCCGAAGTTCCAGCCCGCGTTGTCGGTCTGCCAGTTCAGCCGGGCGTTGTCGTCGCTGACGTACGAGATGCCGAGCTTGGCCTGGACGACGGCGTTGCCGGTGGTGTTGAAGGTGACGTACACCGCGCTCGGCGTACCGTTCGCGGCTTTGATGATCTGCGACGAGCTGAACGGCTGGTCGAAGGTGATGTCGAAGTGGACCGTGTACTCCTGCCGCTGGTTGTCGTTCATGACCTCGCCGCAGAAGTGGCCGCTCGTCTGTGAGCCGCTGACCTCGTTGCTGCCCAGGATCTGCGCGGTGCTCGGCGCGAACTGGCCGTTCTGGCTGTTGCGCAGCTTGATCAGGAACCCGGCCTGGGTGGTGGCCGGGTAGGTGAACCGGCCCATCGAGCTGTGCGCGGTCGCGGTGAACTCCGACGTGATCGTGTTCGGCTGGTTGGTCTGCGCCGAGTAGTAGCCGGCCTGCGCGACCTCACCGTTGTTGGTGAACGGGGTCATGATCGCGTTGGGGTTGCCGCCGGGCAGGGTACCGGTGATCGGCAGCATCGGGACGTCTCCCGCCGCGCCGCAGCCCGGTCCGCTGATGTGGGTCAGCGAGTACCCGGTGATCGACGAGTCGCCGAAGCTGTACCCGCCGCCGGCGTTGCGGGTGGGCATCGTGTCCGGGCTCCACTGCACCATGCCGAACGGCACTTCCGCGCCGGGGAACGTGTTCCCGCCGCCGGTGGTCCACGTCCGGGTGTCCACCATCGGCGCCGGATCGGTCACCGCCTGGGTGACCGTTGCCTGGTTCTTCGCGCCTGCCGGCAGCTTGGTCGCGGGTACCGCGCCCGGACAGTGGACCGGACGTCCGTTCGATCCCCTGGTGCAGGCGGCGGTGTCCGACCCGGCCTTGCCGGGCTTCGTGCCGGCGCCTGATCCTGCGCCGGCGGACGGGCTGGGGTTCGGCCCGGCCGCTGCGGGCGTCGCGCTCAACAACGCCGCACCGCCGAGGATGGCGGCGGCAACCAGGCCGACGACGGCCCGGCGGCGCGAGAACGGTGGCGGCTGAGTGGCTGGCATCGACAGCTCCTCTCTCGCCGGGGAGCCGACAAGATCCCCAGCCGCGGTGACAACGTTGTCGATGGTCCGGAAATTACGCCCGAAGGCTCATCGGTGTCAATGTCGCTGTAGGAGCTTTCCGGCACGTCCGGATGCCGTGGAACCCGGCCCGGGCGCGGGTTCCACGGCATGCTGCGGTTGCGGCGGTCACCGGTCCTGAACCAGCCCCAGGACGTTGCCGTCGGGGTCGGTGAAGGTGGCCACCAGGCGGCCGCCACCGACGTCGTGCGCCGGCTCCTTCACGGTCGCACCCGCGGCGGTCACCTCGGCCAGTTTCGCCTCGATGTCCGGCACCTGCCAGTAGGCCACCGGCGAGGTCATGCCCTGCGGGCCACCGCCCGGTACCAGGCCGATGTGCTGGCCGCCGGCGTCGAAGCCGACGTAGTAGGACGAGTCGGCCTGCGGTGGCATGCCGAGCAGGGCGGCGTACACCGCCTTGGCCTTCGTCAGGTCGGACACGGGATGCAGCACGATCGTGACGCCCTGCGGGGAAGAGTCGGTCATCGTCACTCCTCAGGTCGTGGGTCGGATCGACCCGGTGTCCCCATAGCATTTCGCCCGGCCCGGCCGGTCCGCATCCGTGGCGGCCACGGAGCCGCCATGTCGTCCTTGATTAGAAAACTTTCATACGGCTCTACCGGTTCCGACCCATCTTGTACGGTTCTGTAGGTATGTCCGTATCGAGGTTGGAGCTTGAAATGATCCGTCGCACCGTTGTCGTCGCGTCGACCATCCTGGGCATGACGCTCCTCGGCGCGCCCGGCGCCATGGCCAGCGTGGCGCGCGCCGACATCACCGGTCAGGCCACGGCGGCCACCAGTTGCACCGGTACCCTGCACGCCAGCAAGAGCCCGACCGCGGTCACCGTGACCGGTACCGTGCAGTGCACCGCCGCCAGCGTGCTCGCCGTCAATGCCGCGGCCACGGCCGCGGGTACCGCCGCGGGTACCGCCGGGCAGGTCTCCGTCGCGGCGACCAGCCCGGTCAACGCCGCCGCGAACGTCACCACCGCCGTGGACATGACGATCCCGCTGCCTGGGTGCACCTCGGTGACCGCCGCCATGGTCGACACCGCCACCGGCGCCACCGTGGCGACGACCACCGGCTGAACGGCTTGCGGGCGGCGGCATCCCGGACGCGGATGCCGCCGCCCACCCGTCGATGGCGTGCGAGGATGCCGGCATGCTGCGCCGTCTCCTGCTGGTCCTGGTACCGCTGCTGGTGGCGTTGTTCGCGGCGCTGGCGGTACCGCTGGCCGCCAACATCGCCCAGCGCGAGACCCAGACGGTGTACCTCGACCGGCTCGCCGACGCGGACCGGTTCGCCGCGCTCGCCGACGACGCGTTGCGCCGCAACCGCAACCAGAGCCTGGCCCGCGAGATCGCCACGTACGACCGGACCTACGGCATCGCGGTGGCGGTCTACGGTCCGGACGGCCGGCCGGTGTCCGGACTGGTCTCCGGGCCCGGCTTCGACGCCGGTACGCCGGGCGTGCGCGACGGCCTGGCCACGGCCCTTGCCGGATACCGGTCCGACCACATCGCGACGGTGTGGCCCTGGCAGCAGGCCTCGATGGTGGTCGCCGAGCCGGTCGGGCGGGACAGCGGCGTGATCGCGGTGGTGGTGACGGTGTCGCCGACCGACCGGCTCCGCTCGACCGTGCTGGTGCGCTGGGGGGAGCTGGCCGGGCTCGGGGTGCTGCCGTTCCTGCTCGCCGTCCTGGCCGGGTGGCAGCTGGCCCGCTGGGTGCTGCGGCCGGTCCGCGACCTCGACCGGGCCACCGTGGCCATCGCGGCCGGGCGGCTGGACGCGCGCGCCGTGACCGTGGCCGGTCCACCGGAGCTGCGCCGGCTGGCCGGCTCGTTCAACACGATGATCGACACGGTCCGCCGTACCCTGCGCCGTCAGCGCAGCTTCGCCGCCGACGCCTCGCACCAGCTGCGCAATCCGCTGGCGAGCCTGCGGCTGGCGGTGGACAACCTGGCCGGGTACGTCGAGCCGGAGGGTCAGGACCTGCACGGCGTCGCGGTCGCCGAGGTCGAGGAGATGGGCCACGTGGTCGACAACATGCTCGCGTTGACCGCGCTGGAGGGCACCACGCTGGCCGGTACCCGCCAGCTCGTCGCGCCGGTCCTCACCGGCCACGGGTCGCGGTGGGGACAGCTCGCCGGGGAGCGCGGCATGGTGCTGTCGGTCGAGGTACCCGACGACCGGATCGCCACGTACGTCCCGCCCGACCCGCTGGGCAACCTGCTCGACGAGCTGGTCGGCAACGCGTGCCGGCTCAGTGGCGGCTCGACGGTGGTGGTCCGCGCCGTCGCCGAGGGCGTCGACGTCGTGCTGTCGGTGTGCGACGACGGTGCCGGGCTGTCCGCGCAGGACCGGGCCGCGGCCGGCAACCGGTACTGGCGCGGTGCGGCCCATGCCGAGATCCCCGGTACCGGGCTGGGGCTGGCGATCTGCCGGGAGGTGGTGGACGCCTGGGGCGGTACCTTGACGCTGCGGGCGGTGCAGCCGCACGGGTTGTGTGTGCGGATCGCCCTGCCGGCCGCCGGCCCCGATCAGGGCTTGACCGAGCGGAAGTAGTTCAGCGCGCCCGGGTGCAGCCGGACCGGCCCGGTCGAGATGCCGGACCGGACGTTGATCCGGTTGGCCTCCAGGTGGCCGACGGCGATCCGGGCCCGTTCGGCGAACAGCGCTGCCGCGATCCGTTCCACCACGTCGTCGGCGAGGTCGGGCCGGGCGAGCAGCAGGTTCGGCACGGTGAGCGTGCCCGTCGCCGCCACCCCGGGATAGGCGGAGGACGGCAGGACGGCCGGGGTGTAGGAGTCGCCGTACCGGTCGGCCAGCGCCGCGGCGTACTGCTCCAGCGGGATCAGCCGGATCGCGGTGCGCCGGGCCAGGTCGGTGATGGCCGGGGTGGGTACGCCGGTCAGCGACAGCATCGCGGCCACCCGGCCGGCCGCCAGCAGTGCGGCGCTGTCGGTCTGGTCGGCGTCGACCAGGTGTGGCCGGATCCCGGCGAGGTCCACCAGGCGGTTGGCGGTGAACCGGGTACCGGAGCCGGCCGCGCCGGACGCCACCGGGCGCCCGTCCAGGTCGGTGAAGGAACGCAGCGGGCTGGCCGTCGGTACGACCAGGTGCATCCAGCTGTCGTACAGCCGGCTGATCGCGGTCGTGTCGGCCGGCTGCCCGCTCGCCAGCCCCTCGACGACGGCGTCCAGCGAGGCGAACGCGAGGTCGGTACCCCCGCCGGCGAGCAGGTGCAGGTTGTCCACGGACGCGCCGGTCTGGATCTCCCGCACCCGGGTACCGGGGAACCGCTCGGCGAGCACCCGGACGAGCTGGCCGCCGATGGCGCGGTACACGGCGCCTTTCGGGCCGGTCGCGATCCGCAGCTCGGCCGGTGCGTCGGCGGGGGCGCGCCCGGCCCCGGCGACCAGGAAGCGCCCGGCGGCCGTCGCCGAGACCACAGCCGCCGTCGTGGCCAGCCCGGCCCCGAGAACCACCCGGCGCCGCACGGTCAGCCGCTCGGCTCGGTGCGCAACCGGTACCCGACGCCCCGGACGGTCTGCACGAACCCCGGATCGCCAAGCTTGCCCCGCAGCGAGGCGACGTGTACCTCGACCGTGTGCGGGTTGCCCGCCCAGGTGGTCTGCCACACGTCGGCGAGCAGCTGCTCGCGGGTCACCACGGTGCCCGGCCGGCGGGCGAGCGCGCCGAGCAGGTCGAACTCCTTGCGGGTCAGGGCGACCTCGCGGCCGTCCACCTCCACCCGGCGGGCGTCCACGTCGAGACGCAGCGACCCGACCTGCCGGGTACCGCTGACGGCGGCGCCGCGCGCGGCGCGCCGCATCACCGCGTCGATCCGGGCGTTCAGCTCGGCCACGCCGAAGGGCTTGACGATGTAGTCGTCGGCGCCGGTGCGCAGCCCGTTGACCCGGTCCCGTTCCTCGCCCCGGGCGGTCACCGCGATGATCGCCACGTCGCCGCGGCGCCGAAGCTCCCGGCACACCTCCAGGCCGTCGCGGTCGGGCAGGCCGAGGTCGAGCAGCACCAGGTCGACCGGGGGCGCCGCCAAAGCCTGCGCCGCGGTCGGCGCGCAGATCACCCGGTACCCCCGGGCGCGCAGCGCGGTCTCCAGCCCGCGCGCCACGCGCGGGTTGTCCTCGACCAGAAGCACGCGCATACCACACCCTAGTTCCCGGTACCGGCGCCAACGTTTCAGATTTCGCGCAACTCTCCCGTGGATACCGCGGCCCGCAGCACCGCCGGCAGCAGTTCGGGTGCGCTGTCCTTGACCAGGAACCGGCATGCCCCGGCGGCGAGCGCGTCGGCGCTGACCCAGCCGTCGATGCTGATCGCGACCGACGGGAGGCCGAGCTCGCGGGTGAGCGTGCGCAGCAGCCCGAGCCCGTGGCTGGCGTCCGGCAGGAGGACGTCGACCAGGACGACGGCCGGCGCCGCCTCCCGCGCGAGCTCCAGCGCGGTGGACACGTCGGCCGCCACCCCCACCACCTCGATCCCCGATGACGCGGCGAGAAAGCTGCGCAGCGCCGTCCGCACCCGCAGGTCGTCCTCCACGATGAGGACGCGGATGGCCGCGTCTGCGTTGTCGCGGGCCACCGGCGGCTCCTCGGACGGGGCGAGACTCGTAACGCCAGTCAAACACCGGACCGGTGATGCCTGCAGGGCGCTTCGACCCGACCCCGCCGCGACATTTGTCGCACCGCCGGCCCAGGGCGCCGCCCGCCTAGGGACTGGACACCAGCCCCTCCCGGATCGCCCACAGCGCGGCCTGCGTCCGCGACGCCAGGCCGAGCTTGGACAGCACGTTGCTGACGTGGGTGCGCGCGGTCCGCTCGCTGATCACCAGCGTGTCGGCGATGTCGTGGTTGGACTTGCCCTGCGCGACCAGCACCAGAATCTCCCGCTCGCGCGGCGTCAACCCCATGGGGGTACCGGTGGGCGTGATCAGCGACCGGGTCAGCTTGCGGGCCACCACCGGGTCGAGGTGCACCTCGCCCCGGTGCGCCGCCCGGACGGCCGCGACCACCTCGTCGGCCTCGGCGTCCTTGAGCAGGTACCCGGCCGCGCCGGCTTCCAGCGCCACGTGTACCCGGTCCGCCTCGCTGAAACTGGTCAGCGCGACCACCTCGACGTCCGGGTACAGGCGCTTGATGGTCGTGGTGGCGGCGATGCCGTCCATGCGGGGCATGACCAGATCCATGAGGATGACGTCGGGCAGCCCGTGGTGGGCCGCGAGCACGGCCAGTTCGTCGAGCGCGGCCCGTCCGTCCACCGCCTCGCCGATCACCTCGATGTCGTCGAGCATGTCGAAGAACGCGTGCATCCCGCGCCGGACCACCGCGTGGTCGTCGACGAGGAAGACCCGGATCCCTTGTGCGGCAACCGACCCGTTCGCTGTCATGTGCTCCTCCGCCCAGGCGTGCCGCCGGTTGTCGTGGCTTCACCGGGCAGCGGTGGCGACAGGACGTCCGGCACGATCACCCGGACCGTCGTACCGGCGGGCGAGCTGTCCACGCTCAGGCGGCCGCCGAGTCGTTCCGCGCGCTCACGCATTCCCGCAAGGCCGAGGTGTCCGGGGTACGGCGCCTGCGGATCGAAGCCGACCCCGTCGTCGGCGACCTCCACGACGAGGGTTCCCGCCGCGCCGGACGCCTCGTGCAGGCGGATGTCGACCCGGCCGGCGCGGGCGTGCTTGACGCTGTTGTGCAGTGCCTCCTGGACGACCCGCAGGAGTTCCCGCTCCGCCTGCTCGTCCAGCGGTAGACGGTCGGCGCCGCCCTGGACGTGTATCTCAAACTCCTCCCGGGCCGCAACCGCGGCGGCGTGCCGGCGTACCGCGGCGACCAGCCCCTCCTCGTGCAGCCCGTCCGGCCGGAGCTGGAAGATCAGGGCCCGCATCTCGGCCAGCGCGCCCTGTGTCAGGACCCGCAACTCGGCCAGTCCCCGGGTGACCCGTCCCTCCTCGTCGGCGCCCTGCCGCCGGACCGCCAGCTCCACCGCCCGCACGTGCAGGTTCATCGAGAACAGTGCCTGGGAGACCGAGTCGTGCAGCTCTCCCGCCAGCCGGTGGCGCTCCTCGCGGCGGTGCGCCTCGGCCACGGCGGCGGACGCGGCGCGTTCCCGCTCGACGAGGAACACGCGGTGCAGCGCGGAGGCGAGCTGCTCCTGCAACGCCACGTACATCCAGCCGATCGGCGGGCCGAGCTCGAACAGCACGAACCCGAGCTGCTGCTCCCGGAAGTACAGCGGAGCGGCGACCATGCTGTACGGCATCGCCCGGCGCAGCCGGTCGCCCGGCACGAGCCGCACCGGGTCGAACACCGCGCCGTCCGGCGGTACCTCGACGGGTGCGCCGTTCTCGTAGGCGAGCAGCAGCCGGGACCGGTCGGTCGGAGTGTCCACAGTGGACCCGTAGGCGACGAGGTAGCAGCCGGGCACGCCGAGGCGGGGGAGCTGCCCGGCCAGCGCACGGGCGAGCGAGTCGAGGTCCGGGGCGGTGATCAGCTCCTGGCCGACCTCCCGGACGATCTGGTTGCGCTTGTGCGCCAGTACGTCGCCGTACCGCCAGTACCGTTCGGCCGTCTCGCTGAGCAGCATCTGGGCCTGCAGCCACAACTGCTCGGCGCGGCCGGTGTCGTCGGCCACCAGCTCCCGCAGCCCGAACAGCACCCGCCACCAGTTGTCCACGCTCTCCCCGTCGGTCAGGCTGAGCTGCACCAGTTCTTCGAGCCGGCGCAGGAACGCCTCGGGCGACTGCCCGTCGACCGCGCCAACGAACAACGTCGCGAGCATGTCGGGCCAGTCGGCGGGCAGTCCCGTGGACCGCTGCATCAACGCCTGCCGAAGGTGATCGTGCGGGCCGGCCCCTGCCGTACCGGCCGGCCCGCTCAGCGACGCGGTCGGTCGGCAGCCGCAGGAGTGCCGCACGATCAGCTCGGTCGGCACCATGACCGTCGGCGGCACCGGCTCACCGTGCAGCAGCGCGAGCAGGGTCTGCACCGCGTACCGGCCCATCTCCCGGAACGGCGCGTGCACGGTGGTCAGCGACAGGGCGCCCGCGCTGACGTTGACGGTCTGGCGGACGACCCCGGTTTCCCCGGTACCGCGGTCGACGCTGAAGTCGTTGGTGTACATGTTGGCGAAGTCGTCGAACCCGACGACTGCGATGTCCTCAGGCGTCCGCATGCCGGCTGTCGCCAGCGCGGAGAGCACGGCCACGGCGAAGTCGTCGTTCGCGGCCACCACGGCGTCGGGCCGCTGGCCCTGGGCGAGCATGCGGGTGACCGCGGCGGCGGCCTCCTCCGGTATCCAGGCGGAGGCCGGCGCGCTCACCAGTTCGGGGTGCTCGACCAGCCCGTGGGCGGCGAGCGCGTCGCGGTACCCCTGGTAGCGCTCGCCGGCCCCGTCATGGTTGGTCGGGCCGCTGATGAAGGCGATCCGGCGGTGACCGTGCGCCTCGATGAGGTGCGTGACGACGCTCGACATGCCCTGCCGGTTGTCCATCAGGATCACCGGTGCCGGCCCGAGCGGCTGCTCCACGCTGACCGTCGGTACCGGTCCGAACCGGCCGCACAGCTCCGCCAGCCGGTCGGCGCCCACGTTGATCCCCAGCAGGCTGGTCCAGACGATCAGGCCGTCCACGGTCTCGTCGCTGACCAGGTCGTAGATCGCGTTGGCCTGCTTGCCGAAGCCCGGGGCGTCCAGCGCGCCGCCACAGAAGCAGATGAAGTCGCACCCGTGGTCGGCGGCGGCGTCGATCGCACCGAGCCACTGCTCGCTGACCAGCTCCAGCAGTTCCTGCGTCAGCATGCCCAGCACCGGACGCCGCGCCCCATCGGGCCGACCGTTCGTCGTGATCATCGGCGCCGCCTTGGTCGTCGCGGCGACCACCGGAGACACCGGCCGCCGGTCCAGCGCACGGGGCTCAGCGTACTCGCAAACTCACCAACCGGTCACGGCCGAACGGGCCTCGCTGTCAGCCGTCGGTGGACTCCCGCCGGGACGCGCTGACCGCCAGCTCCACCCGCGAGCGCAGGCCGAGCTTGCCGAGGATGTGCGACACGTGGGTCTGCACGGTACGCCGGGACAGGTACAGCTTCGCGGCGATGTCCGGGTTCGACAGGCCCTCGGCGACCAGGAACGCGACCTTCAGCTCGGTCGCCGTCAATGACTCCCAGCCGTGACTGGCCCGCTTGTGGTTGCGCCGATTGCTCGCGTGCACGCCGAAGGGGCGCAGCCGGGCGACGGCGCGGGCGCTGTCCCAGCCGGCGTCGAGCGCGGTGTAGAGGGCGAGCGCGTGGGTCAGCGCCGCGCGGGCCTGGGTGACCTCGCCCCGCCGGGCGAGCACGACGGCGGCGTTCTCGTACCCGTACCCCTCGTGCAGCGGCCGGCCGGCGCGGCGGAAGGCGTCCGCGGCGGCGAGGAGCGGGGCCGGGTCGTCGTCGGCGAGACCCTGACACACCAGGGCGGTACCGCTCAGGCTGTCGACCGGATCGGTGGCGGCCAGTTCGCGGGTGGTCCGCGCCAGGTGGCCGGCCCGGTCCCGGTCGCCGACGACGGCGGCGAGCCGGGCGAGGTCGAGGCAGATCTCGTGGCTGGTCCGGCGGGGCTGGAGCGGGGACGGCTCCAGCCATACCGGGTACAGCAGGTCGAGCGCGGCGCGTGGGTTCCCGCGCGCCTCCTCGGTCAGCGCCTGGGCCCACAGCGCGAGGTGCCGGTACACCCGGCCGCCCACGCTGCCGTCCGCCGGGACCGGTGTGCACGGGGGCGGCACACCCTCGCGGTGGACCGCGATCAGTGCGGCCACCGGCGCCAGCGCGGCGCCGAGACGGTACGGGTCGGGAAGCTCCAGGCCGGTCCGGATCTCGGCCAGCGCGTCGTCCCAGCGGCCGTCGAGGAACCGCAGCCGGGCCCGGGTCGCGTAGTGCGCGGCCAGATGGGTACCGCCGGCGCGCTGGTTGTGGCGCACCCCGTCGGCCAGCGCCTCGTCCGCCTCGGCCAGGCGGTCCAGCCCGAGCAGGCAGGCGCCGCGCACGAGGTGCGGATTCAGCTCCAGGTCGGGCGGCACCCCGGTGGCGAACGCGGCCAGCGCCCGGTCGACCAGCGCCAGGGCTCGGGGCAGGTTGCCCAGAACAAGCTGGTGCGCGGCGAGGATGTGGTACCCGTACCCGACCGACGCGGCGTCCCCGCAGGACTCGCCGGCCACGATCGCCTGGTGCGCCGAGTCCGCCGCCACGTCGAACTTCTCCAGGACGAGGAAGCTCAGGGCCGCCAGGCCGTGGAAGCGGCCCGCCTCGGCCGGCGTCAGGTCGGGGGCGGCCAGCGCCTCCCGGACCGTGGCCACCACGTCGGCCAGCCGCCCCTGCTGGTACCGTGCCCGCGCGAGCAGCCAGCGCAACGCCCCCGGGTCGCCACCCGTACCGTCGGCGAGCGCGGCGTGCGCCACCTCCTCGGCCTCGTCGAGGTCGCCGGTCCACAGCAGCGCGCGGGCGAGGTGCGGGCGCAGCATCCGCGCCCGGTCGCCGTCCGCGATGGCCAGCGCCCGGCGCAGCAGCGGTACCGCGAGGTCCGGCGCGCGTACCGTCAGCGCGTCCGCCGAGGCGGTCACCCAGTCGACCAGGTGCCGGTCCACCGTGGTACCGGCGACCAGGTGCTCGGCGACCCGCTCGACCGGGGCGCCCGCCGCGGCCATCGCCTGCCCGGCGCGCAGCCGCAGCGCCCGGCGCACCGACTGCGGCTGCAGCGCGGAAAGCGCTTCCCGGATGAGCGCGTGGCGGAACGCCAACGCCTGCCCGGTATCGACGAGCAGCCCGGCGGCCACCGCGTCGGTCACCGCGTCGGCCAGCGCCGCCACGGACAGGTCCAGCACCATCGACAGCTCTGTCACGTCGATGTGCGGCCCGAGGATCGAGGCCGTGGACAGCACCTGCCGGACCGGGCGGGGCAGGACGTCCAGCCGCTGCTGCACCGCCTCGACGAGGGAACGGGGCACCGGGAAGCTGGTACCGGCGTCGATGTCCGCGACCCCGCCGGTGATCCGGATCGCGCCCTCCCGGTCCAGCGCGGCCAGCAGTTCGCCGACGTACATCGGGTTGCCGCCCGCCCCCGCCACCACCCGCAGCAGGGCCGGTCCGGCGGGCGCGCCGAACCGGTCCGCGACCAGTTCCGCGACCGCGCAGTCGGACAGCGGACCGAGCGTCAGCGACTGCGCGCCGTGCGCGAGCAGCCCGCGGACCAGTTCGGTGGCCGTCTCGTCCTGCGCCGTCCACCAGGTCGCGAGGGCCAGCAGCACCGACTGCTGCGCGAGGCTGCGACCGAGCCGGTGCAGCACCACCATGCTCGCCCGGTCGGCCCATTGGACGTCGTCGACGATCAGGGCCACCGGACCCTGGGCGCACCGCCGGTCCACCAGGTCGAGGACGGCCTCGGTGACCACGAACTCGTGGTTGCTCGCCGCGCTGGTCTGCGCGTACCCGTCGACGTCGCGCAGCAGTGCCGCGACCCGGCCGCAGCCGGCGCCGGCGCCGTCCGGGTGCGGACCGGCGGTGATCCCCAGGCAACCGTCGACGACCGCGAAGGGCAGCCGCTGCTCCAGCGCCGCCGCGCCGCCCCGGAACACCTGTACCCCGAGGCTGTCGCACTCGGCGGCCACGACGTCGAGCAGGGTCGTCTTGCCGATGCCCGCTTCGCCGTCGAGCACGACCGCCGCGCCGCGCCCTGACGCGACCTGCCGGACAAGCGCGGACAGTTGATCGACCGCGGCCTGCCGGCCCACCGGTGCCGGTACCCGTCGTGCCGCCGCAGCCAATGTGATCACCTTTCCCCCTGGGTAGCGAGAGTCGGGTGGGTGGGCAGGTCGCGGTGCAGGCCGCGCATAATCCGCCTCCGGGACAGGTACAACACCGTGGTCGTACCGATGAGAATGCCGGCCGGGACAACCCGCGGCATCTGGCGGCAGACCGAACCTCGGCCATCACCTCCGGCAACCCGTACCGCGGCTGCCGTCGCCCTCCGCATACGACATGTGTCGTACGCGGCTCACCGCATGGCGTAGTGGCGCAGCACGTCGGCGGCGCTCAGCGCGGTGTTGTAGACGGCGACCTCGTCGACGGTGGCGGTGTCGGTACCGGAGCCGATGAACAGCGCCTGCGTGGTGTTGGCCAGGCTGTTGCCGGGGGTGCCGGTGGCCACGGACGCACCGTTGAGGTACAGCGTCATCGTGGTGCCGTCGTAGGTGCCGACGAGGTGGTACCAGACGCCGGTGGTGATCGCCGCGCTCTTGATCGAGTAGGTGACCCCGGCGACCTTGCGGGTGAACTCGACCTGCCGGTAGTTGGCGGTACCGGCGGCGACTCCTTGGGCTGGTAACACGTGCAGGCCCCAGCCGTCGGCCCCGCCGTCCTTGCCGACGATGTCGCGGACCGACCCGTCGAGGGTGAACGCGCTCGGTTTTATCCACGCCTCCACGCTGTACGCGGTGGTACCGGTGAAGTCGTAGTTGTCGCCGAAGCCGACCACGGTACCGGAGCCGGTGGCGCCGACCGCCGGGTTGCCGCTCGACATCGCGCCGGACTGGTTCAGCGTGTACCCGCTGGTGTAGGTACCGGTGACCGAACCCTTGCTGTCGGCGGCGCTGGTGCCGGAGGTCTCGTCGAGCCGCCAGTAGCTCTGCACCCCGGCGGTGGCCAGCACGGTCTGCTTGTACGAACAGGCCGGGGCGCTGATCACGTAGACCGAGCCGGAGTTGGTGCGGCCGTTGTTGTCGGCGTAGGCCGCGTCGACGACGAAGTCGGACCGGCCGTCGGCGTCGAAGTCGCTGCCCGCGCCGGTGCTGTAGGCGGCGCCTTCACCGAAGTCGATGTTCGCCACGTTGCCGTCCAGGCGGTACCCGGCGGTGCCGAGGTTGTTCAGGTCGATGGTGCTGGTGCTCGATTTGCCGAAGACGATGTAGGCGGCTCCGGAGTCGGTCAGGCCGTTGTTGCTGGCGAGGTCGGCCGTCAGCAGCAGGTCGGGTACGCCGTCGCCGTTGGTGTCCGGAATCGTGGCGGTTTCCCAGCCGAACTGGTCGCCGGCGACGGCGCCGTCGATGCGGTACCCCTGGGTGCCCAGCGACGCGGTGTCGATGGTGGTGGTGGTGGCCTTGCCGAAGATGACGTACGCGGATCCGGAGCCGGCCCGGCCGTTGTATCCGGCGCTCTGCGCGCCGATCACGAGGTCGGCCTTGCCGTCGCCGTTGATGTCGCGCCCGCCGTCGACGTCGGAGCTGAAGTTGTCCCCGGCGCTCTGCCCGTCGATGCGGAACCCGCCGCTGCCCAGGCTGGCCAGGTCCACGGTCGTCGTGCTGGCCTTGCCGAACACCACCCACGCCGATCCGGCGTTGGTCCGGCCGTTGTAAGAGTAGGTGTCGCCGCCGACGATCGCGTCCGGGATGCCATCGCCGTTGAGGTCACCGGCATTGCGACCCCAGGCGAGGTTGGCGCCGGACGGACCGTCGATGCGGTACCCCTGCGCCCCCAGCGACGCCAGGTCGACGGTGGTCGTGGTGGCCTTGCCGAAAACGACGTAGTCGGCGCCGTTGTTGGTACGGCCCTGGGTGCTCGCATTCTCTGCGACGGCGAGCAGGTCGGCCCTGCCGTCGCCGTTGAGGTCGCCGGCCGGGGCGACCTTGAAACCGAGGTCGTCGTTCGAGGCCGCACCGTCGATGCGGAAGCCGCCGCCGCCCAGAGCGTTCAGGTCCACGGCGGTGGTGCTGGACTTGCCGAACACCACGTACACCGACCCGGAACCACTGCGGCCGTTGTTGTCGGCCCAGTTGGCGCCGACCAGCGCGTCCGGGATCCCGTCGCCGTTGACGTCGCCGGCGTCGCCCACCGAGATGCCGGCCTGGTCGCCGGCGGCGGCCCCGCCGATCACATACCCCTTGGTGCCCAGGCTGGCCAGGTCGACGGTGCCCGCGCTGGCCTGACCGAACACGACGTAGGCCGCGCCGGAGCCGGAGCGGCCGCTGTAGGTCGCGTAGTCGGCGCCGAGGAGGAGGTCGGGGCGGCCGTCGCCGTTGACGTCGCCCGCCGTGGCGGTGCCCTGGTCGTCGCCGAGGTCATCACCGGCCGCCGCGCCGTCGATGCGGGTGTAGTAGGTACCGGCGGCGCCGATCTGCCGGTCCACCATGGCCTGCTGGTCGGTCCGGGACACGTTGCCGGCCGCGTCGGTGCTGACCACCGGATAGGTGTACCGGCACTGGGACAGCGACGCCCCGGCGGTCTGCGACGCGGTGCGGTAGGTGTAGCTGGTACCGCGGTAGCTGAACGGGCCGCCGGCCGTACCGTAGGCCGCCGCGGTCTGCCCGGAGGTGATCGGCGACAGGTCGGCCGTCACCGTCGACATCCCGGACCCGCCGTCGGTCACGTTCGCGTAGGCGAAGTACGACTGGCCCTGCGTGATGTGGCCGGGCATGCCGCCGGAGGTCGCCGCGACGGTCGCCGCGCCCACCGCCGGCCGGGTGATGTCGCCCGCCGCGCTGATGCTGTTGCCGGTGTTGGCCCGGGTACGGGTGAACGCGGCCCACGCCGGACCGGCCGGCACCGCGATGCCCAGGACCACCAGCAGGCCCACCAACTTTTTCATACCCGTCCCCGTCATTGCGTCGCGTCGAAGGTGAAGGGCAGGCTCACCGAACCGCCCTGGGCGGCGGTGTTGTCCTGCAACGAGATGTCGAACTGGAACGCCCGGGTGGCGCCGGCGGCCAGCAGCCCGCCGCCGTCGCTGAGCTCGCTGCCCGCCGTGGTGGGAAAGGCGGCCAGGGTACCGGTGTAGACGGTGCCCGCCGAGGTGAACGTCGCGCAGCCCGGGTAGACCTGCGCGGCGCCGAACGAGCCCTGCAGCACGGACAGGTTGAGGTAACTGCCCAGGCCACCGGTCGGGGTACCGGAGTACAGGTTCAGATGCAGCGGCAGGCTGCCCGCGTTGGTCACCGTCACGCACCGGCTCAGCGGCGCGTCGCCCGGTTTGATGCCGGCCACCGAGAACAGCGCGGTGTTCGAGTTGTCGTTGACCGTGAGGTTGACGGTACCGGCGGCGAAGCTGTTGCTGTTGTTCCTGGTCTGCGAGGTGAACGCGGCCGATGCCGAGGTGACCAGAGTGGCGCAGAGGACCACCAGCACCGCGCCGACGTACACCGCCGGCCGCCCGCGGCGGCCGGGTCGACGGTGTATGCCGGTCGTTCCACGGCGGTGCCTGCCGGTCAACCGGCCGCACCCCGGGTGCGCGATCGGCCGGGAACCACGAGAGCCACCAGCAGGAAGCCGAGTGCGACCAGCGGCAGCACCTTGTGGTCGCGGGCCCAGAGCTTGGGCGTGCCGATCCACGGGATGCGGAACCGGGCGACCCCGCGCAGCGCGTTGCGCGGCACCGGGCGGGGGTCGCGGATCGCGTTGGCATCGCCCTTGGTGATCAAGGTACCGTCCGGGTTGAACCCGACGAAGCGGTGCAGCAGCAGGCCGCCCGGGTGCGCCGGGTCGTGCACCAGAACCACCGCACCGGGAGCCAGCGCGCCGATCCGCGCCGCCGGTACCGGGGCGGCGATGACCACGTCGCCGGGCCGCAGGGCGGGCGCCATCGAGCCGGTGAGCACCACGGTCGTGGTCCAGCCGAAGAACACCGGCAGCAGGCAGCACAGCAGCAGCCCGAGCACCACCGCGCGCGCGGCGCGGTGCAGCTCGCGCAGCGGCCGCGCCGTAACGGCGGCCCGCCGGGTGCGTGCCTCCATCGCAGTGGCCCCCTCGCTCGGATCGGTCATTGCTCCGATCGGCCGGTCCGCCCCGTAACTGAGCCGTCGTGGTGCGGGCTCACATCCGCCCCCGGGCGGCCGATGGGGATCCCGGAGGCCGGCATGTCGGAGGACCGGCCGACCACGGAGGGGGTGCGGCCATGGGCGTTGCCCGCGCACCCCGTGGCGCCTTCGCCATGCTGGTCTTCGGCAGCCTGAGCCTGGTGTTGATCGCGCTGGCCGCACCGGATGAGCCGGTACCGGTACCGGTACCGGCCGCGCAGCTCGCCTCCGTCGCGCTCACCGACGACGACGGCGACCAGGCGCTGTTCACCGACACCGAGCTGGCGCCGGGGCGGCCGGTGACCCGGTGCCTGGAGGTCCGGTACGCCGGTCCGGCCGGGCCGGGTGACGTGCACCTCGTCGCCGACGACGTGACCGGCACGCTGGCCGACGCGCTCCAGGTACAGGTCGACCGCGGTACCGGAGGCAGCTTCGCCAGCTGCGCCGGGTTCACCGGGTCGCGGGTGTTCGACGGCACGCTCACCGGTCTGGTCGATGCGACCGAGGTCGGCGTCTCCACCGGCTGGGTACCCGGCGCGACCGACCAGCGCACCTACCGGATCACCGTCGAGGTGCCCGCCGGCAGCGAACCCGGCCGCACCTCGACCGCAACCTTCCGGTGGCTGGTCGTACCGGGGTCGGCTCCGCCGCCCACGACGGCACCGCCCACGACCGCACCGCCCACGACGGCACCGCCCACGACGGCACCGCCCACGACCGACCCGACGACGGCACCGCCGACGGGCGCCCCGCCGACGACCGGACCGACGACGGCACCGGTGCCCGCCCCGCCGCCGACGGCGCCCCCGACGTCGCTGCCGACCGCCGCGCCGATCCCGGCACCGCCGACCGCGGCACCCACCACCCGACCGGCGGCCGGCCCGCCGACGACGGCCCGGCGATCCCCGGGCGGCTCAGCTCCCCGCGGCGCCCCGGCACCGGTACACCGGCCGCAGAGTGCCGCCGGCAAGCTGGGCGCGGTCGTGCAGCAGGTGTTCGGCGACGCCGCCGAGGTGGCCACCGGTGCCGCCCGGCACGGCGGGGTACCGATCGTCGCGCTGGTGGCGGTGTTCCTGTTCATCCTCTTCCAGGACCAGCTCGACCGGCGTGACCCCAAGCTGGCGCTGGCGCCGATGACCGGCGACCCCTACCTGTACTTCGCACCGGACGAGCCCGACGACACCGGAGGCCCGACGTGACCGGCGGGGCCACCGGGCGGGCACCGGGCGGTCTCATCCCGGTCGCCGACCGGATCCGGTGGCTGCTGATGTGCCGGGCCGGCCTGGTGGCGGTACTGCTGGGCATGCGGGTGACCGCGACCGGCGCGCGGGTCGGCGTCGTGCCCCTCGCCGTGGCGGTGCTGGGCTGGCTCGCCCTGACCGGTACCACGCTGCCCGCCGGGCGCCGCAACCGGTTCGCCGCGCGTTTCCTGCTGAACGTCTCGCTGCTGGGCGACGGTATGCTGCTGGCGATCAGCTGGTGGGCGCTGGGCGGGCTGGACGGCCCGGTCGGCTCCCTCGTCCTCCTGCACAGCGTCGCGGTGACCCTGCTCGCCTCGTTCCGGACCGGTACGAAGATCGCGTTGTGGCACTCGGTGCTCGCGCTGCTGGTGCTCCAGGCGAAGGCGAGCGGCCTGCTCGGTGCCGCCGTGGCGATGCCGGGCGGCCGGTTCGGCGGGTACCTGGGCGCGTTGTGGGTCACCGTCCTCGCCACCGCCTCGTTCGCCGCCATGAACGAGCGGGAGCTGCGGCGCCGCCGGTACGACAGCGAGGTGCTGCGCGCGTTCGGGCTCGCCGTGGCGCCGGAGCAGGACCCGGCGCGCATCGCGATGATGCTGGCCACCTTCGCCCGGGACGAGCTGCAGGCCAGCCGCAGTGCGGTGGTGGTACAGCCGCACGAGTCGGTCCGGCCCGGCGCGGACGGCGCGTTCGCCGCGGTGATCGACACCGACGGTACCGGGACGATCCACCGCCGGCCGTCCGTGCCGCCGCCCATTCCGCCGGCCGCCACCGCCGGCCCACCCACCACGAAGCTGCGCCGGTCGCTCGATCCGGTGCGCCACCCGTGGCTCGTCGAGCTGATGCCGCGGGCCCGCAACGTCATCGAGGTGCCGTTCAGCACCGGCGAGGTGTCCGGCGTGTTCGTCGTCGAGCACCCGCGCCGGTCCGCGCAGCGGTCCTCGCAGCGCGTCGAACAGCGGGCGGTCAACACGGCGGAGCAGGCGGCGGCGCACGCTGCGGTCGCCATCGGCCGGGCGATCCTGACCGACCGGATCCGCACCGCGGCCGACACCGACGGGCTGACCGGCGTGGCCAACCGGCGGCGGTTCGACGCGGTACTGGCCGGCGCGCTGGAGCAGGGGAGCCCGGTCGCGCTGCTGTTGATCGACCTCGACCACTTCAAGCGGCTCAACGACAGCCACGGCCACCTGGCCGGCGACGAGGTGCTCCGGCGTTCGGCGGAGGCGATCGCGTCGGTCTGCCGGGAACGCGGGCTCGTCGCCCGGTACGGCGGAGAGGAGTTCGGGGTGATCCTCACCGGGGCCGAGGCGGCGACGGCGCCGCAGGCGGCCGAACTGATCCGCGACGCCGTGTCGGGGGTACCGGGACCGGTGACGGTGACCGCGAGCATCGGGGTGGCCGCGTGCCCGCCGCACGAGCCGACCCCCGCCAGGCTGATCGCCGCCGCGGACGCGGCGCTGTACGAGGCGAAGCGGACCGGCCGCAACCGGGTCGTCGTCGGTACCGGTGGGGCCGATCGGCCGGTGCGGATCCTTCAGTCCGGTGCGGACCGGCCGATGTAGGGGAGGAACACACACATCCGCGTGAAGATTGGGTAATGCGATGGCCAAGCACACGACGAGGGCTCGCCGGGGCCGGCTCCTGCGCATCGGCACGGCCCTCGGGCTGCTGCTCAGTGTCGCGGTCGTCTGGCAGTCTTCCCGGTCCGCCTTCACCGACACCACGACGAACCCGGGCAACAGCTTCACCTCCGCCTCGGTGACGGTGACCAACGACAAGAACGGCACCGCCCTGTTCAACCTCAGCGGTCTCAAGCCCGGTGACTCCGGCGACAACTGCATCGTCGTCACCTACTCGGGCACCTACACCAACTCGACGGTCAACTTCTACGTCGACAACCTCACCGACAACTCCACCGGCAGCGCCTGGGGCGGCGGGATCCAGCTCACCGTGACGACCGGCGGCGGCTCCTGCCCGGTCGGCTCGATCACCGGCCCGACCACGCCGGTCAACGCGCAGACGCTGACGGCGCTCAGCGCCGCCCACGACTTCCCGGGCGGTACCAGCATGTACGCCTGGGCGACGCCGGCCACCGGTGCCACCCGGCCGTACAACGTGCACTACCAGGTGAGCAACGCGCTCGTCGACGACGGTACCCAGGGGATCCAGGGCAAGACCGTGACCGTGGACCTCGTCTGGCAGGCAGTCACCAACTGATCGGTCAGCATGTCCCTCCGGGGCGCCGGGTGCCCGTCGCGTAGCCGCGGCGGGCACCCGTCTGTGTGGTACCCGCCGCCCCGGCTTCGTCTAGAGTGATAGCGGTCGATCAATCGCCGGGCTCTGGCCGAGGAGGACGACGTTGTCCAGAAGGCTTTCGGGGATATTCGCGGTGGCCGCCGTCACCTGCGCTCTCGCGGTCGCGGTCCCGGCCGCGGCAACTGCCGACGCGGGGGACCAGGCGGGCCTGGTCAACCCCTTCATCGGTACCGGTAGCGGCGGACCCGTCGTCGGCGACGTCGACGCGTTCCCGGGAGCCACCGTGCCGTTCGGCATGGTGCAGTGGAGCCCGGACACCCCCGGGCGGCCGTCCGGCGGCGGGTACCGGTACGACGACCACGAGATCACCGGGTTCAGCCTCACCCACCTGTCCGGGGTCGGCTGCCCCACCGGCGGTGACTTCCCGTTCCTGCCGCTGACCGGTGCGCTGCCGGCGGACCCCGGCTCGGCGAGCCTGCCGTTCACGCACGCCGACGAGTCCGCGGCGCCGGGACGGTACTCGGTGACGGCGGGCGGCATCGGCGTGGCGCTGGCGACCGGCGTACGCACCGGCGTCGCGCGGCTCACCTATCCGCCGTCGGCGGCGGCGCGCCTGCTGGTCAAGGTGGCCGGCAGCCAGAACGGTTCGGCCGACGCCACCTTCACGGCGGTCGGCGACCGGGAGATCACCGGATCGGTGACCAGCGGCCGGTTCTGCGGGCAGTCGAACTCGTACACCGTCCACTTCGCGGCCGTGTTCGACCGGCCCTTCACCGCGTCGGGCACCTGGGGAGGCGCCGTCGCCGCCGCGCGGCCGGACGGTCGGCTGCCGGCGACCCGGCAGCGGCTCGCGACGGCGGCGCCGGTGGCGGGTGGCTTCGTCACGTTCGACACGCGTGCCGATCCGGTCGTGCGGGTCAGGGTCGCACTGTCCTATGTGGACGTTGCCGGTGCGGAGGCGAACCTGCGCGCGGAGGCGCGCACGTTCGACGTGACCGCGGTGGCCGATGCCGCACGCCGGTCCTGGGACCGCATGCTTGACCGGGTGCGGGTTTCCGGGGGTACCGCCGACGAGCGCACCCAGTTCTACACCGCGCTCTACCATGCCATGCTCGGCCCGAACGTGTTCAGCGACGCCGACGGACGGTACCGCGGCTTCGACGGGCAGGTGCACCGCGCGACCCGGCCGCAGTACGCCAACTTCTCCGGATGGGACATCTACCGGTCGGAGATCCCGTTGCTGGCGTTGCTCGCGCCGCAGGAGACCTCGGACATGATGGCGTCCCTGCTGCGCGACGCCGACGAGGGTGGCTGGCTGCCGAAGTGGCCGGTGGCGAACGGGTACACCGGCGTGATGAACGGCGACGCGGCCGACCCGATCCTCGCCGGGGCCTACGCCTTCGGTGCCCGGGGGTTCGACAGCGGTCACGCCGTGGACCTGATGGTGCACGGTGCCGAGGCGGACGGCCCACCCGGCCAGGGTTCCTACGTCGAGCGCCCGAGCCGGGTGCCCTACCTGGCGCGCGGGTACATCCCCAACACCCAGTCCACGTCGATCTCGCCGGTACCCAACGGCGCCTCCGAGACGCTCGAATACGCGATCGACGACTTCGCCATCGCGCAGCTGGCGACCGCGGCCGGCCGATCCGGTACGGCGCAACGGTTCCGGGCCCGGTCGCAGAACTGGGCGAACCTGTTCGACACCGCGACCGGGTACATCCGCCCGCGCGACGCCGACGGCGCGTTCCCGCCCGGCGCCCCGGTGGCCACCGGCGGCGGCGGGTTCGGGCAGAGCGGATTCCAGGAGGGCAACGCGGCGCAGTACACCTGGATGGTGCCGCAGAACCTGCGGGCGCTGGCTGACGGCATCGGCGGCAACGCGGCAGCGGCCGCCCGGCTGGACACCTACTTCACGCAGTTGAACGTCGGCCCCAACGAACCGTTCCACTGGCAGGGCAACGAACCCACGTTCGGTACCCCGTGGGCCTACGACAGCCTGGGCCAGCCGTGGAAGACCCAGGCGACCGTCCGGCGCATCATGACGCAGCTGTACCACGCGACGCCCGGCGGCGAACCCGGCAACGACGACGTGGGCGCGATGAGCTCCTGGTACGTGTGGGCGGCGCTCGGGCTGTACCCGCAGACGCCGGGGGTACCGCTGCTCGTCCTCGGCTCGCCGCTGTTCCCGCACGCGGAGATCGACGCCGGTTCCGGGCGGCGCATCGTCATCGACGCGCCCGGCGCGGCGGCCGACCGGCCGTACGTGCACGCGTTGCGGATCAACGGCCGGCCGACCGGGCACAACTGGCTGCCGCTGCCCGACCGCGGTGCCACCCGGCTGGACTTCAGCCTCGCCGCCACACCGGACACGCAACGGGGCACCGGCCGGGAGGACGCACCGCCGTCGTTCGGCGCCGGCCCGGTGCGCTTCCCGCCGACCACGCGCGCCTTCGTGACGGTGCACCCGGGGCAGGTGCGGCTGGCGCCCGGACAACCGTCCACAGTGGACGTCCTGGTCGACAACTCGGCCGGTACCGTGCCGGCGACCGTCACCTGGCAGGCGAGCGCGGCGGCCGGTCTCACGTTCACGCCCGCCACGGCAACGGTGACCGCGGCCGCCGGCGGCACGGCATCCACGGCGATGACCGTCGGCGCGCCGGCCGACCTGCCCTCCGGGTTCTACGAGGTCGCCATCCACGCCAGCGCCGCGAACGGCGCCGTCATCCAGACCACGCACCTGCTGGTCACCGTCGCGAGGCCCGGGGAGACGATCCCGACCGCGTACGTCAGCAACTTCTCCGACGGTACCGTGACCCCGGTCGACACGCGGACCGGTACCGCCGGGCCGACGATCCCGGTCGGCAGCGGCCCGGACGGGGTCGCCGTGACGCCGGACAACGGCGAGGTCTACATCGCCAACAACAACTCCAACAACGTCACCGTCGTGTCCACAGTGGACAATCACGTCGTCGCGACGGTACCGGTCGGCTCGATCGCCGCCGACGTCGACGTCACGGCGGACGGGCACACGGTGTGGGTGAGCAACTTCGGCGACGGTACGGTGCAGCCGATCGACACGGCCACGCACACCACCGGCCAACCGGTCACCGTGGGCGCAAACCCGCAACGACTGCGCATCCAGCCCGGCGGCGGCCGGCTGTGGGTACCGAACCAGGGCAGCGGCACGGTCAGCGTGGTCGACCTCGCCAGCCGCGCCGTCACCGGTACCGTGACGGTCGGCGCGGCGCCGTTCGGCATCGCGTTCAGCCCGGACGGCCGGTCCGCCTTCGTCGGCAACACCGGTGGCAACTCGGTGTCCATTGTGGACACCGCGACGCTCGCCGTGACCCGGACGGTCGCACTGGGTACCTCGCCGGCCGGTATGGCGATGGCGCCGGACGGCCACGTGCTGTTCGTGACCGTGGCCACCGGCGGGGTGCTGCCGGTCGACCCGGCCACCGGTACCGTCGGTGCGCTGATCCCGACCGGTGCCGGCGCCTACGACGTCGAGTTCGGTCCGGGCGGGTCCACCGCCTGGGTCGTGGACACCAACACCAACGACGTGCGCCCGGTGGACGTGGCCACCGGTGCACCGGGTTCCGCCGTGACCGTCGGCAACGTACCGGACGGAGTCGGTCTCACGAAACGGTGAAGTCCGATCTCGCCTGGGCGAATCCTCGATTGACAAGCGGCACCCGTCCGATGAATCTTGTGGGCCGGGAACGCCGCTTGCCGAGGGGACACCGCCATGACTCGCCCGTACACGCGCCGGAACCTGCTCGTGGCGGGTGGTCTCGTCGCCGCCGGCGCCGGTACCGCCGGCCTGGTCGCCCGGTCGGCCGGTGCCGCCACGCACCTTCCGGCCGCCGGTGCGGCCTCGCCCTGGGACCAGGTGCCGGTGATCCTCGGCCGGATCAAGCCGCCGACGTTTCCGGACCGGAACTTCGACGTGACGGCGTTCGGTGCCAAGGGCGACGGGAAGACCGACGACAGCGCCGCGTTCACCAAGGCGATCGCCGCGTGCAGCAAGGCCGGCGGGGGACACGTGGTGGTACCGGCCGGAAAGTCCTTCCTCACCGGCGCGGTCACGCTACTGTCCAATGTGGACCTGCACGTGCTCGGGACGGTCAAGTTCAGCACGGACACCCACAAGTACCCGCTGGTGTTCAGCCGCTGGCAGGGTATCGAGTGCATGAACTTCTCGCCGTTCGTCTACGCCTTCGGGCAGACCAACGTCGCGGTCACCGGCACCGGTACCCTCGACGGCCAGGGCCCGTCCGGCCCGTGGCCCGACTGGGCGAAGAACCGCAGCGACGACTGGACCAGGCTGCAGCAGTTGGCGGTCGACGGGGTCGACCCGCGCAAGCGCGTCTTCGGGCAGGGGCACCGGCTCGCGCCCAGCTTCATCCAGTTCTACCGCTGCACCAACGTGTTGATCGACGGGGTGCACCTGCGCAACTCGGCGATGTGGAACCTGCACCCGGTGCTGTGCACCAACGTGACGATCAGCAATGTCAACGTGTTCTCGCGAGGCGCGACCGTCGACGGCTGTGATCCTGAGGCGTGCACCGATGTGCACGTGACCGGCTGCACGTTGGACACCGGCGACGACGGCGTGGTCATCAAGTCCGGCCGCGACGTCGACGGCCGGCGGGTCGGGGTACCGTGCGCGAACGTCGTCATCGAGCACAACCGGTTCCTCGGCCGGTGGGGTGCGATCACCATCGGCAGCGAGATGTCCGGCGGTGTGAAGAACGTCTTCGCGCAGAACAACACGATCGCCAAGGGCTCGTCCTACACCTCGTTCTACGCGGTCTACATCAAGACCAACAACCGGCGCGGCGGTACCGTCGACGGGATCCACGTGCGTAACCTGACCGGTGGCCCGGAGGCCAAGGGCGGCTTCTTCATCGACATGAACTACAGCCTGACCGGGCCCGGCTTCGGTCCGATCGTGCACCCGAAGGTGCAGAACGTCGACATCGACGGGCTGGTCATCGACGGCGCGCCGTTCGCGATCAAGCTGTCCGGCGATTCGGCGAGCCATATCAGGAACGTGACGGTGACCAACAGCACCTTCACGAACATGGCCAGCTCGACGGTCAGCGTGAAGAACGCGGACAACGTCACGTTCACGAACGTGAAGGTCAACGGCAAGACGATCTGACCAGCCGTCACCGGCCGCCCGTCGATGCGCTCGACGCGGCCGGACCGTCGTGTGCCCGCGCTGGCCTGTCGGCTATTGACACCGGCTGCCGAGCAGGGGAAGCTCCCGAAACAACGTTCGGCTATGCCGAACATCTTCTCTTCTCGTGAGCGAGGCGGTGGGCTGACCGTGGCTGAGGTTCGAATGGTTCGAAAGCTGGCGGCCGAGTTCGTGGGGACGGCCGCGCTGGTGGTCTGTGGTCCGGGTACCGCGGCGGCGACCGGTGTGATCGCCAGGTCGACCGGGGTGCCGTTCTCGATGGCGCAGCTGGGTGTCATCGCGTTGGCGTTCATGATGGTGATCGTCGCGATGATCTACACGATCGGGCACATCTCCGGCTGCCACATCAACCCCGCGGTGACCGTGGCACTCGCCGCATCGAAGAAGATGGCGTGGGCCGAGGTGCCCCGGTACCTCGGTGCGCAGTTCGCGGGCGGGATCATGGGCGCGTTCGCGATCTGGAGCATCCTGGAGCGGCCCGGGTTGGACGCCGGGCTGGGTGTGCTCAGCTACGCCCCCGGCCACACCCGGGCCGCGTTCTGCGCCGAGTTGATCGGCACGTTCCTGCTGGTGCTCGTCGTCTTCGGCACCACCACCGACGGGCGGGCCACGCCCGGCTGGTACGGCCTGGCCATCCCGGCGATCGTCTTCGCGGTCATCACCGTCGTCGGCCCGGTCACCGGCGCCGCCCTCAACCCCGCCCGCTACATCGGCCCCATGATCGCCCGAGCCGCCCTCGGCGGCGGCAAGGGACTGCTCTGGAACCAGGTACCCGTCTACTTCATCGCCACCTTCGCCGCCGGCCTGATCGCCGCCGCGACCTACGCCTTCCTCGGCTCGGTCGGCCCGGCCCCGGCCGGCTCCGGCTCTGGCTCCGGCTCCGGCTCTGGCTCCGGCTCCGGCTCTGGCTCCGCGGCGCACCGCCCGAAGCCGGCGCGCAGGCCCGACCCGCGGGCGGCGACCGGCCGGCCGGGGAAGCACGACATCACGACGGTGGATGCGACGACGGTTCGGGCCTGGGTCGAGGAGGCCGCGCAACTGGTCGACGACAACGCCCAGTACCTGACGCACCTGGACGCGGTCATCGGCGACGCGGACCACGGCACCAACATGCGCCGCGGGTTCAGGGCGGCGGTCCACACCTTGGACGAGATCTCCGCGACCACTCCGGGCGCGGTTCTTGACGCCGTCGGGCAGGCGTTCCTGGCCAACCTCGGGGGCGCCGCCGGCCCGCTGTACGCCGCCGGATTCCGTAGGGCCGCCGCGGCGCTCGGTGCCGCCGACGCCGTGTCGGCCGTCCAGTTCGGTGTAGCGCTGCAGGCCGCCCTGACCGGAATCCAGGAACTGGGCGCCGCGGTGGTGGGTGACAAGACCATGGTCGATGCGTGGTATCCGGCGGTCACCGCTTACCAGGCCGTCATCAACACCGGGGGCGACCTCCGCGAGGCAACCGGCGCGGCTGCCGAGGCTGCCGCACGCGGGCTGCGGGCGACGGCCACCATGCAGGCGCGCAAGGGCCGGGCAAGCTACATCGGAGCGCGGACCGTCGGCCACGAGGACCCGGGGGCGGCCTCGACGGTACTCGTCGTGCGCGCGCTCGCCACCACGATCGCCGGTACCGCCGGGCTAACCCCGGCCGGCGCCGTCCCGTGGCCCTCGCGCAGGCTGGGAAGCTGACACCTGCCGCACGTCGGCTGGGCGGCCCCAGCGCAGCGCCGGTGTGTCCACCGGATCGTCCCAGAGCTCGGTGAGCCGCGGGGTGAGCCGGCACACGGTGATCGAGCAGCCGGCCATGTCCAGGCTGGTGACGTAGTTGCCGACCAGGCTGCGGGCGATCCTGACGCCGTGCCTGGCCATCCAGTCCGCGACCGCGGCGAACACGACGTGCAGCTCGATGAGCGGGGTACCGCCGAGGCCGTTGACCATGACGAACACGTCGCCGGACAGCGGCGCATCGGCGTGGATGGCCGCCAACGCGACCTCAGCCAGCTCCCTGGCCGGTACCAGCGTGCCGCGGCTACGGCCGGGTTCGCCGTGGATGCCGACGCCGAGCTCGATCTCGTCTTCGCCCAGCTCGAAGCCGGGCTGTCCGGCCGCGGGTACCGTGCACGGGGTCAGCGCCACGCCGAACGAGCGGGACCGGTCGTTGACCTCACGGGCCAGGGATGCGACCGCGGCCAGGTCCGCGCCCCGTTCGGCCGCCGCGCCGGCGATCTTCTCGACCAGTACCGTGGCTCCGGTACCCCGGCGGCCCGCCGTCCAGGTGTTGTCCACGGCTACGTCGTCGTTGACCAGTACCGTCTCGACCCGCATCCCGCCGACGGCGGCCAACCGTGCGGCCATCTGGAAGTTGAGGACGTCGCCGGTGTAGTTCTTGACGATGTAGAGCACGCCGGCACCAGCGTTGACGGCCCTGGTCGCGGCCAGGATCCGATCGGGTACCGGTGAGGTGAACACCTCACCCGGGCAGGCGGCGTCGAGCATCCCGTACCCGACGTACCCGCCGTGCAGCGGCTCGTGCCCCGACCCGCCGCCGGACACCAGGCTGACCTTCCCGGGTACCGGCCCGCTGGCCCGGGTGATGTAGCGCCGTTCGAGGTCGATGCGCAGCGACCGGTGCGCCGCGGCCATTCCGGTCAAGGCGTCGACGAGGATCTCGTCCGGGTCATTGATCAGCTTCTTCGCGGTCCGGGCGCGTTGGATCACTGCGCGCGCCTGTCCCGAGCCGGCCGATTTGCCCAGGGCGGCGTATGCGGCGGCGGCGATGAGGCCGGCGGCGAGGGTGGCGATGAAGTAGACGGGTACCTGGTTCCAGAGCAGTCCTCGGTTGGCGCCGAGGGCGGCTCGGGCGATCATGGGGCCGATGTAGCGGGCGGGGTTGAGGGCGGCGCCGGTGACCGGGCCGACGACGGTGATGACCGCGAAGACGATCGCCGGGATGGCCAGGCCGTACCAGCCGGGCGTGGCCCGCCCGTCGGTGGTGGTGCCGAAGACGACGAGCACCAGCAGGAACGTGCCGATCAACTCGGCGCAGAACGCGGCCCGGGTGTGGCCGGGGGCGTAGCTGAGCACACCCAGCCCGGCGTCCAACCCGGGCCGCTCCAGGATGCTCCAGATCGCAAAGGCACCGAGGATGGCGCCGGCGAACTGTGCCGCGAGGTACCCGGGAAGTTCCGCCCAGCGCGCTTTCTTCGCGACGGCGAGTGCCACGGTCACCGCGGGGTTGATGTGGCAGCCGGAGATGTGCCCGATCGTGTAGATCATCGCGACGATCACCATCATGAACGCCAACGCGATGACACCCAGCTGCGCCATCGAGAACGGCACCCCGGTCGACCTGGCGATCACACCGGTCGCCGCCGCGGTACCCGGACCGCAGACCACCAGCGCGGCCGTCCCCACGAACTCGGCCGCCACCTTGCGGGAGAAAGACGCTTCAGCCTTGGAAGCCATAGTCCGCCCCGACAGCCGCCCGCGACCCCGGGGGCTGCGGGCCTCCACTCCTTGACGAGAACGATAGCGAGACGTCGTTCCGCTGAGCCGAACGACATTTCGCAGAAGTTTGCGCTGGGGCGGCGCCGCTGTCAATAGCCGCCCGAGCTCGTCTCCTCCGACAGGGCCTGGGCGGTCACGCACACGGCGTGGACGAGGTCCGGCTGGTGCTGCGTCGACAGCAGCCGCTCGGCGGGACCCACGATGCCCACCGCGGCCACGACCCGCCGGGACGGGTCGAACACCGGCGCCGCGATGCCGGCGTCGCCCAAGGTCGCCCCGTGTGCCTCGACCGCGTACCCGCGATCCCGGGCCAGGGCCAGCGTGTGCCGCAGCTGTGCCGGGTCGGTGATCGTCATGCCGGTCAGCCGCGATGCCGGAAGGGCCAGCAGCGCCTCGCGGGACGCGTGGTCCAGCCCGGCCACGATCGCGTGGCCCAGCGCACACGCGCACCAGGGGATCGCGCCGTCCGCCCGCAGGTCCTGGACGAGGTCCTCGGGCCGGGCCGCCTGGTGGACGATGTGGACCTGGTCGGCCACCAGCTCGCCGATCCAGACCAACTCGCCGGTCCGGCGCGCCAGCATGTCGGCCCACCAGTCCGAGGTGGCGTTCCGTACGAAACCGTCGAGCTTCCGCATGTCGCTCAGCTCCCTCTTCGGCACGGTGGTCACAGGCAACCTTCCGACCGTCGTTCGGGATGGTAGACCTCAGGCCCGACCTCCGAGCCATCAGCCGAACGGCTTTCGCGCAGGCGCAGGAGGGTCGGGGTGCCGCTTTCGGCCTGGTACGCACGCCGGCTCCCTGGTGAACCCCGGCCAAGAGGGCACCCGGCTATTGACATGACCTTCATCACGGCGGAAACTCAGCGAAACGTTGTTCGGCTCTACCGAACATTGTCTCACCCACTCTCCGCACCCAGAAGGAGGTGAGGTCCCATGGCTCCCGTTCCGGTGGGAGTTTTGGGCGGATCTCATGGCTGAAGTAACCTTTTCCAGACGTCTTGCGGCCGAGTTCCTCGGCACCGCGGCCCTGGTGATCTGCGGCCCCGGTACCGCCGCCGCAACCTTCATGATCGCCAAGACCACCGGTGTGCAGTTCTCGATGGCCCAGCTCGGCATCATCTCGTTCGCCTTCATGATGGTGATCATCGCGATGGTCTACGCGATCGGGCACATCTCCGGCTGCCACATCAACCCTGCCGTGACGCTCGCGCTCGCGGCCGCGAAGAAGGCGCCGTGGTCGGACGTGCCCGGCTACCTGATCGCCCAGTTCGCCGGTGCCACCGCCGGCGCGTTCGCGATCTGGGGCATCCTCGGACAGCCCGGTGTCGACGCGGGCCTCGGCGTGCTCAGCTACGCACCGGGCAACACCGGGCACGCGTTCTTCGCCGAGCTGATCGGGACGGCCCTGTGCATCGTCGTGGTGTTCGCTACCGCCACCGACTCCCGCGCCACCCCCGGCTGGTACGGCATGGCCATCCCGTCGATCTTCTTCACCGTCATCCTCGTCGTCGGCCCGGTCACCGGCGCCGCCCTCAACCCCGCCCGCTACATCGGCCCCATGATCGCCCGAGCCGCCCTCGGCGGCGGCAAGGGACTGCTCTGGAACCAGGTACCCGTCTACTTCATCGCCACCTTCGCCGCCGGCCTGATCGCCGCCGCCGTATACGCGTACCTCGGAGCGGTCAAGCCGGCTCCGACCGCCCAGCACGCCGGCGCCGAGCGCGTCAGCGTGCCGTCCTGACCTCCCCGACCCGTCACGCAAGGAGCTGGCACGTGAAGAAACTCATCAACGCACCCGACGAGGTGCTGGTCGATGCACTGGCCGGGGTAGCCGCCGCGCATCCGTCCCTGTCGGTGAACATCGCCGAGCGGTACATCACCCGGGCCGGCGGGCCGGTACCCGGGAAGGTGAGCCTGGTGTCCGGCGGCGGGTCGGGACACGAGCCACTGCACGGCGGGTACGTCGGGTACGGGATGCTCGACGCCGCCTGCCCGGGTGAGGTGTTCACCTCGCCGGTACCGGACCAGATCCTGGCCGCCACCAAGGCGGTCGACGCCGGGGCCGGGGTGCTGCACATCGTCAAGAACTACACCGGCGACGTGCTCAACTTCCAGATGGCCGCGGAACTGGCCGACGACGACGGGGTACGCGTCGAGGCGGTCG
>VAWN01000025.1:152229-152490 GCA_005885555.1 Actinomycetota bacterium
TTCGGCGTGGCGCTGACCCCGTGCACGGTACCCGCGGCCGGAAAGCCCGGCTTCGAGCTGGGCGAAGACGAGATCGAGCTCGGCGTCGGCATCCACGGCGAACCCGGCCGTGCCCGCGGCACGCTCGTCCCCGCGCGGGAGATCGCCGGCATCGCCCTGGACGCCATCCACGCCGACCTGCCGCTGTCCGGCGACGTGTTGGTGATGGTCAACGGCCTCGGCGGTACCCCGCTCATCGAGCTGTACGTCGTCTTCGCAGCC
>VAWN01000172.1 GCA_005885555.1 Actinomycetota bacterium
ACACGCTCGGGCCGGTCGGGATGCGGCTGCACCCCGACGCCTACCACGACCCCGACCAGCTCGGCCTCAGGCCGCCCCGCTCCAGCATCGAACGCGTCGACCGGCTCGCGCGCAGCCCGATCCTGGGGCACCTGCTCGGCGTCAACCAGTTCTTCGTCGACCTGCACGCCCACACCCGCACCCACCCCGGCACCGCCGTGGCGCGCTGGTGGTCCGAACAGCACGCCACCGCCGTGTTCCGCCGGTCCCAGACCCGCAAGACGAATATCCAGCCCGACGGGCACGGCATCTGGACCGCCGGCGGGCACACCGTCGGGTTCTTCCTCGAATACGACCGCTCCACCGAGGACATACCGAGGGTGCTGCGCAAGCTGAAGGCCTACGAGCTTCTCGCCAAGACCGGGCCACGGTTCCCGGTCCTGCTGTGGGTACCCACCGCCCGCCGCGAGGCCAGCCTGCTCGACGCGCTGCAGGGCACGGCGCTGCCGATGCCGGTGGCCACCGCCGTGCACGGCGACGACCCCGCCGCCCCCGCCACCCCGCCGCCGGGCGCTGCACGAACTGCCCGCCGACCCCGGCCCGGCCGGCTACCCCGACCCCGCCGCCCGCCACGACGAGGAGGACTACGACGGCGAGGACGACGACTTCGACGAGTACGACGACCCGTTCGACGACGAAGATGTCGACGACGAGGTCTGACAGCACCAAACCTGGCCGCTGACAGACCGCGCCCGGGGTCTGACAGCGCAGGTCAACCGGCGCGTCGAGGCGAACAGGCAGCGCTCGGCTCCCAGCCCCGACCGGGCGGTCGCCGTCGGTGACTGTCCACACACGAGATGGTCTGTCAGAGTCGGGCGCTCTGTCAGCACCACCGCACCGACCACCCCACAACGCGGCCGGACCCTCTGACAGCGCAGGTCAACCGCACTTTTGCGCCCAGCTCGCGGCGGCGGGTGCTGACAGAGCAGGCCGCTACCGTTCAAGGCACTTCACAACCCACATATCACCACCCGGTTCGGTCCCACCTTCGGACACCACCGCCGCACCTGCGGCCCGCGCCACGCCCACCCGCCTTCACCGGCCGGTCGGCCCGCGGCCCGCGCGGCGACCTCCCCAGGTCGCACCCAACCACCCGCACCACCCGCACCACCCGCGACGCCTGCGTCGCAAGCACCGAACCAATTCCCCAATCCGCGCAGCGACCCATGCACCCGGTGGGCCGCTCACCCCTGCGCGCTCTCGCGCGCCAGCATCCGAGGAGGAACACCATGACCGCTACCAACCACGCGGGTACGCCGCTGTCCCGCTACGGCCGCAACGTCCCGGTCGTGACCGTCCCGGTCACCCCGGCCCGCACGGTCCGCCACACCGCCACGGTCACCGCGACCGCCCCGGTCGTACCGGCCAACCCGGTCGTGCCGGCCCCGACGGTCCGCACCATGATCGTCTGTGTTCCGGACGAGCTGCCCGGCGAGGTGTTCGATCGCCGACTGCTCGACCGGCACTTCGGTGTGCAGGGCAGCATCGCCGTACGGTTCTGGGCCAAGCCCTGCAACCCGATCCGGCGGCGCAGCCTGGTCGATGTCCGCAAGGGCAAGCCGACCGCGTGCGCCGGTGGCCCCGTGCGGCTGCTCGACCTGCCCGCGTTGCGGCAGTCCTACGCCATGGCAGCGGCGTTTCGCTACCAGACCTGGACCACCGTCACCCGCGGCACGGTGTCCTACCTGCAGCGGCACCTCAACGAGCCCGACTACCCGCTCGCGCGGGCGGAGGCCGACTTCGGCAACCAGCCCCGCGTGCTGGCGGTGCGCTCACACAACGCCGTCACCTACGGCCGGGCGCAACTCGACGAGCAGGACCTGGAGATGTTCCAGGCAGGCCCGGTGGCCTACCAGAACTACCAGTACCTGACCGCCATGGCGGCCGACGCGCTGCTGACCCCCGACGGGGAACGCATGTGCCCGGTCTCCGACCGGTTCGCCGACCGGCTGACCTATCTCCAGAAGGCCAACCGGTACCTGGACAACGCCGAGGACGACACCCGCGTCGTCGCGGTACTGCTCACCAACTAAAACCCGCACCGGTGCGACCGGTCGATGACGCCTCCCAAACCGGGACGCGCATCGACCGGTTCCACACCGTCACACCACCGGCCATCCCTTACACCAACCACCAACCCCGCAAGGCCGTCCGGCCCTGGGCCGCCGGTCCTTTTTCACCCGCGCGCCACGCATCCCTGGAGGACAACCACCGATGCCCGAGCACCACCTGCGCTTCAACCTGGCGGCCGTCATCGCGCTGGCCGACCAGACGATCACCGACCCCGCCCACAGCAGCGGGCGCGGCGACGACCCGCACGGGCCGGCGCTGCTGCTGGCCGCCGGCGGCACCCACGGCGACGCGCTCGTCGTCCTGCCGCTGCACCGACCGGACGGCTCACAGCTGATCGACCAGCTGCGCACCGCCGCCGCCCACGGCCACCACATCCTCACCCTGACCCTCACCGACGGGCGC
>VAWN01000171.1:0-333 GCA_005885555.1 Actinomycetota bacterium
CGGTTGGACCGGGTCTGGTTGAAGGGAGTTCGGGTACGGATCGAGGCCACCACGACGGCGGAGCAGGTGAGCTGCCCGGACTGTGGCGTCCCGTCGCGGCGGGTGCACAGCCGCTACGTGCGTCACCTGATGGACACCGGTGTTGGCGGCCGAGAGGTCACCATCGCGTTGACGGTGCGCCGGTTGTTCTGCGACCAGCCGGGCTGTGCGCGCAGGACGTTCGCCGAGCAGGTACCTGAACTGACCGTTCGCCATGGGCGGCGCACCCGCCCAGCGGGCGACGTGGTGCTGGCCGTGGCGATGGCGTTGGGCGGACGGGCCGGCTCGCGGCTG
>VAWN01000171.1:570-2788 GCA_005885555.1 Actinomycetota bacterium
AGCGGCGCCTACGCCGACGGCGCCGCCCGCGGCGCACCGGACGCCATCCAGGTCGCCGACCGGTGGCACCTGATGCACAACTTGTCCGAGGCGGTGCACAAGGTCGTCACCCGGCACCGCCGCTGCCTGCAGCAGATCCCTGTCAAGGCGCCGCCACACTCAATGGTCCCCGCGCCGGCGCCGGCCGGACGGCGCGCGGCCAATACCCGTGGCCGCCACGCCGCGGTGCACGCGCTGCTCGCCGAGGGCCTGGCCATCAGGGCCATCATGCGGCGGCTGGGCATGAGTCGCGGCACGGTGCGCAAGTACGCCCGCGCGCAGACAGCCGAGCAGCTCCTGGGCCCCAACCCGAGCAGCGGGCGCGGTGTTCTCGGTCCGTTCAAGCCGTACCTGCAGGCCCGCCACGACGAGGGCATCACCGACAGCCGGACGTTGCGCGAGGAGATCCGGGCACGCGGCTACCGCGGCTCCCGGCGCACGCTGCAACGGTTCCTGGTCGACGTTCGCCGCACCGACCGGTCACCAGTACCGCCGCCCGTGCCGCCGGCTCGGCACATCACCGCCTGGATCATGCGGCCCGACGACAAGCTCACCGACGACGACCGCACCGGGCTCAAGCAGGCCCGCGCCTCCTGTCCCGACCTCGACGCGCTCACCGAGTTGGCCCACGGCTTCAACGACCTGGTTCGCCACCGCGCCGGGCACCGGCTGGAGGAATGGATCAACCGGGCCGCCCAGTGTCCCTTCCCCGAGGTCCGCGGCTTCGCCACCGGCCTGCTCGCCGACTTCGACGCCGTCCGCAACGGCCTGACCCAGCACTGGAACTCCGGCCCGGTCGAAGGCAACGTCAACCGCATCAAGACGATCAAGCGCCAGATGTACGGCCGCGCCAAGCTCGACCTACTCCGCAAACGCGTCCTCGCAACACCGTGACCAGCAGCCACTAACGAGATCACGGAACTTGTGCCAGAGCCAATTTTCGGCCGGCGTTGACAGCCCGGGCCCGTAGCTCGTCCGGGTACTTCTTCTGTGCTGCCACGAAGACTCCTCTCATGGCCATCAGACCATGATCGACAGTCTCCGAGAAGCGGGGGAAGCTCACATTCCCAAACCGTCCGCGACCCGCTACCACCGCGGCGTGCATCCGCACATGCCGCTGACCGCGCGTTACGGAGGGTGAGCTGGCCTTGCTCGCGTCACGCATGGGGTCGTGCCGATGTGGGTGTGGGCGGATTCAGATGGATGTCGAGCATTGGTGGAGCCATTCCCGGACGAGGGACGCGAAGATGTTGGGGTACTCGAATGGCAGGTAGTGCCCGGCGCCGCCGATTGCCGCGAAGGTTGCCTTCGGGTAGGAGGCGAGTGAGCGGAACTGGTCGGCGTAGCCGGCGATCCGATCGTCGCGTCCGGCGATGATGAGGGTGTGTCCGGTGAAGGTCGCTGGTGAAGCCTCGTCGGATAGTTGGTAGCCAGTTGTCCGCAGGCGCTGTAGGTAGTCGTTGTCGCCCTGCCGAGCGGCCGACAGGACTGAGGCGATCCGTTGGGCGATCTCCGGTCTGCGGTTGCCGACCGCCATTGATAGGTGCTCGCGCAGGCCAGCGGGTACCCCATTGAGCCAGGCGCCGGCTTCGGCGACGCCGGGCGGCAGGTCACGATCCTCGACCCTGATCTTGGTTCCGTGGCAGACGAGGAGCAGGCCAGCGATGCGCTGGGGATGGCGACGGGCGAGCGCGGCCGCGAGGTAGCCGCCGTAGGAACAGCCGGCGAGCAGTGGGCGCGTCGAGCCGATCTCCCGGTCTAGGAAGTCAGCCAGTACCTCGACCACACCGTCGGAGTCCGCTGGGCCGGGCGGGGACTGGCCACAGCCGGGAGGGTCGACGTAGATCCGCTGCCAGCCGGCAAGGTCCGCCACCGCCGGCTCCAGGGCCGCCGCCATCACCGATCGGTCCAGACTGAACCACGGCAGGCACACAATCGGGCGGCCAGCACCTCGGGTTTCCACGGCCAAGCGCACAGCGAGAATGTAAACACGAACGCCAGCGCGCAGTGGTCCCGTAGAGCGGACCGCAGCATCCGCTTCTACCGCACGTCGCGCGCAACGGAGCGTCACGAGCGGTCCGCTCGGCCAGCGTGCTCCTGCCGATGAACGTGATCTAGCGACAGGAAGGAAACCGTTTCCGGCAAGCGAACGCGCGGCCCTACGCTGCTTGATCGCAGG
>VAWN01000001.1:0-44833 GCA_005885555.1 Actinomycetota bacterium
GCTGGACTCGGCGCCCGACGCGGACGTGATGCTGGTCGCGCACACCGGCGTGGACCACCTGCTCACCGTCGCCGACGTGTGGCGGGAACTGCCGATGGACAAGCACATCACGATGCAGTGGTGGCTGGAGCCGGCGTCGGCGGTACCGGCCGCACCCGACGAGCGCGTCGAATGGCTGTACCACTGGTGGGCGCGCATCGACGCCTGGATCGAGGAGAACCGTGCTGAGACGTTGGCGCTCGCTGCGCTCGCGCGGCGCCGAGGCTCCCCAGACGACGCCTTCCCTCGTCGCTGCGCTCCTCAGTCCAGACGCCGTCCGCCCCGGCGCTGACGTTGACGCTCGCTGCGCTCGCTACAGCCGGAACCGCGCCGCCAACGCGTGCAGCTCGCTGCTCCTGTGCGTCAGTTCGGCGGCCGCAGGCTCCCCGGACGACGCCTTCCCTCGTCGCTGCGCTCCTCAGTCCAGACGCCGTCCGCCGCGGCGCTGACGTTGGCGCTCGCTGCGCTCGCTACAGCCGGAACCGCGCCACCACCGCGTGCAGCTCGCTGCTCATGTGCGTCAGTTCGGCGGCCGCGTCCTGGGACTGGCCGACCCCGGCCATCGTCGTCGCGGCCGCCCGCGCCACCCCGGCGATGTTCGCCGCGATCTCCCGGCTGCTGTCCGCCGCCTGTGCCACGTTGCGGTTCATCTCGCTGGTCGTCGCGCTCTGCTCCTCGACCGCGGCGGCGATGATGTTCTGGTAGTCGCTGATCCGGCCGACGATGCTGACGATCTGCTCGATCGCCTGTACCGCGTTGGTGGTGTCGGCCTGGATCGCGTCCACCCGGCGGGTGATGTCGTCGGTCGCCTTGGCGGTCTCGCCGGCCAGGTCCTTGACCTCCCCGGCGACCACCGCGAACCCCTTGCCCGCCTCGCCGGCCCGCGCCGCCTCGATGGTGGCGTTGAGCGCCAGCAGGTTGGTCTGCTCCGCGATGGCCGTAATGATCTTCACGACGTTGCCGATCTCCTGCGACGACACGCCGAGCTTGGCGACCGTGGCGTTGGTCTGCTCGGCCACCGAGACCGCCTGGGCGGCAACCGTGGCCGCCTCGCTGGCGTTGCTGGAGATCTCCTTGATCGACTCGCCCATTTCGCCGCCGCCGAGGGACACGCTGTCCACGTTTCCGGACACCTGTTCGGCGGCGCGTGCGACGACGCTGGCCTGGCTGCTCGCCTCCTGCGCGGAACCGGCGATCTCGGTGGAGACCGCGGACAGCTCTTCGGACGCCGACGCGAGGGCGGCGGCGTGCCCGGCGAGCGCCGACATCGTGGTGTGCAGCGAGGCCGCGGTGTTGTCCAGCGCCGTGCCCAACCGGCCCAGCTCGTCACCGGTACCAAGGCCTGCCTGTGCGGTGAGGTCGCCCTGCTCCAGCCGGCCCAGGGCGCCGACCACGACGCCGAGCGGCCGGACCACCGAGCGGGTGGCCCAGACGGCCAGCACCACCGCGAGCAGCAGGGCCACCACCAGCGTGGCGCCGAGGACCAGGAGGCTGGTCCGTTCCACGCGGGCGGCCTGGGTGCGCAGCGCCGCCATCCGGCCGTTCACCGACTTCTCCAGGGTCGTCGCGGTGTCCAGCACCTTGGTGTACGCGCCGGCCGCGTCGCCGCCGTTGACGCTCGACATCGCCCTGGCGCGGGCCGCCTGGTTGTCCGCGCGCAGCCAGTCCATCACCCGGTCGTCCCAGGTGAAGAAGTTGTCCCAGGCCGGGCGCAGCTGCGCCCAGGCGGTCCGCTCGGCCGGCGTCATGTCGGCGGTGTGCGCGGAGTCGAGGACCTGGTACAGCACCTTCTTGTCGGCCAGTTCGCCCTTGCGGTTGTACCCGTCGGGGCCCAGCGCGTATCCGGCCCCGAACGCGCCCGCGTCGGCCACCACCAGCCCCTGCCAGCCGGTCACGTCGGAGGCGTAGAACTTGGCCAGCTGCACGTCGTCCTTGACCAGTTCGAGCTGGGCGATCCGCTGGTCGATGCCGCGCTGCTGGGCCATGCCCCACCAGCCCGCTCCGGCCGCCACGACGATGAGGATCGCCAGCACCAGGAAGGAACCACCCAGTCGCCGGCCCACCCCGGCGCGTCGAATCTCCACGAAACCACCATATCCGCGCGAAAGCCGTCCGGTTCGGTGATGACTAGACTGGTCCGCGGACCGGAAGCGATTGGCGGGGTAGATGAGCTCTGTGGCGGACACCGCCCCGGCGGGCGGGGCACAGCTCAGTCACCGTCAGATCCTGGAAGTGCTGTCCGGCCTCATGCTCGGCATGTTCCTCGCCGCGCTGGACCAGACGATCGTCGCCTCGGCGATCCGTACCATCGGCGACGACCTGCACGGCCTGAGCATCCAGGCGTGGGTCACCACCGCCTACCTCATCACCGCGACGATCAGCACCCCGCTGTACGGCAAGCTGTCCGACATCTACGGCCGCAAACCGTTCTTCCTCACCGCCATCACCATCTTCGTCCTCGGCTCGGCGGCCTGCGCGTTCGCCCAGTCGATGTACCAGCTCGCCGCCTTCCGCGCGGTACAGGGACTGGGCGCCGGCGGCCTGTTCTCCCTGGCGCTGGCCATCATCGGCGACATCGTGCCGCCCCGGGAACGGGCGCGGTACCAGGGCTACTTCCTCGCCGTGTTCGGCACCTCCAGCGTGCTCGGTCCGGTCATCGGCGGCTTCTTCGCCGGCAGCGCACCGATCCTGCACGTGACCGGCTGGCGGTGGGTGTTCCTGGTCAACGTACCCATCGGCGTCGTCGCGCTGGCCGTCGTCGCCAGGGTGCTCAACATCCCGCACACCCGGCGCGAGCACCGCATCGACGTGTTCGGCGCGGTGGCCATCACCGTGTGCCTGACGCCCCTGCTGATCGTCGCGGAGCAGGGCCGCATCTGGGGCTGGACCTCGGACCGCGCGCTCGTCTGCTACGTGGTCGGCGCGGTCGGCCTGATCGCCTTCCTGATCACCGAGAGGCTCGTCGGCGAAGACGCGCTGATCCCGCTGCGGATGTTCCGCAACGCCACGTTCAGCCTGACGTCGGTCGTCGGGTTCCTCATCGGCATGGGCATGTTCGGCGGGCTGATCTGCCTGCCGCTGTACCTGCAGATCGTGCGCGACGCGACCCCGACGAAGTCCGGCCTGCTGCTGTTGCCGCTGACCGCCGGCATCATGCTCGGCTCGGTGGTGTCCGGTCAGCTGATCAGCCGCACCGGACGGTACAAGATCTACCCGATCGCCGGTACCGCGATGATGGTCGCCGGCATGTGGCTGCTGCACACCGTCAACGAGGTCACGCCGTTCTGGCGGACCAGCCTGTTCATGGCGCTGTTCGGGTTAGGGCTGGGCAACGTGATGCAGCCGATCACGCTGGCCGTGCAGAACGCGATGCCGCCGCGGGACATCGGCGTGGCCACCTCGTCGGCGACGTTCTTCCGGCAGATGGGCGGCACGGCGGGTACCGCGGTGTTCCTGTCGGTGCTGTTCTCCACCGTCAGCGACAAGATCGGCGGCGCGTTCCGGGCCGCCGCGCGGACGCCGCAGTTCCAGGCGGCGGTCAGCGACCCGGCCGTCTCGACCCGGCCGGAGAACCAGCCGGTCATCCACCTCCTGCGCAGCGGCGGCCAGGTCAGCGGCTCGGCGATCAACGACACCTCGTTCATCCAGAAGCTCGACCCGATCCTCGCCCAGCCGTTCAAGGTCGGGTTCTCCGCGGCGATGGACAACGTGTTCGTGCTCGGCGCCGTGGTACTGACCGTGGCGTTCCTGTTCGTCATCTTCCTGCCGCAGGTCCCGCTGCGTACCCAGTCGGCCATGGCCGCCCGGGAGCCCGCGTCGCCGCTCGGTGAGCGGCCGGTGGAGCCCGCTGCTGAGCTGCCGGCGGACTGATGGCATGCGCCGTTTCCTGACCCCCCGGTGGCTGGCGCGCCATGCCGCGCTGGTCGTCCTGGTGGGGGCGTTCCTCGCGCTGGGCTGGTGGCAGCTCGGCCGGGCGCGGGCGGGCAACGTGCTCAGCTACGGGTACGCCGTGGAGTGGCCGCTGTTCGCGCTGTTCGTCGTCTTCGTGTGGTCCCGCGAGGTCCGCGACGAGCTGCGCGCGGGGCCGCCACCGCCGCCCACCCCGGCGGTACCCGACGATCTGCGCATCGAGGTACCGCGGCGCGCGCCGGTACCCATCGAGGAGGACGCCGCGACCGGCGCCTACAACGAGTACCTCGCCTGGCTGGCCGCGCACCCGGAGGCCCGGCCCGGCGACGCTAGCCGGCCGGGTTCCGGCACAGCCTGATCCACCGGTACCCGTAGCGGCCCAGCTCCAGCTCCGCGAGCCCGTCGACGGGCTGGTCCGGCTGGTCGCCGAACACCTGGTTCGGGTGGTCGGCGTCGAGGTCCACTGTGGACAGATCGACGGTGCACGGCGTCTCGCCGAGGTTGTGCAGGAACAGCATGCTGCCCGGCGGCCCGTCCGCGCGGTGCACGAAGACACCGGGCGGGAGCTTCACGTCGACCGGGGTACAGGTGCCGGCGCCGACCTCCGGGCTCTCCCGCAGCGTGTGGATCATCCGCTCGAACCAGGCGAGCAGCGAGCCCGGGTCGTGCCGCTGGTCGGTGACGTTGACCTTCTCGTATCCGTACTCCCCGCCGGAGATGACCGGCCGCACCAGCTTGTCCGCCGCGCTGAACCCGCCGTTCGCCGCCTCGGACCACTGCATCGGGGTGCGGATCACCTCCCGGTCGGGCAGCGACAGGTCCTCGCCCATGCCGATCTCCTCGCCGTACCGCAGCACCGGGGTACCCCGCAGGGTGAACTGCAGCGAGTACGCCATCTCCAGCCGCGCCCGGTCGCCGCCGAGCATCGGCGCGAGCCGGCGCCGGATGCCCCGGTCGTACAGCCGCATCGACGGCTGCGGCCCGAACTTCGCGAACACCTCGTTGCGCTGCTCCGCGGTGAGCCGGGACAGGTCGATCTCGTCGTGGTTGCGCAGGAACGTGGCCCACTGCGCGCCGGGCGGCAGGCCCGGCGTGTTGCGCAGCGCCTCCAGGATCGGCTCCGGATCCTGCCGCGCGAGGGCGAGGACCAGCCGGCCGTTGAGCAGGAAGTCGAACAGCATGTGCAGCCGGTTGCCCGAGCCGCCCTCGTCGCCGAAGTACCGCACGATCAGGTCGGGCGCAACGTTCGCCTCGGCCAGCAGCACCGCGTCGCCGCGCCGCCACGAGGTGTACTGGCGCAGTTCGGTCAGGAACCCGTAGTCCTCCGGCGAGCTGGGGTTGCCCGGCTCGGTCAGCTCGATGACGAACGGCGCCGCGTCGATGCGGAACCCGGCCACGCCGAGCTGCAGCCAGAACCCCATGATTTTCTTCATCTCCGCGCGCACCGCCGGGTTGCGCACGTTCAGGTCCGGCTGGAAGTCGTAGAAGCGGTGGTAGTACCACGCCTTCGCGCGCCTGCTGTACGACCAGGTGTCGTGCTGCTCGCCGGGGAACACCATGCCCTGGAACCGGTCCGCCGGCTCGTCGCGCGACCAGACGTACCAGTCGCGGTACCGCGAGTCCGGCGAGGAGACGGCGTCGAGGAACCACGGGTGCTGGTCGGAGGTGTGGTTGACGACGAGGTCGATGATGACCCGGATGCCGCGGTTCTCCGCCTGGTGCAACAGTTCCGCGAAGTCGCCGAGGCTGCCCAGCCGCGGGTCGACCGTGTAGAAGTCGGTCACGTCGTACCCGTCGTCCCGGCGCGGCGACGGGTGGATCGGGTTGAGCCACAGGCAGGTGACGCCGAGCCGGTACAGGTAGTCCAGCCGGCCGATCAGGCCACGGAAGTCACCGACCCCGTCGCCGTCGGAGTCGGCGAACGTCTCCACGTCCAGGCAGTAGATGACCGCTTCGTCGTACCAGTGCTCGCTCACGCGACCCTCGTTCCCGGCCCGGCCGGCGGGGAAACTACCAGGTGCCCCACCGGAACCAGGCCCGCGCCGCCCGGGTGCACAGCAACGCGACGTACAGCAGCGGTAGCACCAGCCCGAGGAGTACCTGCTCGTCCTGGTACCGCCACGCCTCGTAGAGCGTCGCTCCGATGCTGAGCATGGCCAGCGTCAGTACCGTCATCCGCGCCCACTGCTGCCCGCGCTGCAGCGAGCGGGCGATGATGAGCCACATCAGCGCGAGTACCGCGAGTCCGACCGCCATCACCGTGACGGCCTGCCCGTCGGCGATGCGCTCGCGCACCGCGGGCGGCACCTGGATCCGGTTCTCGTCGATGATCCGCCCGTGGCCGTACCGCAGCAGCACGATACCGGCGGCGCCGAGCAGCACCAGCAGCCCGGCCACGTACTGGCACAGCGCCACGAGGTGTACCGAGGCAGGCGCCGTCACCCGCCGGTAGTTCGCCACCATCGCCGGTCTGCCGTAGTGCGCCGGGTACCCCATCCCTCGAATGTGACCTGCCGGTGCAACCCGCGTCGGTCACGAATTGGCCGCCGTACACTGGGAGATCGCTGATGAGGAGGCAGGGCCTCGCGGAGCGAACCAGGAGGCAGGGCCTCGCGGAGCGAACCAGGAGGCACGGTTGACCCGCCCGACGCCAGGGATGGCGCGCAACACCCGGCAGCGCGCCGAGGTGCTCGCGCTGCTCGCCGGTACGGACGAGTTCCGCAGCGCCCAGCAGTTGCACGCCCAGCTCCGCCAGGCCGGCTCCGGGGTCGGCCTGACCACGGTGTACCGGACCCTGCAGATCCTCGCCGACGCCGGTGAGGTCGACCAGATGCGGCTGCCCGACGGCGAGCAGCTGTACCGGCGGTGCAGCCGCAGCCAGCACCACCACCATCTGGTCTGCCGGGTCTGCGGCCGGACCGAGGAGGTCGAGGGGCCGGCGGTGGAGAAGTGGGCGGAGAAGGTGGCCGCCGAGCACGGCTTCACCGAGGTCGGCCACACGATCGAGATCTTCGGCCGGTGCGCGGCGTGCGCCGGACGGTGACCGGCCCGCCGGCCGACCGCCCGCTGGTCGAGGTGCGCGGCGCGACCGCCGTGCTGGGCGGGCGCACCATCTGGTCCGGTGTCGACGCCACGGTCGGGGCGGGCGAGTTCGTGGCGGTCCTCGGGCCGAACGGGGTCGGCAAGTCGACACTGCTCAAGGCCGTACTCGGGCTGATCCCGCTGGCGTCGGGGACGGTGCGGCTGCCGGCGGGTGGCCGGCGCGCCGTCGGGTACCTGCCGCAGCGGCGCAGCTTCGACGCGGCGCTGCGGGTACGCGGCTGGGACGTGGTCCGGCTCGGGCTCGACGGGGACCGGTGGGGCGTACCGCTGCCGGGCGCGCGGTCCCGGGCCGCCGATGCGCGGGTACGGGAACTGATCGGCCTGGTCGGCGCGGAAGGGTACGCCCAGCGGCCGATCGGCCAGCTCTCCGGCGGCGAGCAGCAGCGGCTGCTGATCGCGCAGGCGCTGGCCCGCCGGCCTCGGCTGCTCATGCTCGACGAGCCGCTGGACAGCCTCGACCTGCCCAACCAGGCCGCGGTCGCCGCGCTGATCAGCAGGATCTGCCGGACCGAGGGGGTGGCCGTCATGATGGTCGCCCACGACGTGAACCCGATCCTGCCGTACCTCGACTGCGTGATCTACCTCGGCCACGGCGGAGCCGTGTGCGGCAAGCCGGTCGAGGTGATCACCTCCGCGACGCTGACCGAGCTGTACGGCACGCCGGTCGAGGTGCTCACCGCCTCGGACGGCCGGCTGGTCGTGGTCGGCCAGCCGGAGGCCCCGGCCTACCACACCGACCGGCACGAATCGTAAGGGTACGGTGCGGCCGTGCTGACGATCGAGGACGTCCGGGGTGCGGCAGGCCGGCTCGACGGCGTCGCCCGGCGCACGCCGGTGATGACGAGCCGCACGCTGGACGACGTCGTGGGCGCGCACGTCCTGGTGAAGTGCGAGTCCTTCCAGCGCGGCGGCGCATTCAAGTTCCGCGGTGCGTACAACTACCTGTGCTCGCTGTCGCCCCAGGAGCGCGAGCGCGGCGTCTGTGCGGTCAGTTCCGGCAATCATGCCCAGGCCGTGGCGATCGCCGCCCGCGAGCTGGGGATCGGTGCGGCGATCCTCATGCCTGAGGACGCGCCGCCGGTCAAGCTCCAGGCCACCGCGGGGTACGGCGCGGAGATCGTGACCTACGACCGCTACCGGACGCCGCCGGTGGTGGCCGGCCGGCGCTTCGCCGAGGAGCGCGGCTCGACGTTCGTCCCCGCCTACGACGATCCGCGCATCGCGGCCGGCGCGGGCACCGGCGCGCTGGAGCTGGTGGAGGAGCACGGGGCGCCAGACGTGATCGTCGTGCCGATCGGCGGCGGCGGTGTGATGAGCGGGTGGGCGACCGTGGCGAAGGCGGCCAACGCTCGAACGCGCGTCGTGGGCGTCGAGAACGTCGCCAACGCGTCGACCAGGCTCTCCCTGGAGGCGGGCCACCGGGTGAGCGTGGAGCTGCGGCCCCATCTCGCCGATGGACAGATGCTCACCACGCCCGGCGAGTTCACGTTCGAGGTCATGCGCCGCCTTGTCGACGAGGTCGTACTCGTCACCGACGGGGAGATCCTCGCCGCGATGGCCTTCCTCTTCGACCGCCTCAAGCTCGTCACCGAGCCCAGCGGTGCCACGGCGACCGCCGCGCTGCTCGCCGGTCACGTCAAGCCGAGGGGCACCGTCGCGGCGTTGATCAGCGGCGGCAACGTGGGCCTGCGGCGGTTCGCCGAGCTGGCGCTTACGTCGTGAGCGTTCGACGGGAGTCCCGCCACCCGTCCGGGGGACGGCCGGCGTACATGCCGCGCGTGATGCCGCTCTGACTGCTGTACTATCTGCAGCATGATTGACATCACCCGGAAGACCATCCCGCTCACGGAGGAGGAGTTGGCGTTGGTCGATCGGGCGCGCGTCGCGGGCACCCCGCAGCACGCCGCGATGGTGCGGTTGGCCGGAGAAGACGTCTCCCGCTCGGAAGCCGCGACGCTGCACGCCCTCGTCAAATTCGCGTTGACCGCGCTCGGCGAGGAGATCGCGATGCACGACTACGAGCAGCTCGCCGCCGCGCGGGACGCCGACGACGAGGAGTACGAGCGGTCGATGCGTCGACGGAGCCGCGACCGGTGAGCGTCGCGGAGCTCGTCCCGGTGCGGGGCAGGGTCTACATGGCGGACCTCGGCCACGGCGAGAAGCCGTTCCTCGTCGTCAGCAACAATGCCCGCAACACCAAGCTCGGTGACTGCCTTGGTGTGCGGATCACCACCAGCCCGAAGCCCGACATCGCCAGCATCGTGCCGTTGACCGCGGCCGATCCGCTCGCCGGTCGGGTGCTGTGCGACGACATCGCGCCGCTGTACCGCGACGAGCTGAAGCGCGACGTCGGGGCATTGAGCACCGCGACCATGGCCCAGGTCGCGGTCGGGCTCCGGTTCGCACTCGCGATCTGAGGGGCGGTCAGGCGGTGAGGGCCGCGACCCGGGCCACCGCCTCGTCGACGACGAGGTCCAGCGGCGTGCTCTGGCCCGCGGTCCACGCCGCGGCGAGGGTACCGGTGTCCAGCGCGGCACGCAGCGTCGCCAGCCCCGCTTCCCGTTCCGCCGAGGCGTCCGCGGTGTCCGGCAGGCGGTGTCGGGTACGCAGCGCCTCGGTGGCGCCGAGCAGTCGCGCGGCCAGTTCCGCGTCGCGCGTCGCGAGGAGGTACCCCAGCGCCTCCAGCGAGATCGCCAGGTCTTCCCGGTCGCCGACCCCGTTGCGCAGGGCCAGCGCCGCGGCCACCTGGCGCAACGCCGCGGTACCGTCGCCGTCGCGCAGCGCCACCCGGCCCAGCAGGTGCCGCGCCATGGCTTCGCCGAAGACGTCGCCGAGGGTACGGCTCAGCTCCAGCGCCTCCTCCAGGTGCACCCGGGCACTGAGCGGGTCGTCCCGGGTCAGCAGGATCTCGCCGAGGCAGAGCAGCCCGAGCATGATGCCGCGGGTGTTGCCCTGCTGGCGGTCCAGTTCCAGGCAGCGGCGGGCGTGCTCGCTGGCGGCCGCGACGTCGCCGGTACGCAGCGCCAGGCGGGTCAGGTTGCCGTGCGCGACGGCCATGCCGAGCGCGGAGCCCTGCTGCTCGCAGATCGTCAGGCTGTCGGTGAAGAAGCCGCGCGCGGCGGGGTAGTCGCCGGCGGCGATCGCGGCGATGCCGAGCGCGTTGCACGCCTGCGCGGTGGTGTGCGCGTCGCCGGCGGCACGGGCGCGCTCCAGGCTCTCCCGGGCCAGCGCGGCCGCGGTCTCGTGGTCGTCCTGCCCGCCGGCCAGTACCGCGGCGGCGTGCAGCAGCTGGGCACGCATCCGGTCGGACAGCGGTACCTCCGGGGCGAGCAGCCCGGCGAGCCATTCCCGGCCCTCGCCGATGTGCCGGCCGGTGCGCCAGAAGCGCCACAGTCCGAGCCCGATCCGGGCGGCCGGTACCGGTTCCCCGCGCTGCAGCGACCGGCTGAACCCGGCGCGCAGGTTCTGGTACTCCCGCTCCACCCGCGCCGTCCAGGCCACCTGGTCCCGGCCCATCATCTCGGCCCCGGCCCGTTCGGCGAGGTCCGCGTGGTACCCGGCGTGCCGGCGGTACGCCTCCTCGGCCGCACCGCTGTCGACGAGCCGCTCGATCGCGTAGGACCGGATCGTCTCCAGCGTCGAGTACCGGGTGCCGTCCGGCCCGTCCGGTTCGGCGCGGACCAGGTTCTTGTCCACCAGGCTGTCCAGCCGCTTGGCCAGGTCCGGGTCGGGGTAGATCCGCGCCAGCGCGGCGAGCTGGAACCCGCCGGCGAACACGCCCAGCCAGTGGAACAGGTCCCGGGTGTCCGGGTCGAGCAGGTGGACGCTCCAGTCGATCGCGCCGCGCAGGGTCTGCTGCCGCCGCGGCCGGTCCCGCGCGACGTCGCCGCCGAGGTCGAGGTGGCTGGACAGCTCGGCGAGCATCTGCTCGGGGGACAGCGTGTCGACGTGCGCGGCGGCCAGCTCGATGGCCAGCGGCAGGCCGTCCAGGCGCCGGCACAGCTCGACGACCGTGGCGAGGTTGTCCGCGGTGATGGCGAAGTCGTAGGCGGCCGACCGGGCGCGGGTGTTGAACAGCGCCAGCGCGGGCGAGGTGGCCAGCGCCCGCTGCGGCGTGGTCAGCGTGGCCGGGTCGGGCAGGGCCAGCGGCGGTACCCGGTACACCTGCTCGCCGTACACGCTGAGCCGTTCCCGGCTGCACACCAGTACCCGGACCCGGGGCGCGGCGGCGAGCAGTTGCGCGATCAGTGGCGAGGAGCTGACGACGTGCTCGTAGTTGTCGAAGATCAGCAGGAGGGACAGCGCGGTGAGGTGCTCCAGTACCGTGGCGGCCAGCGCCTGTCCGGGTACCTCGGCGACGTCCAGCGCCTGGGCGAGGAACGGCACCACGAGGTCGGCGCCGGTCGCGTCGGCCAGCGGTACGAACACCGCGCCGTCGGCGAACCGGTCCGCGACGGCCGCGCCGACCGCGAGCGACAGCCGCGTCTTGCCGATCCCGGCCGGGCCGATCAGGGTGACCAGCCGGCGTTCGGCGAGCAGCTGCGCGACCTGCACGGTCTCGTTCTGCCGCCCGACCAGCTCGGTGATGGGTACCGGCAGCTGGTGTGTGTACCGCTTCGGCTTGGCCAGCAGGGCCGGGGCGATGGTCAGGGCGCCGTGCTCCGCGCGTACCAGATGCCCGCCTGAGGTGAGCCGGTCCAGCTCGCGTTGGGCCCGGGCGGGCAGTCCGGCGCTGCGCTCACCCATCCAGTCGACCAGTGCCAGGCTCGGTTCGGCGCCCAGCGTGGTGCGCAGCCAGATCCGCAGCGCGGCCGGCGACCAGGGCAGCAGTTCGACGCTGTCGAGTACCGGAAGGTCGACGGGCGGCTCGTCACCGCGCCCGATGGTCGCGTAGACGAGTCCGACGGGGACGTCGTCCGGCAGGTGGCGCACCAGCTCAGGAACCGTGCCGGTGCCCCGGTCGGCGACCACGAGCACGCCGCTGGCGGTACCCAGGTCGGGCACCGGTTCACCGGCGGCGATCACCTGGTACCCCCGCAGTTTGGCCGCGTGCGCCGCGGCTTCGAGGAACCGGGTGTGCCCCGCGCCGGGTTCGCCGGCCACCCGCAGCGCGCCGCGCGGGTCGACCCGCAGCCGGGTGAGGAAGTCGTGGACGGTGGTGAGCGGCACGTCGCGTTCGAGCATGCGGGAGGAGACCGGGCGCGCGTCGCTCTCCGCGTCGTCGGCGACCGCGCACGCCCGGCCGCGCTGCTTGGCCAGGTAGTTGCGGCGGTCGGCGCAGGCGAGCAGGTCTTCGGCGCGGTCGGCGTCCTTGGGGAACATGGCCACCCCGAGGCTGACCGACACGCTCAGCGGCGGCTGCCCGGGGAACTGCGCGCCGCGCACGCCCTCGGTCAGCCGCAGCGCGACGCTGACCGCGTCGGCCTCGCCGGTGTCGGGCAGCAGCAGGACGAACTCGTCGCCGCCGTACCGGAACAGCACGTCGTACCCGCGCACGAGCTGGCCGACGCGTTCGGCGAGCTGGCGCAGCACCTCGTCGCCGCGGCTGTGCCCGTAGGCGTCGTTGACGCTCTTGAAGTAGTCGACGTCGAAGAGCATCACCGCGAACCCGGTCGTCGAGCGGGCCGCGCGGGACAGCTCCTCGGCCAGCCGCGGGAAGAGCAGGGCGCGCGAGTAGGCACCGGTGAGCGGATCGACGATCCCGTTGTGCGTGGTTTCCTCCGCCACCGTCACCTCCTCTTCCTGCGGCCACATCGGCGCGGGGGTGGAGGACCTGAGCATTGCCGGTACGGGAGCAGTCGGGTTGCCGTTCGGTTCGGGGTACTTACATTCCGTGACGGCTGTGTCATCGTCGGTAGCGAACCAGGGAGGATCACCATGATCGTGTCACGCCGGGCCGGTGCCGCCGCCGCCGTCGCGCTCGTCGCGGGCGCCGTCTTCGGGCCGGCTGCCGCCGGCGCCGCACCGGGTACCGCGTCGGCGCACCCGCACGGCCACTGGCGGTTCGACAGCTCGGCCACCACGGTCACCGACGTCGCCCGCGTGATCGGCGCCGACAAGCTGTGGCACGCCGGGAGCACCGGCGACGGGGTCGGGGTCGCGCTGGTCGACACCGGCGTGGTACCGGTACCGGGGCTGCGCGCCGACCACGTCGTCAACGGACCCGACCTGTCCCTGGACAGCGTGAACGGCGACGCGCGGTACCTGGACACGTACGGGCACGGTACCCACCTGGCCGGCATCGTCGACGGGATCGCGCCCGGCGCCATGCTCACCTCGGTCAAGGTCGGCGCCGCCGACGGCGCCGTCGACGTCTCGCAGGTCCTCGCCGGACTCGACTGGGTCGTGGCGCACCGCAACGACGATCCGCGGCACCCGGTCCGCGTGGTCAACCTGTCCTTCGGCACCGACGGCAGCCAGGACTACCGGATCGACCCGCTGACCCACGCGGTCGAGAACGCGTGGCGCGCCGGCATCGTCGTGGTGGTCGCCGCCGGCAACGGGGGTACCGCGGGCGCGCTGACCGATCCCGCCTACGACCCGTACGTCCTCGCGGTCGGCGCGGCCGACACGAACGGCACCGTCGGCTCCGGCGACGACGTCGTGGCCGACTTCAGCAGCCGGGGCAGCGCCGCCCGGCGGCCCGACCTGGTGGCGCCCGGCCGGTCGATCGTGTCGCTGCGCGACCCGGGCAGCTTCGTCGACGTGGCCAACCCGACCGCGCGGGTCGGCGACGACCTGTTCAAGGGCAGCGGTACCTCGCAGGCCGCCGCGGTCGTCTCCGGCGCCGTCGCGCTGCTGCTGCAGGCGCGTCCCGAGCTGACCCCGGACCAGGTGAAGGCGGCGCTGACCCGCAGCGCCTTCCGGCTTCCCGGTGGGGACGGCGGTCAGGGGGCCGGTGAGCTGAACCTGGCGCGCGCGGTGGCCGCCCCGGTGGCCGGTGCGGGGCAGAACTGGGCGCGCTCGACGGGTACCGGATCGATCGACGCGGCCCGGGGCAGCGCGCAGCTGTCCGTGGGCGGCGACGTCCTCACCGGCGAGAACTCCCTGTGGGGTCCGTTCGACGCGGCGACCTGGGCGCGGGCCAGCTCGGCGGGTACCGCGTGGGTCGGCGGCCGCTGGATGGGCCACGAGCTGGCCGGGGCGGACTGGCACGGTACCTCGTGGGCCGGCCGCACCTGGTCCGGCCTGTACTGGTCCGGGCAGACCTGGTCCGGCCTCTACTGGTCCGGCCTGTACTGGTCTGGGTTGTACTGGTCGGGCCTGTACTGGTCGGGCGGAAGCTGGGACGGGCTCTACTGGTCCGGCCTGTACTGGTCCGGGCTGTACTGGTCGGACCAGAGCTGGTCCGGCTGAGCAGAACGGCTGAGCAGACCGGCGCACCGTCCGGACCGTCGGCTACTGTAGGTTGATCGCCATCAATCGACCTGCTGCGGTGATGACCGACCTACCCGAGTTGCGAACGGCCGGCCCGGTGCCCGCGGGCCGGTTCTCGCATGCGCTGCGTACCGCGATCCAGGCCAGTGGGCTGACCCTGAACCGGATCCAGTACCGGCTGCGTGAGCGCGGCTTCGAGGTCAGCTCGGCGACGTTGAGCTACTGGCAGTCCGGGCGGCGCCGGCCGACCCGGCACGAGTCGATACTCGTGGTGCGGGCGCTGGAGGAGGTGCTGCGGGTACCGGCGGGCACGCTGACCGCGCTGCTCGAACCGCCCGGGGCGCGGCGGCGTCCGGGACCCCGGCCCGGTGCCCGGGTGGAGGCGCTGTGGGACGACCCGCCGCTGGCGAACGCCGTCGCGCACCTGTCCGGTACCTGGGAGGCCGGGCTGGCCCGGCTCAGCCTGCACGACCGGTACGAGGTCGGTGCGGACCGCCGGGTGCGCCGGATCTGGCACCGGCAGGTGCTGCGCGCCGAGCAGGACGGGCCGGACCGATGGGTACTGATCTTCCGGGAGGACTCGCCGGACGACCCGCTGCCCGACGTGCGGGCGGTGTGGCAGTGCCGGGTCGGCTCGGTCGTGGTCAAGCGCCAGCCGCGGCTGCTCGTCGGCGAGCTGCTGTTCGACCGGGTGCTCTCCCGCGGCGAGACGATCGTGATGGAGTACGAGCTGGGGTACCCCGGCCGGGGCGCGCTGGCCCGGGACAGCTACGAACGCAAGTTCCGGTTTCCGGTACGCGAACATGTCATGGAGATTGTCTTCGATCCCGCGGCGATTCCCGCGCACTGCGTCCAGTACAGTGTCCCGGCCGGCGCTGAGGGCCGCGAGCAGGCCCGTGCGCTGGACATCGAGCCATCGGGATATGTACATGCAGTAGTGACCGATGTGGCGCCCGGACGGTGCGGTATCCGCTGGGAATGGGACTCAGTTAATAGTTAACGGTCTTTGCTTATGCCTTCCCTCTTGCTCGTCGAGAGCGCTGTCACGAGGCTGTACGCACAGCCTGGGAAGGGAGACAGTAATGACTCGACTCGGCCGGATCGCCGTCCTCGGCGCCGCCGGACTGCTGGCCCTCGCGGCCGCCACCGGAGTTGCTTCGGCGTCGACAAAGGGATCCTCCGCCGCACCCGACGCGGCCCCGGCCGGCGTGCTCGGGTTCTACCACGGCACCAGCTCGGACATCACCCCGGCAGCGGCCAGCGACCTGGTCTACCACGGTGGCTTCATCCAGGAGAACCCGCAGGTCTTCCTGGTGTTCTGGGGCAAGCAGTGGACCAGCGACAGGAACGGCGTGCAGTCCTACCTCACGAAGTTCTTCACCGGACTCGGCCAGTCCAACGACGCCTGGTCGCGGGTGACCTCGCAGTACACCGGCAGGGGGCTGCACCCGACGTTCACCGGCTCGGTGCTCAAGGGCACCTGGGTCGACAACGCCGCCAACGCACCGGGCAGCATGTCGGCCGGCGCCATCGCCGGTGAGGCCAGGAAGGGCGCGGCGCACTTCAAGGTGTCCGGGCACAACGTGAACATCATCGTGGTGAGCCCGCACGGTACCCACCCGGACGGCTTCCCGAACGCCGGCTTCTGCGCGTACCACGACGCGACCGGCGGGCTGCCGTACACGAACATGCCGTACGTCCTGGACGCCGGTACCTCGTGCGGGCAGAACTCGGTCGGCGGCAAGCTCGACGGATTCAGCATCGTCGCCGGGCACGAGTACCTCGAAGCGGTCACCGACCCGATCCCGCCGAGCGGCTGGGTCGCCCGCAACGGCGAGGAGAACGCTGACCTCTGCGCGTGGCGGAACCTGCACAAGATCACGCTGAACACGGGTTCCTTCGCGGTACAGCCCACCTACAGCAACAAGGTGCACGGCTGCGCCGGCTGACGCTCGTTTGACGGAACGGCCCGGGCCCGGCCCGGGCCGTTCCGGGTTCTTGGCGCTCGCTGCGCTCGCGCGGGCCCGTGGCTCCTCGGGCCGTTCCGCATTGTTGGCGCAAGTTGTGCGACCCTCGTCTTCCGTCGGTACCGGTGGCTGGCTATGGTCCCGGTCATGCCAAACGTGCGCCGTCGCACGCTGCTCGGCGCGGCGGCCGCCGCCACGCTCGCGGCCTGCGACAGCGGTCCGGACTACCCGCCGGGGCCGCTGCGCATCGCGTCGGGTGGAGTCGGCGGCGTCTACTACACCTACGCCGAGGGCATGGCGGCGGTGTACCGCGACGCGCTGCCCGGACTGCGCCCGACGGTACTGACGACGCCGGCGAGCGTGGAGAACCTGCGACTGGTCGCGGCCGGGACGGCGGAGATCGGGTTCACCACCGCCGACGCGGCGAGCGACGCGTACACCGGTGCGGCGCCGTTCAGCGCACCGCTGCCGGTACAGGCGCTGGGGCGCATCTACGAGAACTACCTGCACCTGGTGGTACGCGTCGACCGCGGCATCAACGACGTGGCCGAACTGCGCGGCCGGCGGGTGTCGGTGGGCGCACCGGCGTCGGGTACCGAGTTGTTCGCCACCCGCCTGCTGCCGCTGGCCGGGCTGAACATCGCCCGCGACGTCAGGGCGGAGCGGCTCGCCCCGGACATCGCGGCGGACGCCGTGGCCACCGGGCGGCTGGACGCGATGTTCTTCTCCGGCGGCATCCCGACCGGGGCGATCGCCAGCCTCACCCGCCATACCGCGATCGCGCTGGTCGAGCTGGGCAGCTACGTCCCCCGGCTGCGCAGCCTGTACGGCGAGGTCTACGTGGAGCGCACGATCCCGGTGTCCGCGTACGGGCTGGCGGTACCCACCCCGACCGTCGGCGTGGCGAACTACCTCGTGGTGTCCCGGGCGATGGACGCGCAGGTCGGGTACGCGGTGGTGCGCGCGCTGTTCGAGCACCGCGACCAACTGGCCGCCATGCACCCCGCGGGCAGCCGGCTGGATCGCGGCTCGGCCGTCAACACCCTTCCGCTGCCGCTGCATCCCGGCGCGGTGCGCTACTACCGGGAGGCGAAGGTCTAGCGCCGTTGTCGCGGGCGGGCCCGCCGTTGGGCGGCACGGCCGGGAAGCGCAGCCGCGCGTCGAGGCCGCGCGGGTCGGCGGCGAGCAGTTCCAGGTCGCCACCCGAGGCGGTCACCAGTACCGTCGCGATCGGCAGCCCGAGCCCGCTGCCGTCGACGTTCTGCGCGTCCGGTGCCCGCCAGAAGCGTTCGGTCGCCTGGCGCCGCAACGCGTCCGCGAGGCCGGGTCCGTCGTCGACCACGCGCAGCTCCACCCGGTCGCCGTCGGGTACCACGGTGACCTCGACCGTCGCGTCCGGCCCGGAGAACTTGAGCGCATTGTCGATGAGCGCGTCCAGCGCCTGCCCGACCGCCGTAGGTACCGCGTGCACCGGCGCGCTACCGGAACCGTTGCGGCGCAACGTGATGCCGCGTTCCCGGGCCAGCGGCTGCCAGGCGGCCACCCGCTCGTCCGCCGTCACGGCCGCGTCCTCGACCTCCACGTGGTACCGGCCGCGCTCCGCCCTGGCCAGCGCGAGCAGACCGTCACAGATGCGGCGCAGCCGGTCGGCCTCCTCCAGCGCGAGCCGGTGCTCGTCGCCGCCGGCCGGGTCGGTGATGAAGGTACCGAGCTCCTCGACCCGCAACCGCAGTGCTGTCAACGGATTGCGCAGCTGGTGGCTGGCCTGTGCGACGAACGCGCGCTGCCGGTCCAGCGCGTCGGTCACGTCGTCGGCCATCGTGTTGAACGAGCGGGCGAGGCGCCGCAGCTCGGGCGGTCCGACACCGGACGGTACCCGCGCGTCCAGCGCTCCGGCACTGATCCGGTGTGCCGCGTCGTCGAGCTGCCCGACCGGGCGCAGGATCCAGCGCGCCAGCACGGCGGCGACGGCGACGAACACCACCCCGGCGACCAGCCCGCCGCCGGCTATCGCCACCCAGGCGCGATCGATCGACGCCTGTAACTTGTCCACCGGGGACAGCGTGAGGACCGCGCCGACCACCTCGCCGGCGGTGGTCACCGGTACCGCGATGGCCAGGCGCGCGTGCCGCCACGGCCAGACGGTGCGGCCGGCGCCGACCCGCTCGCCGGCCAGCGCCTGGTTGAGCCAGCCGCGCACCTGCGGGGTGCCGAACACCTGCGGGTCGCCGGTCGACGCGACCAGCCTGCCGTCCCGGTCGGCCACCGCGGCGGTGATGCCGAACAGGTCGTAGTACCGGTCCAGCTCGTCGGTCAGCGTCTGCGTCTCACCGGTGCGCAACGCCGGGTCGGCCAGCGACGCGAGGCGCGCGGCGTCGGCGTTGCGGTCGATGACCACGGCCTGCGTCCGGCTCGCCGCCACGTTGGCGGCCAGCGGGATCTCCAGTGCCAGCAGCACCAGGGTGAGCAGGACCAGATAGGTGGCGACCAGCCGGTACCGCATCGTCAGCGGTCCGTGCGCAACCGGTAGCCGACCCCGCGGACGGTCTGCACCAGCGCCGGATCGCCCAGCTTCCCGCGCAGCGACGCGACGTGTACCTCCACGGTGTGCGGGCTGCCCACCCACGTGGTCTGCCACACGTCGGCGAGCAGCTGGTCGCGGGTGACCACCGCGCCGGCCCGGCGGGCGAGCGCGGCCAGCAGGTCGTACTCCTTGCGGGTCAACGAGATCTCGGTGCCGTCGGAGGTGACCCGGTGCGCGTCCAGGTCGATGGTCAGCGGACCGACCGTCACCGCGCCCTGCCGCGCCGCCGACCGGGCCGCCCGGCGCATCACCGCATCGATGCGGGCCTGCAGCTCGGCCATGCCGAACGGCTTCACGACGTAGTCGTCGGCGCCGATGCGCAGGCCGGCGATCCGGTCGCGCTCCTCGGCCCGCGCGGTCACCGCGATGATAGCCACGTCGCCGCGGCGGCGCAGCTCCCGGCAGACCTCCAGGCCGTCGCCGTCGGGCAGGCCCAGGTCGAGCAGGACGAGGTCGACCGGCGGCGCGGCCAGCGCCTCCGCCGCGGTGCCGGCGCGCAGCAGGTCGTACCCGCGCCGGCGCAGCGCGGTCTCCAGCGCGCCGGCCACCCGGACGTCGTCCTCGACCAGCAGAACCCGCACCGTCGCAGCATAAGCGGGCGAACCTCACCGGCGTACCCGCCGCCGCCGCAAGAGTCACGCAAGAATCGCCGTACAACTGCGGGCGGTGGGCGGGGTCAGACCCCCAGGTACGCCGCGCGTACCCGGGGGTCCGCCGCCAGTTCCGCGGCCTTGCCGGTCACCGTGATCCGGCCGTTCTCCAGAACGTAGGCGCGCTGCGCCACCTCCAGGGCGTGGCCGGCGTCCTGCTCGACGAGCAGGATCCCGGTACCCTCGGCGGCCACCTGACCGAGCCGCGCCATGATCTCCTCGACGATCACCGGGGCCAGGCCCAGGGACAGCTCGTCGATGAGCAGGAAGTCCGGCCGGCCCATCAACGCCCGCGCGATCGCGCACATCTGCTGCTCGCCGCCGGACATCGAACCGGCCACCTGGTCCAGCCGCTCGTGCAGGCGCGGGAACAGTTCCAGCACGGTACCCATGTCCTCGTTGCGCGCCCGCCACCCGCCCAGCCGCAGGTTGTCGCGGACGCTGAGCCCGGGGAAGAGCCGGCGGCCCTCGGGCACGTGGGCGATCCCGGCGCGGGCGATGGTCTCGATCGGCGCGTTGGTCAGGTCGCGGCCGTCCATGCGGACCGCGCCGCGGCTGACCCGGACCATGCCGGTGGCCGCGCGCAGCAGCGTGGACTTTCCGGCGCCGTTGGGGCCGATGAGCGCGGCGATGTCGCCGCGCGCCACCGACACCGAGACGCCGTGCAGGACCGGTACCCGGCCGTATCCGGCGTGCAGGTCCTCGACGACGAGCGTCACCGCAGTTCCTCCTTTGCCCGCTTGGCGAACCGGCTGCCGAGGTATGCCTCGATGACCCGCTCGTCGGACAGCACCGTCGCCGGCTCGCCCCGGGTCAGCACCTCGCCGTGGTGCAGCACGAGCACCTCGTCGGCGACCGCGGTGATGGCGTGGATGACGTGCTCCACCATCATCAGCGCGAGCCCGTCGCGGCGCAGCGAGTCGATCAGCGCGAGCGCCGGGTCTATCTCACCGGGCCGCAGCCCGGCGAGCACCTCGTCGAGCAGCAGTACCCGTGGCCGCAGCGCCAGCGCCTTGGCCAGTTCCAGCCGCCGGGCGTCGGCGACCGACAGCTCGGTGGGGGACAGCCGCGCGGCACCGGCCAGGCCCACCCGGTCCAGCGTCTCCATGGCCGCCTGCCGGGACGCGTGGACGGTGTGCCGCTGCCCGGTGAACATCGCCGCCACGGTCACGTTGTCCAGCACCGTCATCCCGCGGAACGGCTTGACGATCTGGAAGGTGCGGGCCACCCCGGCGTGCGCCACCCGCCACGGTTTGGCCCCGGTCAGGTCGGCGCCGTCGACGACCACCCGGCCCGAGGTCGGGCGGATGTGCCCGGTCAACAGGTTGATGGCGGTGGACTTCCCGGCGCCGTTGGGGCCGATGACCCCGAGCAGCCGGCCGGCGTACAGGTCGAGGTCGAGCGCCTTGACCGCCTGCAGGCCGCCGAACCGCTTCGACAGCCCGCGCGCCTGCATCACCGCGGTCATAGCCGGTACCGCCGCACGTTGTCCAGCAACGAGAACCGTCGTGTCTTCACCGCGTCGCCGAGGTAGTTCACGAAACCCTGCGGCAGCAGCACGACGGTCACGATGATGAGCGCGCCGAGGATGAAGGTGTGCGCGTTGGTGTAGTTCTCCCGCAGCCACTCGGACATGTACTGCACCGCGATCGCGCCGAGGATCGGCCCGAGCACCGTGCCCGCCCCGCCGATCATCACCATGATGACGGCGAGTTCGGTGATGCTCGTGTCGAACGACGGGTCCGGGTAGATGGCCTGGATCCGGAACGCCTGCGCGGAACCCACCACCCCGGTCAGGGTGGCGGCGAGGGTGAACGCCAGCGTCTTGGTGCGCGTGGTGTTGATGCCCATCGCGGCCGCGGCTTCCTCGTCCTGGTTCACCGCACGCAACGCGTACCCGGCACGGGACCGCGACACCGCGAGCGCGACGGCGACGACCGCGGCGGCGATGAGCAGGAACAGGATGTAGAACCCGTCGTTGCCCAGCCACCGGGTCGGCGCGTCCGGACCGAGCGTCGGGATGGTCAGTCCGCCACCGCCACCGGTCGCCCGCGGCAGGTTCAGCACCACCTCGCGCAGTCCTTCCGCGACACCGAGGGTGGCGATGGCGAAGTAGTGGCCTTTCAGGCGCAGCAACGGTACCCCGACGAACGCCGCGAACAGTCCCGCCACGAGTCCGGACAGCACCAGCGACAGCCAGAACGACAGGTGCAGGTGGTACATGCACAGCGCGGTGACGTAGGCGCCCAGGCCGAAGAAGCCGACCTGGCCGAACCACGGGTACCCGGTGAACCCGCCGATCAGGTTCCACGCGGTGGCCAGCGCGACGAACATGAACACCGTGCCGACCACGCGCTCCTGTGCGGTGTACAGCTGGGTCTGCAGCGCGATCCCGCCGAGGGTACCGGCGGCGAGCAGTACCCACGGCGCGGACCGGCGCCACCACGGCGCGACCGCGGGGACGACGGTCGTGGTGCGCGGTGGCGCCGGAGCATCCACAGTGGACATTCAGACCTCCACCCGGCTCGCGTAGAACGCCTTACCGGCGATGCCCTGCGGCCGCACCGCGAGCAGCACGACGAGCAGCGCGAAGGCGACCGCGTTGACCATCGTGCCGGACAGCAGCTGACTGCCCCAGCTCATCACCACACCGAGCACCAGGCCGCCGTACAGCGCGCCCCACATGTTGCCCAGCCCGCCGAGTACCGCGACGACGAAGCTGAACAGCGTGAAGGATCTGGCGTCGGCCGGCGAGAACGTGCGTACCGCGCCCTCCGCCGCACCGGCCGCACCGGCCATCGCGGCGGCGATGCCGAACGTCAGCGCATACACGTGCCGCGCCTTGACCCCCATCAGCCGGGCCGCGCCGCGGTCCATGCCGGTGGCGAGGATCGACAGTCCGGTACGGGTACGGCGCATGAAGTACACCAGTGCCACGGTCACCGCGACGGCGAGCAGCGCGGCGATCAGCTTCCCGTACGGGATGCGGATGTCACCGGGCAGCCGCAACGAGTCCTGCGCGTAGCCGGTCGGGATCGACTGGTAGTCCGGGGTGAACCAGACCCGCAACAGGTTCTCCAGCACCATCTCCAGCCCGAAGGTGAGGATCAGCGTGATGAAGATGGGTGCGTTGACGACGAGGTTCACCAGGTACCGCTGGATGAGGTACCCGAGCGCGAACAGCACCGCGGCGGCCGGCACCATGCTGACGAACGGGTCGAGCCCGAGCGCGTCGTGCAGTTCCAGTGCCACGTAGGCACCGCCCAGCACGAAGGCGCCGTGCGCGAGGTTCACCACGTTCATCACCCCCCACACGAGGGAGAAGCCGACCGCCACCAGGGCGAGCAACCCGCCCTGGAGGAGGCCGTACAGCGTGGCTTGGACGAACTGTGTCATGCCGAGGTCGCCGGCCACTTCAGCGAGCCCGAGGCGGAGTCGGTGGGCCACACCGGAACCGGCTTACCGGACTGGATCTGCACGACGGCCATCGGCTTGGTGACGTTCATGCCCTTGCTGTTGAACCTGATCGGGCCGAAGAACGACGGGGTGTCCAGCGCGGCGAGCGCGTCGCGCACCTTGTCCGGGTCGGTCGAACCGGCCTTCTCCACCGCGAGCACCGCGGCGAGGCAGGCCGCGGTCGCCTGGGCGTTCTGGTACACCGGCTGGCGGCCGCCGTACTGCGCGGCGAAGGTCCTGGCGTAGTCGGCCGCGCCGCCGAAGTACTTGTCGGTACCGGCGGTCCTGGCGGTCCACTGCGAGGAACCCAGTACGCCGTCGGCCGCGGCGCCCAGCGACTTGGCGAAGTCGGGGATCGGCGGTGCCACCGTCTCGGCGAAGCCGCCGGCCGGTACGACGCCGAGTTCCTTGGCCTGCTTGACGATCGCCACACCCTCGGCCAGGTGTACCGAGCCGACGATGACGTCCGGCTTCAGCCGCTTGATTTTCGTCAGCGCCGCGGAGACGTCGGTCGTGCCGTTGGGTACGTACTCGGTCGCGAGCACCTGGAAGCCGAGTTCCTTGGCCTTGTCCGTGCCGCCCTGCGTGGCGGTCTTGGAGAACCCGTCGTCGGCGGAGATGAACGCGAGCGTCTTCGGCTTCGGGTTCGCCAGGTCGGACAGGGCCTGCACCATGCTCGACACGTAGCTGGTGGCCGGGGACAGGACCGCGAACGAGCGCTGGTACCCCTTGGCGAAGATCTTGTCGTCGGCGCCGGCGCTGTCCACCATGACCTGCTTGTTGCGCTCGACGACCGCGGCGGCCGCCTCGGTCGGGCCGGAACCGTAGGGCCCGAGGATCAGCTTGACGCCCTTGTCGTTGTACTGGTCGACCAGCTGCGCCGAGATGTCCTGCTTCGACGTGTCGTCCTGGTACTGGATGTCCAGCGTGTACTTCGTACCGCCGGCGGTGAAGCCGCCCTTGTCGTTGACGACCTTCTTGCAGACCTCGTAGCCCTCCTTGGTGAGGCCACCCTCCTTCGCGGTGGTACCGGTCAGCGACAGCGATGCGCCGAGGGTGAGCACGCCGGAGCCGCCCGCCGCAGCGGCCGGCTCCGGCGCCTTCTTCGATCCGCAGCCGGATGCGAGCACCAGCACCGTTGCCAGTGCCGCGCCGCCGAGTATTTGCGCTCTCATTGATGTGCCTCCGTCGATCGTCAGGGGGCTCGGGTGTCGCCTGGGACAGGACGCTAGGGAGTCGGCGCCCCGTGGCACACATCACCGAGCGTCTTCTTGACGAAGCCCGGAGCTTTCGACCGAGCCTTTGCGAAAGGTGAACCGGCGGCCGCGGGATCGTGTAGCGGGCCTGCCTCTCGAGATCTTGGACGCCGGTACCCCTTGCCGGGGGTGCGCGCGTCCAAGATTCGTCGATGGGTGTGCCCGCCTGGTTCGCGGCGACTACACCGACGCGGGCCTCATCACCGCGCTCGGCCGCGAGGGCGCGGCCAAGTTCTTCGACGGCCGCGAACACGAGGACACGTACTGGTTTCGCGTCTGGGGCGCCCGCGGCCTCTTGTGGGCGTGGGACGACAGCGCGACGCCCGCGCTGCTGGCCGCGTTCGGCGACGAGGCGTGGCGGGTCCGGGAGATGGCCGCCAAGGTACCGCGGGTCCGCGCGGCCGCGCAGCGCGCGGTTGCCCGGCTGACCGCGAACACCGCCTGAATCGGCTCGACGCGGGCGTGCGGTCGCCGGCAGGATGGGGCCGTGGAGCCGTTGTTCGTTCTGGTGCACAGCCCGCTGGTCGGGCCGGCGACCTGGGAACCGGTCGCCCGGGAGCTGGCCGCCCGGGGACACGCCGCGCTGGTGCCGTCCCTGGTGCACGTGTCCGACGCGGAACCGCCGGCCTGGCGGCACGTCGCGGCCGCGGTCGCCGGTGTGCTCGCCGGGGTACCCGCCGAGCGTCCCGTGGTGCTGGCCGCACACAGCAACGCCGGACTGTTCGTACCGGTGATCCGCCAGGCCATCGCCCAACCCGTTGTCGCTTCGATGTTTGTCGATGCGCGAACACCCGCGGGGGAAGGCGCCACACCCGTGGCCGAAGGGGAGTTCCTCGACTTCCTCAAGGGCCTCGCCGGTCCCGACGGTCGGCTGCCCCGCTGGACCGACTGGTGGGGCGACGAGGACCTCGGTCCGCTGTTCCCGGACGACGAGACCCGACGCACCATCACCGAGGAGCAGCCGCGGCTGCCGCTGTCGTATTTCGAGCAGGCGGTACCGGTGCCGCCCGGCTGGGCCGACCACCCGTGCGGGTACCTGCTGTTCTCGCCGCCGTACCAGCGGATGGCCGACGAGGCGCGGGAACGCGGCTGGCCGGTCGTCGAGATCCCCGGCGGGCACCTGCACCAGATCGTCGATCCGGCCGCGGTCGCGGCAGCGCTGATCGCGTTCGCGGAGCCGGCGACGGCGGTGGATCCGGTGCGGTACAACAGGGACGCGTGGGACCGCGAGGTGGAAACCGACAACGAGTGGACCCGGCCGGTGTCCGCCGACGTCATCGCCCGCGCGCGGGCCGGTGACTGGTCGATCGTGCTGGTCGGGTACGCGCCGGTGGACCGCTCGTGGCTGCCCGCCGACCTGACCGGCGTCGACATCCTGTGCCTGGCTTCCGGCGGCGGCCAGCAGGGGCCGGTGCTCTCCGCGGCCGGCGCCCGGGTCACCGTCTTCGACAACTCACCACGGCAGCTCGGTCAGGACCGGTTCGTCGCCGAACGGGACGGGCTCGACCTGCGCACGGTACTGGGTGACATGCGCGACCTCAGCGTGTTCGCCGACGGTTCCTTCGACGTCGTGTTCCACCCGGTGTCGAACCTGTTCTGCCCGGAGCTCGCGCCGGTGTGGCGGGAGTGCTTCCGGGTGCTGCGCCCCGGCGGGGTGTTGCTTTCCGGCTTCCTCAACCCGGACGTGTACATCTTCGACGCCGACGCGCTCGACAACCGTGGTGAGTTCGTGGTGCGGCATCCGTTGCCGTACGCCGATGTCACGCACCTGAGCAAGGAGGAGCGGGACCGGTTGTGGGGGCCGGGTGCGCCGCTGGAGTACAGCCACACGCTGACCGAGCAGATCGGCGGGCAGCTGGCCGCGGGCTTCGTCCTCACCGGTTTCGCGGAGGCGCCGCACCACGCGAACGCGACGTCCCGGTACCTGTCGGGTTACTTCGCGACCCGGGCGGTCAAACCCTCCTGACCGGGTAACTCATTCGGAGCCGGCGCCCACCCGGATGGGTCGGCGTCGGCAATCCCACACCGACCACACCTGGGCCCTTCGTGCTCCGAAGACGAGATAGCCGGCGGTACCGCCCCCCGCGGTACCGCCGACACCGACTACACGACGTCGGTGCGGATTCGGTTCAGGAAGGAACCAGAATGATTTCGAGCGCAACCCCGGGCCGCCGGGTACGGCGCGGCCTGGCGGTACTGGCCACGGCCACCGTGCTCGGCGGTGCGGTCTACGGCCTCGGACCGGGCGCCGCAGCCGCTTCCAGCCACCGGGAGGCACCACTGGTCGCGGCCGACCCCGCGATCGACAACACCGACCTGTACGCGTTCGTCAGCCCCGAGCGGCCGGACTATGTCACGTTCATCGCGAACTGGCAGCCGTTCGAGGAACCCAACGGCGGGCCGAACTTCTACCCGTTCGCGACGGACGCCGCGTACAACATCTACGTCGACAACGACGGGGACGGTAAGCCGGACGCCACGTTCCGGTACACCTTCCAGACCATCGACAAGCGGGGCAACGACACGTTCCTGTACAACAAGGGACCGGTCAACTCGATCGACGACCCCAACCTGCTGGTACGGCAGACCTACACGCTGGAGTCCTCGTTCAACGGCGGCCCGTTCAAGACGCGCATCAAGGACGCCCCGGTCGCGCCGTCGCGGGTCGGCCCGGCCTCGATGCCGGACTACGCCAAGGTGCGCAACCAGGCCAGCGTCACGCTGCCGGGTGGGTGGAAGAGCTTCGCCGGTCAGGCCGACGACCCGTTCTTCCTCGACCTGCGGGTGTTCGACCTGCTGTACGGCGGCAACCTGAGCGAGGTCGGCCAGGACACGCTGGCCGGGTACAACGTGAACACGATCGCGCTGCAGGTGCCGTTCAAGGACGTGGCGCTGGGCGGCGACGCGAAGCGCAACCCGAACATCGGGATCTGGTCGACCACCGACCGGGCCCGGGTGCGCATCTCCGGTCAACCTTCCCCCGACCGTCCGGGAAGCGACCGGGTACAGGTGTCCCGGCTGGGCAACCCGCTGGTGAACGAGGTCGTCATCCCGGCCGGCCTGAAGGACGCGTTCAACTCCCTGTCCCCGGACAAGGACGCGGGTATCCCGGCGGTCGTGCAGCGGGTCACCGATCCCGAGGTGCCGAAGCTGATCGACGCCATCTACCATGTGCCGGCCCCGCCGGCGCCGCGCAACGACCTGGCGGAGATCTTCCTGACCGGGATCACCACCAAGGCCGGCGGCCCGATCAAGGCCGACCTCAACTCGCAACTGAACAACATGGATGTGGACGCGTCGAAGTTCCGGCCGTCGGAGATGCTGCGGCTCAACCTGTCGGTACCGGTGACGAAGAACCCCAACCGGTTGGGCGTACTCGGCGGCGACCTGCAGGGCTTCCCGAACGGGCGGCGGCTGGCCGACGACGTGGTCGACATCGAACTGCAGGCGCTGGAGGGCGCGGCGCAGACCGGGAAGCTGGTCGACGCGCTGGCCGCCGGTGACAAGGTGGACGCGAACGACAACGCTTTCGGCGACACGTTCCCGTACCTCGCGCTGCCGAACACGGCGGCGGTCAACGCCAAGGCCGGCAAGACGGGTACCGCGGCGCCGGCCGTGGCACCGTCGACGAAGCCGGCGGCGTTGAACCGCAACGACTCCACCGCCAGCACGGTCGGGTACATCGGCGCCGGCGTCGGCGGCGCGGTCGTGGTGATGCTCGGTGCGGCGTTCCTGTTCGCCTGGTGGCGGCGGCGGATGCCGGTACCGGCGGCGGCACCCGACCAGACCCTGCAACTCTGATCCCCGGCCGGGGCGCGCTGTTCACCCGGCGGCGCGCCCCGGCCCCGAACGACCCCGGAGTGTGTTTCATGCGACGCCGTTTCGTCGTACCGGTTCTCGCCGCCCTCGGTGAGCGGGCACCGGTCCGCGGCCCCGGCGCCCGGCCCGCCCGCCGCAGCCGCCGCGCCCGCCGACCCGCCCGCCGACCCGCTCGCCGACAGCATCGCCCGCGCCCAGAACCGCCTGCGTACCCTGCCGAACGACTGGCAGACCTGGGCGGGCCTCGCGTCGGCATACGTCGAGGAGGCCCGGGTCACCGCGAACCCCATGTACTACCAGAAGGCACAGGGCGCGGCGGAGCGGTCGCTGTCGTTGCACCCCAACGGAAACGTCGACGCGCACGTCGCCCTCGGCGCGCTCGCCAACGCCCGGCACGACTTCGCCGCGGCGCGCGAGCAGGCGCGGGCGGCGCTCGCGATCGACGGGTACTCCGCCGACGCGTACGGCGTCCTCGCCGACGCGCAGACCCAGCTCGGCGACCGCACCGCGGCCACCGATGCGGTACAGCACATGCTCGACCTGCGGCCGGGGCTGGCCGCCTACGCCCGCGCCTCCTACGACCTGGAACTGCACGGGCGCAACGAGGACGCGGCCGCACTCATGCAACGGGCGCTGGACGCGGCGACCGACCCGCACGGCATCGCGTTCTGCCGCAACCAGTTGGGCGACCTCGCCTGGCAGGCGGGCGACCTGGCCGGGGCCCGCGCGCAGTACACCGCCGGCCTCGCCGTGGACCCGAACGCGGTCGTGTTGCGCCGCGGCCTGGCCCAGGTCGATGCCGCCGAGGGACACCTCGCCGCGGCGCTCGACGGGTACGCCGACGTGACCCGGCGGGCGCCGACGCCGGGGTACCTCATCGAGTACGCCGACCTGCTTCACGCCGCCGGCCGTACCGCGGACGCGACCGCACAGCACAGCCTCGCCGATGCGGCCGTGCAACTGTTCACCGCCAACGGTGGCGTGGACGGCCTGGCGACCGCGAGCCTGGATCTCGCCGAGGGCCGGCCGGCCGACGCGGTCACCGCCGCGCGCGCCGAGTACGCCCGGCGCCGGCACGTCGACGTGGCCGACACGCTCGCCTGGGCGCTGCACGCGGCCGGCAGGGACGCCGAGGCGCTCGGGTATGCCCGGCAGGTGGCCGCGACCGGAGCCCGCAACGCCAGCTACGCCTACCACCTCGGCGCGACCGAGGCCGCCCTCGGTCAGCGCGACGCCGCCCGGGTCGACCTGACCCGCGCGCTGCACACCAACCCGCACTTCTCCGTGCTGGATGCCCCGGCGGCACGCCAGCTGCTGACCGGAACGGGGTCATGATGCGCCGCCGCTGGTTCTTCGTTCTCGGTGCCGCTGTCGTCGGCGCCCTGGCACTGCCGGCCCAGCCGGCCAGCGCGCACCCGTTGGGCAACTTCACCGTCAACCAGTACGAGGGCCTGACCCTGCGTCCGGACCGGGTCGACGTGTCCGCGGTGGTGGACGCGGCCGAGCTGCCGACCCGCCAGGAGCGGCCGCTCGTGAACGCCGGGTACCCGGCGCGGACCTGTCGCTCGCTCGCCGACTCGTTCGACGTCCGTGTCGACAGTGACCGTCTACAGTGGACGGTGCTGTCGTCGTCGTTCGGATACCGGCCGGGCACCGGGGGACTGGACACCAGCCGGCTGGAGTGTGCGCTGCGCGCCCCGGCCCGGTTGGCCGCCACCGCAACGGTCAGCGTCGCCAACCATTACCTCACCGACCGGGTGGGTTGGCGGGAGCTGACCGCGACCGGCGACGGCGTGCGGCTGCTCGACTCCCCGCTCGCCGCGCGGAGCGTGAGCAACGAACTGCGGGCGTACCCGGCCGACCTGCTCACCTCGACCCTCGACCAGACCTCGGCGACGGTGCATGTCGCGCCCGGCACGGGAGGATCCGCGGCACCGACGGCGATCGCGCCGCGTGGCTCGGATCCGTTGTCCCGCCTGGCCGCCAGCGCCGAGCGCCGGTTCCAGCTTCTGGTGGGCGGGCATCTCACGCCGGTCGTCGGCATCCTCGCGGTGCTGCTCGCCGTCCTGCTCGGCGCCGGGCACGCCGCGCTGCCGGGACACGGCAAGACGGTACTGGCGGCCTACCTCGCCGGTCGCCGGGGCCGGCCCCGCGACGCCGTGGCGGTCGGCGCGCTGGTGACCTTGACACACACCGGCGCGGTACTCGTCGTCGGGCTGCTGTTGAGCGTGTCGACCACGCTGGCCGGCGACCGCCTCCTCGGGTACCTCGGCCTCGCGAGCGGTCTGCTGATCGTCGCGGTCGGCGGCTGGATGCTGATGAAGTCCCGGCGGACCCACCATCACCACCATCACCACGACCACCACCACGGGAAGCTCTCGCTCGCCGGGATCGGGCTCGCCGGTGGGCTGGTACCCAGTCCCTCCGCCCTCGTCGTCCTGCTCGGCGCGATCGGCCTGGGCCGGGCCGGCTTCGGTGTCCTGCTGGTGCTCGCCTACGGGCTCGGCATGGCCGGTACCCTCGTCGGGGCCGGACTGCTGCTGCTCGCGGTGCAGCGGCGGCTCGCCCGCACCGGTTGGGTCGCGCGGCTCGCCGCCCGGCTGGCACCGCTCGGTACCCGGCTGCGCGCCACCGGTACCACGGCGACCGCCGCCCTCGTGGTGCTCGTCGGGCTGGGCCTGACCGCGCGGGCGCTCGCCGGTACCGTCTGAAAAAGCGAAACCGGCCCGCGGCGCCCAGCCACCGGCTAGCATCGAAGATGCCACCTCGATCGCCAGGTTCCGTTCCGGCGGGATCAGTTCGAGAGGTTGACGGCCCCGGCCCTGGTGTCAAAGCCATCGCCGGGGTCGTTTGGCGTCAGCGGCTGATCCCCCGGTCGACCAGCCGGGTCGGCAGCACCGTCGTCGCCGGCCGCGACCGGTCTCCGTTGATCCGCTGGAAGAGCAGTTCGGTGGCGGTGCGGGCAAGCTCGCGGGTGTCGTAGGCGATCACCGTCACCGGCCGCGGCATCAGGTGCGACAGCTCGAAGTCGTCGAAGCCGACCAGGGCGGCGTCGCTGCCCCGGCGGTACAGCTCCTGCAGCGCACCGACGGTGATCCGGTTGTTGGTGCCGAAGAACGCGGTCGGCGGGTCGGCCTGGTCGAGCATCTGCGTGACCGCGCGCGCGGCGTCGCCGGGAGTCTTCACGTGTTCCCGGATCAGCCGCTCGTCGTACCGGACCGAGGCCGCCGCCAACGCATCCCGCGCACCGGCCAGCCGCTCCCGCATCGTGTACACGGCGAGCGAGTCGATCAGTATCCCGATCCGGGTGTGCCCGTCGGCGAGCAGCCGGTCGACCGCGGCCTGGGCGCCGCCACGGTTGTCCAGCAGCACCGTGTCCGCCTCCAGCGCCCCCGGCGGCCGGTCGAGGAACACCACGGACATGCCCATCTCGACCTCGCGGCGCAGGTACGAGTGGTCCTGCCCGGCGGGTACCACGAGCAGGCCGTCGACCCGGCGCTGGCAGAGCTCCACCAGCAGCGTCCGTTCCCGCTCCACGTCCTCTTCGGACGACGCGGTCATCAGCAGCGTCTGGTGATCGGCCGCGATCTCGGCCGCGACGCTGGCGATGGTGGCGTAGAACGGGTTGGCGATTTCCTCGATGAGCAGCCCGACGGTCGCGTTGAGCCGTCCGGACCGCAGGTTGCGGGCGATGTCGTTGCGCCGGAAGCCCAGCTCGGCGATGGCCGACAGGACCCGGTCCACGAGCGCCTGCGCGACCGCCGGCTCGTTGTTCACGACCCGGGAGACGGTCTTCAGGCTGACGCCCGCGTGCCGGGCCACGTCGACCATGGTCGGCCGGCGCGGCGTGGTCGAGCTCGTGCCGGTGCGCGGCATCCGTCGCCCTTCCCGCTCGGCAGTGATCACCAGGCCTACGATACCCGGCCCGGGAGCCGGCCAGATCGCCGGAAAGGGTCGGGTGTTCCAGGTAAAGCTCCAGCGCGGCCGGCCGGAACGCCTGCGCGGGTTCGTCGCTCCCGCCAGCGGTTGGCAGAATTTCTCCAGGACGGAAAGCGCCGTCTCCAGATCCGCGGCGGTCACGCCCGGATCTCCCCGGAACCCCTTGCCACGAACCGGGTCAGCAGCATCACCCAGCGCGCCGGCCCGTTGTTGCCGTCGATCCGGGAGAACAGCAGCTGCGCCGCGGTCGCGCCGATCGTCGCCGGGTCCTGGCTCACCACGGTCACCGGCGGGCTCAGCTTGTCGGCGAGCGGGAAGTCGTCGAAGCCGACCAGGGCCACCCGCCGGCCGGCGTCGCCGAGCCCGTCGATCGCGCCCATCGTGATCAGGTCGTTGGACGCGAACACCGCGGTCGGTGGGTCGTCGAGGGCCATCAGTCCCGCCATCGCGGCCGCCGCGTCGGCCCGGCTACGCAGCCCGTGACAGGTCAGGTCGCGGTCCAGCGGCAGGTCGGCGGCGGCGAGCGCGTCACGGTACCCGGCGTAGCGCTCCTTGAGCGTCCAGATGCTGCGCTGGTCGCCGAGGTACGCGATCCGCCGGTGGCCGTGGTCGACCAGGTGGGCGACGGCGCGCATGGCCGCATCGCGGTTGTCCACGGTCACCGTGTCCACGTCCAGGCCGCGGGCGGTGCGGTCCGCGCAGACGATGGGGGTACCCATGGCCAGCTGCGCGCTGAGGAACGCCTGGTTGCCCGACGTCGGTACCACGATGAGCCCGTCCACCTGCCGGGCGCTGAACGCGGTGACCACCTCGCGTTCCCGGTACGGGTCGTCGTTGGTGCTGCCGACCAGCACGAGGTACCCCCGGCGGTAGGCGGCGTCCTCCACCGCCCGCGCCAGCGCCGAGTAGAACGGGTTGCCCAGGTCGTCGACGACGAGCCCGATGGTCCGGCTGATCTGGCCCTTCTGGCGCAGGTGGCGGGCGATGTCGTTGCGCCGGTACCCGAGATCCGCGATCGCCTGTTCGACCCGCGCGGCGGTGTCCCGCGCAACCGACGCCGCCCCGTTCATGACCCGGGAGACGGTCATCACGCTGACGCCCGCGGCGGCGGCCACGTCCCGCATGGTCGGCCGATCCACAGCCTCCACCTCGGTTCGGGAACGTTATCAAACAGTCCGATGTTGCCAGAGTGCAACACCGGCGGACAAGACCCGCCTCGGTCGTGGGACAACGTTATCACGATCAGGCAACGATCGCCGCAATTACTGCCCGGTAGATGATCATCATCCGGCCTGGTCAGGGCTTATGAGAACACCCTCAGGCAATCTCGTCGATGGCACGGGGGCTCTTGACAGTGCCTGAGTGCCTTCACAGAATCCGGGGGACAGCCCTGTGAACGTTCTCAGCGACGAGGTACCACGATGACCGAACCCCTGCTGCGCGCAGCGGGACTGACCAAGCGGTACGGCCAGGTCCACGCCCTCCAGGGGGCCGACTTCTCGGCCAACCCCGGCGAGGTCGTCGCCCTCATCGGCGACAACGGCGCCGGCAAGAGCACCCTGGTCAAGGTCCTGTGCGGTGCCATCCAGCCGGACGGCGGCCAGATCAGCCTCGACGGGCAGGTGGTGCACTTCGCCAACCCGTTCGAGGCGCAGCGGCACGGCATCGAGACGGTCTACCAGGACCTGTCCCTCGCCCCCGACCTCGACGCGGCGGCCAACCTGCACCTGGGCCGGGAAGTGTTCCGGGGCGGTGTGCTGCGCCCGTTCCACGTGCTCGACCGCGCGGCGATGCGCAGCTCCGCCCGCAGCGCCTTCGCCGAGCTCGGCGTCGACCTGCAGGACATCGACGTACCCGTCGCCTCGCTCTCCGGCGGCCAGCGCCAGTCGGTCGCGGTGGCCCGCGCGGTCGCCTACGCCAGCAAGGTCATCTTCATGGACGAGCCGACCGCGGCGCTCGGTGTCGTCCAGCGCGGCCGGGTGCTCGACACCATCCGGCGGGTCCGCGACCGGGGCGTGTCGGTCGTGCTCATCAGCCACAACATGCCGGAGGTACTGGCCGTGTCCGACCGGGTCGAGGTGCTGCGACTGGGCCGGCGGGTCGCGCGGTACGTCACCGCACAGACCTCTGTCGAGGAGCTGGTCGGCGCCATGACCGGCGCACTGGCGGGAGAGGCGGCGGCGTGATGACGTCAACCAAGACAGCGCCGGTGGACGGGCCGGCGACGCAGGAGCCGACGGGTACCCCGCTGGCCCGTCGCCTCCTCGCCGCCAACAGCGCGTGGACGTTCGCGATCCTTGTCGCGCTGGTCGCGTTCTTCGCGATCGCGTCGCCGCCGGGTACCTTCCTCAGCCAGTACAACATCACGCAGATCGCCACCAACGCGGCCATCTACCTGGTGCTCGGCGTCGGGATGACCTACGTCATCATCACCGGCGGCATCGACCTGTCCAACGGCTCGGTACTGATCCTGTCCGGGGTACTGGCGGCCGAGTTCATGGTGCACAACGGCGGGTACAAGGCCGGCTGGTCGGTGATCCTCGTCGGGATCGTGATCAGCGTGCTGACCGGTACCGCCTGGGGTTCTATTCAGGGTGTGCTGGTCGCGAAGGCGAAGGTACCCCCGTTCATCGTGACCCTCGGCGGCCTGGGCGCCGCCCTGGGCCTCGCGCAGATCATCACCACCGGCAACGACGTCGCCGGCGGCGCGCCCAACACCCTGGTCGAGACGCTCGGCCTGGGTGAGCTCTTCGGTACGGTCCCGTGGCTCGTCGTCCTCGCCGTGGCGGTGACGGTGGCCTTCGGGTTGGTACTCGCCCAGACGCGGTTCGGCCGCTACACCTACGCGGTCGGCTCCAACGCCGAGGCGGTCCGCCGCTCCGGCATCCGGGTCGACCGGCATCTCGTCAAGGTCTACGCGCTGGCCGGCCTGATGGCCGGCATCGCGGGCGTCATGTCGCTCGCCTTCTTCCACACCACCACGATCGCCGGGCACAGCTACGACAACCTCAACGTCATCACCGCCGTGGTGATGGGCGGCACCAGCCTGTTCGGTGGGCGGGGCACGGTGGTCGGCACGGTGATCGGCGTGTTCATCCCCGCCGTCCTCAACAGCGGCCTGGTGATTCTCGGCGTGCAGACCTACTGGCAGAGCGTCGCCGTCGGCGCCGTGCTCATCGCCGCGGTCTACGTCGACCAGATCCGGCGCCGCTCGCGCGAGCGCGGCTAGAACAAAACCAAACCCCAAGGAGGACAGCACCTATGCGGATCAGGAGGACGGCCTACGCCGCGGTCGCCGGCTTTTCGGCGGTACTGCTCGCGGCGGCCGGCTGCGGTGGAAAGTCCAATTCCGGCAGCACTTCCAGCGGCGGCAACAGCGGCGACCTGTCGAGCAAGACGGTCAACCTGGTCGTCGGTGTCAAGGGCGACCCGTTCTACATCACGATGATCTGCGCCGCGCAGGCCGAGGCGAAGAAGCTGGGCGTCAAGTTCCAGTCGGACGGCTCGGCGCAGTGGGACGTCTCCCAGCAGCGCCCGATCATCAACTCGGTCGCCGCGACCAAGCCGGCCGGCCTGCTGATCTCGCCGGTCGACACCGAGGCACTGACTCCCGACCTCAAGCAGATGCAGAGCACCGGTACCAAGGTGGTCCTCGTCGACACGACCGTCACCGACACGTCGGTCGGCGTATCCCGGATCTCGTCGGACAACGAGGCCGGCGGTAAGACGGCAGCCGACGCGCTGGCCAAGGAGATGGGCGACAAGGGTTCGGCGATCGTGGTCAGCGTGAAGCCGGGCATCTCCACCACCGACGCGCGCATCAAGGGCTTCCAGGACCAGATCAAGGCGGCGCACCCGAACATCACGCTGCTGCCGGTGCAGTACGACAACGACGATCCGGCCAAGGCGACGCAGATCATCCAGTCCACCGTCGCGGCGCACCCGGACCTCGGTGGCGTGTTCGCCGACAACGTGAAGACCGCCGAAGGCGTGGCGGCCGGCGTAACCGCGGCCGGCAAGAAGGGCCAGATCAAGGTCTCCGCCTTCGACGCCGGACCGCAGCAGGTGCAGGATCTGCAGAACGGCACCGTGCAGGTGCTCATCGCGCAGGACCCGGGTGACATCGGCGTCCAGGGCGTGCAGCAGGCCGTCGCGGCGATCCAGGGCAAGTCGGTTCAGGCCAGCATCGGCACCAAGCTGGTGGCCATCACGTCGGAGAACATGAACGATCCCAGCGTCAGCAAGTACTTCTACAAGGGTTCCTGCTGACCGTGGACGGGTGACGGCGGGACGAAACCGTAAGCCGGTCTCGTCCCGCCGGCTATCTCTGGGGAGTCATCCTTGACATCTGTCGCCGTCGCGCTGGACATCGGCGCCACGAAGATCGCGGCCGCGCTGGTCGACAACCAGGGCGCCATCGTGTCCAGCGAACGGGTTCCGACCCGCGCGATCACCGGTACCCCCGAGGCGTTGACCGACGGGTTACGCGCGCTCGTCACCGCGGCGGCCGCGCCGGTCGGTCTGGACGGCGTCGCGGGGATCGGGGTCAGCTCGGCCGGTCCGGTCGACCTGGTCGCCGGCATGGTCTCCCCGGTGAACATCCCGGAACTGCGCGGGGTGGAGCTGCTCAAGCCGCTGGCGACACTGGTACCGGGCCGGCCCGCCCGGCTGACCGGCGACGGCCTCGCGGTCGCGGCCGGCGAGCACTGGGCCGGTTCCGGGCAGGGCTGCGCGGACCTTCTCGCGATCGTCGTGTCCACCGGCGTCGGCGGCGGACTGATCCTCGGCGGCCGGCTGCACGGCGGCGCGTCCGGCAACGCCGGTCACGTCGGCCACGCACCGGTCGTGGTCGACGGCGAGCTGTGCCCGTGCGGCAGCCGCGGCTGTCCCGAGGCGTACGCCAGCGGGCCGTCGATGGTGCGCTGGGCGCTGCGCAACGGGTGGCGCCCCGAGGGCGCGGGCGACGGTATCGAACTGGCCGCCGCCGCGCGCAGTGGTGATCCGTGCGCGGCCGAGGCGTTCGCCCGCGGCGGCCGCGTGCTCGGTGCGATGGTCGCCGCGGCCGCGGCGACCTGTGACATCAGCCGCGTGGTCGTCGGCGGTGGCGTGGCACAGGCGGGGGAACTTCTGATGGAGCCGCTGCGCCGGTCGCTCACCGACCATGCGGTGCTTCCGTTCCTCACCGGTATCGACCTGACGACCGCCCGGCTCGGGCCGGACGCCTGTCTGATCGGCGCGGCCGCGCTGATCCATCACCAGACCAGGTACGCACGCAACGAACGGGTGGCCGCCACGCTCGTCGCCGGCTGACCCGACCGTCCCCCAGCGGAGTTCCCCCATGCGTCGTGTCCTCCTCGCGGCCGGCCTGCTCGCCACCGCGGCCGCCATGACCGTCGCGGTCGCGCCACTCGCGCACGCGGCGACACAGAACCTGACCCAGTTCGTCAACCCGTTCATCGGTACCGACGACAGCAACGCGCCCAACCCCGTACCCGGCGGCGCCGGCGGCAGCACCTACCCCGGTGCGGTCGTGCCGTTCGGGATGGTGCAGTTCAGCCCGGACACGCCGACCGGCTCGCCGTCCGGGTACCGGTTCAGCGACAGCACGGTCGAAGACTTCAGCCTCACCCACTTCGACGGGGCGGGGTGCCCGAACAACGAAGACCTCAACCTGTTGCCCGTCACCGGTTCCGTGTCGGCCTCGCCCGGTACCAACTGGACGTCGTACTCGTCCGGGTACACCAAGGCCAACGAGAGCGCGGCACCCGGGTACTACAAGACGCGTCTGGACAAGTACTCCACCACGGTCGAGCTGACCGCCACCACCCGTACGGGTCTGGCCAAGCTGACCTACCCCGCGACGACCAGCGCCCGGCTGCTCATCAACACCAGCCGGATGGCGACCGGCAGCCGCAGCGGGTCGGTGACCGTGAACGGCAACATGGTCACCGGCAACACCACCGGAGGCGGGTTCTGCGGCTCGTCCAACACCTTCAAGGTGTTCTTCGCCATCCAGTTCGACCGCACGCCCACCAGCCACGGCACGTGGAGCGGCGGAACCGTGAACAACGGGTCGGGCAGCGCCAGCGGCACCAACACCGGTGCCTTCGTCACGTTCGACACCAGCTCGAACCAGACCGTGCAGTTCGCGGTCGGGCTGTCGTATGTGAGTGTCGCCAACGCACAGCAGAACCTGTCGACGGAGAACGCGTCGTTCAACTTCTCCGGCATCCGGTCCGCGGCCGACACGGCGTGGAACAACATGCTCAACCGGGTACAGGTGTCCGGCGGCGCCACCGCGGACATGCAGAAGTTCTACACCGCGCTGTACCACGTCTTCCAGAGCCCCAACGTGGCCAGCGACGTCAACGGGCAGTACATGGGCTTCGACCGCGCCGTGCACACCGCGAGCGGGATGACGGTGTACCAGAACTACTCCGGCTGGGACATCTACCGTTCCTGGGCGGCACTGGTCGCGTTCGTCGCGCCGGACGTGATGACCGACGTGGTCAAGTCGATGGTGCTCGACGGCCAGCAGGGCGGGCTGCTGCCCAAGTGGTCGCACGAGAACGGGGAGAACTTCGTGATGACCGGTGACCCCGGACCCATCATCGTCGCCTCCGCGTACGCGTTCGGCGTGCGCAACTTCGACACCGCCGCGGCGCTGTCGCTGATGAACAAGTCGGTCGCCGGCGGTACCACGCAAGGGAACCCGATCCGCGGCCGGGAGTCCGGGTACGAGGCGATGCACTTCATCGTCGAGGACCCGTCGGACTCGCTGGAGTACTCCGCCTCCGACTTCGCCATCGCGCAGTTCGCCAAGGCGCAGGGCGACACGACGACATACAACAGTGCCATCGCCCGCGCGCAGTGGTGGGAGAACGTGTACAACCCGGAGTCGGCGTACGTCAGCCCGCACAACGCCGACGGCACGTTCGCGTGGCCGGTCGACCCGGCCAGCGACGCCGGCCTGACCGAAGGCAACCCGGCACAGTACACCTGGATGGTCACCTACAACTTCCAGGGACTCGTCAACCTGATGGGTGGCCGGCCGACCGCGGTACAGCGGTTGAACCACCACTTCACCCAGGTGAACGGCGGACTCACCACTCCGTTCTTCTACATCGGCAACGAACCCGAGCACGGGGTGCCGTGGGCGTACAACTTCGCCGGTGCCCCGGCGGGTACCGCCGACGCGGTGCACAAGGTGCAGTCGCAGGGCTTCAACACCTCGGCCGGTGGCCTGCCGGGCAACGACGACCTGGGCGCCACGTCGGCGTGGTACGTCTGGTCGGCGCTGGGCATGTACCCGGCGACGCCGGGCGCGGACACCCTGGCGCTGCACGGCCCCTCGTTCCCGTCGATCCTCATCCAGCGGCCCGGCGGCAACGTGACCATCTCGTCGAGCGGCACCGGTCCGTACGTGCAGTCGTTCTCGCTCAACGGTTCCGGGACCACGCACAACTTCATCCGGTACCCCGACGTGGCTTCGGGTGCGACGCTGTCGTACACGATGGGAGGCTCGCCGTCGTCGTGGGGCACCGGAACGAGCGACGTGCCGCCGTCGTTCAACGACGGGTTCACTCCGCCGCCGGCCGCGCCGAACCTCGGCACCAACCTGGCGCTGGGCAAGCCGACCACCTCGTCGGCCCCGTGCGCGAGCACGGAGACCAGTGACAAGGCGGTCGACGGAACGCTGGCCAACAACAGCAAGTGGTGCTCGCTCACCGCGCCGTTGACGCTGCAGGTCGACCTCGGCTCGGCGATGAACGTGTCCAGCTTCGTCATCAAGCACGCCGGCCTCGGCGGCGAGAACACCGGCTGGAACACGGGTGCGTACACCATCCAGACCAGTACCGACGGCACCAACTTCACGACCGTGGTCAACAAGAGCGGCATGCGGTCCAGCCGTACCTTCGACCAGATCGCCAGCCGTTCGGCCCGGTTCGTGCGGCTCAACGTCACCACGCCGACCAACAACGGCAACAGCGCCGCCCGCATCTACGAGCTGGAGGTGTACGGCGGCGGTGGCGGTGGCGGCCCGACCAACGTGGCGTTGAACAAGCCGGCGACCGCCGACTCGCAGTGCAACTCCAACGAGGGGCCGGCGAAGGCGTTCAACGGCAGCGTCTCCGGCGGTACCAGTGACAAGTGGTGCTCCCTCGGCGCGAGCAAGTTCCTCCGGGTCGACCTCGGTCAGAACTTCTCCATCAAGTCGTTCACCCTGCGCAATGCCGGCGCGGGTGGCGAGCTGGCGAGCTGGGACACGAAGGACGCCGACATCCAGGTGTCGACCGACGGCACCAACTTCACCACGGTGGCGCAGATCCGCGGTAACACCGCGGACGTCACGAACGTGCCGCTGTCGTCGCCGGTGACCGGCCGCTTCGTCCGGCTCAACGTCATCACGCCGACGAACACCACCGACACCGCGGCCCGGATCTACGAGTTCGAGGTGTATGCATAACGCGGTCTGGGTGCAGGTACCCAGGTCCGGCTGAGTACCTGCACCCGCCCGGTTGAGCCGCGGCACGGATGAGCCGGCAGCGGGTCCGGTGGCTTCATGTGAGGCATGCCTGATGCATACCTCACCGGTTCCGGCGCGTACCTGCCCGGCGAACCGCTGGACCACGACGCGATCGCGCAACGACTCGGCAGCGCCGGCACGGGGGCGGCGCTGCGCGGGCGGGTACTGGCCGCCAACGGGATCCGCACCCGGGAACTGCTCGCCGCCGGCGGCGTGTGCGCCTGCGGTATGGCGGCGCTGGCCGGTGCCGTCCGCGCGGTGCGCCTCGGCGAGCAGGACAACGCGGTCGTGGTCGGCTCGGAACTGGTGAGCCGGTCACTGCGGCGGAGCCGCTACGGCGGTACCCGGGCCGGGTTCGACGCGGAGTTCCTGCGCTGGACGCTGTCCGACGGTGCCGGTGCGGTGGTCGTGGAACCGGTACCGCGGCCGGACGGTGCGAGCCTGCGGGTGGACTGGATCCATCTGGTGTCGCACGCCAACCGGTACCCCGTCTGCATGTCCGCGGGCGGCACCGGATCGCGTAGCTGGCTGGACCTGCCGGACGCCACGGCGGCCGAGCGCGACGGCATGCTGCGGCTGCGCCAGGACGTGAAGCTGCTGCCGTCGCTGTTCCGGGTGGGCCTGCAGGAGTTCGTGAAGCTGGTGCGGCTGGGCCGGATCCGACCGTCCGATGTGGACCATGTGCTGTGCCACTACAGCGCCGAGCACTTCCGCGGTGAGATCTTCGACCTGTTACGCGGAGCGGACCTGATGATCGACGAGCGTCGCTGGTACACCAACCTGCACACCCGCGGAAACACCGGCGCGGCAAGCATTTTCGTGATGCTGGAGGAGGCCTGGCGCACCGGCCGGTTCCAGCCCGGTGACCGCATCCTGCTCATCGTGCCGGAGTCCGGCCGGTTCTCCTTCGCCTTCGCGCAGTTGACGTGTGTGGCGCCGGCCGACACCACGCCGCACCGGGAGCACGCGACGCCGTCGCCGCTCGGCGAGGCCGACGACGGTACCGACGGCGATGTGGTGCGGTGGACGGTCCTGGAGCTGTCCCGGGTGTGGGCCGACTTCGAGCGCCGGGTCCGCGCCGCGCCGGTGGTGCGCCGCATCGACGCCGGCACCGCGACCCTCGACGACTACCGGGCCCTGCTGATGCACCTGCGCCAGCAGGTCGTCGAGGGCGGCCGCTGGATCAGCCGGGCGGCGTCGAGCTTCTCGGTCGAGCTGTTCGAGTTGCGCAGCGCGGCGATCCGGCACGCGGCCGAGGAGCACCGCGACTTCCGCCTGCTGGAGGAGGACTTCCGCGCGGTCGGCGGTGACGTCGAGGCGATCCGGCAGGGCCGCAAGAACCTCGGCTCGGAAGCCTTGTCCGCGTTCATGTTCCACCAGGCGGGCCAGCCCGATCCGGTGGACCTGCTGGGCGCGATGTTCGTCATCGAGGGCCTCGGCACGGCGCTGGCCGGGCAGTGGGCGCACAAGCTGCGCGAGCAGCTCGGCCTGCGCGAGGACCAGGTGCGCTTTCTGCGGTACCACGGCGAAGCCGACGACGACCACTTCGCCATGCTGTCCCGGCTGTTGCGTTCCGACCTCGTCGACCGCAGGCGCGCCGAACGCATCGTGCGTACCGCCGAAATCGTGGCCCGGCTCTACGCCTGGCAACTGGAGGAGGTGCGGCCGTGAATGGACCCACGGTCTGGATGGCGATCCTCGCCGACCCGACGGTACCCTTCGACCGCGACACCCTCACGCACGTGCTCGCCGACCAGCGCCGGCGCTCGCGCCGCTGGCTCTATCCGGTCGTCCGGCCGCTGTCGCGCCTCGCGGTCGGGCTGATCCGGATCGGCAAGCGCCTGCTGCCGTTGGACTTCGCCGCACACTCCACAATGGACAGACTGTGCGTGTGGTTCCTGCGCCGGTTCGTCTCGCCGGCCGCCGGTGCCCTGCTGATCCGGCACTTCATCGTGGAGACCAACCTGCTCAACTTCGTGGTGCGCAACGCCGCCCCGCCCGGCGTCGAGGAGGTGACGCTGCGCCCGACGACCCTGCCGGAACTGGGCAACCGGGCGGTCATCGAGCACGACCTCAACGTGTACGACGTGCTGATCGGCCTCGGCCTCGGTGGCGGTGGCGGTGTCGGTGGCGGGCCGGCGCCGGTCGGGCCGCACGAGCTGGACTACTCGATGCTCACCGTGCCGCCGATCGACGCGTCTGCGGGTACCCGGCGGTTCCTGCGGCTGGACATCCAGACCGCGCTGTGCCTGATGAACATCCCGTTCGCGCTCTGCCTGACCGACGCGGAGTACCAGCGCGCCGTGCACTCGCTACGGCTGGACGAGTCGCTGCTGACCATCCTCGCCGACCTGACCGGCGATGCGGCGTTCCTGCGCTGGCGCCCGGGTACCTCCGTGGTGCGCGTCGACAGCGTGACCGACGTGCCGCGCGCGGTCTACGAGCACGCACTGGCCTGCGAGTACGCCCACGAGTACCTACGTCTGCTCGCTCGCCGGCGACACGTCCTCAGAGCTGTCCCAACCGGGTGATCTCGGTGACCCAGGTCGACACGCCGTCCAGCGGGGCGGGTACCGGAGTCAGCCCGGTTGCCGACGTGGTGCCATGCGGGTCTGCCCGGCCGGGAGCCTCAACGCGGCCGCCGGGTCGCCGACTGTACGGGCAAGCTGCAGCGGTCACCCACCCTTCGAGGGAGCACAGTGCTACCGACGCGTCCGGCACCTGCGCAGGCGCCCGCGGCCGGCGCTGTGGCATGGTCCGCGGGGCGACGGCTGACCCGGGAAGTCCTGCGTGCCACCGCCCTCGCCTACCTGGTCGGCGTGGGCCTCCTGCTGAGCTGGGCGGTGCTGCTGCCCACCGCCCTGGGGTGGCGGGCGACCGTCGTGGTCAGCGGCTCGATGGAGCCGGCCGTCCATGTCGGCGACGTCCTCCTGTTCGACAAGGAGGACCCCGCGACGCTGAAAGCCGGACGCATCATCCTCTTCGACGACCCCAACCGTCCCGGGCAGCTCATCTCGCACCGGCTGTACGGTTCGGGACCGGATGGCACATTGATCACCAAAGGTGACGCCAACGCGAGCACGGACAGTTCGCCGCTCCAGGCGGCCCATCTACGCGGCGCCGCCCGCATGGTGCTCCCCAGAATCGGCCTGCTGGCCGTGTGGCGCTACCGCGGTACCGTCACCAGCCGGCTGTGGCTCGTCGTCACCGTCCTCGCCGGCTGTGTCGTGATCGCCCTCCCGCGGCATCGCGAGCACCGGGCGACGGGGGTACCACTTGGTGGCCGCCGCCGGCGTCGTGGCGTCCACCGGCCGGACGGTGGCGACCGACCACGGTCCCGAAATCACCGTGCCGGCCCACGCCATCCCGCACCCGACAAGTCCTCAAGCGGCCGCGCCGACCGCCGATCGGGGTGATCGCCGCACCGCGCCGGCCGCCGGGATGTCGTATGGGGAGAAGTCCGTTGCGCGAGCAGAGACCGTGGACTGACGGCCTCCGGCTGCGTGGCCGGACCCGCCGGACCCACCGGGCCGGCCGGACCAGGCTGGCCTACCTCGCCGTCATGGTTGTGGCGCTGGCCGGTGCGCTCCAGATCGCGCCGAGCGCGGCCACGTTCACCAGTGCCGGTACCAACACGTCGAACTCGTTCAACGCGGACACGGTGACGCCGCCCAGCGGGCTCAGCGCCAGTACGACGTGCGTCCCTGCGCTCACGCCGACGTACCGGGCGAGCAGCACCAACAACCCGGCATCCTCCGGTACCTCGATCACGCTGACCACCCCGACGACATCGATCGGGGACTACCTGATCGCGGTGGTGATGCTGGAGACCTCTGGACACACGATGACCACCCCGTCGGGTTGGACCCTGCTGCAGACACAGTCGAACAGCGACATGGTCGTCGCCGCGTACGCCATGGCCACCCCGGCCTCCCCGGCGGCGAGCTACACATTCACCTGGACCGGCAGCGTGTACTCCACCGGAATCCTGGCCGCCTACTCCGGCACCTCAGCGGTACAGACGTCCGGCTCACAGTCCAACGGCAACTCCATCACCGCGACCGCGCCCAGCGTCACCGCCACCTCCACACCGGCGACCCTGCTGACCCTGCTCAACCACGACGTGGACGACACCCCGGACAGCACACCAGCCGGCATGACCAACCGCGACGGCGTCGACGACGTCAGCGGCTACAACTACGACTACA
>VAWN01000001.1:44887-45319 GCA_005885555.1 Actinomycetota bacterium
CCAATGGCTATAGCGGCATATCGGTGGGCATCTCCATCGTGCTCTCCGGCACCACCGGGAACGGCCCCTCGCTCACGCCGACGTACCGGGCGAGCAAGACGAACGCGCCGAGCACGTCGTCCAGCTCGATCGCGCTGAACACTCCGCTGACCTCGGTGGGGGACTATCTGGTGGCGCTGGTGGTGGTGCTGGACCCGTCGGCGGGCAGGACGCTCAGCACGCCGTCGGGGTGGACTTTCGTGCAGTCGAACACCACCGGCTCCATGCTGGTGGGCACGTACGTGATGGCCACGCCGGCCTCGCCGGCGGCGAGCTACACGTTCAGCTGGACCGGCGGCAGTTCGTACCGGATGGGGATTCTCGCGTCCTACTCCGGGGTCTCGGGGGTGCAGACGTCGGCCTCGCAGTCCAACGGCAACTCCGTCACGGTCA
>VAWN01000001.1:45329-96761 GCA_005885555.1 Actinomycetota bacterium
TCACGGTCACCGCGCCCAGCGTCACCGCCTCGTCCGTGCCGGCCACGCTGCTGACGGTGTTCAACCACGACGTGTTCGGCTACTGGGACAACACCCCCGCCGGCATGACCTCCCGCAAGAACCTCGAAGACATGGACGGCGGCTACCAGGTCCTGGGCCTGTTCGACCAGACGATCTCGGCCACCGGCGCCACCGGTACCCGGTCCGCGGCCAACTCCGACTCCGACTCCGGCACCTCGGTGGGCATCTCCATCCTGCTCACCGGCAACAGCAACACCACTGACAGCGCCGCGCTGACCTGGACCGCCACCCCCTACACGAGCGCCACCGGCTATGAGGTCATCCGGGACGGGTCCACCACCACGAGCGTATCCGGACGGACAACCACAACGTGGACAGATACCACCACGTCGGGCGGCGCGCACAGCTACACGCTCAGCGCCGTACTGGCCACCTGGCGTTCCGTCACCATTTCGACGTCGATCTCCGCCTGCCCCTGAGACCGAGGTCGGCCCTGACCGCAAAACCCTCAGACTCCCCGCCGCCGGCCGATTGTGGGTACATGAATGGTGAAGGACCGGCGACACCGGGTGGCGGCAGGTACCGACCCAGGCACCGCGTGCCCGGCTCTCCCGCGGGGCCCAGGCGGCACGGGCGCTTCTTGGGCGTCGGCGCCGTCGTCGTCGGCATCCTGGCCAGCTCGACGCTGATGTGGCAGTCCAGCCGGGCGGCGTTCAACGCCACCACCAGCAACAGCACCAACACCTTCGGCGCCGGAACCGTCACCATCACCAACAACACCGGTTCGGCGATGTTCACCGCGACCAGCCTGAGGCCGGGCAGCACGGCCACGGTCTGCATGGGGGTCGAGTACACCGGTTCGCTGACCCCGTCGGCGATCAAGCTCTACACCTCCGGCGCGCAGGAATCCAACAACGGTGGCGCCTACGTCGCCTGGGCCAACGACAACACCTCCGAGATGGACAGCAACCTGTCCATGGAGATCCTGATCGGCGGTACCGATCTCGCCGCCGACCCGGGCAGCAGCTGCGCGGCGGAGACGGGCTCGTTCACCGACGTCGCCGGCGCCGCGCCGGGTACCACCATGCAGACGATGATCGCCAACAACACCAGCTTCTCGAACGGCCTGGCGTCGCAGTGGGGCACCATCACCACCAACAAGTGGCGGGTGTGGAAGTTCATCTACACGATGTCCGCTTCCGCGTCGAACACCGCCCAGGCCGACGGCCTCAAGGTGAACTTCGTCTGGGAAGCCGACAGCTGACCGGTCACCGCACCCGGCCACGCGGCTTGAGTCGCGTGGTCGGCATCGCCGGCGCGGGCAGCGGATCACCGTCGAACCCGTGCACCGTGCCGAACCGCGTGCCGCCCATCCACTCCTCCCGGTCGGCCACGATCTCGTCGTGGTCGCGGCCGACGAAGTTCCACCACATCACCAGCTGCTCCTCGAACGGCTCGCCGCCGAGCAGCAGCAGCCGTGCCGGCCGGTCGGCGGTCACCGCCAGGTCGCGCCGCCCGGTGCCCAGATACAACAGCGGCCCGGGGGACAGGGCCACGCCGTCCACCGATACGTCACCGGACACCGCGAGCACGGCGTGTTCGAAATCCGGTTCCAGCGGCAGCCGGTCGTCGGCGCCCGCGTCGAGCGCCACCTCGGCGCCCACGAGCCGGCTGTAGGTCCGCGCCGGTGACGGCCCACCCAGAAAAACCGTTGTGCGGGTACCGTTTCCGGCGCGCACCGGCAGCTGCGGGTGGTGCTCGAAGTGCGGTTCGCCGTGCCGGTACCGGTCGGCCAGCGCGGTCCACAGCTGCACCCCGTGCAGCGTCGGCGAATGCCGCACCGGTGTCTGTTCGGCGTGTGAGATCGCGTGCCCGGCGGTCATCAGGTTGAGCTGCCCCGGCCGGATCAGCTGGGTGTTGCCGAGGCTGTCCCGGTGCAGCACCTCACCGGCGAACAGCCAGCTGACCGTCTGCAGGCCGGTGTGCGGATGCGGCGGTACCCGCATGCCGGGCCGGCTGGTGAGATCCTCCGGCCCGTAGTAGTCCAGGAAGCACCAGGCGCCGACCATGCGACGGTCCCGGTTGGGCAGGGTGCGGCTGACCGCCATCGCCCGGGTACCGCCGAGCACCACCTCGCGTCCGGTCAGCAGTTCGTGCACCGGGCCGGGCGCCGCCGCCCGGCCGTCACACACCGTCTCCTGCGGGGCGGTGTCGAGGTTGCTCATCACGCCAGCTTGAAGCGGGTCACCTGGGTCTGCGGTACCAGGTCGAGGTACTCGGGGTGCTGCTTGAGGAAGGACTGGATGAACGGGCACAGCGGCCAGACCCTGAGTCCTTCGGCCCGGGCGGCGTCGAGCGCGCTGCGGGCCAGCAACGAGCCGTACCCGTGGCCCTCGTATGCGGGATCGACCTCGGTGTGCACGAGTTCGATGTTGTCACCGCGGCGGGAGTAGGCGACCAGTCCGGCGGGCTTGTCGTCGACGAGCAGGTCGAAGCGGCTGTGGTCGGAGTTGTCCACGACGTTGGCAGAGGCCATGCGGACATCCTAGACCGGGGAATAGTTGACGCCGCAAATACCTTGTCCCGATAGTCTGAACCGGACCAGTTGAAGGAAGGCCACCATGCCCGCCGTCACCGTCGTGAACCCGCTCGCCCTGCCGCGCGTACCGCGGCCCAACCCGCTCACCGACGCCGACCGGCCGGTGCTCTCGGTCACCACCGCCCCGAAGGGGTTCGAGGGCGAGGGTTTCCCGGTCCGGCGCGCTTTCGCCGGAGTGGACCTGCGGGCGCTGGATCCGTTCGTGCACATGGACCAGATGGGTGAGGTGGAGTACGGCCCGGGCGAGCCGAAGGGTACCGCCTGGCACCCGCACCGCGGCTTCGAGACCGTCACGTACATGATCGACGGCGAGATGAAGCACCAGGACTCGCACGGCGGCGGCGGCCTGATCGGCGGCGGCGACACCCAGTGGATGACCGCCGGCTCCGGCATCCTGCACATCGAGACGCCGCCCGAGCACCTGGTGGTCAGCGGCGGCCTCTTCCACGGCATCCAGCTGTGGGTCAACCTGCCCCGGGCGCAGAAGTTCGCGGTGCCGCGGTACCAGGACATCACCGCCGGCAAGGTGGCCCTGCTCTCCTCGCCGGACGGCGGCGCGCTCATCCGGGTCATCGCCGGTGAGCTCGGCGGCCACCCCGGGCCGGGCAGCACCTACACGCCGATCACCCTGCTGCACGTGACCCTCGCGCCGGGCGCCTCGCTGACCCTGCCCTGGCGGCGCGACTTCAACGCGCTGGTGTACGCGCTGGGCGGCAACGGCACCGTCGGCACCGAGGGCCGGCCGTTGCGGTCCGGGCAGCTCGCCGTCCTCGGTGACGGTGGCGCCATCACCATCGGGGCGGATGCGCACCAGGATTCCCGTACGTCCGGCTTCGACGTCTTCGTCCTCGGCGGCGAGCCGATCCGCGAGCCCGTCGCCGCGTACGGCCCGTTCGTCATGAACACCCGCGCCGAACTGCTCCAGGCGTTCGAGGATTACCAGGCCGGCCGGCTGGGCGCCATTCCGGCCGCGCACGCCGACGTCGATGCCGCGACACCCGATGCCGCGACACCCGACGCCGCGACGCCCGACGCTGAATAGGGGATCAGTTCACCCATGTTCCCCTACGCGGCCGGGTGGCGGCACGGAACGGCGGAGTGCCGGGTATCCGTCCGTCGCCCAGGTTCGCCCAGGTGGCGCGCAGTGACCGGCGGCACGCCGACCGTGCCGGCCTGAGCCATACTGAACCTCGTCGTAATCTCGATACCGGCGACCGATGGCCGGCCCTGACGGCCATGGTTAGCATCTAAATCGACCCATCTCCACCGACGCCGCAAGGTGAACGCGATCCCGGAAGAGAGAACGAGAATTGGACTTTTGGGACCTCACTAAGCTCATCTTCCGGCGTTGGAAGATCGCGTTGCCGCTGCTGCTCGTCACCATCGCGGCGACGACCGCGGTGGCGCTGATCGCGAAGCCAGACTACGTGATGACGTCGTACATCCAGTTCGTCCCGGCGAAGGTCGCGCCGACCGACAACCCGACGGCCGCGTCGCTGCGCAACCCGTGGAACCAGCTCGGTCTCAACACGCTCGGCCAGGCCTGCATCTACTCGACCCAGGACCAGGAGTTCCTCGACTCGCTCAAGGCGGGCGGTCACACCACCAGCTTCACGCTGACGGCGCAGTACCCGAACCCGATCATCTACATCCAGGTGGTGGCCGCGACGGCGGCCGACGCCGTCGCCACCACGAACCTGGTCATCAGCCGGCTGCGCGATTCCGCGGACGCGTTGCAGAAGCAGTCCGGGGTACACGACCCGGACATCATCGCGACCCAGCGGCTCGACCAGGGCCAGAACCTCCAGCCGTCCGGCGGCAAGGTCAAGCGCGCGCTCATCGCGGTACTCGTGGTCGGGCTGATGGTCACCGCCGGCGTCACCGTCCTGTACGACGCGATGAGCCGGCGCCGGGCCGGCCGGCGCGAGGAGCGGGACAAGGTCGACCCGCTGGCCGTCGAGATCGCGCTCGCCCGGGAGGCGGCCGTCGCCAGCACCTCCAACGCCAAGGAGGTACCGCTGCTGCCCAAGGTGACGGCGGTGCGCGCCGACGAGGTACCGGCGCCGGGCAACGACGCGGTGACGATGATCCATCCGAAGATCGTGATTCCCCCGCAGGCCGCCCCCGAGGAGCCCGCCGAGCAGCCGACCCCGGCCGCGCAGCAGCCGACCCCGGCCGCCCCGGTACCCGTGAAGGCGCTGAACGCCCCACCGACCCCGCCCGCGCCCGCCGAGCGACCGGTGAACGTCAAGTCGACCCGCCCGCTGAAGGCCGGCACCTACCGGTCCATCAACGCGCAGACCGAGTCCGCCGACGAGGAACACGGCACCGTCCCGGTTTCGGCGACGAAGTCCAACTCGGTCCCGTCGGAGGTGCGGATCGTCCTGCAACCCGAATGGGTGTCCGGCGAAAACGGCGGCAAGCAGCGCTGAGCCACCCGGTCGGGTACCCGTGGTCGTCGGTCTACCGCCCCTGACTGAACGGGTGGCGGGCCGGCACGCCGGGTACCGATATCCTGTCCGCGCGCCTTGTGGCGCAAGCAAATAACCGGTGGGGGAACCGAATGACCGCGGCGACGTGCCGACTCTGCGACGCGCAACTGACCGAGACCTTCGTCGACCTGGGGATGTCCCCGCTGTGCGAAAGCTACGTACCCGAGCACGCACTCGACGGCCCGGAAACCTTCTACCCGCTGCATGTCCGGATCTGCCGGGAGTGCCTGCTGGTGCAGTTGCCGGCATACGTGCCCGGTGAGGACATCTTCTCCGACTACGCCTACTTCTCGTCGTACTCCGACTCGTGGGTCGCGCACGCCAAGCGGTACGCCGACGAGATGACCGGGCGGCTGGGCCTTTCCGCCGGCTCGCTCGTGGTCGAGGTGGCCAGCAACGACGGGTACCTGTTGCAGCACTTCGTCGCCGCCGGCATCCCGGTCGTCGGCGTGGAACCCGCGGCGAACATCGCGGAAGTGGCCCGCGCCAAGGGAATCCGCACCGAGGTGGAGTTCCTCGGCGGGCGGACCGGTGCCGCGGTCGCGGCGAAGTACGGTAGGGCGGATCTGGTCGCCGGCAACAACGTCTACGCGCACGTGCCGGACATCCGTGACTTCACCGCGGGACTCGCCGCCATGGTCAAGCCGACCGGCCTGGTGACGCTGGAGTTCCCGCACCTGCTGCGGCTCATCGAGCGCAACCAGTACGACACCATCTACCACGAGCACTACCAGTACCTGTCGCTGCTGACCGCGTCCCGGGCGCTGGCCACCGGCGGACTGGTCGTCGTCGACGTCGACGAGCTGTCCACGCACGGCGGTTCGCTGCGGGTACACGCCCGGCCGGCGGACAGCGCCGGTGAGCCGTCGCCGAACGTGAAGGCGGTGCTGGCCGCCGAGGAGGACGCCGGGCTGCACACGCTCGACGGCCACGCCGGGTTCGCCGAGGCGGTTTTCGGCATCAAGCGCGATGTGTTGACTTTCCTGTTGACTGCGCGCGCCGAGGGCAAGACCGTGGTCGGGTACGGCGCTCCGGGCAAAGGCAACACACTGCTCAACCACTGCGGCATCCGGTCGGACCTGATGAGTTACACCGTCGACCGCAGCCCGCACAAGCAGCGGAAGTTCCTTCCGGGTACGCACATCCCGATCCACCACCCGGACCGGATCGCGCAGGACCGGCCGGACTACATCCTGGTACTGCCATGGAACCTCCGTACCGAAATCACCGCGCAGCTGAGCTACGTGCGGGACTGGGGCGGCCGGCTGGTCTTCCCGATCCCCGCCCTGGAGGTGGTGTGACATGAAGGTCGTGCTGTTCTGCGGCGGACTGGGCATGCGGATGCGCGAGGGGCCGAGCAGCGCACCGAAGCCGATGAACATGATCGGCGACCGGCCCCTGCTGTGGCACGTGATGCGCTACTACGCACACTTCGGCCACACCGACTTCATCCTCTGCCTCGGATACGGCGCCGCGGCGGTCAAGGACTACTTCCTGCACTACGACGAGACGCAGTCCAACGACTTCACGCTCACCGCCGGCAGCCGTGACATCGAGATGCACCGCACGGACATCCACGACTGGAAGATCTCGTTCATCGACACGGGGCTGCACTCGTCGATCGGCGAGCGGCTGATGCGGGTACGGGCGCTGGTGGAGAACGAGGACATCTTCCTCGCCAACTACGCCGACACGCTCACCGACGCACCACTCGACGAGCTGGTCGCGCGGTTCCGGCGCGCGCCGAACGCGGTGGCGAGCATGCTCGCGGTACCGCCGGTGTCCACCCACCATCTCGTCGACATCGCCGGCTCGGGTGAGGTGACCGGGGTACGGCCGGTGTCCGAGATGATGCAGTGGGAGAACGGCGGGTACTTCGTCATGCGGCCGGGCATCTTCGACGTGCTGCGCGAGGGGGAGGACATGGTGCCGCAGGCGTTCGCCCGGCTGGTACCGCAGCGTCAGCTGCTCGCCCAGCGGTACGACGGGTTCTGGCGCGCGGCCGACACGTTCAAGGACCGGGCCGAGCTTGAGGACATGTTCCACCGTGGACAGTGCCCGTGGATGCTGTGGGATCCGCACCGCGGCGGCGAGTCGGTATTGACGGTGTCGGCGCTGATTCCCGAGCAGGCCTCGCCGCACGACGCCGACGCGGCGCTGGCCGGGTAAGGCGACGTGCGGGGGCTGTCGCTGGCCGGGGTCCGGTCACTGGTCGCGGTCGGGGCACACCCCGACGACATCGAGATCGCCGCGGGCGGGTTGCTGCTGTCGCTGGCCGCCGCCACTGCGGGGGTACGGGTGCACTACGTGCTCTGCACCGGTACCCCGGAAAGGCAGGCCGAGGCGCGCGGCGCCGCGGCGGCGTTCCTTCCCGGTGCGGAGATTTCCTTTGCCCTGCACCGGTTGCCGGACGGGCGGCTGCCCGCGCACTGGAACACGGTGAAGGAGATCCTGCACGAGGCGGCGACGGTGCTCGCGCCGGATCTGGTCATCTGCCCGGCCGCCAACGACGCGCACCAGGATCACCGGTTGCTTGCCGAGCAGGCGCCGACGGTGTTCCGCGACCAGCTCGTGCTGCACTACGAGATCCCCAAGTGGGACGGGGATCTGGCCCGCCGCAACGTCTACGTACCGCTGTCCGACGAGATCGCGCGGCGCAAGGTGGAGCTGCTGCACGCGTCGTTCCCGTCGCAGAAGGACCGCGACTGGTGGGACGACGAGGTGTTCCTCGGCCTCGCCCGGTTGCGCGGCATGGAATGCCGGTCGCGCTACGCCGAGGCGTTCGACTGCACGAAAGCGGTGCTGCGGCTCACGCCGTGAGCAGTTCCGCCTCGACGCCCAGGCGCTTCAGGTCGGCGGCGATCTCGTTGCGGTAGCTGGGGTTGGTGATGATGACCGCCTGCGGCTTCAGCGTGGACAGGGTTTCCGGCGGGTCCACCCGGTGCGCGGTCACCGGCAGGTACCGGCCCCACTTGCGCGGGTTCACGTCGACGACGGCGGCCAGGCGCTGGTCGGCGTCGGCGAACGTCAGGAACTGCACGCCGCGTGAACCGGCGCCCCACAGCACCGGCCGGGCGCCACGCTCGACGAGTTCACCGATCCGCTGCCGCCACGCGGCGCGCTCCGCCTCGTGGCGCTCGCGAAAGGTGGCCACCGCTGCCAGTTGGCGTGCCCGGTCGGCCGGCCCGGGTACCGGCTCGGTGCCCTTGCGGTCACCATCGACGTTTGCCGACATCTCGATGAACCGGAACATGCCGCCGAAGAGGGTACCGGTGTCCTCGACCCGCCAGCCGGCCCGTTGCACGATGCGCACGAGCGAGTAGGCGTCGAAGTAGGACACGTGCGGGTAGATGACCTCCCAGCCGGCGGTCGACAGGTCGTAGCAGGCGTCGGGTACCTCAAGGTAGCCGTACACCGGCCGGGTGCCGGCCCGCTGCCGCAGGTCGACCAGGAACTCGTACGGGTCGTCGATGTGCTCGAACCAGTGCCGCGAGGTCACCATGTCGAACTCGGGCAGCCCCGCCCCCCGCGGCGCGTACCCGCTGTGGAACTCCGCGCCCGAGGCGTCCGGCCCTTCGGGTCCGGCGTACATCGCGTCGTACCCGACACCCGCGCACCCCGCCGTGTGGCACAGCTCGCGCAGGAACTCGCCCTGCCCGCAACCGACGTCCAGGACCCGCTTGCCGCTCAACGGGTACCGGTCGGCCAGGTGCTTCACCAGGTCTGCCGAGAACGCCTGGAACGCCGGCGAATGGTGCAGGTTGGTGTCCATCGTCGTGTCGTAGACCATGACGGCCGGGTCGAAGGCGACGTTGCGCACGTAGGCGCAGGAGGGGCAGTACGCCAGCACCATCCGGCCGACCGGGCTGGCTTCAGCTGCTTCGGGATCGGCCCAGTGCACGCCGCACAGCACCGGGATGTCACCGAGGTCGGCGAACGGTGCCAGGGTGGCTTCGGCGCAGGCGTCGCAGGTACGGGACAACGGAACTCCTCATCGCTTCAGGTGCCGGCGAGGCGGGCCACGATCGGGGCGGCGGCGGCCGGGTCGCCACCGATGTGGAAGTAGTCCAGGCCGAACTCCTCGCGCCGCCGCAGAAGGGTCTCCACGCAGGATTCCACAGTGCCGTGCAGGACCGCGGGCGAACCGGCCAGTACCGTCGGATCCGTGACGTCGGCGGCCATGCTGGACACCCACGGCCGGATGGCGGGCCGGTCGGTGAGGTTCACCGAGAGGATCGACGTCTGGTACCGCAGGCTCGCCGGATCCCGCCCGGCGGCCCGTGCGGCGGCCCGCGCGATGGACAGCTTCGCGGCGACCCGTTCGCCGGTGAGGTCGAGCACCGCCGCACCGGTGTGGGTACCGGGGCGCATCGACGCGTTGATACCGACGATGTCGGCGGCCGCTCCGGCCAGTTCGAGCACCCGCCGGCTGCCGCCGCCGATCAGCAGCGGCGGATGCGGTACCTGCACCGGCTTGGGCAGCCCGTCGAGTTCGCTGATCCGGAAGTGCTTGCCCGCGTAGGACAGCGGCTCCCCGCCGAACAGGCCCCGCAAGACGTCGACAGTTTCGGCGAGCCGGTCCACCCGTACCCCCGGCGGATCCAGCGTGATGTTCGCCGCCGCGTAGTCGGACTCCATCCAGCCCGCGCCGATACCGATCTCCAGGCGGCCACCGGACAGCACGTCGAGGGTCGCCAGCGACTTGTGCAGCAACACGGGATGGCGGTAGTCGTTGCCCAGGACCAGCGATAGCATCCGCAGCGTCGTCGTCGCGTCGGCGGCCGCGGTCATCGCCACCAACGGTTCCATCACCCAGCCGCGGGTGAAGTGGTCGGAGATGGCCACGGCCCAGTAACCGAGGTCCTCGATGCGGCGCAGTTCGGCGCGCCAGGCGGACACCGGGCCGGTCAGGCGGGGCATCGCGGCGCTGAACCGGAAGGGATGCGACATGGTGGCTACCGTCACCCCGCGGCCGGGCCGGCCGGCTCGGCCACCGCGGGTGGTGTCGGCTCGGCCACCGCGGGTGGTGTCGGCTCGGCCACCGCGGGCGGTGTTTTCCGCGCCCGCAACACGGCCAGTCCCTGCCGCACGTCGTCCCGCGGTACCGCGACGACGAGATAGACCAGCAGCCCGGCGGTACCCGCGACGGCCAGCTGGATGAACGCGTTCGGCCCGAGCAGTGCGTGCAGCACCGCCGCGACCACAGCCGCCAGCGCGCCGCCGAGCAACGGGCGTACCAGTTTCGGCGCGATCGGGCCGAGGCGCACCCCGGACCGTTCCAGCGCGACGATCGACAGCGGGAGGGCCACGAGTACCCCGACGATGGCGTTGGCCATGGCGGCTCCCGTCGCGCCCGCTGCCCTGGTGCCGATCCACAGCGCGGGAATGACCGCGACCACCCAGCCGACGTTGATGAACATGTTCCACCGGGTCGCGCCGGTGCTCATGAGGATGTCCATCGCGAGGCCGTACAGCATCCGCACGATCATCAGGATCATCAGCCAGCGCAGCGCCGCCGCGGCCGGCAGCCACTTCGGCCCGTACAGGAACTCGACGGCCGGCTCCGCGAGTATTGCGACGAGCACCGCGATCGGTACCAGAAGAAGCACCACCAGCGGGATCACCCGCTGGACGCCGCGGGACAGGGTCTCGTCGCTCTTCTCCGACAGCCGGGAGAAGCCGGGCAGCGAGACGAACCGGATCGCGGAGCCGAGGAAGCTCGGCGCCCAGCTCGACACGCTCACCGCGAGCAGGTAGAAACCGAGCACCGTCGCGCCGGCGATGTGGCCGACCACCACCTTGTCGGCCTGTTCGAGGATCGACTCGACGCCGAGCCCGACGGTGAGCGGGATGCCGTAGGCCATGAGCCTGCGGGCGATGCGCCAGTCGATGCCGACCTTCAGCGGCAACCCGGCCCAGATCATCACCAGGGTACCGGTGGTCACCGAGCTGCCGACCTGCCCGACGGCCAGGCTCATCGGCCCGGCGCCGGTGAGCGCCAGGGGGATCGCCAGCACGCCGTTGGCGATGACCCCGGCCAGGTTCGCCTGCACGTACCTGCGTTGCTGGAAGGTGCGTAACAGGTATGCGCTGCGGATCGCGGTGACGCCGTCGATGAGGATGGTGAGAGTGAAGACGCGGACCACCGGCGTCGCTTCGGGTACCCCGGAAAACTGCGCGAACGCGGGCGCGGCAAACCAGAAGCCGAAATACACCACCGCGCTGAATGTCGCCGCGAGGGTCGCCGCGGTCGGCGCCATGTCGTCGAGCCGGCCGCGCCACTGCACCGTAGCCGGAATCAGGCCGACGTCGTTGATGTGGATGACGAACTGGGTCGCCGCCAGCGCCACGGCGTAGACGCCGAAGTCGTGCGGGATCAGCAGGCGCGCGAGGACAAGGCTCGTCGTGAAGGAGAAGACCCTTGTGGCCACGTTGCCGAGGAGGCCCCAGCCGAGCCCCTTTCCGACCTTGCGGCCGATCGACTCGGTTTCGACGGCGGCCTCTGTCACCCAGTTTCCTCCGCCTCGGTAGCCCCGCGCCAACGCGAGAAACTCTACGCACGGCCCCGCCGACGCAGTTGCGACTGACAATTTTCTTACAGCCGCCGTGGAAACGACGGTCCGGCCGGACAACCGCGCGTGGCAGGTAGGGTTGCGCACGTGAGTGGTCCGCCGGCAACGGTCTGGCGCCGGGCTTGCGTCACCGGTGGGGCATGTGCCGGCTTGCTGGCCGTTGTCTACCTGCTGGCCGTTTGGACCCCACTCGGGCAGCGCTTCGAAGACGCGGTGCTGCGGGCCGGCGGCACCATCGCCGGCAGCACCGAACAGGTACGCGCGCTCGACACCCTGGACAGCATCACCGTGTCATCGGTCATTGCCGCGGTGATTCTGGTCCTGCTGATCGGGTTGGTACGGCGCCGGATCCTGCTCGGGTTCGTGGGCGTCGGGGTGATCGCCGCGTCGGTCGTCACCGCCGAGGTGATCCAGCGGTCGGTGTCGCGGCCGATCCTGCTGTCCCACGGGTACCGGCGCGAGGACCAGAGCTTTCCCAGCGGCCACGCGGCGGTGGCGATGTCGCTGATGTGTGCGCTCGCGATGGTGGTGCCGTACCGGTTCCGCGGGCTCGTCGTGTGCCTCGCCTGGGTCTGGGCGGCCAGCGTCGGCGTCGCCACGGTGACGGCGAGCTGGCACCGGCCCAGCGACATCATCGGCGCCGACCTGATCGTCGCGTGTTACGCGTGCGTCGCGGTCGCCGTACTGGCCCGGTGGGGTATGGTGCGCGAGGCGACACCGGCAACGTCCGCGGTACGGGTGGTGCGGGGGCTGCTCGCCGCGGTGTACGGCGCCGTCGCGGTACTCGGCTTCGTCCTCGCGGCCGTGGCCGTCGGCGTCGTGCTTCACGATCCCGACCACACCGCGTCCACCGGTGCGGGATCTGCGATGCTCTTCGCCGGGCGGGCACTGGCCCTGTCCGGCAGCGCGGCCGTCACGGTGACGCTCCTCGCCCTGCTGCGCCGCGTCGACCTCGGCGCGCCATCAGCGAACGAAGCTGTCGAAGGGAGTCCGGATGGTGAACTCCGACACGACGGTGTCTATCGGTCTTCCGGTCCGTAACGCGGGCTCCCGGGTGGCGGACGTGGTGCGGTCCGTTCTGGCTCAGGACCACACAGATCTCGAACTCGTCATCTCGGACAACGCCTCCACCGACGACACCGAGGACGTCTGCCGCGAGCTCGCGAAGTCCGACAGCCGGATCGCCTACCACCGGCAGCCGCAGAACGTCGGCCTGCTGAACAACTTCGTGTACGTGATCGGCGCGGCGACGGGTACCTACTTCCGCTGGATCGGCGACGACGACCGGCTGGAACCCGACCTCGTCTCGCGGAGCCTGCAGGTCTTCGCCGCCGATCCCCGGCTGATCCTGGTGACCACCGGCATCTCCTACAGCGGCCCGGACGGCGAGGTACGGGGCGGCAGGTACCACGGCACCGCACTGGGTTCCGACGACCCGGTGGAGCGTTTCGTCGAGATGCTCCGCCTGCTCAACGCCGGCCACCTGATGATCGACCCGTTGTACGGCACGATGCGCCGCGATGTCGTGGCCGCCATCCCGCGCCGCAACATGCTCCACGAAGACGAGGTCTTCGCGACCAAGCTCGCGCTCGCCGGCCCGTGGGGGCACATTCCCGACGTGCTGGCGCACCGGCACTGGAAGGACGACAACGTCGGTGCGCTCGGCCGGCTCCTCGACGTACCGGCGTGGCAGTGGCGGGCCCGTAACGCGCTGCAGGCCCGCGAGACGCTGCGCTGGCTGCGCCAGGTGGACCTCACCGACGAGCAGCGGCGCCGCGCCCAGTCCGCCGTCTACACCATGTACCTCAGGCGGCAGTGGAAGCTGTTCCGGCGGCGCAGCCGCAAGCTGGTCCGGATGGCCACGTCGCGGTAGGTGAGGAAAACCATGAGGGGCTTCCTGGCGGTATCCGTCGCGCCGCACGCGGCCGACCGACTGCGCCGTCCGGCCGAGGCGGTACTGTCGTGTCTCACCGACGACGACACTACGGTGACGCGTGTCGACGAGACCGGCGACGGCTGGGTGGCGTTCGCCGGCAGCGACGGGCACGACATCCTCGGCCCGTCCGGGGAGGGCTTCACGGTCCGGTTGAGCCGGCTGCTGCGTACCCGCGACGACGAACTCTCCACCGCCGACATACCCGCGATGCTGACCGCCGGCACGCCGCTGGTCTCGTTGCTGCCGCCGTTCGCCGCCGCGCACCGGGAACGGGCTGGGGCGCCGGTGTCGGTCGCGAACGACTGGCTCGGGTACCGGCAGCTGTTCTGGTGGCGTGGCGACGGGGCGGCGGCGGTGTCCACCAGTGCCCGCGGGCTCGCGGTACTGGCCGGTGCCGGGTTCGACCGGGCCGGGCTCGGCGCGCAGGCGATGATCGGCTGGCAGGTCAACGACTGGACCATCTTCGACGGCGTGCACGCGCTGCCTCCGGCGACGATCGCGACACTGGACGGCGGCGCGGTGCAACTGCGGCGGTACGCCGATCCGGTGTCCCAGGACGGTCCCGCGCCCCCGCTCGACGACGCCGTCGAGGAGCTGGCCGCCATCCTCGTCCGCTGGCAGACCGCTTACCTGGAAACGCATCCGGACACCGTGCTGCAGCTCACCGGTGGCCACGACTCGCGGATCCTGCTCGGTGCGGTACCCGAGAAGCTGCGCACCGGCCTGCACACCCTCACCATCGGCGAGCCGACCCATCCCGACGTGGTCATCGCGGCGCGGCTTTCCCGCAAGTACGGCATGCGCCACGAGGTGCACCAGCTCGACGAGGTGACGCCGACCCCGGCGCAGGCGCACGCGCTGTCGCTGGCCGCCGCGCGCGCGTTGGAGTGCCTGGCGAGCCCGATGGCGCTGGCGCCGCTGCTGCTGACCGAGGCACGCCTGGCCCAGGGGCACCGCCTGTCCGGGCTGGGCGGCGAGGTCGCCCGCGGCTTCTACTACCCCGGCCAGCCGGCCGGTGCGCAGACCTCGTCGCGGCTGGTGCACCGGCTGGCCCGCTGGCGCATCTTCAGCAACGAGTCGGTCGAGGAAGCGGCGCTGGACCGCACGTTCCTCGCCGACGCGCGGGACACCACACTGGCGACTCTGGAAGACCTGTTCGCGCCCGGCGACTGGCTGCGCGCCACCGACCAGTTCTATCTGTACCAGCGGATGCACCGCTGGTCGGCGACCCACGGTACCGTCGCCGCGGTGCGCCGCAACACCGTCAACCCGATGTTCGACCGGCGCTTCATCGAGCTCGCCCTCGCGGTGGCCCCGGCGGACAAGCGCGATTCGTTGCTGCTCGGGCGGTTGATGAGCAGGCTCGATCCGGAGCTGTCGCGGATACCGCTCGACTCGGGGCTGATCCCGGCCCGGCTCGGTACCCGTGACCTGGCGACCCGGCTGTCCATCGCGACCGCCACCGCCCGGCAGGCGACCCGCAAGGTACGGCAGCGGCTGGCCCATGCCCGCAAGCCCCAACTGGGCGCGGCCGGGATGGCGGAGCTGGTACTGGCGCACTGGCGCGCGGAACCGTCGGCGTGCCGTGCGCTGTACGACCTTCCGGTACTGGACCGTCAGTGGCTGGACGGTCTGGTGGCCGGTACCCGGTCCGCGGCGCCGACGACTGTTGCCTTTCTGGTCAACTTGCTGGCCGCTGCTGGTACACCCTGAGGTAGTCGACTTCGAGCTGCCGGCTGAGCGTGGGATTGGTGAGTCCGACGTTCCACTGCCGCTGCCAGTCGTTGTCCACCATCATGTGCAGGATGATCTGCATCGGGCCGTTTTCGATGTGGGCCGCGTCGGTGAACTGCGCGCATTTGACGCCGTCGATGTACCACGCGATGTGGTCGGGCTCCCAGTCGACGGCCATGTCGACGAATTCCTTCGAGTAGTCCTTCACCGGGCAGGCACCGTTGTTGTGTTTGCCGGTGTTCACCGGGAACGACTGGTCGCGGTTGTTGTAGTGATACGTCATGAACATCGTGCTCGGGTCGTCGCCCAGCAGTTCGAGGATGTCCAGCTCGTTGCGGTAGTTGTAGCTGGGGTCGGCCGGCAGCATCCAGAACGCGGTGAAGAAGCCCTGCGTCGCCGGGAACTTGAAGCGCGACTCGACGAAGCCGTAGGTGAACTTGTATAGGTACGGCTGGCCGCCGGCGGCGTTGCGGCGGGCGGTGGACAGCAGCCCGGCGACGTAGGTGCACGACCCGCCCTGGCAGGCCGGCGAGGAGATGGGCCGCGCGGCGGGTGCGGCGACGAGCTTCGCGGTGCCGCCCGACACCCGTACCTGTCCGGGCTGGTAGTACTCCCGGCCGTGGTTGAACGTCGCGGTGCAGTCACCGGCGTTCCAGTCGAAACACGGCGTCAGCTTGCTGTGGTCGTAGTCGGTGCCGTTGAACTCCTCGCTGAAGCTCAGCGTCCAGCGCTTGCCGGCCGGGGCCGGTATCGGCGGTCCACCCGGGCCGCCGCCACCCGGTCCGCCGGTGGGGCGGCGCGATGGGCTGGCCGAGGCGGACGGCGCCGCCGAGGCCGACGGGGACGCACTACCCGTGGCGGCCGGGTCGGCTGCCTGGGCGGCCGGGTCGCCGTTGGGTACCCAGGCGGCCATCGGTGCGGGGTGCCGGCCGCCCCAGTTCGAGTGCCGCCACGATGGCGATCGCGAGTACCGCGGCGACCGGCCAGGCGACGCCCGGCCGGGTGAGTAGCGGGCGCTTACGGGTGGGTCGGCGTGCGGAGCGGTGTGGCGCGGTGTCGAGCATCACGGTCGATACCCAATCGTGGGGGAGGTCGGCGCTGGGTCGACGGGCCGCGGGTCAGAGTATCGACGGCCGTAGGAGGGGGTCAACCAATCGTGCGGGGTTGGCATAATCATTGATGCATTTCAAATTGCAATATCGAAATCGCAGCGTGAGTGGTTGGCGACTAATCGTCGAGGCGAAGTAGCGCCCGATCGGACAAGCCTCGCCGCACCGGAGATACCCGGTCCGGATCCGCACTGCGGAACATTTTGCCTCAACAGTCGAATTTCTGGCTGTCCGGAGCCTCGTTCAACTGGTGTATGGTGCCGGACATGGCTGGTGGCCGAGAGCGCCCGAAAAGGATGCGGACGCTGACAGTGGTGGTCGGATCAGCGGTTCTGGTCATCGCCGTTGCGACAGCGGCTGCGATCGTCTTCAGCTCTCCGAAAGAGCACCGGACCGCATCCTGGGCGGAGCCTCCGCCCGCACCGGACATGTCGGCGCCGGGCGGGTCCGCGTCGCCGAGCCCGTCCGCCTCGCCGTCGGCCAGTCCGTCCGCTTCATCGTCGGCCGGGCCGAAAACGCCGGGGCGCACCAGCAGCCGGTGCGGCGGGTTCCCCAACGCCAGTTGCACCGGGGTACCGCCCGGCGTGGCGCTGGCGAAATACGCCGGCCCGTGTGTCATCACCGCCGCCAACTTCGTGGTCAACGGAAAGCAGGTCAACTGCGATCTGGATGTCCGCGCGCCGAACGTCGTTATCGAAAACAGTAAGATCAATGGGCTCGTCTACCTGGACAGCGACAATGCCAGTTCCGCCAACTGGTCACTCACGCTGCAGGATTCCGAGGTCGACGGCGGGGCGCAGCAGCGCGCCGTGGTGTCGACGGGCAATGTGACCGTGCTGCGTTCCAACATCCACGGCGGCATTACCCCGGTCCAATGCGACGAGCACAACCGGTCGTGCACCGTGCAGGATTCCTGGCTGCACGGCCAGTACATGCCGGACGGGGTCGACTGGCACCTCGGTGGATTCCTCAGCAACGGCGGCGGCAACATCAAGCTCATTCACAACACCATCGTCTGCGACCACCCGGTGAACAACGCCGGTGGCGGGTGCACCGGCGACGTCAACTTCATTCCGAACTTCGCGCCCATCCACGGCGCCCTGGTGCAGAACAACTACCTGGGCGCCAACATGGACGCGTCGTTCAGCACGTACGGCGGCGAGAAATCGACGTCGCAGTTCCCGCACTCCGACCACATGGTCTACCGCGACAACGTGTTCCAGCGCGGCGCCAACCGCAAGGGCTCCGCATACGGTCCGGTGACCGGGTTCAACGTCAACGGGCCCGGCAACCAGTGGACCAACAACAGGTGGGAGGACGGCGGCGCCGTCCCGCCCGACAACTGAGCCGGCCGGCAACCTACCTGCGGACGCGGAACCGGAGGATGGTGACGGCTCCCGACCGCGTGCTGCTGACCGGTTCCAGGTCTATCCTCGCCAGGCCCGGGGAGGAGAAGCGGATGCCGTCGCCGAGCAGCACCGGCAGGACGTACACCAGGATCTCGTCGACCAGACCCCGCCGCAGGCACTGACCGGCCACGTCAGCACCGAGGATCTCCAGGTTCTTACCGTCGGCGGCGCTGCGCGCCGTGGCGACCGCTTCCCCGATTTCACCGGTGAGGAACGTGACCGCCGGGTCCGGCGGGTCCGGCGGCTCGTGGGTCAGGACGAACACGGGTCCGGAGAAGGGGTACGTTTTCTCGCTCGATGCTGACCCGCGCTCCTTGCCGGCGTTCATCCGGTTGCCCACCTCGTAGGTCCGCCGGCCGACGAGCATGGCGCCGGTGGCCGCGGCGATGTCCGGGAACTCGTCCGGCGCCACGAAGTCGAAGATCCAGTCCATCGCATCGCCGCGACCGGCGATGAAGCCGTCAAGCGACATCGACCTGTTCACGACCACCTTGCCGGTTCCCGTGCTCGTGTCTGGCATTGTTTCCTCCAGCGGACGTTCGCCGCTACGGCTCGCTGACCGACGGCTCGGGCACGGCCGCCGGGGTCGGCTCCGGTCGGGGGGACGGGATCGGCAACGCCCGGGTGGGTACCGGCCGCAGCCGCGCCTGGACCGCGTCGCGCAGGGCCGTCCAGCTGCGGTACCGCTGGAACGGGATCTCGAAGAACGCCGCGAACACGCGGGCGAACACCAGCGACACCGGTACCGCGACCGCCAGCGTCACCCAGAACGCCGGCAACCCGGGCGCGACGTGTGGCGCCACGAACTTGCGCGCGATGATGACGACGATCGGCGCGTGCACCAGGTAGAGGCTGTAGGAGAACAGGCCCAGGCTGCGCACCGGCCGGGTACCCAGCAGCCACACCAACGGTGCCGGCCGGCGGGTCGCCACGGCGGCCAGCATCAGCGCGATCGCCGGCCCGACCAGGATGTCGATCCAGAAGTAGTGGTTCACGGTCCAGGTCGAGTGCTTGACCAGAATCAGCACCAGCACCGGCAGCGCGGCGAGCAGCGCCAGCCACTGCAACGGCAGCCGGCGGATCCGCTCGGGCGCGCTGATGACCCCGGCGGCGATCAGCCCCAGGGCGAACAGCGGCGCGAACTGCGGGGTGAGCCGCAGCAGCATGTACACCACGTGGACATGCGGGGCGAGCAGCCCGATCGCGATGACCGGCAGGGTCGACGTCGCCAGTACCGCCCACCAGCCGTACCGGCGCATGAACAGGATCAGCAGCGGGAAGACGAAGTACAGCTGCGCTTCGACCGCGATCGACCAGAACGCACCGTTGGGCACCGGCGAGGCGAAGATGTCCTGTACCAGCAACCCGTACACCACGACGGACTTCCCGTTCGGCAGCGCCGAGGCCGGCTCCGGTACCTGCGACCACAAGGTGACCGCCATGCTGAACGCCAGCGCCGCCCAGTACGGCGGCAGGATCCGCCACGCGCGCCGCTGCGCGAACAGCCGGTTGCCGCCCAACTGCCATTTCTTGCGAGCCGGCGACACCGCCAGCGAGAAGCCGGACAGCGTGATGAACACGACCACCGCGAAGTGCCCGTACAGCAGGAAGCCCAGCCACTTCGGGCCGGTGTTGCGCGGGTACCCGTGGAAAGTCATCAGCCAGCAGTGGTGCACCACCACGAACAGGGCGGCGAGACCGCGGATGCCGTCCAGGCCGACAACCCGCCGGCTATCCGGCGCAGCCGCGCCTGTCATGCGGTTTCTCCATCCCTGCAACGGTTATCCTGTGCTGCGTGAGCGAGCCGGCAGTCAGCATCGTGGTACCGGCGCACAACGAGGAGGCCGTCCTCGCGGGCAACCTGCGCCGGCTGCTCGCCGGAACCGCGCCCGGCGAGTTCGACGTCATCGTCGTCGCCAACGCATGTGCCGACGGTACCGCCGATGCCGCGCGACAGGTAACCGGTGTGCGCGTGGTCGAGACGCCGGTGCCGGGAAAGCCGCACGCGATGCGCCTCGGCGACGAGGTGGCACGGACGTTCCCCCGCCTGTACCTGGACGCCGACGTGGAGCTCGACGCCGACGCGGTGCGTGCCCTCGTGGCGGCCTGCGCCAGCCCCGAGATCCTGGCCGCGGCCCCGCAGCCGCGCCTGGACCTCGACGGCGTCGGCCCAGTGGTCAAACGCGTGTACCGCGTCCACGAGGAGCTGGTCGCGCCGGGCCGGGCGCTGGCCGGCGCGGGCGCCTACCTGCTGACCGAGCGCGGGCATGCGCGGGTTTTCCCGATGCCCGACGTCATCTCCGACGATGGTCTGGTACATGCCAGTTTCGCTCCCCACGAACGCGTTGTCGTCCGGTCGGCCCGGTCAGTTGTCCACCCGGCCCGGACCGTCCGGGCCTACCTGAACCGGCGGGTGCGGGTCCGGCGCGGCAACCGGCAGCTCGCCGAGCTGGGCCGGTCCGCCCCCGAGGGCCGGCTCAAGCTGCGCTCCCTCGTGGCGCTGGTGCAGGGGCGCCGGGTCAGTGCGCTGGACGGGGGGTGTTACCTGGCCGTCCTTGCCCTGGACCGGGCGCTGACGCGGCTGCGCCGCGAGGGTGGCGACGCCTGGGGCAGCGACGCCGGCAGCCGCCTCGCGCGGGCGGGGGACTGAACCACCCGACGGTACCGGCGCGACCGCGGCCGCGTACGCGGCGACCAGGGCGGCGCGCGAGTGCTCCCAGGACAGCGGCCCGGCGACGCGTTCCCGGCCGAGCTCGCCCATCCGGCGGCGCTCCTCGGGATCGTCCAGCAGCCGGACGATCAGCTTGGCGAACTGCGACTCGTCGTTGGCCGGTGCGTACAGCGCCGCGTCGCCCGCCGACACCCGCGCCTCCTTCAGGTCGAAGGAGACGATCGGCCGGGACATCGCCATGTACTCCATGATCTTGTTCATGGTCGACACGTCGTTGAGCGGGTTGAGCGGGTCGGGCGACAGGCACACGTCGGCGGTCGACAGGTACCGCAGCAGGTCCTCGTCGGGGATCCGGCCGGTGAACTCGACGCGGTCGGCCAGGCCCAGCTCCGCGGCCAGCGCCACCATCGCGTCGAAGGTGTCGCCGCCGCCGACGAACACCGCGTGCCAGTCGGTGCGGCCCAGTTCGTCGCGCAGCTTCGCCAGCGACCGCAGCGCGTAGTCGACGCCGTCCTGCGGTCCCATCACGCCGAGGTAGCACAGCAGGTGCGGCTTGCCGCGCTTGACCGACTCGTCCGGGGGTACCTGCCGGAAGCGCTCGACGGTGGGCGCACTGCGCACCACGAATACCTCCTCGGGCCGCTTGCCGCCACGGGCGAGCGCCGCCGCACGGTAGCTCTCGTTCGTCGCGATGACCACGTCGGCGGTCCGGTACGTCCGGCGTTCCAGCCAGCACACGGCTCGGTAGAGGAAGTCCTCGCCGCGACCGAAGCGCGACAGGTACAGCTCGGGCACCAGGTCGTGCTGGTCGAACACGAACTTCGCGCCGTTCTTCTTCATCCGGCGAGCGAGGAGGAAGAACAGGTCCGGCGGGTTGCACGCATGTACCACGTCGACCGGCCCGATCCGGCGCGCCAGCCGGTACGTGTGCCAGAGCGCGGAGCCGTACTCCTTGAGGTATCCGAGCGGTCCGCCGACGGCTGCCGTCAACGGGTACCGGTGGATGCGGATCCCGTCCAGTTCCACGTAGGGCTCGCGATCCCGCTTCGTCCCTTGTGGACAGATGACGTGCACCTCCCACCCGGCGTCGCGCAGCGCGAGGCTCTCCTGCCAGACGCGCCGGTCGAACGGTACCGAGAGGTTCTCGACGAGGATGAGTGCTTTACCAGCCAAGGCCCAGGTACCCATCGGTCGCCCGGCGCGTCTCCGCGTCGGGAAGGCGGACGAGGTCGACGACGATCCGGTCACCGGGCTCTTCGAGCGCCTTGAGCACGGCCGGATCCTTGCAGCCGACGACGCACACCTCGGCGTGCGCGAGGACGTCGTCGACCGAGTTGCTGAGCAGGTCGCCCAGGTGCGGCAGCCGGCCCTCGATGTACTCGCGGTTGGCGCCCACCAGCCGCGACAGCGCCACGTTGTCGTCGTAGATGCGCAGGTCGTATCCCTTGCCCAGCAAGCGTTCCGCGAGTTCCACGAGCGGGCTCTCGCGCAGGTCGTCGGTACCCGGCTTGAAGGACAACCCGAACAGCCCGACCCGCCGCCGGCCGCTGGAGGTCACGAGTTCGAAGGCGCGGCGCAGGTGCTCCTCGTTGGACGGCAGCACGTGCGACAGCAGCGGTACCGACACGTCTGCGCGCCGCGCCGCGTACACCAGGCCGCGCAGGTCCTTGGGCAGGCACGAGCCGCCGAACGCGAAGCCGGGCCGCAGGTATGCCGGGCTGACGTTGAGCTTGCGATCGGCGAGGAAGACATCCATCACCTTGTGCGAGTCGACACCGAGCGCGTGGCAGATCGCGCCGAGCTCGTTGGCGAAGGCGATTTTCAAGCCGTGGAAGGAGTTGTCGGCGTACTTCGTCATCTCCGCGACCGCGATCGGTACCCGGAACACCTCACCCGGCAGTCCCGAATACATCGCGGCGACCAGGTCGGCACTGCGCGCGTCCAGTTCGCCGATGACCGTCTTCGGCGGGTCGAAGAAGTCGCGGACACTGGTGCCTTCGCGCAGGAACTCCGGGTTGACCGCGACACCGAAGTCGACACCGGCCGTCTTTCCGGACGCCTTCTCCAGGATCGGGATGAGCAGTTCGGTGCAGGTACCCGGAAGCATCGTGCTGCGGAACACCACGGTGTGCCACCGGTCGAGGCCGGCGATGACGGTGCCGATCTGCTCGGCGACGCGCTCCAGGTACATGGTGGACAGGCTGCCGTTGGCGGCGCTGGGGGTACCCACGCAGATGAGCGAGATCTCGCTGGCCGCAACGGCCGCCACGACATCCGTGGTCGCGCGCAGCGCGCCGCTGCCGACCACCTCGGCGGTCAGCTCGCCGATCCGTTCCTCGACCACGGGCGCCTGACCGCGCGCCATGAGATCGACCTTCGTCGGGTTGACGTCGACGCCGACGACCTCGTGCCCGCGTGCCGCGAGGCAGGCGGCGGAGACGCTGCCGACGTAGCCGAGCCCGAAAACACTGACCTTCATGGTGCCTGTTCCCCTTACCGGTTGACTGCGCGGAGCTTGCGCACCACGCGGCGCAGCCCGGGACCGAACGGTGATGACTTCGCCGCGGCGACCAGTGAGGTACCGGCACGCCGCAGCGCCCTACGGGTGGTACTGGCGGTGACGACGCCCTGGCTCACCTCGACCTCGCCGGTCTTGGCCCGCCGCTTGTACTCGTCGTCGCCGCGACCCAGGTCGATCCGGGTGAACCCGAGCACCGGCGCGGCCGCGACGAGCTCGCGCAGCAGGATCCAGCCCGGCGCCAGGCTGGAGAACTCCGGGTCGTAGACCGGGAACCACCAGTGCAGCACCGGTCCCGAGCGGATGCCGAAGTGCGCGGCGAGCAGGTGCGGTCCGGCGTACAGCGTGGACAGCACCCCGCAGAACTCGCGATCGCGGGTGTGCAGCAGCCGGGTCAGCAGCGCCTCGCGGTCCGGATCGGCGAAGTAGTCGCGGGCGCCGGTCGCCGCGTACTGGGCGCGTTTGAGCTCGACGACCCGGCGCAGCGCGTCCTCGTCGACGATGTCGGCCTCGAACTTGACCGACCCGAGTTCCCGCTCGGCTTTGGCGGTGCGGCGGCGGGCCTGGCCCATGTTGTCCTTGCCGCTGCGCGAGGCCCGGCCGAGGTACCCGTCGAGCCCGCCGGTCACGTCGAGGTACGGCGACGGCAGGCGGGACTCGGCGAACGGTGCGAAGTCCTCGCCCCCGGTCAGCAGATGGTCGAATGCGAACCCGCGTACCCCGCCGGTGAGCAGCAGGCGCGGCGGGAAGACCGTACCCGGTGCGAGTACCGGCCCCTGGAAGTCGGCAGCCGGCCACCCGGCCGGCCGCAACAGGGAACGCTCCCGGTGGCAGGGCAGCAGCGCCGCGATCCCGCCCCGGTCGTCGTAGCCCACGACGACGTGTACCGGCCGGCCACTCGCATGGACCGCGGCGGCGAACCCGGGGTGGAAGTACGGGCTGTCCAGCTGCGGGTTGGTGGCCCGCAGCCGGTGCCAGGCGTCGAGCTGCCCGCCGGTGAGCGCGTCGAACGCGACGGTCCGCACAGACCGGACCGTCGCGCCGCGGCGCTCCGCTTCGCTCACAGCGTTCATGGTTCGCTCCGCTCCGCGCCCTGTGCGCCGCCTTCCCTCGGCCCCGCGCTGCGACTGCGTCGGCGCGTTGCCTCAGTCCAGGCGCCGCGGCGCTCCGCTTCGCTCACAGTCGGCCTCCGACGATGGTGCCTTTGAGGCTGCGGCGGCGGGAGCGGCTGAGCAGGGCGGCGAGCGAGGCGCGCGAGACACGGCGGCCGGCCAGCGCCCGCAACGCCTCACCGAGCACCACCGCGCCGTAGAACGCGCCGGCCACGACGACCCCGTGCCGCCGGCGGAACAGCCGCACCTTGTTGGCCACCATCAGGGCGTAGAGCGTCGGGTTGGTGCCCGACTCCCCGCCGATGTGCTCGACCACGGCCGCCGGCTCGTACCACAGCGTCCAGCCGCTGTCGGCCGCCCGCAGGCAGTACTCGGTCTCCTCGCTGTACAACAGGAACGACTCGTCCCACGGGCCGAGGTCGCGGATCAGGTCCGCGGACAGCAGCATCGCCGCGCCGGTGGCCCAGGCCGCGGGGCCGGCGCGGTCGTATCCGGCCGGGCTCATGACCAGTTCGCCGAGGGTACCGACGCGGCCGGCGAGCTCGCCGCCGATGACCGCTTCGGCCAGCGCCCGGCCGACCGTCGGGTGCCGGCGCAGCGACGGCTGCAGCGTGCCGTCCTGGTTCACCAGCCGGGGTACCGCGATTCCCCGGCCCGGTTGCCGCAGTGCCCGGGTGAGCAGGAACAGCGTGTCCGGGCGCAGCCGGCAGTCCGGGTTCATCACGAACACCGCGTCGAGCTTGCGCGTGTCCAGTTCGGCGATGCCCGCGTTGATCCCCGCGGCGTACCCGGCGTTGCGACCGAGCTGAACGGCCCGCACCGGCAGGTCGGTGACGGCCTCCGCGACCGCGAGGCTGTCGTCCCTGGACGCGTTGTCCGCCACCACGACCGCGGCGAGGTGGACACCCTCGCAGGTCAACGAGCGCAGGCAGTCGCCAAGTACCTCCTGGCTGTTGAACGTGACGATGACGACGGCGACCCTGGCCGCGTCGTCACCGAGTTGGGAACTTTCGTCATTTGCACCCACAGCTCACCCACGAATTCGCTTGACCGTACGCGCGGCGAGTTGCCGCGCGCGTGCCGGGAGCGGTGGAGCGCGATGGACGACCCGTCCGATCCAGGCGGCATTGAGGTCGTGACGGAGGCTGTTGCGGGCCTGGAGCCAGGAGTCGCGCCGGGCCCGGCCGCCGTCACTGGTGTACGCACGCGTCACCCTCGCCTGCCGCAAGCGTCGCAATACGTGCCGGTCGTATGACCCGAACGGAATCGACACCCGGGACACCGGCTGCCCGACGAGTTCCTCGAGTACCCGCAGGGACTCGACCATCTCCTCGTGCGCCTGTTCCGGGGTCAGCCGGCGCCAGTTGCGGTGCGCCCAACCGTGCGAACCGATCGACATGCCGGCCTTGCAGAGTTCTCGTACGCCGTCGTTGTCCAGCCGTCCCGGCTGGCCGAGGAGGCCCGCCAGGACGAAGAACTCCGCGGTGAGGTTGCGTTCGAGCAGCCGGGGCAGCGCGATCTCCACGTCGGAGGCGTTGCCGTCGTCGAAGGTGAGCCGCACGTCGGGGCGACCGACCGCGGCGTCCAGTACCGCTTCGAGCTGCTCGATGCTGACCCAGGCGATGTCCTCACCCGGGTCCAGTTCCCGTGCCGGCGTACCGATACCGTGCACATTGATGTTGACGACCGAGCTAGGGATGACAAGCCGCAAAGCATCCACCGTTCAGTTCGTTCGGCCGATTCGTTAGCTGGAACATCGTCGATCGCCACCATGCGGGATGAACATCGGTAGATCGGGCGAACCAGGTATCCGTCCGGCGCGGCAAGTGCCGGTATTGCCTACAGCGGCAGGGATTGCGCCCGTACGCTGCACGGATCGCTTGTGCTGTCGGCATTCTGACTGGGCCCTCCAGTCACAGATGTCCCGCTTTCACCATGTGGCGGGAAGCCGGGGATAGGCTGGTGCGACACTGGTTGACCGTGGTGAAATACCGCAGCGGCCGGCGAATGTGCAGCCTCTTGGACAGGGTACGAACCACGTGACGACCAGCACAGTCCGCGAATCCGACCTGGAGCCGTCGCTCGTCGCCGCGCAGACGTATGTGACGCGGCGCCGGCCGACGTACATCGACGCCGGCGTACTCCTCAGCATCATGTACGTTTTGCTGGCGCTCATCCCGGCCCGGTTCATCATTCCGGGAATGACCGATCTGGGGCGTCCGGCGCTGGTCGTCGGTTTCCTGTTGTTCATCTGGTGGCTCGTCGCCCGGTTCGGTCCCAACCTCGTGATGCCCGGCCCGCAGCCCATCCGCTGGGCGTTCTTCGTCTTCTTCATCGTCCTCGTGCTCGGGTACGCGGTCGGGTTCCTGCGCGGGCTGACGTCGATGGAGTCCAACGCCGCCGACCGGACGATGCTGTTCTTCTGCGTGTTCGGCGGTGCCGCGCTGACCGCCGCCGACGGGCTGCCCAACTGGAACCGGCTGACCAGCCTGCTGAAGGTACTCGTCGTGTCGGCGACGTTCGTGGCCGCGTTCGGTGTCATCGAGTACCTGCTCAAGCGCGACCTCAGCGACTACCTGACCATCCCGGGGCTGCAGGCGAAGGGCTGGACCCCGATCCTGGAGGACCGGGGCGCCGCGGTCCGGGTCGCGAGCACCACCGACCATTACATCGAGATGGCCGCATACCTGGCGCTGGTGCTGCCGTTCGCGGTGCACTTCGCCGTCTTCGCCAAGCGGCGTAGGGGACTGGCCATCACCGCGGCCATCATCATCATGGCCGGCATCGCCTCGACGGTGTCCCGCACCGGGATCATCGCGCTCGCGGTCATGCTGCTCACGCTCGCTCCACTGTGGACCTGGCGGATGCGGTACAACATCGGGTTCGTGGTGACGATCCTGGTCGGTGCGGGCGCCGGTGCCAGCCCGCGTCTCATCAACTCGCTGCTCACCCTGTTCGACAACCCGACGGGGAACTCCTCGATCTCGGCGCGGTACGAGCGGTACCCGCTGGCGTTCAGGTACATCGGGGAGCGGCCGTGGTTCGGCCGGGGTACCGGCACCTGGGTCGCGCCGATGTACCAGATCATGGACAACCAGTGGCTGGAAACCCTGCTGGCCAACGGGATCATCGGCGCGGTCGCCTACGCCGGCCTGCACATCACCGCGATCACGTTGGCCGGCAAGGCGCTCAAGCGTTCGGAGACCCGCGAGACCAGGCACCTGTGCGCCGCGCTCATCTCGACCCAGGTCATGGGTCTCGTGGTCGCGGCCACCTTCGACTCGCTGGCGTTCGCGACATTCGCGACCACGCTCGCCCTGACCCTCGGGCTGTGCGGGGCGGTGTGGCGGCTGACCCACCCGGCACGGGTGGTCCGCACCTCGATGCCCCGCTGGTTCCTCGGCGAGCGGTGACCTACCCGGCCGCGGTGACCTACTCGGCCAGCGCCGCCCCGGCCGGCTGCCGGTGCCGCAGCGCCGTCCACAACTGGCGAAGCTGCTCCCGTGGTACCGCGATCGGAACGTAGACCAGCACCCCCGCGGTACCGGCGACGGCCAGCTGGACGAACGCGTTGGTACCGGCGAAGCGCACCACGACCACCGCGACGGCCGCGGCCAGTACCGCGGCGCCGAGCGGCCGCACGAGCGCGAGTCCGACCGGCGCGAGCGCGACCCGCGCGCGGTGCAGCGCGTAGGCCGCCAGCGGTACCGCGACCAGGATCGCGACGCCGGTCTGCGCGTAGGCCGCCCCACGGATCCCACCGGCCTCGCTGGCGAACCAGAGCGTGGGGACCAGCACGACCGCCCAGCCGAGGTTGAGCCACAGCGTCGCCCGGGTCGCGCCGGCGCCCATGAGCGCGTCCATCGCAAGGCCGGTCAGCATCCGCGCGAGGGTGAGCCCGACGAGGATGCGCAGTACCGGAGCCGCCGGCAGCCACCGCTCGCCGTACAGCAGCGCCACCATCGGCACCGCCAGCACCGACGTCAACGCGACGATCGGCGCCACCACGGTCACCATCAACGGCACCGACCGCTGTACCCCCGCCGACAGCGCCTCGTCGTCGTGCTCGGACAGCCGGGAGACCTGCCCGAGGATGCTCTGCGCCCAGCTCGCCACGTTGAACGCGAGCAGGAAGTACCCGAGCGCGACCGCGCCGGTGATGTGCCCGACGACGGCGAACTGCACGTTGGTCACGACCGCCTCCACGCCGAGGCTCGCCGCCAGCGGTACCCCGAACACCAGCAGCTTGCGGGCGATCGCCCGGTCGAAGCCGTACCGGAACGGCACCCGGCCGAAGAGGAACACCAGCAGGCCGGTCATGGCCGCGCCGGTGACCTGGCCCCAGGCGAAGCTGAACGCCCCGGCGCCGGTCGCGGCGAGCGTGATCGCGACGACCGCGTTGACCACGAGGCCCGCCGAGTTCGCGAGGACGAGCCTGCCCTGCTCGAAGTGGCGCATGAGCGCGCCGCTGCGTACCGCGGTGATGCCGTCGATCACGATGATCAGCGTGAGCAGTCGGACCACCGGGGCGGCCGCCGAGTTGCCCGAGGCGGTGGCGAACGTGGGTGCCGCCACCCAGAAGACGACGTAGATGCCGACCGCGAACGCCATCGCCATGGTGGCGGCGGTGGGCGCCATGTCCTCCAGCCGCCCGCGCCACTGCACGGTCGCCGCGATCAGCCCGACGTCGTTGATGTGCATGAGCACCGCGGTGGCGGCCAACGCGATCGCGTAGACGCCGAAGTCCGACGGTGCCAGCAGGCGGGCCAGTACCAGGCCCATCGCGAAGGAACCGAGTTTGGTGAGGAGGGTGCCGGCCAGGCTGAACCGCAGACCGCGACCTGCCTGGCGCCCGATCGACTCGGTGACCGCCGCGTCAGTCACCGGGCCGCTCGCAACGCGGACTCCTCGGGGGCGGCCTCCGCGGTTGCGACCTTCTCCAGCCAGATCTCCCGCCAGTACGGCGTGATCGACCGTGGGCAGCTCGCCGCGTACGCTCCCTCGCAGACGACGCCGTCGAGCACGATGCACGGCGAGCGCATGTGCAGCATCTCGCCGGTGCGCTCGTCGATGATGTGCTCGATCCGGCGGGCCACCCGCGCGGTCCGGCCGCAGAACCGGCCCATCTCGGCGTCGAACCCCATGCCCCGGTTGAGCAGGTCGGCGTTGAGGGTGGGCGCGATGTCCTTCTTCGACTTGATCCGGACGAGGTCGCCGGGTTGCAGGTCGGTGTGCCCGCTCGGCGTCTTCACCGCGGTGCCGCGCAGGTAACCCCAGTGCCGCCCGCCGCGCAGGCGCAGCTTCGGCGGCAGCTTCTTCACGCTGATGTCCTGCACCCGGTTGTAGACGCCGACGAACAGCGCGCGCAGCGACCAGAGCGGGCCGACGTTGCCGGAGCGCACGTCCTCCACGAACTGGCCGAGGTCCTTCACCGGAAGCACCTGCGGCGCCGCGCGCAACAGCTCCGTGGCCTGGCAACGGTACCGTTCGGTGCCGTCCTCGGCCGGCGGGCGGCGGCTGGCGATGGTGAGCAGCGGCAGTAGCTCGGGCGCCGGTACGGGCCTCGGTGTCGTGTCCGCGTCGGCCGGGTCGACCTTGCGCAGCCACGCGTGCTTCCAGTAGATGAAGCAGGCGGCCTGGCAGCCACCGTGGCCGGAACCGTCGCACCGCACCCCGGCCAGGTGCACCGCGTGCTCCATCCGCCGCATCCCGCTACGGGTCAGCGTGTCGCAGACCTTGTGCGCCACCTTCCCGACGGTGAGCCGTTGCCCGCAGTACCGCACCATCTCCGGCATGAACGGCAGCGACTCCAGCTCGCCGTTCTCGTCGAGGGTCGCGAGGATCTCGGCTTCGCTGCGTACCTCGACGACGTCGCCGACCTTCAGGTCGAGGGACGTGCCCATCAGGCCGCCTCCGTCCAGCGCAGCGATCCGTCCAGCCGCCCGGCCTTCTGCAGGGCGGTGATGTGCTTGAGCCGCTGGTGCCGTTCGCCCATCAGCGCCTCAAGGGTCAGCCGGTGGCGCTGGTATGCCTCGGCGAGTTGCTCGATGCCCTTGCGCAGTGTCCACTGTGGACGGAAGGTCGGTACCTCGCGGGCGATCCGGTCACACGACACCCGGTAGTTGCGGGCGTCCGCGCCGGCCCCCTCGGCGAAGGTGACGGTGCCGCCGACCACCTCGTGTACCAGTTCGGCGACGTCGCGGATGAGGTAGTTCTCGCCCGAGTCGCCGACGTTGAACGCCCGCGCGTGCACCGTCTCCCGCGGCGCTTCCAGCAACGCGAGGAACGCGCCGGCGATGTCGTCGGCGTGCACCAGCGGCCGCCAGGCCATGCCGTTGCTGCGCAGCCGTACCTCACCGGCCAGCAGCGCGTTGCCCACGAGGTCGTTGACGACCAGGTCGCCACGCAGCCGCGGGGAGAACCCGTATGCGGTGGCGTTGCGCAGGAACACCGGGGAGAAGTCGTCGTCGGCGAGCGTCACCAGATCCTGCTCCGAGCGGATCTTCGACTCGCCGTACGGGGTCAGCGGCGCGAAGGCGGCGTTCTCGTCCAGCGGTGAGTCGTCGGTACCGGCGCCGTACAGGCTGCACGACGACGAGAACAGGAACCGGGGTACCCCGGCGGCCTTGGCGGCGCGCGCCAGCCGCACCGTGGCGCGGTGGTTGACGTCGTAGGTCAGTTCGGGATCGAGGTCGCCGAGCGGGTCGTTGCACAGCGCCCCGAGATGCATCACCGCATCCGGCGCCACCTCGGTCAGCTGCTCGGCCGTCACGTCCCGCAGGTCGGTGCGCAACGCCGGTACCGCCTGCGGCGCGGGACCCAGGACGCAGTCGGCGAACAGGCCCGTGTCCAGACCGACCACCTCGTGGCCGGCGGCGGTCAACCGGGGAACCAGCACGCTGCCGAGGTATCCCTCGTGGCCGGTTACGAGAACACGCATGTACAACTCCAGCTTGTCGTCACCGACGATTATCTACCGCGCGATTATGCGCGGTGGCACGGACGAACGGATGGACCGGGTCATCACCTTGCGATACAAGACCAGCCACATGTCCATTTCGCTCAGTACGCACCCGAACTGCGCACGACGGCGCTGACGGTACGGGCGAGGATAGCGAGATCCATTGCCAGTGACCAGTTCTCGACGTAGGTCAGGTCGAGCCGGATCGACTCCTCCCAGGACAGGTCGGAGCGGCCGGACACCTGCCACAGGCCGGTCAGGCCGGGCTTGACCACCAGGCGCCGGCGCATGTCGGCCGGGTACCCGGCCACCTCGCGGGCCAGCGGCGGCCGTGGCCCGACCAGCGACATGTCGCCCTTGACCACGTTGATCAGCTGCGGGATCTCGTCCAGCGAGAACCGCCGCAGCCAGCGCCCGAGCGGCGTGACCCGCGGATCCTTGCGCATCTTGAACAGCTCGCCGTCGGTGTCGTTGAGGTTGCGCAGCTCGGCCAGCCGGGCCTCGGCGTTGACGTGCATGGTGCGGAACTTGTACAGCATGAACAGCTTGCCGTTCTTGCCCACCCGCTCCTGCCGGAAGATGGCCGGCCCGCGCCCCACCGGCGAGAACCGCACCAGCCCGGCGATGACGAGCAGCAGCGGGCTGAACAGGAACAGCAGGAACAGGGCGCCCACCCGGTCGAAGATCTCCTTGATGACGCGCGCGCCGCCCTTCAGCCGGGGGTGCTCGACGTGCAGCATGGGCAGGCCGTCCACCGGACGGATCGTGGTGCGGTCGCCGGCCACGTCGACCAGGGTGCTGGCCACGATCAGGTCGACCTCGTCGCGTTCGAGCTGCCACGCCAGCCGGCGCAGCTCGGCGCCGTCGATCTCCGGGCAGGACAGCACGACCACGGTGTCCGCGTCGGCGCGGCTGACCGCCGCCGCCACCTCGTCGAAGGTGCCGTAGATGGGCGGCAGGCCGGGGGTGTACCCGTTCGGGCTGATCCCCGGGGGCAGGCAGGCACCGATCACGCCGAGCCCGTGGTGGCGCTCGCGGCGCAGCCGGCGGGTCGTCTCGGCGACCGCGCGGGCGTGCCCGATCAGGATGACCCGGTGCAGTCGCTCACCGCGCGCCCAGGAGCGGTGCAACATGTGGCGGACGACATACCGCGCACCGAGGTCGACAACGGTTGCCAGCGGAAGCGCGATAATCACGTAGCCGCGGGCCAGACGCAAATCAAACGCGAAGGAAACAATTGCGAGGCACGCGGTCAGCCCGATGCCGGATCGGAATACCCGTGCGTACTCGTCCGTACCGACGAACAGGTGGCGCGACTCATACGCTCGGTTGATAGCCAAAGAGGCGATCCAGGCAACCGGAAATAGGAGTGTCAACAGCAGATAATCGTGCAGGTACGGCTGCGTGCGTTCCGGGCCGAATCGCAGTACCAGCGCCCAGGAGGCGGTGCACAGGCCGACCAGCAGGTCGATGAGCGCCAGGGTCACGATGTACCGGCTCTGCCAGCCGATACGCACCGCGCTCGCGCGGATCAGCGGTACCCGGCTCGGGATGATCTGCGTGTCTAGCTCACTGATGTCCAGGGCGGGAGCTGTTTCGATCGCGCTCACGTCTTGCCTCCGTCAACGGCCTCAACCCACCCGCGGACCGGATCGTCCGAATACGTATAGTGCTGCTAAGCATCCGGAGAGGAACGGGCCCGCCACGGACCCGAATGAGTCCAGAGGAGAGATTGCTAAATCCGGCGCCGTTGCGCCAGACCCTTTCCGGTTGGGAGTTCCACCGAGTCGACTAGATGACAATTGAAACAAGCGCAAGGCACTCAGATCCGGCGATCCCGATTTCGGGGGTTCGCACCCCCCGACACTTTCCGTGACGGGAATGTCCGACCGGAGGATGTCACGTACACCGCAATTGTCAGATGGCCAATCCGCCCGCCGTAATGGTGGACAGGTTAAGTCCGACCGGCCGACCCCCGGTAGGTCCGGCAGGTGTCGTATTCCGGCAGAAGACCCGACACCCGCGCCTGCGCCAGCGACGGGGCGGCCGCGTCCTTCGCGGACAACAGCGGCGTGGCGGTCGGCCAGGCGATGCCGAGCTCGGGGTCCATCGGGTGCACGGCGTGCTCGTGGCCGGGGCGGTAGGTGGTCGAGCACAGGTACACCACCGTGGCCCGGTCGGACATCGCGCAGAACCCGTGGCCGAGTCCTTCGGTGAGGTACACCGCGCGGCGGTCCACGTCGTCGAGCCGTACCGACTCCCACTGGCCGTACGTCGGCGAGCCGGTGCGCAGGTCCACCACGACGTCCAGCACGGCACCCGACACGCAGACGACGTACTTCGCCTGCCCGGGGGGCACGTCGGCGAAGTGGATGCCGCGCACCACGTCGCGGGCGGACACCGACATGTTCGCCTGAGCCAGTTCGAGGGGGTGCCCGACCGCCGCGGCCAGCGCGTCGAAGCGGTACCACTCCAGGAACGTACCGCGGGTGTCGGTGTGCTGCACGGGAGAGACCTCGTAGGCCCCCTCGACGGTCAACGGCCGGATCTTCACCGGACACCGCCGTACGGGTCGTCCTCCAGCAGGCGCAGCAGATAGCTGCCGTAGCCGCTCTTGGTCAGCGGCCCGGCCAGCGACCGCAGCTCGTCGTCGGAGATGAACCCGCGCCGCCAGGCCGCCTCCTCGACGCAGCCGATCTTCAGCCCCTGCCGCTCCTCGATCACCCGGACGAACTCCGAGGCCTGCACGAGCGACTGGAAGGTACCGGTGTCCAGCCAGGCGGTACCCCGGTCGAGCACGGTGACGGTGAGCCGGCCGCGGCGCAGGTACTCCTCGTTGACCCCGGTGATCTCCAGCTCGCCGCGCGCGCTCGGGGTCAGCTCCTTGGCGATCCGGACCACGTCGTTGTCGTAGAAATACAACCCGGGTACCACATACGTCGACTTCGGCCGGGCCGGCTTCTCCTCAATGGACAACACCCGCCCGTCCGGATCGAACTCGACGACGCCGTACCGGTGCGGATCGGCGACCGGATAGGCGAATATGCGTCCCCCGGACGGCTGACTGTGCGCACTCAACTGCCGGCCCAACCCGACACCGTGGAAGATGTTGTCGCCGAGAATCAGCGCCACCGGTTGGTCGCCGATGAAGTCCGCACCGATGAGGAACGCCTGCGCGATGCCTTCCGGATGGGGCTGCGTGGCATACGACAGCGCCAACCCGAACTGGCTGCCGTCGCCCAGCAGGCGCTGGAAGTGCGGCTGGTCCTCGGGTGTGGTGATGACGAGTACCTCGCGGATGCCGGCGGTGACCAGAGTGGTCAATGGGTAGTACACCATCGGCTTGTCGAAAATCGGCATCAGCTGCTTCGACATCGCCAGCGTGATCGGCCACAGTCGGGAGCCGGTGCCACCGGCGAGCAGAATTCCACGCACCTGCGCAGCCTAGACGGTCCGAGTCACCGGACTACACTCGCGACCCGTGAGGATTCTCGTCACCGGCGGCGCCGGTTTCATCGGGTCCGGCTATGTCCGGGCTGTTCTGGCCGACCAGTACCCGGGCGCTGCCGGCGCCGCGGTGACGGTGCTGGACGCGCTGACGTACTCCGGAAACCGCGCGAACCTTCCGGTGACGCATCCCCGACTCACCTTCGTGCAGGGCGACATCGGCGACGCCGGTCTGGTTCGCGACCTGTTGCCGGGTCACGACGTCGTTGTCCACTTCGCCGCCGAGTCGCATGTGGACCGTTCGATCGCCGGCGCCGTACCGTTCGTGACCACCAACGTGCTCGGTACCCAGGTGCTGCTCGACGCGGCGCGCACGGCCGGGGTCGGCCGGTTCGTGCACGTGTCCACCGACGAGGTGTACGGCTCGATCGAGCACGGCTCGTGGACCGAGGAGTGGCCGCTCGCGCCGAACTCGCCGTACGCCGCCTCGAAGGCCGGCTCCGACCTGCTGGCGCTGGCCGCGCACCGCACCCACGGCGTGGACGTCGCGGTCACCCGCTGCTCCAACAACTACGGGCCGCACCAGTTCCCGGAGAAGGTGATCCCGCTGTTCGTCACCAACCTGCTCGACGGCAGGAAGGTGCCGCTGTACGGCGACGGCGGCAACATCCGCGACTGGTTGCACGTGGAGGACCACTGCCGCGGCATTGAGCTGGTCCGGGAGAAGGGCCGGCCCGGCGAGGTGTACCACATCGGTGGCGGCACCGAGCTGACCAACCGGGAGCTGACCGAGCGGCTGCTGGCCGCCTGCGGCGCCGGCTGGGACATGGTGCAGCCGGTACCCGACCGCAAGGGCCACGACCGCCGGTACTCCCTGGACATCACGAAGATCCGCGAGGAGCTGGGGTACGTCCCGCGGATCGGCATCGAGGCGGGCCTGGCCGGCACGGTCGCGTGGTACCGCCAGAACCGCGACTGGTGGGAGCCGCTCAAGGCGCGGGACGCCGGCTGATGCGCTGGCTGGTCACCGGCGCGGGCGGGATGCTCGGCCGCGACCTGTGCACGGTGCTGGCCGAGGCGGGCGAGACCGACGTCGTCGCGGCCACCCACGACGTCCTCGACATCACCCACGCGGCCGCGGTACGCGCCGCGGTCGCCGGCTGCGATGTCGTCGTCAACGCGGCCGGGTGGACCGACGTCGACGGTGCCGAGGCGGCGGAGCAGGCGGCGACGGCGGTCAACGGGTACGGGGTCGCGGTGCTCGCCGAGGCGGCCGGCCCGCGGCTGTTCCAGATCTCCACCGACTACGTCTTCGACGGCACCGCCACCGCGCCGTACCCGGAGGACGCGCCGACCGCACCGCTCAACGCCTACGGGCGCGGCAAGCTGGTCGGGGAGCGGGCCGCGCTTGCCGGCGGCGGGTTCGTGGTGCGCACCGCCTGGCTCTACGGCGCGCACGGCCGCAACTTCGTCGGCACGATGCTGCGGCTGGCGTCCGAGCGGGAGACCGTCGACGTGGTCGCCGACCAGGAGGGGCCGCCGACGTGGTCCTATGCGCTGGCCGCGCAGCTGGTCGCCCTGGCCGGGGCGGCGGCGGCCGGTCACGCGGCGCCGGGGATCTATCACGGTACCGCCGGCGGCCAGACCACCTGGTACGGCCTGGCGCGGGCGGTCTTCGCCGAGGCCGGGCTGGATCCGGCACGGGTGCGCCCGACCACGAGCGACCGGTTCGTCCGGCCGGCCCCGCGGCCGACCTTCAGCGTGCTCGGCCACGAGCGCTGGCACGGTACCGGGGTGCCGCCGCTGCCCGGCTGGCGCGCGATGCTCACCGCGGCGATGTCCCGCGTGCTGATCCCCTGAAGAAGTCCGCTCCCCTGAAGAAGTCCGCGACGACCTGACCGGCGTCGAAGTCGCGGGAGGTCTTGCCGACCACGCTCTCCGGCAGGTACTGCAACCCGCCCGGCCAGGTGTGCCCGCCGCCGGTGACGGTGTAGAGCCGCACCTGCCCGTCGCACCTGCTACGGGTCGTCGTGGCCGTGCCGACGGCTCCGGGCGACGGGCGGCGTGGTGCAGCCGTCCAGCTTCGCCCACAGCGCCGCGGTGTCGGTACCGGTGGCGTCAGCCCGTAGGTGGCCACCAGTTCGCCGGGAGTCGGCGAGTTCGGCGTTGAACGACTCCATGAAGCCGTACATCGCCTGCAGGTCGGTCGGGGACCAGGCCGGGCGGTCCGGGGTGGCCCGGCCGGTCATCGCGTCGTAGTCGAGCTGCGAGTTATACACCATGATCATGTATTTCATGACCGTTTCCTCTCCGCCGGCACCCGTGCGGTGCCGCTCATCTGTGACGTCGAGGCCACCGACCGGTACCGGACACTCTCAGCACCATCACTTTCCGGGTCGGCCGCGCGGGGCGGTGGTAATGTCCGGCTTGCTTTGAGCGCCGCGCTGTAAAGGACGCAGAACGTGACGGAAGTCCGACCTGGCCCCAGACCGCCCAGCGTGGGCGCGACCCGCGAGGACTTCGAGCAGGACCTGGTCGGGAACCTGTACTACCAGCGCGGGACGGCCATCGAGTCGGCCAGCCGGCAGGACGCCTACCAGTCACTCGCGCTCACAATCCGTGACCAGCTGATCGACCGGTACGCCCGGACGACGGCGGTCCACTACGCGACCAACCCCCGGTTCGTGTACTACCTGTCCGCCGAGTACCTGCTCGGCCGGCAGCTGCCCCAGAACGTGCTGTACACCGACACCGGGAAGTGGCTGGACCCGGTGCTGCGCAACTACGGGCTGTCCTACGAGGAGCTGGAGGGGTTCGACGTCGAGCCGGGCCTCGGCAACGGTGGCCTCGGCCGGCTCGCCGCCTGCATCCTCGACTCGCTGGCCACGTCGGACATCCCCGCGGTCGGGTACGGCATCCGCTACGAGTTCGGCATCTTCAAGCAGACGTTCCGCGACGGCGCCCAGGTCGAGCGGCCCGACGACTGGACGTTCTACGGAAACCCGTGGGAGTTCGCGGCTCCCGACGACCGGCAGGTGGTCGGCTTCTACGGCACGACCGAGCCGGTCGAGGGCGACGCGAGCGGGCTGCGCCGGCGGTGGCTGCCCGGCGAGACGGTACGCGGCGAGCCGAGCCACATGCTCGTCCCGGGATTCGGCACCCAGACGGTGAACATCATCCGGCTCTGGCGGGCCCGCGCGACGCGGGAGTCGTTCGACCTCGAACGGTTCGAGGTCGGCCAGTACGCCGAGGCGGTCGAGGACATCGTCCGGTCGGAAAGCATCACCAAGGTGTTGTATCCCAACGACAGCACCGAGCTGGGCCGGGAACTGCGGCTGAAGCAGCAGTACTTCATGGTGTCGTGTTCGCTGCGCGACATCATCCGGCGGTTCCGGTTGCGCAACAGCGACTGGGACGCCTTCCCGGACAAGCTGGTGATTCAGCTCAACGACACCCATCCGGTGCTGGCCGTCGCCGAGCTGATGCGGCTGCTGGTCGACGAGGACGGGCTGGACTGGGGCCACGCGTGGTCGATCACCCGGCGCACGTTCGCATACACCTGCCACACGCTGCTGCCGGAGGCGTTGGAGACCTGGCCGGTCGCGCTGGTGCAGCGGCTGCTGCCAAGGCACATGGAGATCATCTATCTGATCAACCACTTCTTCCTCGAAGAGGTCGCCCGGCGGTACCCGGGCCGGCCGGACAAGCTGCGCCGGCTGTCCATCATCCAGGAGGCGCCGGAGCGGCGGGTACGGATGGCGCACCTTGCGGTGGTGGGTAGTTCCGCGGTCAACGGCGTGGCCGAGCTGCACTCCGAACTGCTGGCCGCCACGACGCTGTACGACCTCGCGCAGTACTGGCCGGACAAGTTCCACAACGTCACCAACGGGGTCAGCCCGCGGCGGTTCATGCAACTGGCCAACCCACGCCTGGCCGAACTGGTCAGCGAGCGGCTCGGCGGCACCGGCTGGCTGCGCGACCTGGAACAGTTGAGCGGACTGGCGGCGGCCGTGGACGATCCCGCGTTCCGCGAGCGGTGGCGCGCGGTGAAGCGGCGCAACAAGCAGGACCTCGCGGCATACGCGGCGAAGACCATCGGCGTCAGGGTGGATCCGGACGCGCTCTGCGATGTGATGATCAAGCGGTTCCACGAGTACAAGCGGCAGCTGTTGAAGGTGCTGCATGTCGTCACGCTGTACAACCGGATCCGCAACGGTAACGCCGCCGGGCTCGTGCCGCGCACTGTTGTATTCGCCGGAAAGGCAGCACCCGGGTACGCGTTGATGAAACACCTCATGCGGTTGGTCAACGGGGTCGCCGACACCATCAACACCGACCCTGAGGTGTCCCGGTACGTCACTGTTGCTTTCCTGCCCGACTACAACGTGAGCCGCGCCGAGCTGATCGTGCCCGCGGCCGACCTGTCCGAGCAGATCTCGTTGGCCGGCAAGGAAGCCTCCGGTACCGGCAACATGAAGCTCGCGCTCAACGGCGCGGTCACCATCGGTACCCTCGACGGCGCGAACATCGAGATCCGTAACCGGGTCGGCGGGCAGAACTTCTTCCTCTTCGGGCTCGACGCCGAACAGGCGACGACGCTGCGCCGGCACGGGTACCGGCCACGTTCTTTCTACGAGCAGGACAAGGAGCTGCACGCCGCGATCGACGCGATCGCCGCCGGTGCCTTCTCCGACGGCGACCGGGACGCGGTCGCGCCGCTCGTCGACACGATCCTCAACGTCGACGAGTACCTCGCCCTCGCCGACTACCGGTCCTATGTGGACTGTCAGGAGGCCGTTGCCGAGGCGTGGCTGGATGCCGAGCGGTGGACGACGATGTCGATTCTCAACACCGCGCGGTGCGGATTCTTCTCATCCGACCGCACGATCCGTGAGTACTGTGAACGCATCTGGCACGTCGACCCGGTCCGGGTGTCCGGTAACCGGTAACTGCCGTCTGTTCAGGAGCCTCCGGCTTCGGGTTCGCGCGTCGTGGAGACGGTACCGATGGCTTCGGCGCGCTTGACCACGTCGGTGGCGAGTCTCTCGCTGAACCCCGCGGCGAACCCGGTGATGGCGGCCAACCCGAAGGCCGAGCTCGCACTCGCCGTCACGGTCGCCGAGCCGAGCACGCCTGCGACGATGCCGAGATAGGCCACCACACCGAACGTCGAGCCGACGAGGGGACGCAGTGAACCCAGCGCCATCAACCGCATCCGCGACGGCGTGAAGGTCAGCGTGACGCCGTCGGCGGAGATCCGCTGGAACACGCTTGTCACCGCGCCCAGGGCACCGAAGACCAGCGCGCCGACGAGTCCGGCGGTGCTGATGAGTTTCGGCCAGTACTGCGCGGTCGCGATGCCGAGGAGAGTCGACAGCACGAAGGCGAGTACCGCCCCGGCCAGTACCCCCTGGAAGTAGGTGAAGCCGCCTTCCCGCTCGATCGTCTTGCCGACCACCCGCTCGGCCTCGGCGACCTCCTGCGCGGCGGCCTTGATGAGCTGACTGTCCTTCGTGGCATCCGGTGCCGCCGCTTCGTCGGCCGCCCGGAGCACCCGGGTCATCGCCGAGAACGCCATGTCCGTCGCGACCCGCAGATCGGATACCGTCGACGCCCGGCCGCCGAGCGCCGAGTTGGCGCGTACCGCCAGCACGTTGCACCGGTGCTCCAGCGCGGCGAGTTCCGGCGTCGCCCGGTTCAGCGTCGTGTACAGGGTGTGCGTCGTGACGTGCCGCCGGCCTCTCTTCTCCGTGCGTTCGGTCAGGGCGCAGCCGGCGATGATGTTGCCACAGTAGAAGGCGTTGAGAAGCTGGCCGTTCTGGTCGACGAACTTGCGGCGTAGGGCCACCTCCGCCGCCCGGGCTTCGGCACGGTACTCGAGGTCCGCCGTCGCCTGGCGCGCGTCAATGACCTTCGCGAAGGTGACCAGGATTCCTGGTGCCAACTGGTCCCACAGGTCCGGCAGGCGTACCGGCCCGTCCCAGCCGTACTCGGCGGGGGAGACGTCCGGTACGGGGGTCGGCGGCGTCGGCGGGCTCGACGGTGCGGGCGCGGGTTCGGCGGTGGCTACCATTTGCGGGACGTGCCGCCATCCGCGCGGAACCAGCCACCGTCCTCGTCGGGGTCCGGCTCGGGACTGATGATCGGGCCGTCCGGTGGCTCGCCGGCCGGATCGCGTGGGGTACCGGTGCCCGGGTCTTCGGGCGTGGGATCGGTACGGGGTTCCTTGCCGCCTGTTTCTGGCTGACTCACGGCATCCTCCCGGGTTGCGACGACGTGCGACGTTACTGCCCGCCGGCCGGAACTGTCGTGGAGTTTCCGGACGGAGCACAGTCGAATCAAGGACAGATTGTCGGCTCGGGGGCGCCAGGTACGCCCGCCGGCCCACGCCGCGATGGGAACAGCCGTCAGACCAGGCGTTGACCGCCATCGACGTGGAGGACGGTACCGGTGATGTGCGCGTTGTCCATCAGCGCGACGAACGCCTCGGCCACGTCGGTGGGTCGGGCGACCCGGCCGACGGGTAGCCGGGCGGCCATCTCCGCGAGCCGCTCGGCGCGCCGGTCGCCGGCGATCGTGTCCCACAGTGGGGTGTCCATCCAGCCCGGTGACACCGCGTTCACCCGGACCGGTGCCAGCTCCAGTGCCAGCGCGCCGACGAGTCCTTCCACCGCGGCATTGGCGGCAGCGGTTACGGACGAGCCCGGTCGCGGGCGGTGTGCTGGAATGCCCGAGGTGAGCGTGATCGAGCCGGTCGGTGGCAGGTGGCCGGCGGCGTACCTGCCGACCAGCCACGGGCCGAAGAACTTGGCGTCCATGACCGCCCGCGCGTCGGTGAGCTGGAATCCGCCGAGCGGTCCGGTCGCCCGGGTCGCATCGGCCGCGGTGACGGCGATGTGGTGCACCGGTACCGATGCCTCCAGCCCCCGGCGGACCCCGTCCTCGTCGCGGATGTCCAGGACCTGGGTGCGCAACCGGTCCGGCGCGGCGCGCAGGTGGGCGGCCGCCGCGGCGAGGCGCTCGGCGGACCGGCTGGCGATGGTGACCTCGGCGCCGCCGGAAAGCAGCAGCCCGGCGAGTGCGAGCCCCAGCCCGGAGCTGCCGCCGATGACGAGTACGTGCCCGGTTGTCATGCCGGCCAGCGTGGTACCGGGCCGGTGACGGCGGAAGGCTCGGCCGGGCCTGGCCCCGCCAGGGCCACCCCACCGCGGGGGTACGGTGCCAGACTGGCCCGGTGGGCAACGGCGCGACGTTGGGGGAGTTCCTGCGCAACCGGCGCGGCCGCCTGCGTCCGGCCGACGTCGGGCTACCCGGCGGCATCGGACGACGGCAGACCCCCGGCCTGCGCCGTGCGGAACTCGCCGCGCTCGCCGGGGTGAGCGTCGACTATTACGTCCGGCTGGAGCAGGGTCGCGACACCAATCCCGGTACCGGCGTTCTGGACGCGCTCGCCACCGCGCTGCGGCTGGACGACGACGAGCGGGCACACCTGCACCGGCTGGCCCGCGGCGGCCTGCCGCACCCGCGCAACGGCCTGCCGCACCCGCGCGGCGGCTCCGTTGCCGGTACCGTCCGGCCCGGCCTGCTGCGACTGCTGGACCTCGTACGGCCAGCCCCGGCCTACATCCTGGACCCGCTCAGCACGATCCTCGGGTACAACGCCGAGGGTGCCGGGCTCATGGCCGGACTCGTCGGGTGGCCGGTCGCACGGCGCAACCTGATCCGGTATGTGTTCACCCATCCGGAGGCCCGGGACGTGATCCTGTCGTGGCCGGAGATCACCGCGGACTGCGTCGCGGACCTGCGTACCGTCGCCGGCGCCGACCCCGCCTCGCCGCACCTGGCCACTCTCGTGGCCGACCTGTGCGCGGACAGCGCCGAGTTCGCCCGGCTGTGGCGACACTACGACGTGCGGGTCAATACCGGCGGCCAGCGCCGGTTCCACCACCCGGCAGCCGGCGCGTTCGATCTCACCTCCGAGATCCTGACCGCGGTCGACGGCCGGCGGCTGCTCGTGTTCCACGCCGCTCCCGGCAGCCCCGCGCAGGAGGCGCTCAGGCTGTTGGCACTCCGTCACGATGTCGGCGGGGTCGGTCTGTCCTGGAGAGAATGAGCGACCCAGGCGGCGATCTGGGCTCTGGAGTTCAAGCCGAGCTTGCCGAGCAGGTGTTCGATATGTGACTCGGCGGTTCGGGTCGAGATGGTCAGGCGGCTGGCAATCTCCCGGTTGGACAGGCCCTCGGCAACGAGGTGCGCGACCTGCAGTTCTCGTCGGGTCAGCTGAGGGCCCACAGTCCGCTGGTCCGGCTTGGCCTTCTCGCCGAGCGCAAATGTGGCTATGTCCTCGATCGGTATCCGGGTGCCCCGGCGGAATGCGTTGGTGTAGGCACGCTCGCCCAGCGCGAGCCGGGTGCGTCGTTCGCAGCTCTGCGTGGGATCGAGGAGGTACACCGCCGGCACCTTGGTGTTGACCGGTATGGCGAACGTGCGGCGGAGCTGGTGCAGCGCGCCCTGTAATGTGGCGGCCCGCCGGTGCTGCCCGGCCGCCTCGGTCGCCCAGCTCATCTGTTCGAGGGCGGGAAGCAGCGCCGCTGGCTGCGGCCCGCCCCGGCGCAGCCGGATCATCTCGCGGGTCAGTTCGATGGCCTGCTCGGCTTCGCCGCGCATCCAGGCCAGCCGACCCAGATTTGCGAGCGTGAAGGCTTGGATCCAGCGCTCCCCGTGAGCGCGGCAGATTGCCTGGGCACGGTTGGACGCTGCTGTCGTTGCGCCGACATCGCCCCGGAACATTCCGATGGTAGCCGTCGTGGTGTGTACCAGCGCCGCCCCTGCCCCGTCGCTCTCGCCGGCCTCCTCGAACAGGCGCAGGGCCTCCTCTCCCAGAGCCATCCCCCGGTCGAACTCGCCCTGAATCGTGGCCATGCTCTGCTGGCGCCCGACAATCCATGCCTCAAGGAGGCGGTCGCCGAACTGCGCGGCCATGGGACGGGCCTGGGCGAGCCAGTCGGCAGCGCGATCACGTTCGTTTCGCACGATTGCGACGTACCCGGCGACCCATAGCGCTTTCGCCCGGAGCGCGCTCGGCTTCGTGTCCAGCGCGAGCACCCGGTCCAACCAGTATCCGGCCTCGTTGGTAGGGCCCGAGTTCGTCCAGTAGAACCACAGCGCACCGGCCAACCGCGCGCCAAGTTCGGCGTCACCGGAGGACAGGTGGAATTCCAGCGCGGCGCGTATGTTGGCCCACTCCGCCTGCATCCGTGCGAGCCACGAAATCTGCTCAGGTCCGAACCATTCCCGCTCAGCGCGTTCGACGAGGTCCAGGTACCAGTCGGCATGCCGGCGGCGCACCGTCGCTTGGGTGTCCGTAGCGCGTAGGCGTTGCGCCCCGTACTGGCGCAGCGTGTCCAGCAGCCAGTACCGGACCTGCCCGGCCTGCGTCCGCACCTGCAGAATGGACTTGGCAACGAGCCCGTCGAGGACGCCGAAAACCGACTCCGGATCGACCCCGTCCACGGCGCAGACGTACGCCGCGGCAGCCAGGTCGAAGCGGCCCACGAACACCGACAGCCGCGCCCACATCGCCTGCTCCTGCGGCGTGCAAAGATCGAAGCTCCAGTCCACCGTGGCACGCAGCGTGCGCTGGTGCCGTGCCCCGGTGCGGTGGCCGGCGTCGAGCACCGCGAACCGATCGTCCAGCCGATGCATGAGATGCTCGACAGACAGGACCCGTAACCGGGTCGCCGCCAGTTCGATGGCCAACGGCAAGCCGTCCAACCGATGGCATATCGCGTTTACTAGCTGCGCATTCTCCGTCGTCAGGGCGAAGTGCGGTGATACCGCAGAAGCCCGGTCGGCGAACAGGTGCGCCGCCGCCACCGGCGTGCCGTTGCGCCCAGGAGCGCCATTCGACAGCCCCAGCGGCGCGACGACGAACACCCGCTCGTCACCTACCGCGAGAGCCTCTCTGCTCGTCGTCAGGATCCGCGCGGTTTCCACGTCGCGGAGCAGCGTCCCCACGAGTTCGGCGCAGCCCTGCGCCAGGTGCTCACAACCGTCCAGAATCAGCAGGGCTCGACGGTCCCGGAAGAACTCCCTCACCGCATCCAGCGGCGACCGGTCGACCAGATGGTGAACGCGCAGCGCCTGCGCGACGGCGTCGGCGACCAGGGCGTCGTCACGGATCTCGGCCAGCTCGACCAGCCAGGCACCGTCAGGCAGGCGGCGCCCCAGACCCGCCGCCGCCCGCAGCGCAAGCCGCGTCTTGCCGACGCCCGGGGTACCGGTCAGGGTCACCAGCCGCGCGGTCGATACCAGCCGCTGGATCTCGGCCAATTCGCTGCGGCGATCCACGAAACTCGTCATTTCGGAGGGCAAATTCCCGGCTCGCCGTAGCAGTTCCCTCGGCACTCCGTCAGATTACGTGCGGCCGGCGACGCCTTGGCAAGCGCTGCGCTCGCCGTGGACCGGGGCGCCGTCGAGGTTCAACACGATGCCGAGGAAGTGGATCGGTGCAGCCGCCGTCGAGCGATACCGGCGGCGGTAAACCGAATCCCCGGCTGGCGCGTCATCTTCCCGCCGACACCACGCGACGGATCGGCCTCAGGAGGACCACAATGAGGATGCGCCGGGTACCACTGTTTCTGTTTGTCGTGGCGGCGTTCACCGCTGGCGGCTGCACCCGGCCTGGCCCGGCCGGCCCGGGCGAGGGCGGCGCAGCGCCAGCGCCTTCCGCGAGCACGTCGGCCACCGGGGGTGCCAAGCCGACCGGGCCAGCGCTGCCGACCGAGCCCGCGCTGCCGGCCAGCGAGCCGACGGCGCCCGGTCTGGAGTACCGGGTCAGCTACGACTGGGGTGTGCCGTCGAACAGGGTCACGGTCACCCACCCGCTGACCCCGCCCATCGCCTGGCCGCCGGAACCTCCGCTGCCGTATCTGGTGGCCATCTACGTGGGCGACCACCCCGAGGGGAACCCGAAGTATGGGCGGATCTCGTTCTACTTCCGTGGTGCCTTCCCGTCGTACAACTTCCAGTACGTCCGGCAGGTGCTCAGCGAAGGCCGGGGCGCGCCAATCTCGTTGGAGGGCAACAGCTTCCTGCGGATCCAGTTCGTGGACGCACAGACGCGGGACCTGGCCGGCCATTCCACGATCAAGGTGTCGCCACATTCGCACATCGGCTTCCCGAGCCTGAAGAGCTACGGCTTCGGTGGTGACTTCGAGGGGTACGTGACCTATGGGCTCGGTACCCAGGTGGCACCCGACAGCGATCAGGTACTTGCCATCCGCACCGGCGAGCTGAGGAAGCCGGACGGATCGGGGGGCTTCTACTACGTCGTCCACGTCGACGTGCAGAACGGCTGACCCGGCTCACCCCGCCGGACGGGGCTGGTCGAGCAGAGCGCGTACCCGGCGCAGGAGCGCGTCTTCGGAGAACGGCTTGTTCAGCAGCGACGCGCCGACGAGCCGCTCCTGTGTCAGGTACCCGTCGGTGTAGCCGGACATGTAGAGCACCCGGCTGTCGGGCCGGACCTCCCGTAACTGTGCGACGAACTGCAGGCCGCCCATCCGCGGCATCACCACGTCGGTGATGACGAGGTCGATCGGCCCCTTGTGCCCGTGCGCCACCAGCAGCGCGTGGTACCCGTCCTCGGCCTCCAGCACCAGGTACCCCTGGCCCATCAGGAACCGCCGGGTGATCGCGCGTACGCGGTCGTCGTCCTCGACGAGCAGGATCGTCTCCGACCCGCCGCCCGGCGACTGGTGCGCCGGCGTCTGCGGCTCGGTCTGGCTGTCGGCAGGCGCTGCGGGAAGGTAGATGTCGACGGTGGTGCCCTGGCCCGGCGCGCTCGTCAGGTTGATCTGGCCGCCGCTGTCCTGCACGATCCCGAACACCGTGGCCAGCCCCAGGCCGGTGCCCTTGCCCCGCGGCTTGGTGGTGAAGAACGGTTCGAAGACGTTGGCCTGGATCGCCTCGTCCATGCCGACACCGGTGTCGCGGACGCGGAGCATGACGTAGTCGCCCGGGGGCACGTCCACCAGCCGGCCGGCGTGGTCGCTGTCGAGGCGGGCGTTGGCGGTCTCGATGGTGAGCACGCCACCGTCGGGCATCGCGTCACGGGCGTTCGCGGCGAGATTGAAGATGACCTGCTCGACGAGACCGTCGTCGGCCCAGACCGGTACCACGTCCCGGGCCAGCCGCCCGGCCAGCTCGATGTCCTCGCCGATCAGCCGCTGGAGCATGGCCTGCACGTTCGCCACGGCCTGGTTGAGGTCGAGCCGGCGCGGATGCAGGACCTGCTGGTGGGTGAAGGCCAGCAGCTGGTTGGTCAGGTTGGCGGCGCGCCGGCCGGCGTAGCGGATGTCCTCGATCTCGGGCCGCCGCGGATCGCCGGGGGTGAGCACCCGCAGCAGCGTCTCGCAGTTGCCGTTGATGACGGTGAGCAGGTTGTTGAAGTCGTGCGCGACGCCACCGGCGAGCCGGCCGATCGCCTCCATCTTCTGCGCGTGCCGCAGTTGTGTCTCCAGGCTGGCCTGACGCTGCTCGGCCCGCTCACGTTCGGTCATCTGCTCGGTGAGGATCCGGTTGGCGGTAGCCAGTTCGGCGGTACGCTCGGCCACCCGGTGTTCGAGTTCGGCGTGCGCGCGTTCGAGCCGGCGGCGCCCGTCCTCCACGGCGGCGAAGGCCCGCCGTTCCCGCTGCACGAACAGCACGCCCCGCAGCGCGCTGCTCACCTGCTCCTGCATCGCCTGGTAGAGCCAGCCGAGCCGCGGGCCCAGCTCGAACAGGACAAAGCCGAGCTGCCCCTCGACCACGACCAGCGGTAGTGCCACGATGCTGGACGGCGCGGGCCGGTCGAGGTCGTAGGGGGTCAGGCGGGTGGCGGGGAACGGCGCCGGGTCGATGTCCTCCCGGCGCGCGCCGTTCTCGTAGGCGAGGACGACGCGCGCGGTCGAACGGTCGTCGGCCGCGTCCGGGTCGTCACCGAACCCGTCGACGGACGTGTACACGGCCACGTGGCAGCCGGGGATGCCGAACCGGGGCAGTTCGGCGACCAGCGCGGCGCACAGTTCCTCAAGGTCACGGGCGGCGATGAGACGGTACCCGGCCTCGCGTACCGTCTGGTTGCGCTTCTCGTCGAGCATGTGCCGGTATTCGCCGAAGCGCTCGGTCGTCTCGCCGATCAGCAGCTGCATCCGCAGCCACAGGTCTTCGATGAAACCGGTGTCGGCCAGGCAGGCGTTGGCGAGCGGGCGCAGCCCGACCAGCGCCCGCCACCACCGGGTCGGCTCACAGCCGGCGCGGGCACTGGCGCGGACGTACTCGTCGAGCAGCGGCAGGAACCCGGCCTCGGTGCTGTCTGCAACGTCGTCGAGGAAGGTCGCCACAAGCCGTGTCGCCCACTGGTCCGGCAGGCTTGCTGCGCCGGTACCGAGTGCCGCGCGTAGCTGCGCGGCGACCGCGTCGGGCCCGTCGGCCGGTTCCCTGACCACGATCCGCTCCCGACCGGCGGGCGCCGCGTCCGCATGGGTGGCGAGGAAGCATCCGCACGAGCGGCGCACGACCAGCTCCGTCGGGACGGTCTGCACCGCCGGTGCCGGCTCGCCGCGGGCCAGGGCGAGAGCGATCTCCAGCGCCCTGCGGCCCATCTGCGCGAACGGCGCCTTGACCGTGGTGAGTTCGACGGTACCGGCGTTGATGTTCACCCGGCGGGACGCCGCGGAGACCAGCTCGTGGCCCCCGGCGTCCTCGTACCCGAGGTCATGGGTGCGGATGTTGGCCCGGTTGTCGAAGCCGACCACCGCCACGTCGGCCGGGGACCGGATACCGGCCGCCTCCAACGCGGCCAGGACGCCCAGCGCCAGGTCGTCGTTCGCAGCGGCGATCGCGCCGGGCGGCTCGGCGAGCCGGTCGAGCATCTTGCCGACGGCCTCGGCGGCGATGTCGGGATCCCAGTTCCAGTCTCCCGGCGCCGTGATGACATCGGGGTCGACCGCCAGCCCGTGCGCGCGGAGGGCGTCGAGGTAGCCCTGGTACCGCTGCTGCGCGCCGCCGTGGTTCTCCGGCCCCCGGACGAACCCGATCCGGCGCTGGCCGTGCACGTCGATGAGGTGGCCCACCGCCTCCGCCATGCCACCCCGGTCGTCCATCCGTACCGTCGGCCAGCCGGCCACCGGCCGCTCAACGCAGACGATCGGCACCGGCTCGTACCGCCGCACGAACCGCTCCAGTTCGGCATCGGACAGCAGCAGGCCGATCCGCGTCGTCCAGATCACCAGCGCATCGACGCGCTCGCCGGACACCAGGTCGTAGATCGCGTTGGACCTGCGGATCAGGCTGTCCGGGTGCCCCTGCTCGGTACCCACGAAGCAGATCAGGTCGCAGCCGGCCGCCCGGGCGGCGTCGCTGACGCCCAGCCACTGCTCCTCGCTGTTCTCCAGGACCGGGCCGGTGGTCACCATTCCAATGACCGGCCGCGATCCGGACCGCTGCGCTGACCGAGGATCCATCGTCCCCTAACCGACTGTTCCGGCCTGACCCGTCAGGCGACGGTACCGGCGGCGGTGTCCGGCCCACAATGGCCTTCCGTATCGCGTTGGCCCAGGCCGCGACGACCCATTTGAGGCACGCGCCGATTCACACCGGCGGGGTGAGGCGACGTCGGCGCCGGCAATCCACATTCGACGATGACCGGATGAGACTCCCCGGAGCTCACCACGGCTAGCGATGACCCGAAGGACGATCACCCGACATGAACGGTCACTCGTTCGGAATGGGGCGCGAAAACGATGCTCATCAAACCGACCGCATGGCGGCTGGCTCTGTTCCTATGCGCTCTCCCGTTGACAATCGCGGCCTGCGCCAAGGGTGGGAGCCCTGCGCCGGCCGGTACCAGCCCGGCGTGGTCGGCCTCGTCCGCCGCCCCGGCCCCGGTGTCCGACGCCGCGGTGTGCGCCGATGCCGGCGCGCTGCGCGCGTCGTGGGACAAGTTGAAGAACGTCACGATAGCGCGCGGCCTGGCCGACGAGATCAAGTCTGACCTCAACGGGATGAAGAGCGCGCTGGCGACGTTCGTCAACGACGCGCATGGCCGGTGGCAGGCCCAGACCGACACAGTGAAGGCCGCTCTTGCGGCGCTCGGGACCGCGGTCGACGAGTTGGTCGCGAACCCTGGTCCCGCGACGGTGGCGGCCGTACAGGCGGCGCGTGTCGGGGTCAACGCCGCGGTACAGAACCTCCTGGACGCGCCGGGTCTCAGCTGTCCCAGCGGATCATCATCACCCGGCGGGTCATCATCGCCCGGCGGGTCGGCGTCCCCGAGCGGGTGACCGGTCGCCGACCCGGGTCCGGCCGACCTGACCGGGCGGTCCGGGCGCCAGAATGGCGTTGTGGAGATCCGCATCCTGGGTCCGCTCGAAGTGGTCGACGGGCAGGGTTCGTCGGCGAAGCTCGGTGGCCGCAAGCAGCGGATCGTGCTGGCCGCGCTCGCGCTGCGCGCCGGCGCGACGGTGTCCGCGGACCGGCTGGTCGACCTGGTGTGGGGCGACCGGCCACCGACGCAGCCCGAGGCGACGCTCCAGGTGTACCTGTCCAACCTGCGCAAGCTGTTCAGCAACGGTGCCGCGCGGGTGGTCCGGCGGGCACCGGGGTACCGGCTCGAACTCGGGCCGTGGGTGCTCGACCGGGACCGGTTCGGCGCGCTGGTCGACGAGGGCCGCGAGGCACAGCGCCGCGGCGATCTGGTCGACGCGCTCGACCGGTTCGAGACCGCGAACGGGCTGTGGCGCGGAACGCTCGCCGCCGACCTGTCCGACGAACCGTTCGTGCGGGCGGCGGCCGTTGAAGCGGACGAGCGCCGTCGCGAGGTGCTCGGCCTGACCTACGGGACCCTGCTCGCGCTGGGCCGGCACGGCGAGGCGGTCGCCGCCCTGGAGGGCCTGTGCGCCGAGGATCCCGGCCAGGAGCGGATGTGGGAACTGCTGATGCTCGCGCTGTACCGGTCCGGACGGGCAGCCGAGGCGCTGCGGACCTTCCACCGCGCCCGCGAGGCGCTCGCCGAGTTCGGCCTCGACCCGACGCCCGCGCTCGTCTCGATGCAGTCGCGCATCCTCGCGCACGATCCGGCGCTGGGCGCGGCGCCGGCCGCGCCCCCGCCGAGCACGCCGTCCCTGCTGGGCCGCGACGCGCTGGTCGGCCGGGTCGCCGGGGTGATCGAGAAGCTCACCGGGGTGCGGTACGCGTCGACGCAGACCTGGATGATCCTGCGCCAGCGGTTGGGCTGGACCCGACAGCGGCCCGCGCGGCGCGCTGCCGAGCGCGACGACGCGGCGATCGAGGCCTGGGTGAAGCGGGACTGGCCCAGGATCAAAAGGGGGCCCGTCGGCGAGGCGCCTGGATCGTCTTCCAGGACGAATCCGGGTTCTCCCTCCTCCCGGCGGTGAGGGCCACCTGGGCCCCGCGTGGCCGCACGCCGGTGTTGACCCACCGGTTCTCCTGGACACGCATGTCCATGGCGGGCGCTCTGGCCTACCGGCCCGACCGCAGCCAGGCGGTGTTCGTGTTTCAGATCCGCAACGGCAGCTACAACACCGAAAGCCTCATCGCCTACCTCACCGACCTGCGTAAGCACCTACGCGGCCAGCCGGTGATCCTGGTCTGGGACGGGTTGTCCGCCCACCGATCGGCCGCAGATGAAGGCATGGCTGGCCACCCAACGCGACTGGCTGCACGTCGAGGCGCTGCCCGGCTACGCCCACGACCTCAACCCGATGGAACTGGTCTGGGGCAACGTCAAAGCCCGCGAACTGGCCAACCTCTGCCCCGACCACATCGCCGAAGCCCACACCGCAGCCG
>VAWN01000105.1:0-5799 GCA_005885555.1 Actinomycetota bacterium
CGGCAGTTCCGGTACTGAACAACACCGACCGGCATTAGCCGACAGCACGGGGCCGCTGTATCCGTTACAGGACAACAAAAAACGGCACCGAACGGTGCCGCAAGACATTGACCGGTATTGGCACTTCCACGCTTTTAATCCGCGGGTTCGGGGTTCGAGTCCCTGGCGGCGCACCCGTGATCAAGGCTCTGAACTGGTGATTCTTCCCAGATCAGAGCCTTTTTCGTGTCCGCAGTGGATAGATGTGATCGATGTGTGATCTACGGTTTGGGCGGCAGCGGCCCGGCGGCGCTGCCGTACCCGTTGGATGCCACGCTGCGTAATGTTGCCCCTGTGGGCGGTCGGCCTATGCGCTGTCGTGACGACCGTACTGGTCGAGGTCCTGACGGGGCGGCTGGCTATCGGCCGCCTTCGGGGCGTGCGCCGTGCCGGATCGACGGCTGCTCTCGGCGTCTGTAGATGGCGGGGAGCGCCGATACGCCTCTGTTGTGACGCAACGCGTGCGTGCCGCTGAGCTGCGTGAGGCGATTGCCGATGCTCTGTACCCAGTCAAGGCCCATCGGCTACCCCGAGTTTGCGAGCGGTATGGCCTTGCTGCGCGCGACGTAGACGAGGCGATGGGGAGCAAACGGTGGTATGTCCTTCATCGAATCGAAGAGTGGGAGACGCCTCGGCTGGTCGCACTCGCCACGCGTGATTCTGACGGCCTACGCCGGCCCCACCATGACGGCGCGAGTTGGCCTCCGTGAAGATCGGCGAGCGGCAGCGTGACGGTCTGAAGTGGCCCCACCGGGCGGTACTCACCGGCGACTACGCAGCGTTACTGCGACCGGATGGCGATGGCGCGGATCGCGGCAGAAGAGGATGGGTGAGCTCGGCTTTCCCGGTGGCCCAACCGGGCTCTCCTGGGCGGCCCCAACGGAACGCGATGGAACGCCCCAGGGATTGAGCACCCACAGAACGCCCAGACAGGAGCATACTCGATGCCCCGACAAGTGATCTCTACGCCGCCCGAGGCGCCGCAGTACCCCACCTACAGCCAAGCGGTGAAGGTCGCAAACACGATCTACGTTGCGGGCACCGTCGGAGTGGACGTGGCGACCGGTGAGCTGGCCGGACCGACGATCCAGGAGCAGACCCGCCAATCGTTGCTCAACTGCCAGGCGATCCTGCGCGCTGGTGGCGCCGAGCTCAGCGACGCCGTCATGGTGCACACCCTGCTTCTGCGGCCAGAGGACGCGGACGGTGTTGTCGAGGTTTTCGATGAGTTCTTCCCTGAGGTGCGGCCGCCGCGCTGCGTGAGCAAGCTGGGTGTCGACCGGCCGGGGATCCTGGTGTCGATCGCCATGGTCGCCGTTACAGACTGAGCATTGGACGCTGCTTCGTGTCGCTCGGCATGCTCTCTTCGCTACCTGCCGCCAACCTCTGCCGCACGCGGTCGGCGGCAGATAAGGAAGCCAGGTCGCCTCCGTTCAGATCGCGTGCGTCGCGACCGACGCAACCGGCGGCTACGTGGAAATGGACGTCCCGCTGGGCGACGCTGCGCTCAGCCTGTCCTGAGACGTGGCGGCTCGGATGGACGGAAAATGGCCATCCGTTGGACGTCGCGATAGTCACCGTCGTGCCAGGTGTGTGCCTGGAAGCGCCCTTCCTCAGTGAACCCCGCTTTAAGGTACGCACCCACCGCCCGCGCGTCGTCGGCGAGTACTTCCAGCGACACCTTGCGGAGGTTGAGCGGCCCGAAGGCGTACCGCAGCAGCGTGCGTACCGCGTCCTGGCCATACCCCTGCCCCCACCGGTCGCGCTTGATCGCGATGCCCAGGTGGCAGCTCTGCGAGTACTGGTCGAGATGGTGCAGGCCGCACGACCCAATCACCATGTCCTCCACCACTATGACGAACCAGACAATGTCGGAGTCCGGCTGCGCCGCGCGGGTGTCGAAGCGCGCCTCCATTTGGGCAAGCGAGACCGGCTTCGGCGGCTGGTCGCTGGCCCGGTGCTCGACCTCCAGGTCGTTGTCCATCTCCCAGAGCTGGCGCAGGTCGTCCCGTTCGACCGCGCGTAGCAGCACGCGTTCACCCGAAAGCATCGCGACAGCATATGTCAGGCCATCCACGCAGTCGCGAGCGTTTCGACGTTGACGCATCCGCGCGGTGCCGGCTCGACCGTATCGACGAGCCGAACGATCGCCCGGACGGGGCAGATCAGTGCGCGTTACTTGTGCCCGTGGATACGACGATGATCGACGCTACCGATGATCCGAGTCATAGGCACGAGGTGCAAAGTTGCCGATAAGTGCGCCGTCAGGGCGCTCGTCGCGACCGCAGCACCAGCGCGACGGTTACCGCCAGGATGATCGTGCCAATGGACTCCACCACCAGCGTGGTGGGCACCAGCGTGAAGCTCAATACCTCGTGAATGCCGAACAGCCCCACCGTCAGCGCGAGCACCAGCGCAAGCAACGTGCCCACCATGAACAGCAGACTCAGCACCGTTGCCAGCGACAGGAGCCGCCCGCACAGCACCATGATCGCGCTTGCCAGCACGAGCGCGCCAATCACGTTGAGAACGAACAGCGTGCCAAGCAGGCCGCCCACGCCATGGAACACGAGGTAGAGATGGATCCCGCCCATTGCCAGCAGCATGATCGCACTAAGTAGTCGCCAGGTCATCAGCGCGCCGCGGCTGACACCGACCCAATGCCATGATCTGGTTACCCCAGGCTGCGATGACATGCCCTGCCCCTGTATGGCCCCGCGCAAGCCGAGATCCTCTTTGATGAACACGGACCGTCCGCCCGAACGGTTCAGCCTGATGACACGAGCTGAACCGCCGCTGTCCGCGGCCGCGCGAAGATCCCCGTGGGCGGGCCAGGTGAGCAGGGAGTGTCGTCGGCGAGGACGCGGCTGACCCCGCAGGCGCTCGTCGTTTGTGGAGCAGGACGTGGGGCGGCCCGCTGCCCCATGGGGGCGGCTTCTTCCGGTTCTTCCGGTACTTCTGGGGGTTCAGGGGCCGGTAGCCTACGTTGGGTCATCGACGCGCCGGATCCCTGGAGACGCAATGGCGAAGGCCGCGCAGCAGCTCGCTGATGAGTTGCTGGACATCTACTTCTGTGCGCAACCCACCGATGCCACGTTGCTCGGCTTCCGGGACAGGGACGACCAGCTGCCCGACTTCAGCGAAACGCACGACGAAGCGCTGGGCGCCCGGTTCACCGACATCGTGGCGTGAGCCGAGGCACTCGACCCGGGCGGGCTGTCGGATACCGACCGGGTGACCCGTTCGGTCGTCATCCAGCAGGCGCTCGCGGCGCGGGCTCACCTGGACTCGCACGCCGTCGAGTACGCGGTGGGGGATACGGTCTTCTCACCGGCTCCGGTCCTGTTCATCACCCTCGCGATGATCACCCTCAGCGAGCGGGCACACGCCGAGGCCTATCTGGCCCGGCTGACCAAGATCCCGGCTGCGCTCGCGGCGCTCGCTGAGCGGCATCGGGCGGGCATCGCCGCCGGGCGCCTGCCGGTCCGGCGCCTCGCCGACGCCGCGGTCGCACACTTCGACCGGTACCTGTCCCACCCAGCGGGTGACCCGCTGAGGCGGCCGACCCCTGCGGTGGACGTGCCAGGCTTCGCGGACCAGCGGGACCGGCTACTGGAGACGATGGTCCGGCCGGCGGTGACCGCGTACCGCGAGGTGCTGGCGTCCGAGGTGGTTCCGGTCGGCCGCACCGACGACCGGGCTGGGCTGTGCTGGGCACCGCCTGGCCGGACCCGTACCCCGAGCGCGGACCCGTCCCGCTCACCGGCGCAGGTTCATCAGCCGTCGGCGCGCCGTGTTCATTCAGCTCGGCCACCAATTCCCGGCCGCACCGTGATCCAGATCGGCTCCACCCGCCGCGTACGTCGGCGCCGCACCCGCCGCACGCCAGCCATCCGCGCTCGTCCTCTCACAGCCCGGCGCCGTACCCCGACGTACGACAGAACCCTCACGCTGTGCTACCCATTGACGCAGGCGGGACGGATGCGGGAAGTTGTCTCGATGCCTGCTGCGTACGCCCAGAGTGACCAGTTCCGTGGTGCCCGCATCCACCTATGCGATCTTGCGGGCCTTGAGATTCGCGATTGCGAGGTCAGCGGTCTGAAGATCGTGGACTGCTATGGGGGCGACGTCTACCTCGGTGGCGACTTCGAGCGTCTCGTTGTTAACGACGTCGACGTGACCGCTTACGTCGAGGCCGAGCTCGACCGGCAGCATCCCACGCGGGTGCTGGCGCGTGACGCCGCGTCCTCCGTCGACTACCGGGCTGCTTGGGATGCCATCGAGACGCAATGGGAGGCGACGCTCGACCGCGCCAGGCTCCTGCCCGAGGCCAAGCTGCACGAGCAGGTCAACGGCGAGTGGTCGTTCGTCGAGACCCAACGGCACCTGCTGATGGCCGGCGACGCCTGGCTTGGTAATGCCGTGCTCGAGGAGGATGCGCCGTATCACCCGTTGGGCCTTCCTTACCGCGGGATGCCGCCCGACGCAGCGGCGAAGCTCGGGCTCACCCTCGAAGCCACCCCGACGCTCGACGAGGTACTCGCGCCCCGGCTCGCTCGCATGGCCACGATGCGGCGTGTCGTCGACGGGCTCACCGAGGCCGAGCTCGATCGAGTATGTGGTCGTAAGCCGGCGGACCCATATCCCGACCGGGAGTACGTCGTGCGCCGCTGCCTCAAGGTGGTGCTCAAGGAAGAGGCCGAGCATCACCGTTACGCGGTACGCGACCTCGCCGTGCTCGAGGCCGCTGCCTGAACCGGGTGAAGGCGCCCACCGAGCAGGAGCGCTGACCGGTCGGGCGACTTCCAGCTGCAGTGCTGCTGCTAATCCCGGCTCCTCAGCTCCCGTCCCTGCCTGCCGAGCCGGGCCTGCCTGGTCGAGCCGGTACCTGCCGACGAGGCGCCCGGCGCGTCAGGGGGCTACTACATGCCGCCGGCGGTCGACGGCAGCCGGCCGGGCATCTACTTCGCCAACACCTTCAGGGCTGACGAGCGTTACCGGTACATGGCCGAGGTGGTCGCGTTTCATGAGGCCGTGCCGGCCACCACTTCCGGCTGAGCCTGGCCCAAGAGCTGACCGGCCTGCCGATGCTGAGCCGGCTGATTCCGTTCAACGCGTACGGCGAGGGCTGGGGACTCTACTGCGAACGGCTGGCCGACGAGATGGGCCTCTACACCGATGACGTGTCCCGGCTGGGCATGGTCAGCGAAGATGCCATGCGGGCTGCCCGCCTGGTCGTGGACACCGGCGTGCACGCCAAAGGCTGGAGCCGCGACCGGATGGTGGACTACATGCATACGAACACGGCGACCGCTCCAGTGGAGATCGACTCCGAGGCCGACCGTTACATCTGTGCACCTGGACAGGCGCTGTCCTACATGGTCGGGCGGCTGGAGATCCAGCGCATCCGGGCGGAGTCGGAGCAGGCGCTGGGCAGCCGGTTCGACATCCGGGGCTTCCACGACACGGTGCTCAGCAGCGGCGCGCTCCCCCTTGGCGTACTCGATGAGGTCGTCCGGGCCTGGGTCTCGGCGCGGGCCTAGATGCAGCGTGGCCTCAATAAGGCATTCTCGGGTGTCTCGCCGACCGACTCGTTCCTGGCCGTCGCGGAGTCCATGCCGCAGCAGGTGGCGCGCCTGGGTAGCGAGGTTCGCGTTGGACATGCCGCACTCGCTTACCGCGCGTCGTCGCCCAGCTCGTCGCCATCCTGGTGGTCTTCGCGGCGAGCACGGCGACCCGTACGTCGTGTCCAACTCGCAA
>VAWN01000105.1:5827-14687 GCA_005885555.1 Actinomycetota bacterium
CAGGGCCCGGTGACCTTCTGCGGTGTGTGTGGTTAGCCCATGGGACGTGATTACTGCCCAGGTGGGAGTGACTGGCGGTGGAGCAACGCGCGGCGGGGCCGATGCGAGATCTCGGGCTCGTCCGGCTGTCGTCGTGGGGGCGGGTGGTCCCGGCTGGCGGGGTGGTGGCGTTCGAGGTCGTCGGGGACGACGGCTGCGTGATCCAGCCGATCAGCGAGTACCTGCGTGACTTCAAGGCGAGGGGCCACCGGGGACGGATCGGTGCGCAGCTACGCTCATGTGCTGCTGCGCTGGTGGCGGTTCCTGCAGGCGATCGGTGTGGGATGGGACCGGGCCACGCCGGCGGAGTGCCGGGACTTCGTGCTGTGGTTGCAGCAAGCCCGCAAGCCGATCAGTGACCGGCGGACCCGGTCGGCGGCGCAGGTGGGAACCCTCAACCCGGTGACCCGCAAGCAGCATCTGACTGATCAGTACGCGCCGCGTACGGTGCGGCACAGCAACGCGGTCCTGCGTGCCTTCTACGAATTCTGGATCGAGGAAGGCGCCGGCCCGCTGGTCAACCCGGTACCGGTGGATCTGGGAAGGTCCGGTCGGGCACATGCCCACCACAACCCGATGCAGCCGTTTCGGGCCGAAGGCCGGTTGCGGTTCAACCCGACGGTTCCGCGCCGCCGGCCCCGGGCCATGCCCGACTTGCGGTGGGACGAGCTGTTCGGAGCGATGACGTCGGATCGGGACCGGGCCATCCTTGTGCTCGCGGTGAGCACCGCCGCGCGGGCGGGTGAGCTGATCGGACTCCGCGGCGGTGACGTTGACTGGGGTGAGCAGCTCATCCGGGTCCGGCGCAAGAGCAGCGACGTCGAGCAGTGGCTGGCGGCCAGTCCGGACGCGTTCGTGTGGCTGCGGCTCTACCTGGCCGGGCTACCGACGCTCGCGGCGACCGATCCGGTGTGGTGGACGTTGCGGAACGCGGCGGCGTGCCGGGTGGGCGGGTGCCGCTGACCTACGATGCGCTTCGTGCGGTCCTTCGCCGGGCCAACGACCATCTCGGCGCGAACTGGACGATGCATGACCTGCGCCATACCTGCGCGCTGCGGATGACCCGCGCCGAGGGATTGTCGCTGCGTGACGTGCAGACCGTGCTCGGCCACGCCCACCTGAGCACCACATTGCGGAGCTACCGCACGATCGTGGATGAGCACCTGGTCCCGCAGCTGGGCTCGGAGCGTTTGTCGAAGCTGCGTACGCGTACGGTGCAGGTAGGTGACGGGCGAGGAGGCGGGGATGCTGCGGTCTGGTGGCTACCACCACCAGCGCCAGCGTTGATTCGGGGCCCGGGCGCAGCTGTCGAACGAGACGTCGGCAAGGTTGCCGTCGTTGTTCAGGCTTCGGTAGTTCTCCAGGCACGGCGGGCCGTACCAGAAGGCGGCGTTGGTGAACACCACCTCGCTGCCGTTGACGGTGTTCGGGTCGCCGGAAACCACCTCGAGGTTCCAGGTCTGCTGGTTGCGCTGTCGGCTGTAGTCGCAGTCGTGCTGCAGGAGGTCCCGGTAGTTGCTGTCCCATTCCAGGCACTTCTGGCTGTGCTCGTTGCGGATGAGTACCCGCTTGTCGAGCGTCGGGAACGACACGATGCCCCAGCGCTGATTCTTGCCGCCCCAGCAGCTCCACTGGCTGATCCAGGCGTTGTCGGTGGCGTTGAACTCGAAGATCTCCAGACACCGGCCGCTCTGCACGTTGGCCAGCGTGGCCGACCGTACGGTGATGGGATCGGCGCCCCACACCGGGCGGGCGGAAACCAGCGTGGCCAGCAGCGCCAGCACCAGCGCCGGTACACGCAGCGGGCGAAGCCGACCGGCGATCACTGCAGGAACCCCGCATTCATCAGGCGGAACATGGTGTCGCCGGAGGACCCGTTGCACCAGCCCAGTACCCACCGGTCACCGTTGTTCATCCCGGGCTGGACGAGACAGGCCGGCGACGTCGACCCGTAGAAGACGAAGCTGTAGGCCGAGGACCAGCGCCGGGAGGATCCGAGCAGCCACAGCTGCCACGCGTTGTTCCCATCGCACGTTCGTTGCACGATGGGGGAAACCGGCGGCCCGGCCTGCAGGCATTTGTTGGTGTGCGCGCTGCGGATCGTGAACGCGTAGGCCGTACCGTGCAGGCCGCCGCGCAGGAACCAGCGCTGGTTCATCGCCCACGTGCACTCCCACTGAACGATAGCGGCCGAGTCGCTGGTGTCCCAGTTGAACACGTCGAGGCAGCGGCCGCTCTGATCGGCGAACACGGTGTAGGGGCCCGAGTCGGACACGGCATACGACGGGGTCGCCGAGGCGAGCGTGAGGCCCAGCGCGAGGACGAGCGCGCATAGCCCGGTGGTACGGATGGCGGTGGGGATTCTCATGCAACAACGGTGCGGGACTCGGTGCGGATCCCGGAAGAGCGCAGGCGGAGTGTGCACAACCACCACCCAGCCGGGCGACTCGCCGGACACGCGGCCGGTCCGTCATGTGAGCGGCATCCCTGACCAGCGGTCTATGGGAGGCAGGCGTCGCGGCTGCACAGTCGATGTCTCTTGAACCCGATGGTCGCTGCCCGGGCCGTGCGGGCGAGATCGTCGTCGGCGTCGCACCAACAGCGGGCGGCCCTGGTGTCCCTTGGCGTAGCGCGCAAGGCGTTGGCCGGGTACCACGTGGCGCTACGTCGAGCCGGCGCTGCGATGCCGCGTCCTTGCCGCTGGCGTGTCGTGTGGCTGGGGGGCGGCGATGAGGCGCTGGCCGGTGGGTTCGGGGATGCCGAGCTGGTCCGATCCCGTGCCGAGGAACTGCCCAGCGAAGCTCTGGTCACCGGCGCGGTGCAGCGACCTCGCGGTGGCCGCGCAAGCCCGCCCCGGCGCGGAGCTCATGTTCCGGCTGGTCTGAACCGTACACGGCTATCCAGTAGCGGGGTAGACGGTGGTCTTCGGCGACCCGTCGAAGTCGGCGCGCAGGCCGTACCCGGGGACGACCTGGGTCGGTGCGACGGTCGCGTCGGGTACCAGGTCGGCTCCGGTGCGGGCGTCGAGGACCACGGAACCGTGCCGGGCCGACCCGTACACCGCACCGTGAAACGCGGCGGTGACGTCGATCGCCACCCGCCCGGAGGCCTTGTCCGGCAGACTCCACAGCTCCTGCCCACTGCCGGCGTCGACCCCGATGACGAGCTCCGGGTCGTTGCCCACCACATGGGGAGCCCAGCAGATGTCGGTGGCCTTGGCGTCGTACACGCAATGCAGCACTCCGGGGAGGGAGCCCACCTGCCGGCCGGTTGCGGTGTCGATGAGCAGCGTGACGTGGTCGTACCCGTCCCCGCCCGCGAGGATCGCGCGACCGGGGCCGGCGGGCATGAGGTCGGGCGGCTGGTCGAGCATGAAGCTGCCCAGCGTGGGTCCTGTCCACAGCGCTGCTCCGTCGGTCGAGCGCAGACCCACCGACGGCCACGGGTCGTACCCGCCGCCCGGACGGCGTACCCCCACGATGGTGGTGCCGTCGACGGCGCCGGGGCGCACGTCCTTGGCGGTCCAGCGCACGCCGCCCGAGCCGGCGTCGAGCACCGCCGTGCCGCCGGCGTCGAGGACGGCGGCGGCCCCCCGGTCGTCGCGGATCCCGCCGACGACGCGCGGGAGCAGGTCGGCCGGCAACGCGGCGGTCCACCGGGTACGGCCGGACAGGTCCACCGCGACGACGGTGGTCCGCTGGGCGTCCTGCTGGGTGCCGGTACCCGTCACGGTTTCGAAGTAGGCGGCGACCAGGAACGCCTGGCCCTGCGCGTCGGTGACGATCCCGGGTACTGGTGGGTCGTCGTGCGCCATCGGGCCGGTGACGAGCCGTTCGGCGCCCGGCAGCGTGACCTGCCAGCGCCGCTGGCCGGTCGCCAGGTCGGCGGCGGCCAACCCGTCGTCGGTGTAGTGGTAGCCGACGCCGTCGGCGATCGCCAACGGCGCGCCGTCGATCACAGCCGACGCCTCGGCGAACCGGCGCGGTGGATCGAAGCGCGGCGCCGGTGGCCGGCCGCCGGTCGGGCCGGCGCTCGCGGCCGGGCCGGACCGGTCCCCTTTGACCGTGCCGCCTCCGGAGTGCCCGCCGCAGCCGGTGAGGACCGATGCGCCGAGGGCCAGGGCGACCAGGGCACCAATCCTGGGATTCAACATGCCGGCGCCGTCCGGGGAGCGGGCCACCAGCCGTACTCCGGGTGGGTAGGTGATCGGACCGCGGCGTGGCAGCCGTACCGGCTCAACTGCGCGGTGGTCAGCGGCGGGTGGCCGACGGGTATCCGGTCGAGCCGGACCACTCGCGGAAAGTAGACGGTGGTGTATTTGGGAGCGTCCGGCTGCACGCACGCGGACCTGACGAACGCCCACACGCCGCCGCCCCCGCCGCTGCGGGGCAGGGACACCAGTGCGACGGCACCGGTGCGGGTGACATACCGGTACTTGGGACGGCTCAGGTCGACCGACGCGGCCGGTACCTGCTGCGCGGGGTCGGGACGCTCGGCGGCACCGTCGCGGAGGTAGTTGTACGACGGCCGGCAGTCCGCGCCTGTCAACGCAGCCACCCGCGTCGCGTCGTGCACGTACCGCCATCTATCGCTGGCCGGGTCGTACCGGTACGAGCGGAACGGCGAGTTGACCGCCGCGACGAAGTCCCGCCAGCGCTCGGCGTCCCGCCCGGGTGCGGCACAGTCAGCCGGGATGCCGTCCAGCCCGCGGGAGCGGGCCGATCGGGTCAGCGACCCGCGCTCGACCCAGCCCGTCGTCGTGGCCAGGCGCCGTCCGGCGGCGGGCTGCACGGTCACCCGTACCCACTGTCCACAGTAGACATGCCGGACGACCCGGTCCCCCGGCAGCGCGGTGGCCAGGACCAGCCGGGCCGGTGCGTCCCGCAGGGTCGCCCGGTCGTACCGGACGGTGTCGGTATGGTCGGCGGCGGTCGCGGTCGACGCCGTGGAGGCCACCGTCGCGACGCCGAGCACGCCGGCCAGCAGAAGCGGAATCCTCATGGTCGACAGTCTTCCCGGGCACCCGCGGCCGCGGTATGGGAAGCGTTTCCCATTCAGCGCTTCCGGGTCAGCGCAGCCGCGGGTTGAGGTCCTCCTTGGTGCTGAGTCGATGGGCCGTGTACCGCGGCGGATCCTGCAGATACCCCGATCGTCAGGTGTGCGTGCGCCTGGTCCCCTCGACGACCCGCGTCGGTGCCTCCAGCACGATCCGGCGACCGGGATGCGGCACCGAGCGCAGGCCTCGATCGTCCACAATGGTCAGCGCACGCTTGGCCGACCGGTTCTCCAACCACCACGAGGAGCGCTCGGCGACGATCGGCCCGGCGAGCCGCGAGATGCCGGGCACCACCGTTGGGAAGTGCTTCCCGTACCCCGGCGGCCGGCGCCGGCTTAGCGTCGTGGCATGCTTCCCGACTCAGCAGGCTCCCGGCCGCCCACTGACCCGGGCGCCGTGGCGGACCTCGGCCTGAGCGTCGACGTGCAGGTGGCGACGGGTCCGCGCGTGCTGCCCTGGCTACGCCGCCGGGTCCGGCTTCAACGACGTGCCCAGCAAGAACTGACCATGGACGTATCGCCCCGCATAGATCAGTCTCATGCGAGAAGGACAACACATGCAACACTGCCCACCTACGGAGTGTTCCGGATCCTGCCCTTCGTTCTCATGGCGACGCTCGCCGTGACGAGCAGCGGCTGCGGCAACTCGAAACCATCGTCGTCCGACCCGAAGTCGCGGGTGTCCGGCACACCGACCGCCGACCTCGGAGCACCCGGATCGGTCCTGATCCTGAACTGCGACAACACGAGCGGATCGGTGCGGCTGACCCTGACCGCCGTCTCGGCAGACGATGGACGCCAGATCGCCACCAACACGACACGACTCGCCGGCGGGGGCCCGTCGTTCATCTGCGGAGACCCCACCGCCGGTTACTACCCGTCGTCGCAGGTGCTGCCACAGTTGTTCGACCGGGACTACGCCCAGGTGGCCGGCTGGATCGCCGGTCCCTCTGGCGAAGGTGCGCTTGCCACCGCCTTCGACCTGCGCAACGGCGCTCCAGTTGGACCCGGCCTCGACCCGGGCACGTTCGCGGCCTCACCCGCCGACAGCCGACCGGTGTTCCACGACGGCAAGCTGTGGTATGTCGACCGCGACAAACGGCTGCGCAGCCGGGCACCTGATCAGGCACCAAACAACGCACAGGATCACGGCCCGGCAGACGACCACGAAATGATCATCGCCGACGGCGTCCCCTGGTACGGCGCGGAGCCATATACCGCCGCCGTCCACCCATCCGGTCAGTACGCGGCCGAGTTCGACCACTTCTGGGGCAACCTACGTGTCCGCAAGCGCGGCGCCCGGGACGATGATGCCGTTGTGCTGTCCGAGGGCACCGCCGCCGGAGCCGACAAACCACCGACCGGCAGCGCGTCCGTGTCGCCATGCGCGCCGAACTTCTGGTTTGACGACCACACCCTCATTTGTTCCAGCGAGAACGCGATCTGGAAGCTCACCCTGGCACCGGGACTCGGATCGGTCGCCAAGGCCGAGCAACTGTTGCCGGCCACCAACCGGAAGACCTATGGCGCGGTGCCCGCACCGGGCCGGCGCCAGTTCGCCTTCCTGTCCAAGCTGGGCAACACCACGACCGTGTACCGGCAATCCCTCTCCCACGAAGGCACGCCCACGAAGATCGCCGATGTGCCCACGTCCGGAGCCACATACCTTGTCATGTGGCACTGATACCGGCCGCCGGCCTTTGCCGGTGAGCGCGCCTCGTGCCATCCTGTCCTCCCGGGGAGACAGAGGAGTCCCGGAGGAGACGACAGGATGCAACTTCCGCACGGGGAGCCCTGGTGAGCGGCGCCGTCATTGCGATCGGGTCACGGCGCTTCGAGCTGGTTCCAGGCGACGCGTTCACATTCGGACGGTCACCTGACTGCACGGTCTGCCTGGACGCGTCGGACACCGGAATCTCCCGGCTCGCCGGGTCGGTGGGGTATGACGGCTCATCGTGGTGGCTGACCAACCGGTCGGGGAAGCGGTCCCTGGCCCTGGTCGACGAGCTGGGGCTGCGTGCCGTGCTGCCACCTGGCCGGCGGGCTGCGCTGGAGAAGACCACGCGGGTACTGATCGAAACAAGCCGCGGCAGCCACTGCCTGACGATCGAGCCGAATAACCGGTTCGACACCGGCCCACCGGCTCAGGACGAGCACCCGCCGGGTGACTCCACGGTGGTCGGTGCCGAGGTCAACGTCAGCCCGGCCGACCGGTTGGCGATGGTGGCGCTCTTCGCCGGGTACCTCGCCGACCCGCCATGCTACGACCCGCATCCGCGCAGCTACGACGCCGCAGCAGCCCGCCTGGGCTGGACGCGGACCCAAGTGCTGCGTCGCGTCGAGTACCTGCGGGCCCGACTGACCAGTGCGGGTGTACCGAATCTGACCGGGCCGAATGCGCTCGAGGGGCTGGCCGAGTTTGCGCTGACCAGCAGGCTGATCACGAGAGCCGACCTGGCGCTGCTGCGCCGCTGACCCGGCTGGTTGCCGGACCCCAGGGCCAGGCCGGCCTGTGCACGGTGGCTCAGCAGGCCTGCTTCACCCACTTGCGCTCGACCCAGCCGACCTTTCCGCGCGGTGAACGCCCGTAGACCCACACATCGTTGCCCGCACCGCCGAGTACCTCCAGGGTTTCCCTGTAGAAGAGGTCATCCACCTTGCTGGTCTGGTTCATCGGCACCGGCTGCGCCCGCAGGGTGGCGGTCTGCGCGCAGACCACGAGCCGCTGGGGCGGGGACGGCGCCGGCGTTCCGGCCGGCTGGCTCGCCGGAACCGTCTGGGTTGGCTTCCGGCTGACCGTCGGTGCCGCCGTGCGCGGGGCGCCGCTGCTCGGGCCGGGTGGCGGAGCGGTGGGTGCCGCGACCGCCGGGGCGGACGGCGTCCGCGACGGCTCCGCCGCCGGGCCCGGTGCCGCGGGAGGCATCATAACCGCGTACCCGATCGCGGCCAGTACGGTGACCAGTGCCAGCGCCGTGACGACGACCCAGCGGTGGCGCCGCGACAGCCGCCGGGTGCGGGCCGGCGACACTCGTCCGGTGGGGTCGGTCTCCGCATCCGAGGCGGGTCCCGCCTCGCCGGCGAGCGCCACCCGGGCCGCCTCGATCAGCTCGCCCGCCGAGCCGTACCGGTCCTCCGGTCGCACGGCGAACGCCCGGCTGAACACGCCGGACAGCAGGTGCACCGCCGGACCGGCATCGACCGGTAACCGCAGTGGCGCGCGGCCGGCGGGCTCGGGCAGGTGGCCGGCGAGCGCCTCGTAGAGCACCAGGCCGAACGCGTACACGTCGGCGCGGGAGCCGAGGTCCCCCGCACCCGTGCGTTGCTCAGGCGCCATGTAGGCGGTTGTGCCCACCCCACCGCAGGCCGTCACGTACCGGTTGGTGCCGAAATGCCGGGCCAGGCCGAAGTCGGCCAGCCACACCTGCTCCGCACCGGCCGGGCCTTCGAGCAGGATGTTCTCCGGTTTCACGTCGCGGTGCACGATGCACCGGGCGTGGACCGCGTCGAGCGCCTCCGCAACCTGCCCCAGCAGGTGCAGGGCGCGGTGTGGGGCCAGCCGGGTACCACCGGCCAGCAACCTGCGCAGGCTGCCGCCCCGGGCCAGCCGGGTCACCAGGTAGGGACGGCCGTCCTCCAGGCCGGCCCGAAACACCGGCAGCACATGGGGGTGCTCGACCTCGGCGAGCATGCACCACTCCTGGCGGAACGCCTCGTCGTCCAGGGAGAGGTCCAAGACCTTCAACGCGACGTCGCGGCGCAACTCCAA
>VAWN01000174.1 GCA_005885555.1 Actinomycetota bacterium
CCTCGGGTTCACAACCGCGACCCGCACCCGCGCCGCCGCCAACGCCTCGTCACGACCATCGGCGACCTCGCCGTCCCCGGCGGCCACCGCGGTCCGCAACAAGCCAAGCACCACCTCGCGCGGCGGCACGGCTGCGTCGACGATCTGCTCCACCACCAGGGTCGGCACGTCGACCGACACCGGCTGGATGTCGTCGGCCTCCGCGAACACACCGCCAGGCGTATTCCCCGACGCGTCGGCAGCCACAACCGCCGCGGCGGCAAGCCAATGCGCCGCCGCCACACATGCAGCCGCCGGATCGACCGCCGCGGACAGTAGCTGACCGCCCAGCGGATCGGCCCGCAGCAACTCGTCAGCCGCGGCGACCTGGACCGGTGACACGTCCAACCGGTCCAACGCCACTGCCTGAACCGCCCGACCCGACAAGTCGCCAAGCTCCGCCCGCATCACCGCATCGATTTCAAGCTGGACGTCGGCCGCCAAATTACAAGATCGAAGTCTCCACGGTTCCAGGGGATGGACACCGTGCTATACGACACGATTAACGCGCCCGAGCCGTCCGCCAGATTCGGCTCACGCAACGCGGCAACCACGATGTCGAGCTGCTGCCGCTCGTGCGCCCGCCGCTCGCGTTCGTCGTCATCGTCGGCCGCGGATGCCGGACGCACATAGGTATCCCACAGCGCCTGCGACAACCGGCTCAGCGCCCCACACAGCGCGCCCGCATCCTCGTCGGCGACCGTCGCGTCGAGATCAACGATGACATGCGCCAGCGAGCCGACCGTCGCCGGCCACACGACAACCACGTGACGGCGGTCCGGGTCGAATGCGTACGCAGACACAAGCGGCAGCCTTCCAGACGGCGACATCGTGACCCAAGCCCCGATCCGCTGCCATAACGAGTCGCAGCCGCAGGTCACAGCCGCGATCAAGGGCCAGAATCGTGGGGCACGGATGTGTCCCACCCATGCCCCACCCAAGATCAAGGCCGTATAGCTCAACAGCTATACGGCCAAGTCAGAACGGGTGCGCCGCCAGGGACTCGAACCCCGAACCCGCGGATTAAGAGTCCGCTGCTCTGCCAGTTGAGCTAGCGGCGCCTGTCTCGCAACGGGGGAAACCATAGCATGCCTCCCCGCGCCGCCCCCAATCGGATTCCCCGGCCAGCCTCAAGAACCGGGGGCGCGCACAGGAGCCGTCCGGCTGGAAACAAGCTCTCCGCTCCCCTGCGCGCCACCAGGGCGGGTTCCACGTGTCGCGCGGCACGAACATCGCGCCGCCGGACGCGACACCCATCTCACCCATCGGCGAACCGGTCACCGGCAGGACCGCGGCTGGGACGGGCAGGCGCACAGTCCGGTACCGGCGGCTGGCTGAACTGCCGGTGCCCCGCATGCGTGGGCGGTAACCGGTACCGTCTCGGATCGACGCGCAGCAGGGGATACGGAGACGACAGATGAGCTACGACCCGACGGGTCCGTACCGACCGCCAGACCCGAGCTACGAGCCGTGGCAGCAGCCGCCGCAGGCGGAGCCAAGCTACGGGGGACCGAGCCCGGGCCCGAGCTACCCGCCTACGGCCGGCTACCCGACCTCCGGTGGTGGCTATCCGCCTCCGCAGCCCGCCCACCCGCAGCCGGGATACCAGCAGCCCAGCTACCCGCAGCCGGGATATCAGCAGCCCGGGTACCAGCAGGCCGGCTATCCGCCGCCGCCGGCACCGCCGCAGCGCAACACGGCGCTGATCGTCACGCTGATCGTGGTCATCGTGCTGGTGATCTGCGGCGGCGGCATCGCGGTATCGGTGGTCGCGCTGAGCCACTCCAAGCCGTCGGCCAACCGCACGCCGGTCCCGGGGCCGGTGGCCACCGACACCGGTGGTGGTGGTGGTGGCGGCGGCGGTGGCGGTGGCAACCTGTCCACGAACGGGACGATCCCGTTCGGCGCCAGCCACAGCGCCCAGTGGACCGACAAGATCTCCGCGACCGTGGTGAGCGTCGTCAAGTTCACCCCCTCGTCGACGGCTGCGGGTACCCATCCGGGGCAGAGCGGCATCAAGGTCACCGTGAAGATCAGCAACAACTCCGCCAAGCGCCTGGATCTCACGCTCGCCTCGGTCAAGGTCAAGTCGGGCGTCAGCGGTACCCAGGCGGACACGATCATCGACCTGGAGAACAACCTGGGTCTGGGCTTCGAGGGCTCGGTACCCCCGGGAAACGCGGCAACCGCGACCTACGGTTTCTCCGTGCCCACCGGGGAGCTCAGCAAGATCGATGTTGAGGTGTCCCCGGACTTCGACCACGACTCGGCGGTCTTCGAGGGCGCGGCCAGCTGAAAGCTGGCCGCCGCCACAGAGTTTGGGGTGACTGAAGGGACTTGAACCCTCGACACCCGGGACCACAACCCGGTGCTCTACCAGCTGAGCTACAGCCACCATGCGCGTGCGCCGACCAATGATAGCCACACCGGGCCAACCCGCGTCGACAGGGATACGACAGCGGCGCGTCAGACCACCGGCCGCGCCTCCGCGATCTCCGCGGCGACCGCTTTCGCCGCGTCGACGTCCAGGCCGGGCGGGGGTACGAAGATGGTCCGCCGGTAGAACTCCAGCTCCCGGATGCTCTCCTTGATATCGGCCAGCGCGCGGTGGGACAGGCCCTTGGGTGGCTGGCCGTAGTAGGTGCGGGGGTACCAGCGGCGGCACAGCTCCTTGATCGAGGACACGTCGAT
>VAWN01000173.1:0-2625 GCA_005885555.1 Actinomycetota bacterium
ACGTCGGCCGCGCGGTCATCGCGAAGGTGCCACCGGCCCGCTCGCCTCGTTCCAACACCAGTGGCCTCGGGTATCCGCTCAGGACCCGGGTTGCCGCGTACACCGCGGCGTGGAATCCGCTGCCGATAATGACCTCGCGGCCGGTGTTGCTGGCGCGCAGCGCGTCTTGCCGGCGCGGCTCGTCCGACCAGTAGGCGTCCAACACCCGGTCGGCGAGGTCGCGGCCGGACGGGTCCAGGGCGATGCCGGTCAGCTGCGCGGCCAACCGGCTGGGGAACTCCGCCTCGCGTTGCGTCATCGCCCGCATGCCGGCCGAGGCGGCCGGTTTCGACGCGACGGCGGCCAGCAGGGATTCGATCGGCGTGGACGGCTCGGCGGGGTCGAACATCAGTGGTGTCGTGTCAGGCACGGTGGTTCCTCCCTCGGGAGCTCACCGGGTCACCACACGGGCCACGGACCGCCCCTGTGGCATCCCCGGGGCTGGTACGGCGCGCGGCCAGCGCGGAACCCCGGAAGGGTCAAACGGGTGGACAGCCGGGTCTGGCGGTGACCAGCCCCAGGCGGACAAGTTCGCCGACAACCCGCGTCAGGCGTCGGCGTCGAACGGCACGTGCCGTACCGGTTGCCTGCACGGGCATCCCGGCGGCGGGTTGGGGTCAGCGGCGGGGCCAGTCCCGGCAGCGTCCGGGCGGCCTCGCATCCGGCCCAGCTTGCGGCCCAGCATCAGGCCCAGGGTCGGTCAGTGACTGCGGCGCGGGGCTTGGTCCGGGTACCGGCGGGGTGCGGGTTTTCGCCCGGTACATCGCCACGTCCGCGTTGCGCAGCAGGTCTCGCGGGTTGCCGCCGGGCCGGGCGTCGGCGTAGCCGACGCTGGCCTGTACCGCGACGGGGTGGTCGCCGAGCATGGCCGGTGCCGCCCGCACCGCGTGCCACGCCGCCTGGGCGGCGGCCTGCACGGCGGCGGGTGCCCCGTACACCAGCAGGGCGAACTCGTCGCCGGACAGCCGCGCGGCGAGCACCACCGGCGCCGCCAAGGCGGCCAGTCGGGCACCGACCTGCACGAGCAGGTCGTCGCCGGCCTCGTGGCCGTAGGTGTCGTTGACGGTCTTGAACCGGTCCAGGTCCAGCAGGACCAGCCCGTGTGGGCGTCGTTCGTCGGCGGCCCGGTCCAGCAGGGCGAGGATGGCACGCCGGTTGGGCAGGCCGGTCACCTCGTCGTGGGTGGCCTGCCATCTCGCGGCGGTGGCGGCGCGGTGCAGCCGCCGCAGCGGCCCGGCGGCGACAACCAGGCCGGCGAGGACACCGGCAGTGACAGCCAGGCCGGTCAGGATGGCGGCGGCGAGGACGACAGCGAGGATGACGGCCGTGTGTGGGAAGGCGAACACTGGGCTGCTCCTTCCTCGGCAGGCAGCACCGGGCGGGCGTGGGTGGTCAAGCCACGCCCGCCTGCGGGCTACCGAAACCGGATCGCGGCGGGTGTCACTCGCCGTCGGTGGCGAGTTGGAAGGTCGCCGGCTTCTCCACCGCGAGTACGGCGTTGCCCTTGGCGACCAGCCGCTGGCAGGCGAGCACGACCGCGCCGGGGCTGGCCTTCGCCACCTCGCTGCCCTCGTTGGTGGCGTCGATGAGCTTGCACAGCTCGCCGACCTTGAACCCCTGGCCGGGGTGGGCCTCGAGGATGTCGAGCACCGCGCCGCGCAGCGTGCCGTGGGCGCGGCGCGGCTTGGCCGAGTCGGCCGGGTCATGCGCCCGCCCACCCGCAGCCGGCTCGGCGGTCTCCGCAGCGGGAGGCGACGCGGACACGTCGGCGGGCTGGCCGGTACCGGCCACCTGCTCCGTGTCCCCAGCGGCCCCGCTGTCGACCTCGTCGATCGCGTGAACCTCGTCGGCTCCGGTGCCGTCGCCGGTTGCGCCGTCGCGGGTTGTGGTGTCGCCGGTTGTGGTGGAGTCGAAGGTTGGGCGGTCCAGGGTGTCAGGTAGCGGCTCTGGGGAGGAGTCGTCGGTGTCACCCGGGTCGCCGCCGGCCCGGGTCACGAGCTGGTCGACGAGCGGGCCAGGGCCGGTGGTGATGTCGGCGCCGGCCGGCTGCTGGTCGGTCACCGCGGCGAGGGTCTCGTGGTGCGGGTGCGGCTGAGCGTCGTCGGTGAGTTTGTCCGCGCGGCCGGCGGCGGCCAGGTCGCGCAGGTTGCGGGTGGTGGTCGAGTAGGCCACGCCGGCCACGGCGGCGATGTCGCGGGCGGTGGCCTGGCCGAGCCGGCCGATCGCCGCGAGGATCGCCTCGGCCGGGTCGGCCGCGGTGGTGCGGTGCTGAGCCATGTGCGGCTCCTTCCGTGGATGCCCGCTGATGGGCGGGGCAAGGAGTGGGGCGGCGCGTGGACTCGATCCACGCTTCGTAGACCGGTCTCGATCAAGTCGGATCGGCAAGGTTTTTCGTGGCTACCCTCTGGCTTGGCTGCGACTGGGCGCCGAACTTGGCGGTTGGGCACGCCCGTTGGCGCCGACTCGGCGGGATCAGTGCCGGCGAGTCAGGCGGGGCGGAGGGTTTGGAGATCGCCAGCCCGGTAGCTGTCGGCATCCGTTGACACCGTTGACAGTTCGGTGCGTGGATGGGTGACTTTCCTCGGC
>VAWN01000173.1:2664-3560 GCA_005885555.1 Actinomycetota bacterium
GTCGCGACCGCGCGCAGTGCTCCTCACAGCGGCAGCGCGGGCCATCGTCGCCGTAGTTGTCGTCCGAAGGACGGGCCCTGGCCCACCTCGTGGGAGCGACGGCCGTTCGTCGCAGCCTTGCCTTGTTGTGCTTCGGTCTCGTCGGCACCCAGCCACGAGCGGGCATCGACTGGCTGGCATGGGACTGTTGGTGTATTCGACCGTCATCGGCGCGCGTCGGTCAGCGCTTGCGTGACACGACGCTCCAGTTCGTCGCGTGCTCCTGCCCAGGCGACGCGCGAGCGGATCTCCGCGATCGCCCAGTCGTCGCAGTCGTCAATGACGTTGGCGATGACGCTGGTCGACCGGGAGATCGGGTCGTGCCGTGGCCCGTAGTCGCTGACACGGTGGACGTTGGTGTACCACCACGACGCGAACGCCTGCAGCAGGCTGTCTTCCTCGACGGTGGTGATGTCGTCGGGCTGGCCGAGGTCGTTCCACAGCGTGCGCGCGTGTTTGAACGTTGCCTGTGCCACGTCAGTACCTCGACGTAGCCGCGGTTCTTGTCGACGACCTCCTGCAGCATCCGGGCGGGGTCGCGCCTGAGCCAGCCGCTCAGTGCGTCCTTCAGCGTCTCAACCATGTACGCGCGCCGCGTCTGCGCCTTCTCTTCCTCAGTGGGTTCTGCGCGGATCACCGTGACCATCGCGTCCAGACGAAGTCGCCTCGGCTTGGCTTCGCCCGCGATCTGAACAGCACCCCACGTGGCCTTGCGTGTCAGTGCCTCGACGATCGCCGGCGGGATCTCGTCGAGCTTGTCGCCCTTGCGCAATTCGGTGACCTTGATCTGCTTGAGCACCGTGGTGGGCATGTCGGCTTGCCTCCTCGATTCCTGGGTGGTGTGGACCGCGTCCGCG
>VAWN01000026.1 GCA_005885555.1 Actinomycetota bacterium
GCGGTGTGGTACGCGACGAGCTGACCTTGTTCTGACCGGCGTCGAACTCGCCGTCCTTGGTCGCGGCGATGAACCGGCGCCACTCGTCGGGCGGGAAGGTGAGGACGGGACCGGCCTGGTTCTTGCTGTCCCGGACCGCGACGCTGTCGCCCTGGTCGCGCACTTCGACGCAAGCGCCGTTGCTTCCCGAGCGGCTGGACCTCCGCCAGAAATTAGCTTCCACTGGTTCTCTCCCTGACGAACTTGACCGACTCTGCTGGCGACATCGCCAGTGTCTTGAGGTGGTCGTATGCCGACAATAGGCGACCGATCTCCTTGCTGGACTCCAGGAACAGTTCACCGGCCAGGGTCTCGATGTAACCGAGCGGCGGCTCGTCCTAGCCGCCCCGGTCGGCCAGCGTCGCGCCGGCCGCGAAGCGCAACACCTGGACGGTGACGTTCGGCCGCCTGCTCAGCTCGACGATGTGGGCAAGCTGCGCATGCAGGACGTCCGGGCCGCCGACTTCGACGGCGAGCGCGGCCTCGGACAGGATCGCGTGCAGGCGCAGCGGCTTCGGCTTGCGATCGAGTACCGCCTGGCGGGTCAGCCTGGCCTGGACCCGTTGCTCGATCGCTTCCGTCTCGGTCTCCCGACCCACACCGTTGACCTCCCGGGCGTACGCCTCGGTCTGGAGCAGACCCGGGATCAGGGTGGGCTCGAAGTTTCGCAACTCGACCGCCTCGGCCTCGTAGGCGATGAACGTAGCGTAGCGGCTGGAGAGCGCGTCGAGTCGCTGCCACCAGCCGGATTCGCGCAGATCGCGGGCGAGGGCCAGCAGCGACCGGCCCACCTCGCCATCCAGCGGGATGTCGTAGGTGACCAGCAGTTCCATGACGTCGCCCGGTCGTGCCTTGATGTCTCCGGACTCGATGCGGCTGATCCGCGACGGTGAGCAGCGCAGTTGCTTCGCCACGTCGTCGATTCGCAGGGGCCGTGCCTCGCGCAGCTTGCGCAGTTCCCGGCCGAGCCGGCGGGAACGGGGCGTGGGTGGCGTGAAGCGGGACATCGCCTGATCTTCCCTCACGCGTTCACCTTCTTCCTAGCGGAGAGTGACGATGATGCTGACATCTTGCGTTGCATCAACTGATGCGCCACGATGCACTCAGAAGCGTAATGGATGAGGTGGTCACCATGGTCATCGGTGCGCTGATCGCCGGCGCCGTCGTCGGCTTCGGCCTCGGGTTCTTCGGTTTCAAAGTCCGCACCCGTTGGTGCCGGCACCACGGCGCCGTCCTGCGCTGCCCGGAGTGCCAGCCGGATGGTGCCCGCCGGTCGCGGCGACCGCGCTTGGCCGGCTCCTGACCGGGGACTGGCCGGCGGCACGACCATGAGGGTCGAAACCATTCGCTTCGTCGTCGTCGACGACGCGGATGCCGAGTACCACCGCGCTGTGTGGATGTTGGCCGACGCGCTGTCGATCGTCGGCGCGCGGGACGAGGTTGTGCCGGCCCTGCTCGAAATGTTCGAGGCGGCGCTACCCGGGTGGGACGGCGGGCCGGAAAAGTCGGCCGGCTGAGGGTGTCACGGGTTCAGTACTGTCTGTGCCATGAATCGGATCGCCGCCACTGTCGCCGTTCTGCTGACCGCGCTGGTCGTCGCCGGGTGCAAGGGCAACGGTACCGACCCGGGCGGCGCGCCGAGTCCGACGCGCAAACCGCCGCCGGCGAACCTGCCGAACTCGATGGTCGCGCTCGGCGACTCGATCACCGCGGGTGTCGGTTCCTGCCTGACCCTGACCTCGTGCCCGCGCAACTCGTGGGCCACCGGCGACGGCACCCTGGTCAACAGCCACTACAAGCGCATCCTCAAGGACAACCCGGCGATCCGCGGACACGCGACCAACCTCGCGGTACCCGGCGCGACCGTCGCCGACCTGGCCGGCCAGGCGGCCGCGGCGGTGGCGCAGCGGCCGGACTACGTGACCATCCTCATCGGCGCCAACGACGCCTGCCGGCCGACGATCGACCAGATGACCAGCAAGGCGCGGTTCCAGGCGGCGTTCACCGCGGCGCTGACGGCGCTGAAGACCGGGCTGCCCATGGCGCGGGTACTGGTCGTCAGCATCCCGGACGTCTACCAGGTCTGGTCGGCGGCGCACACCCGGCGCGCGGCGCAGCAGGTGTGGGCGCTGGGCGTCTGCCCGTCGCTGCTGGTGAACCCGACCTCGACCGCGGCCGCGGATGTCGCCCGCCGGCAGCGGTTCCGCGACCAGATCGACGCTTATGACTCGGTACTGGCGGCGGCCTGCGCCCGGTACGGGTCGCGGTGCAGGTACGACAACGGGACGGTACACGCGACGCCGTTCGGGATCGCGCAGCTGAGCCTGCTCGACTACTTCCACCCCAACGAGGAGGGGCAGTCGCAGCTGGCCAACCTCACCTACCCCGGTGGATCAGCTGGATCGCTCTGGTGATCAGCCGCACCTGGCGCGGGCTGCGGTCGAAGCTCAGCGAGGGCAGCGGTGAGGGCAGCCGGCGCTTGGTGATCGCCTTCGGCCGGCTGAACTCGCGCAGCCCGTCGGCGCCGTGGATGCGCCCGAACCCGGAGTCACCCACGCCGCCGAAGGGCAGCGAGGGCTGGCCGGCGAACGAGATCGCCGAGTTGACCGCGGTCATGCCGGTGCGCAGCTGCCGGGCGAGCGCGACGCCGCGGGTACGGGAGAAGACCGCGCCGCCCAGGCCGTAGCGGCTGGCGTTGGCCAGGCGTACCCCTTCCTCCGCATCCCGTACCCGGGCCACCGTCAGGGTCGGCCCGAACGTCTCCTCCTGTACCGCCGCCGCGTCCTCCGGCACGTCGACCAGGATCGTCGGATGCGCGTACGGCGCCGCCACCGCGTCCGGGCCGCCCAGTACCGCCCGGCCGCCCCGGGTCAGCGCGTCGTCGATGTGCCGGCGGATCGCGTCCAGCTGGGCCGGCATGGTGATCGGCCCGATGTCGGCCTCGTCACCGTCGCCGACGCGCAGGCGGCCGGCGCGCTCCACCAGCCGGGCGAGGAACGCGTCGTAGACCTTGTCGGCGACGTAGACGCGTTCGATGCCGACGCAGGTCTGTCCGGCGTTGGTGAGGCCGCCCCAGGTCGCCGCCGCGGCGGCCGCGTCCGGGTCGGCGTCGGCATCCACGATCATCGCGTCCTTGCCGCCGCATTCCAGCAGCACCGGGGTCAGCGTCTCGGCGCAGGCCGCCATGATCTTCTTGCCGGTACGGGTGGAGCCGGTGAAGGCCACCTTGTCGACACCGGAGCGGGTCAGGGCGGCGCCCGTGTCACCGGTGCCGAAGACGACCTGGAAGACGGGCTGTTCGGGTACCGCCTCGGCGAAGCGTGCGGCCAGCCAGTTGCCCACGGCCGGGGTGTACTCGCTGGGTTTGAACACCACCGCGTTGCCCGCCGCCAGCGCGTACCCGATCGACCCGACCGGGGTGAGCACCGGATAGTTCCACGGCCCGATCACCCCGACGACGCCGTAGGGCAGGTATTCCAGGCGCGAGGAGTACTCGATCTGCAGCAGCGAGCTGGGTACCCGCCGGGAGTGCAGCACCCGCCGCGCGTTGCGGGCGGCCCACGCGATGTGGTCGATCCCGCCGCCGGACTCGACGATGGCTTCGGCGACCGGCTTGCCGGTCTCCCGGTGTACCAGTTCGGCCAGCTCCGGCAGTCGCCGCGCGATGTCGGCCCGCCAGCGCAGCAGCCGGTGGCGGCGCTGGGCGAAACCGAGGCCGGCCCACCAGGTGGCCGCCGCGCGGGCACGGTCGACCGCCGCGGCCACCTCGGCCGGCCCGGCGACCGGGAACCGGCCGACCTCCGCACCGCTGACCGGGTTGGTCGAGACGAGTTGGCCGTCCTCGATGACCGGGACGCCAGGGGTACGGGTGGCCGTCATGCCGAGAGTCTAAATCCGAAACCTACTCACGGGTACGGGGGTGCGGTGGGTCACGGCGGGGGACATCGACCGGTCCGGGCATGGCAGACTTCCCGGACAGGGACTGAATGAGCGTTAGGGAGGGCGGCGTGGCCCGGGAGTTCAGCAGCGTCGGCGTGATCGGGCTGGGCACCATGGGTGCCGGGATCGTCGAGGTGTTCGCGCGCAGCGGCCTGAACGTGGTGGCCGTCGAGGTCGACGACGTCGCGCTGGAGCGCGGCCGGGCCACGCTCACCGGCTCGACCGACCGGGCGCTGGCCCGGGGGAAGCTCACCGAGGCCGAGCGGGACGAACTGCTCGGCCGGATCCGGTTCGTCGTCGGGCTCGCCGAGCTGGCCGACGTCGACCTGGTCGTCGAGGCGGTACCCGAACATCTCGACCTCAAGCGCGCGATCTTCGCGGAGCTGGACCGCGTGTGCCGGCCGGAGACGATCCTCGCGACCAACACCAGCTCGCTGTCGGTCACCGAGATCTCGGTCGCCACGCACCGGCCCAACCAGGTCGTCGGCATGCACTTCTTCAACCCTGCACCGATCATGAAGCTGGTCGAGATCGTCCGGACCGTGGTCACCGACGAGTCGGTGGTGGCCGACGTCGAGGCGCTGTGCACCCGGCTGGGCAAGGTCGACGTGACGATCGGCGACCGGGCCGGGTTCATCGCCAACGCGCTGCTGTTCGGGTACCTCAACCACGCGGTCGCGTTGTACGAGGCGCGCTACGCCACCCGGGAGGACATCGACGCGGCGATGCGGCTGGGTTGCGGGCTGCCGATGGGACCGCTCGCGCTGATGGACCTCATCGGGCTGGACACCGCATACGAGATCCTCGACACCATGTACCGGCGCGGCGGGCGGGACCGCCGGCACGCACCGGTACCGCTGATCAAGCAGATGGTCACCGCCGGCCTGCTCGGCCGCAAGTCCGGCCGGGGCTTCTACACCTACGAGAAGCCGGGCTCGCCGAAGGTCGTCGACGACGCGCAGACGCCGGCGGCGGTACCCCACGGCAACGGGGCCAGCATCCGCACCGTCGGCGTCGTCGGGTCGGGGACGATGGCGGCCGGGATCGTCGAGGTGTTCGCGCGGGCCGGGTACGACGTGGTGGCGGTCGCCCGGGCGGCGGACAAGTCGGCGCGGCTGCGGGAGCGGGTACAGGCGTCGCTGACCAAGGGCGTCGTGCGCGGCAAGCTGTCCGAGGAGGACCGGGACGCGGCGCTGGCCCGGGTCACCTGGACGGTCGCGCTGGAACACCTGGCCGACGTGGACCTCGTGGTCGAGGCGGTGGTCGAGGAGCTGAGCGTCAAGAAGGCGCTGTTCGCCTCGCTCGACGAGATCTGCAAGCCGGGGGTACTGCTGGCGACCACCACCTCGTCGCTGCCGGTCATCGAGTGCGCGATGGCCACCGAGCGGCCGGGTGACGTGGTGGGGCTGCACTTCTTCAACCCGGCGCCGGTCATGGGGCTGGTCGAGGTGGTCCGCACGATCCGGTCCGCGCCCGAGGCGGTGGCCACCGCGCAGGCGGTCTGCGCCGCGGTAGGCAAGCGGGCGGTGGTCTGCGCCGACCGGTCCGGGTTCGTGGTCAACGCGCTGCTCTTCCCGTACCTCAACGACGCGGTCAAGATGCTCGAAGCCAGCTATGCCAGCGCCGACGACATCGACTACGCGATGGAACTGGGCTGCGCATACCCGATGGGCCCGTTCAAGCTGCTCGATGTCGTCGGGCTGGACGTCGCCCTGGCCATCCAGCAGGAGCTGTACCTGGAACTGCGCGAACCCGGCTTCGCCCCCGCTCCGCTGCTGGAGCACCTGGTCACCGCCGGGTACCTCGGCCGCAAGGTCGGCCGCGGCTTCCGCGACTACCGTTGAGGCGTGCCTCGCAGGAACTACCGCCGGCCGGACGCCGAGGCGCCGCTGGACCCGGACCGGATGCGCCGCGGTGTCGAGCGCGTCCAGGCCCAGCCCGACGGGGACTGGCTGGTGCGCAACGTGCCGGCCGGCGACAAGACGTACCGCTGCCCCGGCTGTGACCAGGAGATCCGGCCCGGCAGCGGGCACGTCGTCGCCTGGCCCGCCGACGAGCGCGGCGACCCGACCGACCGGCGGCACTGGCACACCGCCTGCTGGGCGGCCCGGGACCGGCGCGGGCCGACGGTCCGGCGCCGATGAGGGCGGCGCTGCCCGCGAGGCGCCGATGAAGGCGGCGCTGCCCGCCCGGCGCGAGGACATCGAGCTGCACACCGCCGACGGGCTGCGCCTGGTGGGCGAGCTGGCGCAGCCGGTCGACCGGGCTCCGGTGGCCACGCTGATCTGCCTGCATCCGTTGCCGACCCATGGCGGCTCGATGGACAGCCACGTGCTGCGCAAGGCCGCGTGGTGGCTGCCGGCCGAGGCCGGGGTCGCGGTGCTGCGGTTCAACACCAGGGGTACCGCCGGCAGCGCGGGCGAGTTCGACGGCGGTACCGGCGAGCGGTACGACGTCGCCGCCGCCGTCGAGTATGCGGAGTTCGCCGGGCTGCCGCGGATCTGGCTGGTCGGCTGGTCGTTCGGCGCCGAGCTGGCACTGCGCTACGGCGCCGAGCCCTCGGTGACCGGGATCATCCTGCTGTCCCCGCCGATGCGCTTCGTGACCGCCGAGGAACTCGCGGTCTGGGCCGGCAACGGTAAGCCGGTCGTCGCCCTGGTACCCGAGTTCGACGACTTCCTGCGCCCCGACGAGGCCCGCCGCCGGCTGGCCGGGGTACCGCAGGCGCAGGTCGTCGCGGTACCCGGTGCCAAGCACCTCTGGGTCGGGTATGCCGATACGGTCCTGGAGGCGGTTACCGCCCTTGCTCTTGGTCGGCCCCTACGGTGACCGCCGGTGTCTCCGCCGACCCGGCGCCTTGCTCGCCTTCACTTTTGGAGTGGTCGGGCTTTTTCTGACTCGTCGGCGGTGGGGCCGTGGGCGGTGGGGCAGGCGGGGGCGGGAGAGCCGGCGAGGTGGGCATCTCAGCGGCCTGCGGCGCCGGCTCGGCAGTGGAACGGTGCTGCTCGGCCAGGCGGCGCGCCTCGGCTTCGGCCTGCCGGGCCGCTTCCGCCTGGTGGTGTGCCGCCGCCGCGTGATGGTGGGCGGCCGCCGCCTGCTGCTGGGCACTGACCAGTTCGTGCTGCGCCTCGGTGGCCTGCTGACGGGTACGGACCAGTTCCTGGTGCGCCGCACCGACCTCCTGCTGTGCCGCGACGGCCTGCGCCCGAGCGGCGTCCGCGTGCTGGGCCGCCTCCACCTGCTGCCGCTGTGCCTCCGCGGCGTGCAGGTGCGCCTCGGCGACGAGCTGCTCGCCGTGTGCCTGGGCACCGGCGACGATCCGCTCCGCCTCGCCCCGCGCACCAGCGATGATCCGGTCGGTCTCGCCACGGGCACCGGCCAGCTCGGCGTCCAGCGCGGCCCGTCGCTGTACCGTCTCGTGCTCGATCATGGCCCGCTGGTGTGCCACGTGCGCCTCGATCTCGGCCCGGATCTGCTCGGCCTGTGCGGTCGCCGTCTCGACCAGCCGGGCGGCCTCCTGCTTGGCCTCGGCGAGTGCCGCGTCGGCTTCGGCGCGCAGCCGGTCGGCGTACCGCTGCGCGGCACCGACCTCGGCTTCCAGTTCGGCACGGCGCTCGGCCGCCGCCTGGTCCTCCTCGGCGCGCCGCCCGGCCAGTACCGTCTCGAAGTCGCGGATGGCCTGGTCGTGCTGCACCCGGGCGTCCCGGAGGATGCGCTCGGCCTCGGCGCGCTCGCTGGCGACGCTCTCCTCCGCGTCGACGCGGATCGCGGCCGCCTGGTCCTCGGCCAGCGCCAGGATCTGCCCGACCCGTTCGCCGAGATGGCGGAACGAGACGTTCGTGGTCACCGTGGTCGAACCGCTGGGGCGCTGGCGGGCTTCGACGAGTTCAAGCTGGAGCTGCTGTAGCTGGGCGGCGAGGGCCTGGGCGTGCGCGTAGGCTTCGTCGCGCTCGGCGGCCAGGGCCCCGTTTTCGGTTTCCAGCAGGCGGATGCATTTGTCCACCTGATCGGTCTTGTAGCCGCGGAAGGCTACTTCGAAGTTTCGCTCCGACGGCAGGTCAGCACCGAGTGCGAACAGATCTCCGCCGTGCGCCATGGCACCATCCTCACACGCAGGGTCCCGCCGCGCAGGCGCTCAAGTACCGCGCGACGGGACCTACGGTATCCCGGGTCAGGCAGAGCTCACCCCGCCGTGACCTTGCTGTCCTTCTCTGTCGTCTTCTTCTCGTTCTTGGCGTCCGCCGCCTGCGCGACACTCGGCATGATACCGGCGAGCCCGGAAAGCATCTGGCCCAGCTGTGTGGTGACGGCGTCCTTCTGGCGGGTCAGCTCGTCGACCTCGCGACGTGCGGAGGTCGTGGTCAGCTCGGCCTCGGTGCGCGCCTCGGTGACCATCCGGTGCGCCTCGCTGCGTGCCTCGTTGACCGTCTTGTCGGCCAGCGCCTTGGCCTTCTCGATCGTTTCGTCGGCGTGCCGCTCGGACTCGACCCGGCGTGTCTCGGCGCGCTGCTCGATCTCCTTGGCGCGGTCTTCGGCCGCCCGCGCCCGCTGCTCGGCCTCGGCCACCAGCTTCTGCGTGTTCGACACCGCCGAGGCGTGCCGCTGCGACTCCTCGCGCTCCGCGGTCTCCCGCCGCTCGGCCAGCTCCAGTTGCAGCGCCTGCAGGTCCTTGTCCCGCTTGTCCCGCGCGTCGGCCAGCAGCTTGGTCGCCTCCGCGCGCTTCTCCTCGGCCTCCCGGGCCGCCTTCGCCCGCAGTTGGGTGATCTCCCGCTCGGCGGTGGCCCGCAGCGTGGACACCTCGCGCTCGACGGTCGCCTTCAGCTCGGCCACCTCGTGCGCGGTCGCGGTGCGCAGCTGCTTGGTCTCCCGCTCGGCGTCCGCCCGCAGCGTGTCGGCCTCCCGCCGGGCCTGTACCCGGACCTCGGCCGCCTCCCGCTCAGCCGCTGTCCGAAGATTGCTCGCCTCCCGCTCCGCGGTCGCCTTCATCGCCGCGGCCTCGGCACGCGCCTTGTCGGTGATCTCGCGGCCCTCCAGCCGGGCCGCCGAGACGATACCCTCGGCCTCCCGCTTGGCCTCGCCCCGGTGGTCGTTCGCCTGCTCCTCGGCCAGCCGCAGGATCTGCTCGACCCGGGTACCGAGCCCGGACAGCGTCGGCCGGCTGTTCTCCTCGAGCTGCTTGTTGGTGTCGGTGAGCTTCTGCTCGATCGAACTGAGTCGCTGCTCGGCCTGGCGCAGCCGGCGCTGGGACTCGTTCATCCGCTGTTCGGCCTCGGCCCGGGCCTGCTCGGCCTGGGTGATGGCGGCGGTCATGCGCTGGACGTAGGAGTCCACCTGGGCGCGGTCGTAGCCGCGCAGAACGGAGCTGAATTCGGTGCCCGCGTGGTCGTCGAAGAACGCGAGGGAGGAAGGCTGCTGCTGCTGGGGCATTGGCACATACTCGCAGATGCCCCCGGTGGCTACGCAAGAGCGTGCGTGCCATGTCGTTTGCGCGGTGTGGGTTGAGATGGGCGGGGCGCCGACAACGTTGACCGGCGCGGGGTGGCTCACCGTCCCCGGAACCGGTTGATGGCGCCCTCGTGCCGGGCGCGCAGCTCCGGGTCCCGTACGCCCAGCCCCTCCTCGGGCGCCAGGCACAGCACGCCGACCTTGCCCTGGTGCGCGTTGCGGTGCACCTCCCAGGCGGCCTGTCCGGTCTGGCCGAGCGGGTAGCACTTGGACAGCGTGGGATGGATCCGGCCGCGGGCAATCAGGCGGTTGGCCTCCCACGCCTCGCGGTAGTTGGCGAAGTGCGAGCCGATGATCCGCTTCAGGTTCATCCAGAGGTACCGGTTGTCGTACTGGTGCAGGTATCCGCTGGTCGAGGCGCAGGTGACGACGGTACCGCCGCGTTTGGCGACGAACACGCTCACGCCGAAGGTCTCCCGGCCCGGGTGCTCGAAGACGATGTCCGGATCGTCACCGCCGGTGAGCTGGCGGACGCGGGCGCCGAACCGCCGCCACTCGGACTCGTCCTGCGAGTGCTCGTCGTGCCAGAAGCGGTACCCCTCGGCGGCGCGGTCGATCACCAGCTCGGCGCCCATCCGGTGGCAGACCTCCGCCTTCTCCGGGCTGGATACCACGCAGACGGGTACCGCGCCGCCGTTCAGGGCGAACTGTGTGGCGTAGGAGCCGAGGCCGCCGGACGCGCCCCAGATCAGCACGACGTCGCCCTGCTTCATCGAGGCGCCGTGGCGGGAGACGAGCTGGCGGTACGCGGTGGAGTTGACCAGCCCCGGGCAGGCGGCCTCCTCCCAGGTGAGGTGGCCCGGCTTCGGCATCAGCTGGTTGGCCTTGACGAGGGCGAGCTGGGCCAGGCCGCCGAAGTTGGTCTCGAAGCCCCAGATCCGCTGCTGCGGGTCGAGCATCGTGTCGTCGTGCCCGGCGGCGTCCTCCAGTTCGACCGACAGGCAGTGCGCGACGACCTCGTCGCCCGGCTTCCATTTGGTCACCCCGACGCCGACCCGCAGCACCACGCCGGCGGCGTCCGAGCCGACCACGTGGTACGGCAGGTCGTGCCGCCTGGTCAGCTCCGACAGCTTGCCGTAGCGCTGCAGGAACTTGAAGGTCGGCAGCGGTTCGAAAATGCTCGTCCACACCGTGTTGTAGTTGATCGCGCTGGCCATCACCGCGACGAGCGCCTCGCCCGGCCCGAGCGCCGGCGTGGGTACCTCTTCGACGTGCAGCGACTTGCGCGGGTCACGCTCGCGGGTGCTCAGCCCCTCGAACATGCCCACCTCGTCGGAGCGGACCACCACGCCCCGGTAGCTCTCCGGTACGGGTAGTGCGGCCACCGCTTCCGGGTTGCCGGCGAGGATGGCTTCGCGGATCTGTTCCATGGCCGAACGTTACTTAACGGTAACTTTTCGCGGAAGCGTCCTGTGGCCAAGCCCACGTGTCACCTTGGCGGTTCCACCAGCTCCACGAGCACCCCGCCGGCATCCTTGGGGTGGACGAAGTTGACGCGCGAGCCACCGGTACCCCTTCTCGGGGTTTGGTAGAGCAACCGGACGCCGCGCTCGCGCAGGGCCGCGGAGGTGGCCTCGACGTCGGCCACGGTGTAGGCCAGCTGCTGGACGCCCGGTCCGCTGCGGTCCAGGAACTTCGCGATCGTCGAGTCCGGCCGCAGCGGCGCGAGCAGCTGGATCCGGTCGGCGCCCGGCCCGACCGCGAGCATCGCCTCGCAGACCCCCTGCTCCTCGTTCTCCTCCCGGTGCACGCAGGTCATGCCGAAGACGCGCGCGTAGAATCCGATCGCCGCATCAAGGTCGGCGACCGCGATCCCGACGTGGTCGATGCGCAGGATCCCGACCGATGTGATGGCCGCCGCATCGGGGGCCGGTGTAGAAACCATGGCGATAGTGTTACCGAACGACCGTTCAGTGCCTATGTCGGGGAGTTCACAAATGACTTCGGTGATCGTCGGCGGCGCGCGCACCCCGATGGGGCGGCTGCTGGGCAACCTCAAGGGCTTCCCGGCCACCGCGCTCGGTGCGGCGGCGATCCGGGCCGCGCTCGAACGCTCGGGGGTGTCCCCCGATCAGGTGCAGTACGTGATCATGGGGCAGGTGCTCCAGGCGGGCGCCGGGCAGATGTCCGCGCGGCAGGCCGCGGTCGGTGCCGACATTCCGATGACGGTACCGTCGCTGAGCGTCAACAAGGTCTGCCTGTCCGGCATCACCGCGATCGCGCTGGCCGACCAGCTGATCCGGGCCGGCGAGTTCGACATCGTCGTCGCCGGTGGCATGGAGTCGATGACCAAGGCGCCGCACCTGCTCGTCGGGCAGCGCGAAGGGTACAAGTACGGCGAGGTCACGCTGCTGGACCACATGGCCTTCGACGGGCTGACCGACGCCTACGACGGGGTGTCGATGGGTGAGTCGACCGACCGGCACAGCAAGCGGTACGGGATCAGCCGCGCGGAGCAGGACGCCTTCGGCGCCGCCTCGCACCAGCGGGCCGCGACCGCGCAGAAGAACGGCGTGTTCGCCGAGGAGATCACTGCCTTGTAGGTACCGCAGAAGCGCGGCGAGCCTCTCGTGCTCAGCGAGGACGAGGGGATCCGCCCGGACACCACGCAGGAGACGCTGGCCAAGCTGCGGCCGGCGTTCGGCGCCGAGGGCACGATCACCGCCGGTACCTCCTCGCCGATCTCCGACGGCGCGGCCGCGGTCGTGGTGATGAGCAAGACCCGCGCGCAACAGCTCGGGCTGACCTGGATCGCCGAGATCGGCTCGCACGGTACCGTCGCCGGCCCGGACAACTCCCTGCACAGCCAGCCGGCCCGGGCGATCCGGCACGCGCTGGACAAGGCCGGCCTGTCCGTCGACGACCTCGACCTCATCGAGATCAACGAGGCGTTCGCGGCGGTTGGTATCCAGTCGACGAGAGAGCTCGGTGTGGGTCCCGATATCGTCAACGTGAACGGCGGCGCCATCGCCCTGGGTCACCCGATCGGCATGTCCGGCGCCCGCCTGGTACTCACCCTCGCGCTCGAACTCAAGCGGCGTGGTGGTGGCCTGGGCGCGGCGGCACTGTGCGGCGGGGGCGGCCAGGGCGACGCGCTGCTGATCCAGGTACCGGGAGACTGACCTACAAGGAGTTGCCGTGCGGCCACCACCCCTGGAGTTCGCGGCCACGGCGGTGGGCGGGATGACGACAACTGTCGAGGGTGACGGGTTCGTCGGCTACGTGTTCCGGCTCGCCGACGGCAACGGCGGGTGCCTGGTGGTGCAGCGGGCCGACGACCCGGAACCGCACGAGGAGCCGTACTGCCTGGTCTGGGGCCGGCAGGAGGGCACGACGTACGGGGGTGTCGAGCAGGTGACCGTCGGGTCCGGCGACCTGATGTTCGAGCTGACCACGCCGAACGCGGCCGAGCTGGGTACCCCGCGGCGGTTCCGGATCACCTTCCCGGCCGAGCGCACCGAGGAGGTGCGCGCCGGACTGTGTCGGACTCTCGGATCGGAAGTCGTCGGCTGACCGACGTACCCACACTGGTCGCGGCCGCCCGCGACGGAGACCACCGGGCGCTGGCCCGGCTCATCTCGCTGGTCGAGAACGAAGACCCGGCGCTGCCGTCGCTCGCCGCCGCGCTCACCCCGCACGCCGGGCTCGCCCAGGTCATCGGGCTGACCGGGTCGCCCGGCGTGGGCAAGTCGACCATCACCAATGAGCTGGTCCGGGCGCTGCGGGCACGCGGGCACCGGGTCGGGGTGCTGGCCGTGGACCCGTCCAGCCCGTACACCGGCGGGGCGATCCTCGGCGACCGGGTACGGATGCAGGACCACGCCACCGACGACGGGGTGTACATCCGGTCGATGTCCTCGCGCGGGCACCTCGGCGGGCTGGCCGCGGCCACGCCGCAGGCGGTGCGGGTACTGGAGAGCGCCGGGTACGACACGGTCCTCGTGGAGACCGTCGGCGTCGGGCAGGCCGAGGTGGAGGTCGCGTCGCTCGCGGACACCACACTGGTACTGCTCGCCCCCGGCATGGGCGACGCGATCCAGGCGGTCAAGGCCGGCATCCTCGAGGTCGCCGACGTGTTCGTGGTGAACAAGGCCGACCGGGACGGCGCCGACGCCACCTACCGCGACATCCAGGGCATGCTCGGACTGGTGTCCCGGCAGCCGGGCGAGTGGCGGCCGCCGGTGGTCCGGGCCGTCGCCGCCAAGGGCGAGGGCATCGAGGACGTGCTGGCCGCGATCGACAAGCACCGCGGCTGGCTGACGGCACACGACGAGCTGCGGCGCCGGCGCGAGGCACGCGCCACCGCCGAGATCGAGGCCATTGCCCTGGGTACCGTGCGGGAGCGGCTGTCCTCGCTGCGCCGCGGTACCGCACTGCCGCAGCTCGCCGCCCGGGTCGCCGGCGGATCGCTGGATCCCTATGCGGCGGCCCACGAACTTCTCGCCGGTCTGCGATCCTCTTCGGCATGAGTGGAGCGGGGCGCGGCGCCGTCCGGACCAACGCGCGAAGCGCCAGCGGACGACCGTTCCGGGCCGCCTGGCGGAGCTCGCGGGCCGGAACGGTCGCTAGGCGCACCAAGGCGCCCCGCGCAGCGGTCAGAGGTGGGTCATGACAACGCTCGCGGTCTCCGAGGTGGTGTTCGCGACCCACGACCCGGAGGCGGCCGCGACCGGTGACGCCGAGCTGCACCTGGTCGACGGGCTCGCCTCGGTGGTGCGGGGCTGACTTACCGATGGTGCGCCGCTGGCTTTCCCGAACCTTCCCGAGACCTTGGACGCGCGGCCCCCTTGACGGGGGTGCGGGCGTCCAAGATCCCGGGCTGGATCCTGGGCTGGATCCCGGGCTGCGGCAGGCTGACCGGTCGGCGGGTCCCGGTACCCCGGTCGCGCCGGTACGCTCGCGAGCCATGACTGATCTCGCTTCCGGGCCGGTGTCTCCGCCTCCGCTGCCGGTCCCGCCCGCTCCTCCGCTGGGCGCACCCGCTCCTCCGCCGGTCCCGCCCGCCGCCGAGCCGACCTCGACGATCCGGGCGACCGCGGCGGTACCGGGACCGCCGCCCGCCGATCCTCCCGTCCAGCCTGGACCGTCCACTGTGGACGAGGTGTTGCACAAGGCCGGCGACGCGGTTCAGGAGGCGGCCGCCAACGTGGTGACCCGCCTGCGCAACAACGCCTCGGTGGCCGCCGGCCGCGGTAGGACCACGATCGGCAACGAGGTGGTCGAGAAGATCGCCGGTATCGCCGCCCGCGAGGTACCCGGTGTCCACGACCTCGGCGGCGACGTCGCCCGCGCGCTGTCCACCGTCCGGGAGAAGCTGCACCTGGGCGAGGAGAGCGCGGCGCAGGGCGTGTCGGTGAAGCTGGAGGGCAGGACCGCCGAGATCAGCGTCGTCATCGTCATCGAGTTCGGGTTCCAGATCTTCTCGGTGACCGAGAAGGTGCGCGAAAAGGTGATCAGTTCGGTGGAGAACCTGCTCGGCCTGGAGGTCGTCGCGGTCGACGTGACAGTGGACGACGTGCACGTACCCGACGAAAGCGCGGTGGCCGCGGACGCCGAGCGGGCCAAGGGGTACGTGGCGGAGACCAAAGCGATCGTGGTCGGCTCGTGAGCCGGGCGTGCGGCTGCTAGCCGACCGTCACGCTGGAAATGGTGACCGGCGACTTCGGGTGGCCGCCGCCCGGGTCGGGGGTGTACGCGCCGTCGTCGCCGGCCGCGGCCACCTCGTCGAGTACCCACATGCCGGCCATCACCGTGCCGAACGGCGTGAACGTGGGCGGGATGGGCGAATCGCGGTACACGATGAAGAACTGGCTGCCGTTGGTGTCCTTGCCGGAGTTGGCGAGGGCGACGGTACCCCGCGGGTAGATCGCCAGCCCGTGGCCTCCGGACGCCTTGGGTAGCGGGCGGGTGCGGTCGAGTTCGTCGGCGAAGGCGTAGCCGGGGCCGCCGCGGCCGGTACCGCTCGGGTCGCCGCACTGCAAGAGGTAGAGCTGGTCGGTGACGAGCCGGTGGCAGCCGGTTCCGTCGAAGAAGTGCCGGCTGGCGAGGAACGTGAAGCTGGCCACCGTGCACGGGGTACGGGCGGCGTCGATCTTGACCAGGATCGCGCCGTGGTTCGTGGTGATCGTCATGGTCCGGGTACCGGTCCGGTGCGTCCGGCTGTGCGGCGGGATGCCGACGCTGCGCTGGTACGGCTTGCTGGCCGGGTCGGCGAGCCACCAGCGGCAGCCGTCGGCGTCGGCGGCCGGATGCGCCCCGGCCGGCCGGGTACCTGAGGCCTGGCTGGCGGGCGGGTGGTGCCCGCGGGAGAAGTTCCAGGTCAGGAGGCCGACGAGCAGGCTGAGCGCGAGGACGGCGACGCCGAGGCCGACGGTGACGGGTACCCGCCAGCGCTGCAGGGGTTCGTCCTCGACGGCCGCCGGCTCGTCTTCGGCGGCGGCCGCCGCCGGCGTCTCCTCGGCCGGCTGTGGTTCGGTCGGCTGTTCCTCGGCCGGCTGTGGTTCGGGCTCCATCCGGGTAAGGGTAGGGGCGTGGTTCACCACATGACGACCGGCTTCCTTAGTCATCGTTCAGGCCAGCCTCTAGACTCGCGTCATGGATGAGAGCGGGATCGCCGCGGGCCGGGCGCGCTGGCAGGCCCGGTACGACGCTGCCGTGCGCCGGGACGCCGACTTCACGACGCTGTCCGGCCTTCCGGTCGACCCGGTGTACGGGCCGCCCGAGGGCGCCGAGGTGCCCGGGTTCGAGCGGATCGGCTGGCCGGGGGAGTACCCGTACACCCGGGGCCTGTATCCGACCGGGTACCGCGGCCGCACCTGGACCATCCGGCAGTTCGCCGGCTTCGGCAACGCCCGGCAGACCAACGAGCGGTACAAGCTGATCCTGGGCGCGGGTGGCGGCGGCCTGTCGGTGGCCTTCGACATGCCGACCCTGATGGGTCGCGACTCCGACGACCCGAAGGCGCTCGGCGAGGTCGGCCACTGCGGCGTGGCGGTCGACTCGGCGCGGGACATGGAGATCCTGTTCGACGGCATCGACCTGGCCGGCGTGACGACCAGCATGACCATCTCCGGCCCGGCGGTGCCGGTCTTCTGCATGTACCTGGTGGCCGCCGAACGGCAGGGCGCCGACCTCGCGAAGCTGGACGGCACGCTGCAGACCGACATCTTCAAGGAGTACATCGCGCAGAAGGAGTGGCTGTTCCCGCCCGAGCCGCACCTGCGCCTGATCGGCGACCTGATGGAGTACTGCGCCCGGGAGATCCCGCGGTACAAGCCGCTGTCGGTGTCCGGGTACCACATCCGCGAGGCCGGCTCGACCGCCGCGCAGGAGCTGGCGTACACGCTGGCCGACGGGTTCGGGTACGTGGAGCTGGGACTGTCGCGGGGCATGGACGTCAACACGTTCGCGCCGGGGCTGAGCTTCTTCTTCGACGCGCACGTCGACTTCTTCGAGGAGATCGCCAAGTTCCGGGCGGCCCGGCGGATCTGGGCCCGGTGGATGCGCGACGAGTACGGCGCGACGAGCGAGAAGGCGCTGTGGCTGAAGTTCCACACGCAGACCGCCGGGGTGTCGCTGACCGCGCAGCAGCCGGTGAACAACGTCGTCCGTACCGCGGTGGAGGCGCTGGCGGCGGTGCTCGGGGGGACGAACTCGTTGCACACCAACGCGTTGGACGAGACGCTCGCGCTGCCGACCGACGAGACGGCCGAGATCGCGCTGCGTACCCAGCAGGTGCTGATGGAGGAGACCGGGGTCACCAACGTGGCCGATCCGCTGGGCGGGTCGTGGTATGTGGAGGCGTTGACCGACCGGCTGGAGGCCGAGGCGGAGCAGGTCTTCGCGCGGATCCGGGACCTGGGCGGCGACGGCACCATCACCAGCGGAATCCTGCGCGGTATCGAGGACGGCTGGTTCACCGCCGAGATCGCCGAGTCGGCTTTCGTTTACCAGCAGGCGCTGGAGCGCGGTACCAAGAAAATCGTCGGCGTCAACGCGCACACCGCGACGGTGACCCGCGACCTTTCGATCCTGCGCATCTCGCACGAGGTCGAGCTGGCCCAGCGCGACGCGCTCGCCGCCCGGCGCGCGCAGCGCGACCAGGCGGCGGTGGACGCCAGCCTCAAGCGCATGGTCGAGGTGGCGCGGACCCGGGAGAACCTGGTGCCGTCGATGCTCGACGCGGTGCGCGCCGAGGCGACGCTGGGCGAGATCTGCGACGCGCTGCGGGCCGAGTGGGGCGACTACCGGGAGCCCGCCCGCTTCTGACGGCACGGGACGGCGGTCCCGCCCACCTCCCGATGCGTGCCAGACTAGGCAGCATGACCGATCCTCGTACCAAGTCGTCGTCGATCTTCACCCGCGGCGCGGTGGATCTCAGCGCGTTACGCACCCCGCCGCCGGCCCCGGCACAGCCCACGGCTGGCCAACCGCCGGCCGGTCAGCCGGCGCCGGGCCCGCGCGGTGGCGGCGTGTCGATCGTCGACGTGACCGAGGCGACATTCCAGTCCGAGGTTCTCGACCGGTCGTTGCAGACCCCGGTCGTCATCGACTTCTGGGCCGAGTGGTGCGGCCCGTGCAAGCAGCTGTCGCCGGTACTGGAGAAGCTCGCGATCGAGGGCAACGGCGCGTGGACCCTGGCGAAGATCGACGTCGATGCGAACCCGCGGCTGGCGCAGATGTTCCGGGTCCAGGGCATCCCGATGGTGTTCGCGGTCGTCGGCGGGCAACCGGTCGACGCGTTCACCGGCGTGATACCCGAGACGCAGCTGCGGCAGTGGATCGATGCGGTGCTGAAGGCGGGCGGGGTGGCGGTCGCGCCGACGGCCGACCCGCGGCTGGAGAGCGCCGACGACGCCCTCATGGCCGGCGACCTCGACGGTGCCGAGCAGGCATACCGGAAGATCCTCGCGGAATCGCCCGCGGACGTCGCCGCCGAGGCCGGGTTGGCGCAGGTGGGGCTGCTGCGTCGGGTACGGGATGTGGATCCGGCGAAGGCGCTCGCGGACGCCGCGGCAGCGCCGGACGACGTGGCCGCACAGACCCTGGCGGCCGACGTCGAGGTGCTGTCCGGCCGGGCCGAAGACGCCTACAAGCGGCTGGTCGAGACGGTGCGCCGGTCGTCCGGCGCCGACCGCGAGACGGCGCGGCAGCACCTCGTGTCGCTGTTCACCGTGGCCGGGCCGGACGACCCGGCCGTGGTCGCGGCCCGCCGCCAACTCGCCAGCGCGCTGTTCTAGCCCGATGCGCCGGATCGCCGTTCTCGACGCGCCGAGCAACCTGGGGTTGCGGCCGCCGACCGCGACCTCGGTACCGGGCTGCGCCAAGGCCCCCGGCGCGCTGCGCGACCAGGGTCTGCTGGCCCGGCTGGCGGCCCGGGACGCGGGCTGCCTGACCCCGCCGCGCTTCGACCCCGGCGACTGGCGGCCCGGCGACGGTGTCTGCCACGCCGGGGCCATCGGGTGGTACTCGCGGCGCCTGGCCGACCGGGTCGGGGCGATCGTCGATGGCGGCGAGTTCCCGCTGGTGCTCGGCGGCGACTGCTCGATCCTGCTGGGCACCGCGCTCGCGCTGGCCCGGTTGCGCAGCCGCGACAGCCTGCCGTACGGCCTGGTGTACCTCGACGGCCACTCCGACTTCCGGCACCCGGGCAACGCCTCCTACGTCGGGGCGGCGGCCGGGGAGGATCTCGCCCTGGCCACCGGTCGCGGCCAGCCGGACCTGACCGACCTGGAGGGCCTGCGGCCGTACCTGCGTGACGAGCACGTCGTGCTGCTCGGCATCCGGCCGCAGGACGAGTACCGGCTGGACCTGCAGGCGGCCGGCATCGCCTACCGTGCGGTGCCCCAACTACGCGCCGACGGCGCCGGCCGGACCGCCCAGTGGGCGCGCGAACAGCTCGCCGACTGCCTGGGGTACTGGGTGCACGTCGACGTCGACGTCCTCGATCCGGCGGTGATGCCTGCCGTGGACGCGCCCGACGACGGCGGCATCGCCTACGCCGAGCTGGAACTGCTCATCGCCGGCCTGGTCGCCACGCCGGACTGCCTCGGCATGCAGGTCACCGTCTTCGACCCGGACTACGACCCGGACGGTGCGTACGCGCGGGAACTGGTCGGCTCGCTGGTCACCGGCCTCGCGCCGCTGCGGCCCGCGGAGCCGGCGCCGCAGGCCGAGGCGGCGCCGGACGCCGCTCCCGCGGCGCCGGCCGCCCCGGGCGGCGCGCCGGAAGCCAGGCCGGCCGCGGTCGCGCCGGGCCCGGCGCTGGTGATGCCCGGGCCGCGGGACGAGGCCGCCGACGCTGTCGCGGCTCCGCGGGCGGTCCGCGCACCCCGCCGCTCGTCCCGGCCGCAGCGCGGCGCCCGCGGGGCGTGAGCGTGGACACCGCGGCACCGGACCACATCGGGTACCTGGACGCGGCCGCCGCGGTACCCCTGGCGCAGGACTACAAGCAGCGCACGGTGGCAGCGCTGCACATCCGGCCCGGCGACACGGTGCTCGATGTGGGATGCGGGCCGGGTACCGACCTCGCCCGGCTCGCCGACGCCGCCGGCCCGGACGGCACGGTCATCGGCATCGACGCCGACCCGGCCATGGTCGAGGAGGCGACCCGCCGCTTCGCGGGAAAGCCGGCGGTGCGGATCCAGCCGGGTGACGCGCATGCGCTGCCATTGCCGGACGCGAGCGTCGACCGGGCCCGGATCGACCGGGTACTGCAGCACCTGACGGATCCGTCGCGCGCGCTGGCCGAGCTGCACCGGGTACTGCGCACCGGCGGCCGCCTGGCGATGGCCGAACCCGACTGGGACACCCTCGCCGTCGACGACCCGGACACCGATACCTGCCGCGCATACGCCAGGTACGTGGCGGACAACGTGCGCAACGGTGTCGTCGGGCGGCAGCTCGCCCGCCGCGCCACCGAGGTCGGGTTCACCGTGGAGCGGGTGGACGCGACCGTCCTGCTGTTCCGTGACTTCACGAGCGCCGAACGGGTACTCGGCCTGCGGCGCGTGGCGGCCCGCGCGGTACGCGACGGCGTGCTGGCGCAGGCGGCCGCGCGGGCCTGGCTCGACCGCCTGGCCACCGGTCCGTGCCTGGCGGGCTTCACGTTCTACACGGTCGTCGCCGTGCGGTAACTCGGTTGTCCGCCGCGGCATGCCGCCGGTTGACTGTCCCGCATGGGAGAGGTCGCAGGCGTCGCCGAGACGCTGTCGGAGTTCGTGGCCGCCGCGCTGGCGCGGGTACTGCCGGCGGGGTCGGCCGGTGCCGATCCGCTCGTGCGCCGCTCCGACCGGGCCGACTACCAGTCCACGGTGGCGTTGGCCGTGGCGCGGGTGGCCGGTACCTCCCCGGTGGCGCTGGCCGGCGCGCTCGCCCGCGAGGTACCCGGTGCGGTGGTCTCCGGCCCGGGTTTCCTCAACCTCACCGCGCCGGACGGGCTGATCTGGAGCCGGATCGCCTTACGGACGGCCGATTCCCGGCTCGGTGTGGGTACCCCGCTGGCGGGCGGCCGGACCGTCATCGACTACTCCGCACCCAACGCGGCCAAGGAGATGCACGTGGGGCATCTACGCTCCACGGTCATCGGCGACGCGCTGGCCCGGGTACTGGCACACCTCGGTGCCGATGTCGTCCGGCAGAATCACCTCGGTGACTGGGGTACCCAGTTCGGCATGCTCATCCAGTACCGGATGGAGCATCCGCAGACCCCGGACGCCGAGTTGTACCCGTTGGCACGCAAGGCATTCGACTCCGATGGTGACTTCGCCGGGCGGGCCCGGGAGCGGGTCGTCGCGTTGCAGTCCGGCGATGAACCGACCCGGGCGGTGTGGCGGGACCTGGTCGCCTGGTCGGAACACTCCTTCCAGGTGTTGTATGAGCGGTTGGGTGTGCTGCTGGTGCCGTCGGACGACGCGCCGGAGTCGATGTACAACCCGCAGCTGGAGGGTGTTGTATCCGAGCTCGCCGAGCGGGGCTTCGCGGTGGAGAGTCAGGGTGCCTGGTGCGTGTTCCTGCCGGGCCGCGACGCGCCGCTGATCGTCCGCAAGAAGGACGGCGGATTCGGTTACGCCGCAACGGATCTGGCCGCCCTGCGGTACCGTGTCCGCGACCTCGGTGCCGACCGGATCCTGTACGTGATCGATCCGCGGCAGGCGTTGCATCTGTCGATGGTGTTCGACACCGCACGGCTGGCCGGCTGGCTGCCCGACGGAGTCGACGTGGTGCATGTTGCCTTCGGCACGGTACTGGGACCGGACGGCCGGCCGTTCAAGTCCCGGGCCGGTGACACGGTGCCGCTGCGGGAACTGCTCGACGCGGCCGTCGACCGGGCGCGCACAGTCATCACCGACCTGGATGACAGCCTGGTGCAGGCGGTGGCGATCGGCGCGGTGAAGTATGCCGACCTGTCCTCGTCACGCACCAAGGACTACGCCTTCGATCTGGACCGGATGATGTCTTTCACCGGTAACACGTCGGTGTACCTGCAGTATGCACATGCCCGGGTGCGCTCGATCCAAGCCCGGTTGGACGGGGAGCACCGGGTGGACGGGGAGCACCGGGTCGATGCCGCGCTGGACCTGCACCCGGCCGAGCGCGAGCTGGCCCTGCGGCTGGACGGGTTCGGTGCCACCCTGCAGGAGGTGGCGCAGACGCTGGAACCGCACCGGCTGTGCGGGTACCTCTTCGAGCTGGCCCAGGCGTTCAGCCGCTTCTTCGAACAGTGCCCGGTGCTGCGCGCGGACACCGCGCAGCGGCAGGCCAACCGGGTCGCGCTCGTCCGGCTCACCGGCGACACGCTCGCCCAGGGGCTGAACCTACTCGGGATCGCCGCGCCCTTCCCCATGTGACCCGCGCAGCGCCCGGAGCTGTTCGAGGCGGCGGGGCACGTAGACCTCCGCGTCGAGCTCCAGCAGCTTGCCCCAGGGCAGCGGCTGGTCGACGATCACCTCGCCGTCCTGCTCGGCGATCCGGACCGGTACCAGGGTGTTGGCCAGCTCGGCGAGCCGGCCGGTCAGGTCACGCAGCACGGTGACGGTCTCGGCGAGCCGGTCGGCCAGGCCGCGCAGGCCGCCGTACGCGGCCACGCACCGGTCCAGCTCGCGCACGTCGATGCGCTCCCGGTCGTCGTAGCTGACCTTCTCCCCGACGAGTACCGCCTCGGTGACCTCGATCAGCTCCTCGTGGCTGAACACCACGTTCGCGACAATCTGCTCCGCGGTCCACCCGCCGTCGGCCGGCGCATCGAACCCGCCGGCCGCGACCTCGTCGATGAAGTCGGCATAGGTGTCCATGCCCGCATACGTTAGCCCAGCAGTTTGAAGAACTGACCGGCGAGCGGCACCGCTCCGGCGGTACTCAGGCCGCCCTCCTGGATGAACACCGCGAACGCCAGGTCGCCGCGGAACCCGATGAACCACGAGTGCGTCCTGTCCGGGTGCGCGTCGTCGAACTGCGCGGTGCCGGTCTTGCCGGAGATGGCCGGGCCGGGGGTGTTGGCCAGCGACTTCGCGGTGCCGCCGGTGACCACCTCGCGCATCATCTGGTGCATCGCGTCGACCGTGCCCTGCTTGAGCGCGGGCTGGTCGGCGGCCGGCTTGGCCGGTGCCGGGTCGGTCACCAGGTGCGGCTGCTTCCACTGGCCGCGGGACAGCGCGGCGGCGGCGCCGGCCAGCGCGAGCGGGGAGACCTGCGTGGTGCCCTGCCCGAACGCGGCCGCGGCCCGGTCGACGTCGGCCTCGTTGACGCCGACCTTGCCGGTGAACGCGTCGATGCCGATGTCCCACGGCACGCCGATACCGAGCTGGGTGGCGGTGTCGTGCAGCCCGGTCGCGCCGAGCTTGTCGTACAGCCGGGCGAACGCGGTGTTGCACGATTGGGCGAAGTCCTGGTGCAGCGGGAAGGTACCCAGGTGCTCGCCCTCGACGTTGCTGAAGTTGCGGCCGCCGACGTTGTAGGTCTGCGTGCACTCGATCGGCGTGTTGGCGTCCGCCTGGCCGGTCTCCAGGACATGCGTGGCGGTGACCGACTTGAAGGTCGACCCTGGCGGTACCTGCGCGGTGAAGCCCAGGTTGAGCGCAGCCGCACCGGGCCCGTTGGCGTCGGCGACGATCGCGCCGTCGCTGACCCGGATCGCGACGATCGACGCCGGCTTGGTCACCCCGGCGAGCGCCTGCTCGGCGGCCTGCTGGGTCTTCGTGTCGATGGTGGTCTTGAGCGGCTGGCCGGCGGTGGCGTCGGTGTGGAAGAGGATCTTCGCGGCGTCGCTGCCACCCGGCTTCTGCGCGACCGACACGATGACGCCGGCCTTGCCGCGCAGCCGGTCGTCGTACCGCTCCTCCAGGCCGCCGTACCCGACCACGTCGCCGATCTGGTACTTGCCGGGATGCGCGTCCATGGTGTCCTTGTGCACCTCGTCGACCTGGCCGAGCAGGGCGCGCGCGAACGTCGAGGTGAGCGCGAGCGACCGGGTACCGGTGCGGAACTGCGTGCCGTCCAGGTCGTGGATCATCGGCCTGATCTGCTGGTACACGCTGTCGCGCAGCAGCACGACCTCGACGAACTCACCGGGCTTGGCCGCCTTGACCCGGCCCGGCAGGTCGGTCAGGTCGATGTTGACCTTGGCCGACCTGAACGCCGCGGACAGCGTCGCCACCAGCGCGTTGAGGTCCTTGACGGCGCCCGGGTCGATGCCCACGTCGACGACCTTCTGATCGCTGACCATGGGCTGCCCGGAACCGTCGAGGATCGGACCGCGCGGCGCATCGGTCGTCTTGACTGCCAGTTTGTCACCGTCGGTGACATCGGCGGCGAACACCGCCGGCTCCCAGATCGGCTTCCACCTGGTGTCGGCGAAGGTCAGCCGCAGCGTCGTCCGGTAGTTCCAGGAAACCCCGGCGGCGATCGGCCAGGACACGTCGACCGGCGCGGCGGCGTCGTTCTTGGTGACCTTCGCCTTGCCGGCCTTGAGGGTCGGCTTGACGGTGGCGAGGTCACCGCTCAACGCCTTGATCTTGCTGGCCACGTCGGCGCCGTTCAGCCCCGCGCCGTCCGCGGAGATCAGCGGCAGGCTGCTGGGGAACTGGCCGGTCCGCCAGCCGTCCAGGAACGCGCTGACCGCGGGGTCCGGCGACGGCTGGTGCGAGCACGCGACCAGTCCGCCGGCGAGCAGCGGTACCGTGAGCAGAGCGGCCAGGCGACGGACAAGACGCATGAAGGGCATTCTGACCCACGCGGACAACCCGCCGCCGACCCGGGCTGTTGGCGCTCACCTCCGCGAGCGTCGGTACCGCGGTCCCGGCGACATCGACAAGTCCGCCGCTATCCTCGGCCCGGAATACGGACGGTGATCGCCAGCCGGGGTCGATCCTCGGATCGGCCGCATAAGCTGAGCGGGAGACCGACCCCACAACGTGGTGGGAGCGAGGAGAGTGGCACCCATGAAGCGGCGTGCGGCGACCGGCGCGTCCGAGGAGATCGACGAGTCCCCTGAGGGCGCCGGGACGGCACCGGCACGGGGCGCGGCCGACCGGCCGCTGGCGGTGCCGTCCGCGGCGGACGCCGAGGACAGCGAGCTGGAGGAGCCGTTGCCGGACGCGGAGCGGCTGGTCGACGAGGCGGTCGCGCTGGCCGGTGAGGACCTCGACACGGCACGGCTGGTCCGCCGGTACTGGCGGTTCGCGCCGGACGAGGAACTGGTCGGGCTGAGCTGCGCGGAGATGGTGCAGGCCGCGCGGGAGCACCGGGAGCTGGCCCGGCAACGGGTACCCGGCGAGCTCAAGCTCCAGGTCGACGAGACCGGCGACGGCGAGCTGACCCGCATCATGATCGTGACCGACGACATGCCGTTCCTCGTCGACACGGTGACCGCGGCGCTGGCGTCCCGCGACCTGTCGGTACACCTGCTGGTCCACCCGTTGATGGTGGTGCGACGGCAGCCGCTGGGCGCGCTGGTCGAGGTCGCCGCCGACGTCGAGCCGGACGACGCGATCGCCGGTGACCTGGTCGAGAGCTGGATGCTGCTGCACGTCGACCGGGTACGCGACACGAACTACCGCGACGAGCTGCTGCGCGACCTCAAGCGGGTACTGACCGACGTGCGCGAGGCGGTCGAAGACTGGCCGAAGATGCGCGCCCAGGCGTTGAGCCTGGCCGACGAGCTGGCCGACGCGCGGCTGCCGGTACCGGACCGGGACATCACCGACTCCGTCGAGCTGCTGCGCTGGCTGGTCGACGACCACTTCACGTTCCTCGGGTACCGCGAGTACCGGCTGATCGACGGCCAGATGCTGCAGGCGGTCCTGGGTACCGGCCTGGGCATCCTGCGCGGCGACCAGACCCAGCCGCGCAGCCTGGCCACGCTGACCCCGGAGGCGTACGCGCGGGCGCTGGAGAAGCGCCTGCTGGTCATCACCAAGGCGAACTCCCGGTCCACCGTGCACCGGTCGGCCTACCTGGACTACATCGGGTTCAAGATCTTCGACGAGGCCGGCGAGGTGATCGGCGAGAAGCGGTACCTCGGCCTGTTCTCCTCGGCGGCATACCAGGGTTCGGTGCGCGAGCTGCCGGTGGTGCGCCGCAAGGTGGCCGCCGTGCTGGAGCGCTCCGGCCTGTCCCCGCGCAGCCACTCCGGCCGCGACCTGCTCGCGGTGCTGGAGGACTACCCGCGCGACGAGCTGTTCCAGATCAAGACCGACGACCTGTACGACGCGGTCATGGGCGTACTGCGCCTGGCCGGCCGGCGCCAGCTGCGGCTGTTCGTCCGCCCCGACGCCTACGGCCGGTTCGTGTCCTGCCTGGTGTTCCTGCCCCGCGACCGGGTCACCACGGAAAACCGGCTGAAGATCCAGGAGATCCTGCTGCGCGAGCTGAACGGCGTCGGGGTGGACTACGCCACCCGGGTCGGCGAGTCGCCGCTGGCCCGGATCCACTTCATCGTGCGTACCGATCCGGTCGAGCCACCGGAGCGCATCGACGCCGCCCACATCCAGGACCTGCTGGCCGACGCCACCCGGGACTGGGACGACGACTTCCACATGCTGCTGGACCGCAAGGTCGGTGACGAGCAGAGCCGGTGGCTGTACAGCCGGTACGCCGAGGCGCTGCCGGACGCGTACAAGGACGAGCACACGCCGTACGAGGCGGTCAAGGACCTGGCCAAGCTGGAGCTGCTCGACGAGCCCGGCGACCTGTCCATGCACGTGTACCGGCGCCGCCAGGACGACCACAACGTGCGCTTCAAGGTCTTCCGGTACGGCGAGCCGATGATGCTGTCCACCGTGCTGCCGGTGCTGCACTCGCTCGGGGTACGGGTGACCGACGAGCGGCCGTACGAGATCCGGCGCACCGACGCCACGATCTACCTGTACAACTTCGGCCTGATCCTGCCGGCCGGCGCCAAGGAGCTGCCGGTGATCCGGCCGCACCTGGAGAACGCGTTCTCCGCGGCCTGGCGCGGCGAGGCCGACGTCGACGGGTTCAACGAGCTGGTGGCCCGCGCCGGGCTGACCTGGCGGCAGGTGGTGATCCTGCGCGCGTACGCCAAGTACCTGCGCCAGGCCGGCACGGTCTATTCGCAGGAGTCGATGGAGGCGGCCCTGATCGCCAACCCGGACATCGCCGAGCTGCTGGTCAACCTCTTCCAGACCCGGTTCACCCCGAACGGCGGGCAGTCCGACGAAGACCGGGCGCTGCGCGGCAAGGAGCTGGTCACCGCGGTCGGCCAGCGGCTGGACGCGGTGGAGAGCCTGGACCAGGACCGGATCCTGCGCTCGTACCTGACGCTGATCCAGGCGACGCTGCGCACGAGCTTCTTCCAGCGGGGTTCCGACGGGCGGCCCAAGTCGTACATCGCGTTCAAGCTGGAGCCGCGCGCGATCCCGGAACTGCCGGCGCCGCGGCCGCGGTACGAGATCTTCGTGTACGCGCCGCGCTTCGAGGGGGTACACCTGCGGTTCGGGCCGGTGGCCCGGGGCGGGCTGCGCTGGTCCGACCGGCGCGACGACTTCCGTACCGAGATCCTCGGCCTGGTCAAGGCGCAGATGGTCAAGAACGCGGTGATCGTACCCGTCGGCGCGAAGGGCGGGTTCGTCCTGAAGCAGGCGCCCTCGCCGGCCGACCGGGACGCGTTCTTCGCCGAGGGCGTGGCCTGCTACCGGCTGTTCATCCAGGCCCTGCTCGACGTCACCGACAACCTGGTCGACGGCGTCGTGGTACCGCCCCACGACGTGGTACGCCACGACGGCGACGACCCGTACCTGGTGGTCGCGGCCGACAAGGGCACGGCGACGTTCTCCGACATCGCCAACGAGATCTCGGTACGGAACCGGTTCTGGCTGGGCGACGCGTTCGCGTCGGGCGGCTCCGCCGGGTACGACCACAAGAAGATGGGCATCACCGCGAAGGGTGCCTGGGAGTCGGTCAAGCGGCACTTCCGCGAGCTCGGGCTGGACACCCAGGCCGAGGACTTCACGGTCGTCGGCATCGGCGACATGTCCGGCGACGTGTTCGGCAACGGCATGCTGCTGTCCGAGCACATCAAGCTGGTGGCCGCGTTCGACCACCGGCACGTGTTCCTCGACCCGACGCCCGACCCGGCGACCTCCTTCGCCGAGCGGCAGCGGATGTTCGCCCTGACCAGGTCGTCCTGGGCCGACTACGACCGCACGAAGATCTCCGAAGGCGGCGGCGTCTGGCCCCGTACCGCCAAGTCCATCCCGATCTCCCCGCAGGCCCGCGCCGCGCTCGGGCTGCCCGACACCACCACGGCGCTCGCGCCTCCGGAGCTGCTCACCGCGATCCTGCAGGCGCCGGTCGACCTGCTGTGGAACGGCGGCATCGGCACCTACGTCAAGGCCAGCACCGAGTCGCACGCCGACGTCGGCGACAAGGCCAACGACGCGATCCGGATCAACGGCCGGCAGCTGCGCGCCCGGGTCGTCGGCGAGGGCGGCAACCTCGGGCTGACCCAGCGCGGGCGGATCGAGTACGGGGTGAGCGGCGGGCACATCTGCACCGACTTCATCGACAACTCGGCCGGCGTGGACTGCTCCGACCACGAGGTCAACATCAAGATCCTGCTCAACCCGCTGGTGGCCCGCGGGGAACTCGCCGAGGCCGCGCGCAACGAGCTGCTGCAGGAGATGACCGACGAGGTCGGCGAGCTGGTCCTGCGGGACAACTACGACCAGGCCACGGCGCTGGGCAACGCGCGGGCGCAGACGCACTCGCTGCTGCCGGTACACCGGCGGATGCTCGCCGACCTGGAGCGCGACGGGCGGCTGGACCGCGAGCTGGAGGCGATGCCCAGTGACGAGGAGCTGGTCGCGCGGTTCGCCAGCGGCACCGGGCTGACCTCGCCGGAGTTCGCGGTGCAGCTGGCCTACGTGAAGATCGCGCTGGAGGACGAGATCCTCGCCTCCTCGCTGCCCGACGACGAGTGGACCCAGCAGGTACTGCTGGACTACTTCCCGACGCCGCTGCGCGAGCGGTACGGCGACCTGATGTCCGGGCACCGGCTGCGCCGCGAGATCGTCACCACGGGCATCGTCAACGAGGTGGTCAACCGGGGCGGCAGCTCCTTCGTGTACCGCGCCGTCGAGGAGACCGGCGCGTCACCGGCCGACGTGATCCGCGGGTACGTGATCGTCCGCGACGTCTACGGGCTGCCGGAGCTGTGGCAGGCGATCGAGGAGATGGACAACCGGGTACCGACGAAGGCGCAGACCACGCTGTTCCTGGAGATGCGCCGGCTGCTCGACCGCGCGGTGCGCTGGCTGGTCACCAACCGCCGGGTACCGCTGGACGTGACCGGGGAGATCGCCCGGCTGCGGCCCGGCCTGACCCGGTTGCTGCCCCAGCTGCCCACCCTGTTCCGTGGCCGGGAACGCGAGGCGCTGCAGGCGCGCTGCGAGCAGGTCACCGCGCTGGGCATCCCCGAGCGCATCGCCGAATGGTCCACCCGGATCTTCTACGGATTCGGGCTGCTCGACATCGTCGGCCTCGCCGACGCGACGGGTGCCGACACGACCGAGGTCGCCGGCGTGTACTTCGTGCTGTCCGAGCGGTTCCGGGTCGACGAGCTGCTGTCGCGCATCTCCGACCTGCCGCGCAACGACCGCTGGGACACGCTGGCCCGGATGGCGCTGCGGTACGACCTGTACGCCGCGCTGGCGGCGCTCACCTCCGAGGTGCTGGCGTCGACGTCTGCGCGGGAGAGCAGCGAGGACCGGGTGACCGAGTGGGAGCACGCCAACGGGGACGCGCTGGCCCGGGCCCGCAACGCGATCGGCGACTTCGAGGACAGCCGCGCTGATCTGGCGGCATTGTCGGTGCTGCTGCGCCAGATCCGCACCCTGGTCCGCACCGCAGGCGCATAGCCGCGCGGCCCCGCCCGCCGCCCCGCCCACCGCCCCGCGCTGGCCCCCTCCCCGCGCCGGCCCGCTCGTCGATCTTGGAGTTGTGTCGGCGACAAAAGCCGCGTGGCTCCGCGAGTCGGGCACCACAAGTCCAAGATCGACGAGCGAGGGCCGGCCCGGCGGGGGGCGAGCGGGTGAGCCGCGCGGGGTGACTGGGGCCCGGCGTTGCCGCCGGGCCCCACCCCTCCCCAAGGATCAATGCTCGTGTCCGGCGCGCGGCAGCAGGCCGAGCGCCGACGCGGCCGCCCAGCCGTTCGCGCGGCTCGCGCCGTACGTGGTGACGAACGCCCGTACCCCGTGCGGCCGCCAGTTCGACGGCCAGCCCATCTCGACGGTGACCACCGGGTGCGTGGCGGCCAGGTCCTCGATCAGCCGGGCGGTACCCGGAAGCCGGTGCAGGTTGCGTCCCACCAGCACGATCGGCCGGGTACCGGCAGCGGCGCGCAGCGCCTCCGGCGTCGCGGTGCGGTACCCGACCTGCACGTGCTCGGTCCCGTTGACGTGCGGCGCGAGGCCCCACGGCACGCCCGGCCCGACCGCGATGTTGATCTCGTCGTCGGACTCCAGCACCTGCACGATCAGCGGGTCGCCCAGCCCGGCGAGGGAGCCCTCGACGCGGATGGCGCGCTGCGCCGCCGGGTACCCGATGCCGTCCTCGACCGGTCCCTCCGTCCGGGTGGCGAGCGCCCACGCGGCCAGGCCGGCGACCCGCTCGGCGGCCTCCTCGACCCGGGTCAGCGGCAGCCACCCCGCCTCGATGCCCGCGACGATCTCCGCAACGGTGTCCTCGACCAGTACCGCGTCCACCCGCGAGCCCAGGCACAGCAGGTCGTTGCCGGCGGCGAGAGCCCGGGCGGCGGCGGCTGCGGTGCCCCCGGCGACCTCGGCGGCCGCGCGCATCTCCAGCGCGTCGGTGATCACCACGCCGGCGAAGCCCAGTTCCCGGCGGAGCAGGTCGACCATGGCGGCGCGGGACAGCGTGGCAGGCAGGTCGCCGGTGAGCACAGGTACCCGGATGTGCGCCGTCATGACCGCCTGGGTACCGGCCTTGATCGCGGCGACGAACGGCGTCAGGTCGCGCTCGCGCAGCACCTCCATGCCGACATCGAGGGTGGGCAGGTCGAGGTGCGAGTCGGTGCTGGTACCCCCGTGTCCGGGGAAGTGCTTGACGCAGGCGGCCACGCCGACGGACTGCAGCCCGACGACCGCGGCGGCGGACTGCGCGGCGACCCGGGCCGGGTCGGATCCGAACGAGCGGGTGCCGATCACCGGGTTGTCGTCGGCGGTGTTGACGTCCACGGTCGGCGCGAGGTTCACGTTGAACCCGGTCGCCAGCAGGTCGCGCCCGATCGCCCGGTAGATCCGCTCGGTCAGCTCCACGTCGTCGATCGCGCCGAGCGCGGCGTTACCCGGGTACGGGCTGCCGGCGGCGTGGGCCAGGCGGGTGACGTCGCCGCCCTCCTCGTCGATCGACAGCAAAAGGTCGGAGCGCACCTCGCGCAGCTGTCCGGTCAGCGCGGTCAGTTGGCCGCGATCGACGATGTTGTACCCGAAGATGATGCACCCGGCCACGCCCTCGTCGATCAGGTCGGTGATCCAGCCCGGCGCCTCGTGGCCGCGGAAGGCAGGCAGCAGGGTACTGAGGGCGAGTCGCCGCAACCCCGGATCAATTGCCACGCTGGTTCCCCTCCGCCCGCCGGCACCTGTGACAATGGTGCCGCCCGGCCATCCACGATCGTCAGAACGGGTAGCGGCTCGGCGGAGGGCCGGCCAAGACCCTTCACCGTACGCTACCGATATCATCACGCTTCACGTGCAAATTAGGAAAGTTTCCTAAACGATAGAGGTACCACCGCGATGAGCTCAACCCGCCTTCCAGGTACACCTCGGCTGCTGCGCGCGATCAACGACCGCGCCGCGCTGGAGTTGTTGCTGGGCCAGGGCCCTTTGACCCGGGCACAGCTCGGGGAGCTGACTGGTTTGTCCAAGGTAACGGCTTCCCAGCTAGTGGAAAGGTTGGAGGAACGCGGGCTGGTTTCCCGGGTCGGCGAGCAGGCCGGCGGGCGCGGTCCGAACGCCTCGCTGTACGCCGTGGTACCCACCAGCGCCTTCGTCGTCGGCGTCGACGTCGGACCGGAGCACGCCGTGGCCGCCTGTGCGGACATCACCGGCACGGTGGTCGGACGGATCGAGCAATCCACGCACGACACGGACGATCCGGTCGGCGTGGTACACAGGGCGGTGATCGAGGCGGCCCGCAGCGGCAAGGCGCCGATCAGCAAGGTCCGACGTGTGGTGCTCGGCAGCCCGGGTCTGGTCGACCCGGACACCGGCGACCTGTCCTTCGTCTTCGACCTGCCGCGCTGGCAGCGGGGCCTGCTCGCGGCGCTGCGCGACGACCTCAAGCGCGCCGTCGTGTTCGAGAACGACGTCAACCTCGCCGCGGTCGCCGAGGCGTACACCGGCGCGGCCAAGGGCGTCGACGACTTCGTGCTGCTCTGGCTGGGCCGCGGCGTCGGCATGGCGGTCGTCCTCGGTGGCCGGCTGCACCGCGGGGTCAGCGGGGCGGCCGGCGAGATCGGGTACCTGCCCGTCGCCGGGGCGCCGGTGCCGCGCGGTGGCCGGGCCAAGGGCGGGTTCAAGGAGCTCGCGGTCGCCGACGCGATCCGGGCCGTGGCGCGCGAGCACGGTTTCCGCGCCGCGACCGCGCAGGATGCGGTACGGGCGGCGGTCAACGCGGGTACCCCCGGCGCTCCGGTCCTCGACGAGCTGGCCCGCCGGCTGGCACTGGGGCTGGCGGCGGCCTGCGTCGTGCTCGACCCGGCGCTGGTGGTACTGGCGGGCGAAGTGGGCCTGGCCGGCGGACTGTCGCTGGCGCACCGGGTACAGCTGGAGGTGGCCGCGATCGCGCCGGTGTCGCCGCGGGTCGTGGTCTCCGAGGCGGTCAGCGAGCCGGTACTGCACGGCGCGCTGCTCACCGCGCTGGACGCGACGCGCGACGAGGTGTTCGGCTCGACCATCGGCGGTTAGGTACCGCGATCCTGGCGCTCGCTGCGCTCGCGCGGGCCTGGGGCTCCTCAGGCGACGCCTTCCCTCCTCGCTGCGCTCGTCAGTCCAGGCGCCGCCCGCCCCAGGCCGCGTGATTGGATGACCGGGTGGATTCGGACCTGGTCGTCGACATCCGGCACGCCACCGTCACGCGCGGCGGGCAGCATCTGATCCGCGACGTCGACTGGCAGGTCGAGCTGGACGAGCGCTGGGTCGTCCTCGGGCCCAACGGCGCCGGTAAGACCACGCTGCTCAACCTGGCGGCGGCCCGGCTGCACCCGAGCAGCGGCACGGTCGACGTGCTCGGCGAGCGGCTCGGCCGGGTCGACGTGTTCGAGCTGCGTACCCGCATCGGCCTGGCCACCGTCGGGCTGCACGACCGGATGCCGCCGGAGGAGTCCGTGCTGGACGCGGTGGTGACCGCCGCCTGGTCGGTCGTCGGCCGGTACCGGGAGAGCTACGGTCCGCCCGACGTGCACCGGGCCGCCGCGCTGCTGCGCCAGTTGGGCGTCGGTGGGCTGGCGCAGCGGCGGTACGGGACGCTGTCCGAGGGCGAACGCAAGCGGGTACAGATCGCTCGGGCGCTGATGACCGACCCGGAGCTGCTGCTGCTCGACGAGCCCGCGGCCGGGCTGGACCTGGGTGGCCGGGAGGACCTGGTACGGCGGCTGGCCGAGCTCGCCGCCGACCCGGACGCGCCGGCCATGGTCCTGGTGACCCACCACGTCGAGGAGATCCCGCCGGGGTTCACCCACGCGCTGCTGCTGCGCGAGGGCGGCGTGGTCGCCTCCGGCCTGCTCCACGAGACGGTCACCAGCGAGAACCTGTCCAAGACGTTCGACCTGCCGCTGCGCGTGGACCACACGGCCGGCCGCTTCACCGCGAGAGCGGCGTGAGGGTCGTCGTCGTCGGTAGCGCCAACATGGACCTGGTCGCCACCGCGCCGAGCCTGCCCCGACCGGGGGAGACCGTGCTGGGCAACGACTTCGTGCAGGTACCCGGTGGCAAGGGGGCGAACCAGGCGATCGCGGCGGCCCGCGCCGGTGCGTCGGTCGCGTTCGTCGGGGCGATCGGTTCCGACGCGTTCGGGGTCAACCTGCGCGCCCGGCTGGTCGCCTCGGCGGTCGACACGTCGCTGCTCCGGGTGGTGTACGGCGCCTCGGGCGTGGCGCTGATCCTCGTCGACGGTAGCGGCGAGAACATGATCGTCGTGGCGCCCGGCGCGAACGCGGCGCTGACCTCGCTGACCGGGCCGGAGCTCGCCGCCGTCGCCGAGGCGGACGTGCTGCTGCTGCAGTTGGAGGTACCGGTGGAGACCGTCGCGGCGGCCGCGACGGTGGCGCGGGACGCCGGTACCCGGGTGGTGCTGAACGCCGCCCCGGCCCGGCCGCTGCCCGCGGACCTGGCCGAGTGCGTCGACCTGCTGGTGGTCAACCAGGTGGAGGCGGTCGCCCTGGCGCCGCTGGCGCTGGTCGGCGTGGACGCGGTACCGGATGCCGCCGAGGCCGATCCGTGGACGCTGGTCGACGCGCTGCTGGAGCGGGTACCGCGGGCGGTGCTGACGCGCAGCGCGGACGGCGCGTGGTACGGCAGCCGCGACGCCGGCCCGGTGCACATCGCCGCCCCGGTCGTGGCGGCGGTGGACAGCACGGCGGCCGGCGACGCGTTCACCGCCGCCCTCGCGGTCGGCTGGGGCGAGGGCCGGCCGCTGGTCGACGCCGTGCGCTGGGCGAGCGCGGCCGGCGCGGCGGCCACCCGCCGGCTCGGCGCTTCCAGCGCGCTGCCGGACCGGGCCGAGATCGACAACCTCTACCTCGCCACCTACCCGCATGATTGAGCCATGCGCTTCGTGCTGAACGTCTTCTGGCTGATCTTCGGCGGGCTGCTGATCGCGCTGGGGTACGCGATCGCCGGCGTGATCTGCTGCATCCTCATCGTGACGATCCCGTTCGGCATCGCGTCGTTCCGGATGGCCAACTATGCGCTGTGGCCGTTCGGCCGCGAACTCGTGCAGAAGCCCACCGCCGGGGTCGGCTCGCTCATCGGCAACATCATCTGGGTCATCGTGGCCGGCTGGTGGCTGGCACTCGGCCACATCGCCACCGCGATCGCCCAGTTCGTCACCATCATCGGGATCCCGCTGGGGTTGGCCAACGTCAAGCTGGTACCGGTGTCGCTGTTCCCGCTCGGCCACGAGATCCGGGACATTCCGTGAAAGGGGGCCCCGCATGGGTGACGTTGTGACGGTTTCGGTGGACGGCGGGATCGCGACGATCCGGTTGGACCGCCCGCCGATGAACGCGCTGAACGCGCAGATCCAGGAGGACCTGCGGGCGGCGGCCCGGGACGTGTCGGCGGACAACGAGGTACGCGCCGTCGTCGTGTACGGCGGCGAGAAGGTCTTCGCGGCCGGCGCGGACATCAAGGAGATGGCCCGGATGTCCTATGTGGACATGGCCGCGCGGGCCCCGGAGCTGTCCAGCGCGTTCGACGCCGTCGCCCGGATACCGAAGCCGGTCGTGGCGGCGGTCAACGGGTACGCCCTGGGTGGCGGGTGCGAGCTGGCGCTGGCCTGCGACTGGCGGGTCGCCGCCGAGGACGCGAAGCTTGGCCAGCCGGAGATCAACCTCGGGGTCATCCCAGGCGCCGGCGGTACCCAGCGGCTCGCCCGGCTGATCGGCCCGGCGCGCGCCAAGGACCTGGTGATGAGCGGCCGGATGGTGGCCGCCGACGAGGCGCTGCGGATCGGCCTGGTGGACCGGGTGGTACCCGCGGCCGAGGTCTACGACGCCGCCCGCGAGCTGGTCTCCCGGTACCTGACCGGTCCGGCCCTGGCCCTGCGCGCGGCCAAGGCGGCGATCGACGGCGGCCTGTCCATGGACCTGGCCGCGGGCCTGGCCTGGGAGAGCCAGCTGTTCGCGGCGCTTTTCGCGACAGAGGATAAGGTCGAGGGCATGGCCGCGTTCGTGGACAAGCGCAAGCCGAAGTTCACGGGGCGCTGATGGTCGTCCAGCTCGTCTACGAGACGCACTCCATCACGGTCGACAACGAGCGGGGCATCGCGACCGGCTGGCTGCCCGGGCAGCTGTCCGCGCGGGGCCGGGCGCTGGCCGCCGAGCTGGGCCGGCGGCGCCGCGACGACGGTATCGACGCGGTGTTCGCCTCCGACCTCATGCGCGCGGTGCAGACGGCCACGATCGCGTTCGCCAACTCCGGCATCCCGATGCGCCTCGACCGCCGGCTGCGCGAATGCGACTACGGCGTCCGGAACGGTCAACCGGTGGCGAAGCTGGCACCCGAGAAGCGCGCCCGGGTCGACGTACCGTGGCCGGGCGGCGAGAGCTGGCGCGACGCGGTCGCCCGGCTGGCGGACTTCCTGGTCGACCTCAAGCGCGACCGGGACGGCTGTCGGGTACTGGTCATCGCCCACTCGGCTCAGCGCTTCGGCCTGCGGCACCTGATCGAAGGGGTACCCCTGGAGGACCTCGTGGACGCTCCTTTCGGTTGGCAGAAGGGGTGGGAGTACCGGCTCGAATAGACTCGGGGAATGCCCACGTCCGGATTCGCGCTGGGGGTCGACTTCGGCACCTCCAACACGGTCGCCGTACTGCGCTCGCCGGACGGCCGGGCCCGCTCGCTGCTCGTCGACGGTTCGCCGCTGCTGCCCTCGGCGGTGTACGCCGACCCGGGCGGCAACCTGCTCGTCGGGCGGGACGCGATCCACAGCGCCCGGCTCGACCCGGCCCGGTTCGAGCCGAACCCGAAGCGGCGCATCGACGACCACAGCGTGCTGCTCGGCGACCGCGAGTTACCGGTCGTCGACCTGATCGCCGCGGTACTGATCCGGGTCGCCGAGGAGGCCCGGCGGACCACCGGCGGCGCGCCGCTCGATCCGGTCACGATGACCTGCCCGGCCGGGTGGGGACCGACCCGGCGGGGCACGCTGTGCGCGGCCGCGGCGCTGGCCGGGTGGCCGCGGGTACGGCTGGTGGAGGAGCCGGTCGCGGCCGCCACGTACTTCACCAACGTGCTGGGCCGGCAGGTGCCGGTCGGGTCGGTGATCGTGGTGCACGACTTCGGCGCGGGTACCTTCGACGTCTCGGTGGTCGCCAAGGCCGCCCAGGGCTTCGACGTGCTCGCCGTCGACGGGCGCGACGACATCGGCGGCCTGGACATCGACGCGGCGATCGTCACGTATCTCGGTCGGCAGTTCGGTTCCACGCCGGAATGGCAGCGGCTGTCCGCGCCGACGACCGTCGAGGACCGGCGCAACCGCCGGCTGCTCTGGGACGACGTGCGGGCGGCCAAGGAGCGGCTGTCCCGGTCGCAGAGCGCCGACATCCCGATCGCCCAGCTCGGCACCGACGCGCACCTGACCCGCGAGGAGCTGGAGACGCTGGCGCGGCCGGTGCTGGAGCAGACGGTACGGGTCACCGAGGGGGCGCTGCGCTGGGCCAAGCTCGCCGAGGGGCGGCTGGCCGGGGTGTTCCTGGTCGGCGGCGCGAGCCGGACGCCGCTGGTGGCCACCCTGCTGCACCGCGCGCTGGGCGAGCCGCCGCTGGCCATCGAGCAGCCGGAGCTGGTGGTGGCCGAGGGCAGCCTGTACGCGACGTCGATCGCCGGTACCCGGCGGGCCAACACGGTGCTGTTCGAGCGGGTGGCCGCCGCGCCGGTGTCGGCCCCGCCGCCGGGTGCGCCGACGAGCGGCGGGCCGCTGCCGGTGTCGGTACCCCCGGTGCCGAGCCCGACCTCCGGAGCGCCGGCCCGGCCGATCTCCACCCCGCCCGCGCAGCAGGTTTCGTCGCCGCCGGCGCGGCCGGTGTCGCCGCCCCCGCCGCCTCCGGTGCGGTCGATCCCGCCGCAGGCGGTGCGGGTACCCCCGGCGCCGACGCTGACCGCCGCGCGCCCGCAGCCGCGCCCGCCGGCCGTGCAACCGCGGCCCGCGGCGACCTACCGCCCGCGGCCGAACGTCTTCCTGCGCTCGCTGCGCCTGGCGATCATCGTGGCGACCCTGATCGCGGTACCGGTCGTCACCGCGTACCTCGCCTTCCACTTCGCGGAAGGCACCCCGGCCTGGCCGCTGAACCTGACATGGTGAGCGAGGTTACTGTCCAGTAGGCTGCCGGCATGCCTTCGACAGTCACCGGCCACGGCGGGCAGCTCGCGCTCGAAGCGCTGCGGGCGTTCGGGGTCTCCGAGCTGTTCACGCTCTCCGGCGGACACGTCTTCCCGATCTACGACGCCGCCCACCAGGCCGGTGTGCGGATCGTCGACGTGCGGCACGAGCAGTCGGCGGTGTTCGCGGCGGAGGCGGTGGCGAAGCTGCAGCGCCGGCCGGGCGTCGCGGTGCTGACCGCCGGCCCCGGTATCACCAACGGCATCTCCGGCCTCACCAGCGCATACTTCAACGCCGCGCCGGTCGTGGTGCTGGGCGGCCGGGCGCCGGCGTTCCGCTGGGGTTCGGGCAGCCTGCAGGAGCTGGACCACGTGCCGCTGGTCGCGCCGGTGACCAAGCACGCGGCGACGGTGTCCGACACCGACGGGATCACGGCCGCGGTCACCGCGGCGGCGACGGCCGCGCTCACCGCGCACCGGGGGCCGGTGTTTCTGGACTTCCCGCTCGAAGTGCTCTTCGGCGCGGGTACGGGGGAGGTGGCCGAGCCGGAGATCCCGCTGGTTGAGCCCGACCCGGCAGAGGTCGTCCGGGCCGCCACGCTGATCGCGTCGGCCCGGCGGCCGGTCATCGTGGCCGGTTCCGACGTGTACGGCGGCGACGCCATCGGTGCGCTACGGGAGGCGGCCGAGGCGCTGCGGGTACCGGTGTTCACCAACGGGATGGGCCGCGGCGCGCTGCCGCCGGAGCATCCGCTGGCGTTCGCCAAGGCCCGCCGGGTCGCGCTGTCCGGTGCCGACCTGGTCGTGGTCGTGGGTACCCCGCTGGACTTCCGGCTCGGCTTCGGCGACTTCGGCGACGCCCGGGTGGTGCACGTCGTCGACGCGCCGTCGCAGCAGGCGGGCCATGTGACGCCGGCCGCGGCGCCGGCCGGTGACCTGCGCGCGATCCTGTCCGGGCTGGCCGGGTACGGCGGGGACCGCGAAGACCACACCGAATGGGTGGACACGCTGCGGGCCGCCGAGGACAAGGCGCGGGCGCGCGACGCCGAGGCGATGGCCGCGGAGACCGACCCGATCAAGCCGGCCCGGGTGTACGGCGAGCTGCGGCGGGTACTGGCCCGCGACGCGGTCACGATCGGCGACGGCGGCGACTTCGTCTCCTACGCCGGCCGGTACCTGGCGCCGGCGGTACCCGGTACCTGGCTGGATCCCGGCCCGTACGGCTGCCTGGGTACCGGGATGGGGTACGCCATGGGTGCCCGGCTGACCTACCCCGACCGGCAGGTGTGCGTGCTCATGGGCGACGGCGCGTCCGGCTTCTCGCTCATGGACGTCGAGTCTCTGGTACGGCAGCGGCTGCCGGTCGTCATCGTGGTCGGCAACAACGGCATCTGGGGGCTGGAGAAGCACCCGATGAACGCCATGTACGGCTACGACGTGGCCGCCGACCTGCAACCGGGGCTGCGGTACGACGACGTGGTCCGGGCGCTGGGCGGCGCCGGGGAGACGGTCGCCAAGGCCGCCGACCTGGGACCGGCGCTGGAACGCGCGTTCGCGGCCGGCGTGCCGTACCTGGTCAACGTGTTGACCGACCCGGCCGACGCGTACCCGCGCTCGTCGAACCTCGCCTAGTCCGGCGCCTCGTCGACATACCCCGTCATCGCGCCCGCATTCTCCAACGATGCCGGGGCGGGCGGCACCGGCCGGGAACTGAGCCGCGTCTAGATCTAGACGTCGTCGTCTTCGGGGCGCTGCTCGCGCTTGCGCAGTTCCTCCTCGCGCTTGCGCAGGTCGGCCTCCCAGAGCCGGAGCATCTCCTCGTCCTCCTGACGCTTGCGGGCGGCGATGCGGCCGAGGAACTCGGGGTCGTCGTCGGGCGCCGTCGAGCGGCCGGGCGCGGAGTACAGCACCGGATCGTCCGGGGTACCGGCGGTGGCCCGTTCCGGACGCCCGGCGACGAACCAGGCGATCGGGCCGACCGGCGAGAACAGCAGGATGAGGAACACCCAGACCACCCGCGGCAGCGCGCGGATCTGGAATTCCTCGACCGACAGGCAGTCGATCAACGCGACAACGATCAGCGCCAGGTCGGCGAGCGCAAGCAAGGGGAAGAGGCGACCCATGACATCAAGGTAGTACGGCGAGTACGGTTCCGAACACCGCCAAGGTCGTCACCGCCAGGGCGACCAGCGCCAACTTCCGGCCGGTCGGTTCCGTCCGGGCGTGTCCCAGTACGCCGATGCGGCGGTGGGCGACGGCGAGCAGGACCAGCCAGGCGGGTACCGCCAGCGCGGCGCCCGGACCGGCCAGCCGGAGGATGAGCAGGCCGACGACGGTACCGGCGAGGACGGTACGCCGCCAGGCCAGCCGGGTCCGCTCCCGCGCGGTCTCGGCGGTCATCGGAGCACCGGCAACACGGTCGCGACCAGGAGCAGCAAGGCACCGAGCGCGACGGCCACCGCCAGTACCCCCGGAAAGCGCGACGCCGGCAGCGGCCGGCCCAGCCGCATCGCCCGTTCCGCGCGCGCCCAGTGGTCGATCGCCCGTACCGCGATCGCCGCACCGAGCAGCATCAGCGCCACGGACAGCACCTCGCGCAGGTGCGGTATCCGCAGCGGCGGCAGGAAGCCGGCCACCGCGAGCCCGCCGCCGACCAGCGCCAGGGCGGTGCGGATCCAGGCGAGGAAGGTGCGCTCGTTGGCCAGCGAGAAGCGGTAGTCCGGCGCGGTGCCCTCGGCCTGCGGCCCGTCCGCGTCGAACCACCGGCGCAGCGCACCGATCACGAATCGCATTATCCCGACAGGGCCGGGCGGTGGTTGACTCGACCCGTGGCCGAACTCGACGCCGCCGCGCTGCTCGCGGCCTACGACACGCAACTGCGCGGCCGGGTCCCCGACCCGGTGCCGGAAGGCTGGCGGGTGGAACACGACGGCCCCGTCCATCGCATGTTCATGGGCAGGAGCGGCGGCTTCGTCGGGTACCGGTCGGTGGCCGACCTGGCCGCCGACGAGCTGGACGCGCTCATCGCCCGGCAGCGGGACATCTTCGCCGCCCGTGGCGAACCGGTCGAGTGGAAGTGGCACAGCCACGACCTGCCGGCCGACCTGCCGGACCGGCTGCGCAAGGCCGGTTTCGAACCGGAGGAGCGGGAGACCGTCGTGGTCGGCCTGGCCGAGCCGCTGACGGCCGAGACGGTACCGCTTCCCGAAGGGGTACGCCTGCGGCAGGTCACCACGCGGGCGGACCTGGACCGGATCGCGGCCATGGAGTCGGAGGTGTGGAACGACCAGCGCGGCTGGCTGGCCGACGGGCTCGAAGCGGAGCTGGCCGCCGATCCGCAGGCGCTGACGATCCTGGTCGCCGAGGCATTCGGTCAGGACGCGGCCGAGGACACCGTCGTCAGCGCCGGGTGGGTGCGGTACACGACGGGTACCGAGTTCGCCTCGCTCTGGGGCGGCTCGACGCTGCAGCGGTGGCGCCGCCGGGGCATCTACCGCGCCCTGGTCGCCGCCCGCGCCCGGCTCGCGGTCCAGCGGGGGTACCGGTACCTGCAGGTCGACGCCTCCGACGACAGCCGGCCGATCCTGGAGCGGCTCGGCTTCGTCCCGCTCACGATCACCGTCCCGTACGTGTTCACGCCTCCGGTGTAGCGGGCTCGGTCCGCGCGAGCGGGATCTGGTCGACCGGGACGCGTCCCTGCGCCGTCGCCGGTACCGGTGGAATCGGCCCGGTGAAGTCGCGGGCCCGGCGTACCCCCTGCGCGTCACCGCCGAAGACCCGTGCGTCGACGTCGGTGCGCGGTGCCGGCGGCCCGCCGTCGCCGGTCGGCCGCACCTCGGCGCCCACCTCGGCGCGTACCTTCGGCAGCGCCTCCGGATGGTGGTCGCGCAGCCAGGCGACCAGCTGTTCGCGCACGTGGCAGCGCAGGTCCCACAACGTCGGCGCGTTCGCCGCGCTGACCAGGGCGCGCAGGTGCACGTTGCCGTTCACCGCGTCGGTGACCTGCAGCACGCTGACCCGCCCGTCCCACATCTCGGTGTGGGTGAGCACCGCGCGCAGCTCGTCGCGTAGCTGGTCGACCGGTGCCGCCCAGTCGACGTCCAGCTCGACGGCGCCGAGCAGCGAGCTTTCGCTGCGCGTCCAGTTCTCGAACGGATGCGAGGTGAACCAGGAGGTGGGCAGGATCAGCCGCCGGTCGTCCCAGATGTGCAGCACGATGTAGGTCAGCGTGATGTCCTCGATCCGGCCCCACTCGCCGTTGATCACCACGACGTCGTCGAGCCGCAGCGACTTGCCGAACGCGATCTGCAACCCGGCGATCATGTTGCTGAGCAGGGCGTTGGCGGCGAAGGCGGCGATCGCCGCGGCCACGCCCGCCGACGCGAGCAGGCTGGTACCGATGATCCGCGCCTCGTGGAACGTCATCAGCATGGCGCCGGCCGCGAACACCGCCACGGTGACCGCGGTGATCCGCCGGATCACCTGGATCTGCGTCTGTACCGTCCGGGCCTGCTGGTTGTCCTCGACGTCGGTGCGGTACCGGGTCAGGGCCAGGTCCTCGATGACGAACAGCAGCCCGGTGAACAGCCACGCACCGGCCCCGATCGCGACCAGGTCGAGCACGTGGATCACCGGTCCGCGCCAGCCGCCGGTCAGCCCGGAGGAGCGCAGCCCGACGTCGAGCGTGTACGCCACGGCCAGTACCTGGAACGGCCGGTGGGCGCGCTGGGCCAGATCGTGGAAGAAGCGCACCCGACGCCCGATCCGCAGCAGGATCCAGTGCAGGAGCTGGACCGCGATCAGGCTGGCCAGGCACGCGCCCACCACGATGCCGAGCCGGGTCAGGTCGTGCGCCACCCACCTGACGGTACCGGGGCATCGTGAGATCTTTCACGGGCGGTGCGCCGCCGCAATAACCTACTCGCGGGTAACCTTACGCGTGGTCAACCTGACAGGCCCGTCGAGTTGACCCGCCCGGCGGCAACGGGAAGGCTCCGGTTACCGCCCGCCTATCAGGAGGTTGTCGAAGCGCGATGAACATCGTGGTACTCGTCAAGCAGGTACCGGATTCCGGTGCCGAACGCGAACTGCGGTCCGACGACCAGACCATCGACCGCAGTTCGGCGAACAACGTGCTCAACGAGATGGACGAGTACGCCGTCGAGGAGGCGCTCAAGCTCCAGGAGGCGCTCGGCGGCGAGGTGACCGTCCTCACGATGGGCCCGGAACAGGCGGGCGAGGCGATCCGCAAGGCGCTGCAGATGGGCCCTGACAAGGCCGTCCACGTCCTCGACGGCGCCCTGCACGGCTCCTGCGCGGTGGCCACCTCGAAGGTGCTCGCCGCGGCACTGCGCACGCTCAACCCGGACCTGGTACTGGCCGGCGCCGAGTCGACCGACGGGCGGGTACAGGTGATGCCGCACATGATCGCCGAGCGGCTCGGCATCGCGGCGCTGACCGGCGCGCGCAAGCTCACGGTCGACGGCGGCACGCTCACCGTCGAGCGGCAGACCGAGGAGGGGTACGAGGTGGTCACCGCCGCGACCCCGGCGATCGTCTCGGTGTGGGACACGATCAACGAGCCGCGGTACCCGTCGCTGAAGGGCATCATGGCGGCGAAGAAGAAGCCGGTGCAGACGCTGTCCCTGGCCGACCTGGGCATCTCCCCGGACGAGGTGGGCTTCGCCGGGTCGACCAGTACGGTCGTCGAGTCGACCAAGCGGCCGCCGCGCCAGGCGGGCACCAAGGTGACCGACTCCGGGGACGGCGGCGTGCAGCTCGTCGAGTTCCTGGCCACGGAAAGGTTCGTGTGATGGCTGAAGTACTCGTTGTCGTCGAGCACTCCGGTGGCGCGGTCAAGAAGCTCACGCTGGAACTGCTCACCCTCGCCCGTACCCTCGGCGAGCCGGCCGCGGTCGTGTTCGGCGCGCCGGGCAGTGCGGCGGCGTTGACCGGGCGGCTCGGCGAGTACGGCGCCGCCAAGATCTACGCCGTCGAGTCCGACGAGCTGACCGGGTACCTCGTCGCGCCGAAGGCGACCGTGCTCGCGTCGCTGATCGGGGACGTGGCGCCGGCCGCGGTGCTGCTCGGCTCCACCCAGGAGGGCAAGGAGATCGCCGGGCGCCTCGCCGTCAAGCTGGACAACGGGCTGCTGACCGACGTGTCCGACCTGGCCGCCGACGGTACCGCCACGCAGGTGGTGTTCGCCGGCTCCACGATCGTCAGGTCGAAGGTGAGCCGCGGGCTGCCGCTGGCGACCCTGCGACCCAACTCCGTCGCCCCCGTTCCCGCGCCGGTCACGCCCGCGGTCTCGCCGGTCGAGGTGCCGCTGTCCGACGCCGACAAGCTGGTCAAGGTCGTCGACCGGGTGGTCGAGCAGAAGGGTTCCCGGCCGGAGCTGACCGAGGCGTCGGTCGTCGTGTCCGGCGGCCGCGGCCTGGGCAGCGCGGAGAACTTCAAGCTCGTCGAGGAGCTGGCCGACCTGCTCGGCGGCGCGGTCGGCGCGTCCCGGGCGGCCACCGACTCCGGCTTCTACCCGCACCAGTTCCAGGTCGGGCAGACCGGCAAGACGGTGTCTCCGCAGCTGTACGTCGCGCTGGGCATCTCCGGGGCGATCCAGCACCGGGCCGGCATGCAGACATCGAAGACGATCGTCGCGGTGAACAAGGACGCCGAGGCACCGATCTTCGAGCTCGCCGACTTCGGCGTGGTCGGCGACCTGTTCAAGGTGGTACCGCAGGCGGCCGAGGAGATCCGCAAGCGGGCGTGACGGCCCGCTGGGATACGTTGGCGGCCCAGCCGCCTGGAAGCTGAGCCGCTACCGCAGGTCGAAGCGCTTGTCGGTGGCGAGCGCGGCGAGCTGCGGTACCTCGAACGGCAGAGCCGGCAACGGCACGCTGTTGTCGTCGGCCCGCCGGGCCTGGGCGAGGTAGACGACCGTGCCGTCCGGGTACCGGTACCCGGCCCACTGGTCGAGCCGCCGGTCGGCACCGGTCGGCTCGGTCACCACGCCGACCCGGGCCGTACCGACCGTGATCACCTCGCAGTTGCCCTCCATGCGCCAGAACTGCTCGGTGATCTGGCAGGGCGTGCCGGTGATGAGGTTGCCGGGGGTGTGTACCTCGGCGATCAGCTGGCCGGCGCCGGTACCGTCCGACCGGGACAGGACGACCTGGGCCTGGTACTCCCAGATGTCCACGGTGACGACCCGCTCGGCGAACTGCGCCTGGTGCTGCTGGCTGGTCGGGGTGTAGCCCTTGGGTACCACCCCGAGCAGCGCGTTGAGCAGCACCGGACCCTTGGTGTTGCGCGTGCTGCCGGGGTCGGCCGCGGCCGGCGTGGTGGCCGGCGCGACCTTGGATGTGCCGGCATCCGCGTCGAGGTTGCCCGCGGTCGCTGATGGCAGGCCGGGCAGCGACTCTGATTCGCTCGCCGAGGCTCGCTCATGCGCCCGCCCGCCTTTCGTCCCGTCGTCGTTATCACGCGGCGGCGGGGCCCGCGGGTTGCCCGGACGGCGGTTCCAGCGCGTCGAGGGCGAGCTGCCAGGGGTACGCGTCGATGCGGGTCTCGGCGGTACGCGGCGGGTGGGGTTCGGCCACGTCCGGTCCGAACAGCACGGTCACGCCGCAGGTGCGCAGCTCGGTGACGCTGCGGGTGAAGACGGGGTTGGCGGCCAGCGCGGTGTTGACGAACGGCAGCACGACGATGGGGGTACCCAGACCGGTCAGCTCGGCGAGCAGGCTCAGCACATAGGTGTCGCTGATGCCGTTGGCCCACTTGTTGATCGTGTTGTAGGTCGCCGGTGCCACGATGACCGCGTCGGCCGGCGGCCGCGACTCGTCCGCGCGGCGGTACCCGGTCCGGACCGGCTCGCCGAGCAGCCGCTCCAGCGCGGCCAGGTCGACGAAGTGCTCGCAGGCGGTGGCCGTCGCGATCACCTGTACCGCCCATCCGCGCTCGCGGGCCGCGATGACCAGCCGGTCCACGTGCGCAGCCGGCGCGGCGCCACATACCACGCTGTAGAGCACCCGACGGGTGGTCACCGTGTGCAGGGTAGTACCGCGGCCGGCCATAGGCGACCATCAGTGTTCATGGGAAGTGTGGCAGTGGCGTCGGCGGGATAACTGACGTCCCCGGTCGTTACGCTTGACGGCGATGACCTACCTCGATCACGCGGCGACCACTCCGATCCTTCCGGAGGCGCTGGAGGCTTACCTGGCGGCGTCCGGGGCGGTCGGCAACGCGTCGTCGTTGCACGCGGCCGGCCGGCACGCCCGGCGCCGGGTGGAGGAGGCGCGCGAGCAGGTGGCCGCGGCCCTCCGCGCGCGCCCCTCGGAGGTGATCTTCACGGCTGGCGGCACCGAGAGCGACAACCTGGCGGTCAAGGGCGTCTTCTGGGCGCGGCGCGCCGCCGACCCGGCCCGCATCCGGGTGGTGGCCGGTTCGGTGGAGCATCACGCGGTCCTCGACGCGGTGGGCTGGCTGGAGTCCCACGAGGGCGCCACGGTGTCCTGGCTGCCGGTCGACGAGGTCGGGCGGATCGCGCCGGACGCGCTGGCCGAGGTGCTGGACGACGACGTGGCGCTCGTCACCGCCATGTGGGCCAACAACGAGGTGGGCACGGTACAGCCGGTGGCGGAGCTGGCGGCGCTCGCCGCCGCGCGCGGGGTGCCGTACCACGCGGATGCGGTACAGGCGGTGGGGCAGCTTCCGGTCGACTTCGCCGGCAGCGGGGTGGCCGCGCTGACCGTCTCCGGGCACAAGCTGGGCGGTCCGGTCGGCGTGGGCGCGTTGCTGCTCGGCCGCGACATCCCGTGCACCCCGCTGCTGCACGGCGGCGGCCAGGAGCGCGACGTGCGCTCCGGCACCCTCGACGTCCCCGGCATAGTGGCCTTCGCGACCGCCGTGGAGATCAGCGTCAAGGCGCAGGAGGCGTTCGCCTGCCGGGTCGGTGCGCTGCGCGACGAGCTGATCGACCGGGTACGCGCGGCGGCGCCCGACGCGGTGCTCAACGGCGACCCGCGCGACCGGCTGCCCGGCAACGCGCACTTCTCCTTCCCCGGCTGCGAGGGCGACGCGCTGCTGCTGCTCCTGGACGCGGCCGGGATCGCGTGCTCGACGGGTTCGGCCTGCTCGGCGGGGGTGGCGCAGCCGTCGCACGTCCTGCTCGCGATGGGCGCCGACGAGGACCGCGCCCGCTCGTCGCTGCGCTTCACGCTGGGGCACACCTCGACGCAGGCCGATATCGACGCGTTGGTCGCGGCGCTGCCCGGCGCGATCGAGCGGGCCCGCCGCGCCGGGCTGACAAAGAGCACCCGACGATAGGGTGGAGCGCATGCGGGTACTGGCCGCCATGTCCGGCGGAGTCGATTCGGCGGTCGCCGCCGCGCGGGCGGCCGACGCCGGGTACGACGTGACCGGGGTGCACCTGGCGCTGTCGCGCAACCCGCAGACGTACCGTTCCGGCGCGCGTGGCTGCTGCACGCTGGAGGACGCCCGCGACGCCCGCCGGGCGGCCGACGTCATCGGCATCCCGTTCTACGTCTGGGATCTGGCGGAGCGCTTCCATGAGGACGTGGTGGACGACTTCGTCGCCGAGTACGCGGCGGGGCGCACACCGAATCCGTGCCTGCGCTGCAATGAGAAGATCAAGTTCGCCGCGGTACTGGACCGGGCGCTGGCGCTGGGCTTCGACGCGGTGGTGACCGGGCACCACGCCCGACGCGACGCGCACGGACGGCTGCGCCGCAGTGCCGACCCGGGTAAGGACCAGTCGTACGTGCTCGCGGTACTCACTGCGGACCAGCTGGCCCATTCGATCTTCCCGCTCGGTGACTCGACCAAGGCGCAGGTACGCGCCGAGGCGGCGGCCCGCGGTCTCGCGGTCGCCGACAAGCCCGACTCGCACGACATCTGCTTCATCGCCGACGGGGACACCCGGGGCTGGCTGCGGTCGCGGCTCGGGGAGCAGCCCGGTGACATCGTCGACGGCGCGACCGGCGAGGTACTCGGCCGGCACGCCGGTGCCTACGGGTACACGGTCGGCCAGCGCAAGGGGCTCGGGCTGGACCGGCCGGCGCCGGACGGGAAGCCGCGGTACGTGCTGTCGATCACGCCGGTGTCCAACACGGTGACCGTCGGGCCGGCCGCCGCGCTGGAGGTCACGACCGTGTACGGCGACCGTCCACTGTGGACCGGACCGTCGCCGGTGTCGGTCGACGTCCAGTTGCGCGCGCACGGTTCCGTGGTACCGGCGCAGGTGACCGTGTCCGACGGCCGGCTGGTCGCGGAGCTCGCCCGGCCGGTCCGCGGGGTGGCTGCCGGGCAGGCGATCGTCGGGTACCAGCCGGATCCGGACGGCGACATCGTGCTGGGTTCGGCGACCATCAGCCACGCGACCAGCCTGGCCGGTGTGGCGTGAGCCTTCCCGGCGGCGTGGGCCTTCCCTGGGCGCCGGGGTCGGCGACCGGCATCGGGTCGCTGCCGGGTACCGACATCGTCGAGGCGCTGCGGATCGTGTTCGGCGAGCTGCCGCTGCCGTACCTGGCCGAGCTGCCGGCCCGCGGGCCGGGCGCCGACCTGGTCGGGCGCACCGCGGGGCTGCTCGTCGACCTGCCCGTCGACGTGTACGCCGGCCGCTGGCGCACGATCTCCCGCGCGGGTCGCGACCTGCGCCGCACCGCCGATCTGCGGGAACGCGATCTCGACGCGCTGACCGACCAGGCCGACGGGTACACCGGGCCGCTGAAGCTGCAGGCCGCGGGGCCATGGACGCTCGCCGCGGCGCTGCAGTTGCCGGTCGGCGGGGCACTGCTGCGCGATGCGGGCGCGGTCCGCGAGCTGACCGTATCGCTGGCCGAAGGGCTGGCGGCGCACGTCGCCGAGGTCCGCCGGAGGGTACCGGGAGCCACGCCGCTCCTGCAGCTCGACGAGCCGACGCTGCCGGCGGTGCTGGCCGGGCGGGTACCGACGGAGAGCGGCTTCAGCACGCTGCGCACGGTCGAGGAGCCGGCCGCCCGGGACGCGCTGCGCGAGGTGATCTCCGCGGTCGGGGTACCCGTGGTCGTGCACTGCTGCGCCGCCGACGCGCCCGTCGCGCTGGCACGGGAGGCCGGCGCGGCGGGTGTCGCCCTGGACCTGTCGCTCGGCCCGGCGCTGGACCCGCTCGCCGAGGCGCTGGATGCCGGCCTCGGGCTGTTCGCCGGCGCGTTCCCCGCGGTGGGTACCCCGCCGGCGGCGGCCAGGGTCGCGGCCACGGTCGCCGAGCTGTGGCACAAGCTCGGGCTGCCCCGCGAACGCCTGCCGGAGCAGGTGGTCGTCACACCCGCCTGCGGCGCGGCCGGCGCGACGCCCGACGACTCCCGGGCCGGGTTCACCGTCGCCAAGGAAGCGGCACAACGCCTGCTTGAGGCGTAGCTGTCCGACCCAGCCGCCGGTATGCGTTGGCTGGTCAGGCGCCACGGCGCGGAAGCTGAGCAGCTAAGTTCTGCGTATGGAAGCGCAGGAGGTGACCCCGGCGCAGGAGGCGGCGGCGGGCCCGGAGCCACCGGCGGCCGCCCGGGAACGCCATGCCGCCCTCAGCACCGAGATCGACGACAACCAGTACCGGTACTACATTCTCGACGCGCCGACGGTGTCCGATGCCGAGTACGACGCGCTGATGCGGGAGCTGACCGCGCTTGAGGACGAGTACCCGGCGCTGCGTACCCCCGAGTCACCGACCCAGCGCGTCGGCGGCACCTGGTCGACGCTGTTCACCCCGGTGCAGCACGCCGAGCGGATGATGAGCCTGGACAACGTCTTCACCCTCGACGACCTGGCCGGCTGGGCGGAGCGGGTGGAGCGGGACGCCGGCGCCGGGGTCACCTACCTGTGCGAGCCGAAGGTCGACGGGGTCGCGATCAACCTCACCTTCGAGCACGGCCGGCTGACCCGGGCGGCGACCCGGGGCGACGGCCGCACCGGCGAGGACGTGACCGGCAACGTCCGCACCATCGCCGAGGTACCGGAGCGGCTGCACGGCGACGAGATCCCCGACCTGGTCGAGATCCGCGGCGAGATCTACTTCCCGCTGGAGGCGTTCGGCGAGCTCAACGCGGGCCTGGTGGCGGCCGGCGACCGGCCGTTCGCCAACCCGCGCAACGCCGCCTCGGGCAGCCTGCGCCAGAAGGATCCGCGGGTCACCGCGTCCCGGCCGCTGCACCTGGTGGTGCACGGGATCGGCGCGCGGCGCGGGTTCGAGCCGGTCAGCCAGTCGCACGCCTACGAGCTGATGCAGGGTTGGGGGCTGCCGACCAGCGAGCGCTGGCGGGTGGTACCCGACCTGGACGGGGTACGCGGCTACATCGACTACTTCGCCGAGCACCGGCACGACCTGGAGCACGAGATCGACGGCGTGGTGGTCAAGGTCGACCGGATCTCGATCCAGCGCCGGCTCGGTTCCACCAGCCGGGCACCCCGCTGGGCGATCGCGTTCAAGTACCCGCCCGAGGAGGTCAACACCCGGCTGGTCGACATCCGGGTCAACGTGGGGCGCACCGGCCGGGTCACGCCGTACGCGGAGCTGGAGCCGGTACTGGTCGCCGGGTCCACGGTCACCTTCGCCACCCTGCACAACGCCAGCGAGGTGGCCCGCAAGGGCGTGCTGATCGGCGACACGGTGGTGGTACGCAAGGCCGGCGACGTGATCCCGGAGATCCTCGGGCCGGTCGTGGACAAGCGCGACGGCACCGAGCGCGCGTTCGAGATGCCGACGCACTGCCCGGAGTGCGGTTCGCCGCTGGCGCCGGCCAGGGAGGGCGACGTCGACATCCGCTGCCCGAACAGCCGGTCCTGCCCGGCGCAGCTGCGCGAGCGGCTGTTCCACCTGGCCGGGCGGGGTGCGCTGGACATCGAGGTGCTCGGGTACAAGGCGGGCATGGCGCTGCTCGACGACGGGGTGATCCACGACGAGGGCGACCTGTTCGCGGTGGACGCCGACGCGCTGCGCCGCAGCGAGTTCTTCGTCAACAAGAACGGCACCCTCGGCTCCAACGCCACCAAGCTGCTGGCCAACCTGGCGGAGGCGAAGAGCCGGCCGCTGTGGCGGATCCTGGTCGCGCTGTCCATCCGGCACGTCGGGCCGACCGCGGCCCAGGCGCTCGCCCGGCACTTCGGCTCCATCGACGCGATCGAGGCGGCCGCCGAGGAGGAGCTGGCCGCGGTCGACGGGGTGGGGCCGACGATCGCCGCCTCGCTCACCGAGTGGTTCACCGTCGACTGGCACCGCGAGGTGCTGGCGAAGTGGCGGGCGGCCGGGGTACGCACCGCCGACGAGCGCACGGACACCGGTCCGCGGCCGCTGGAGGGGATCACCGTCGTGGTCACCGGCAGCCTGACCGGGTACTCCCGGGACGAGGCGGCCGAGGCGATCACCTCCCGGGGCGGCAAGGCGAGCGGCAGCGTGTCGAAGAAGACCGACTTCGTGGTGGTGGGGGAGTCGCCGGGGTCCAAGTATGACAAGGCGGTGCAGCTGAAGGTGCCGGTACTCGACGAGGCCGGCTTCGTCACCCTGCTGAGCGAAGGGCCGGAGGCAGCCCGGCAGGTGGCCAAGGTGGGCGTTACCGACACATAACGCCCCTCGTTGTCCGATCGATGCGCAGTCCGATCCAGAGCACCGGGCGGGAGGGTGCCTTCTTCGGGTACGTCGCGGCCGTCGGGGTCGCGGCGGTGACCGTGAGCGCGCCGTACCTCGCCGACCTGCCCGCGTTCCTGCACCGCGCGCCGGCCGGATTCTGGCTCGTGGCGGCCCTGGCCGTGCTGTGCGCGGCCGGACCGTTCGAGTTCGGCGCGGTACCGGTGTTCCCGTCGGTCTGCTTCGTGATGGCGGCGCTGCTGAACTGGGGGATCGGGCCGGCGGTACTGGTACAGGCGGCGGCGGTCGCGGTGGCCACGGCGCGGTTGGCACGCCGGCCGTACCGGGCCGCGTTCGACACCGGCCGGTGCGCCCTCGCCCTGGTGGCGGCGCACCTGTTCGGGCCGCTCGCGGCGGTGCTGTTCGGGCCGCTCGCGGCGGTGCTGCTCGGGCCGCTCGCGGCGGTGCTGTTCGGGCCGCTCGCGGCCGTGCCGGGGTACTTCGCGGTCGATGCCGTCCTGCTCGGCGTGGCCGGATGGCTGCGCCGCGGATCGCGTCGACCGGCCGACGAGGTGCTGGCGACCGGGGCGGTACTGCTGCTCGGGGTGCTCGTCGCGCGGGCCGGATACCTCGCGCCGCTGGTGCTGGTACCCCTGTATGCGGTGGGGCGGATGGCGCGGCTGGCCGGGCAGCGCGACCGGTACCTCCGACTGGATCCGCTGACCGGGCTGCTCGGCCGGCCCGCGCTCGCGGCCGAGGTCGCCGCGCGGACCCGGACCCACCAGCGGTTCGCGGTGTTCCTGCTTGACCTGGACCGGTTCCGGCGGGTCAACAGCGCCCTCGGCCACGAGGCGGGCGATCGGCTGCTGGCCGCGGTCGGGCGGCGGCTGCGCGACACGGCGCTGCCCGGGGAGATCGTCGCGCGGCTGGGCGGCGACGAGTTCGCGGTGCTCAGCCCCGGCCCGACCGGGGACGCGGGGCGGCGGGCGGCCCGGCTGGCCGGGGTGCTGGCCGAGCCGGTGGTACTCGACGGGCTGCCGCTGGACGTGAGCGGGGCGGTCGGGGTGGCACGGTACCCGCAGCACGGTGCCGATCCGGCCACGCTGCTGCGGCACGCGGAGATCGCCATGTACGACGCCAAGTCGCGCGGCGACGCGGTGGCGGTCTACGCGCCCGACGCGGACCACCACTCGCCGGACCGGCTGAGCCTGATCGCCGACCTGCGCCGCGCCCTGGCCGACCCGGATGGCGACGAGATCGCGTTCCACTACCAGCCGCAGGTGGACATCGACTCCGGCGCGGTGATCGGGGTCGAGGCGCTGCTGCGCTGGCGCCATCCGCGGCGCGGGCCGGTCGATCCGGGGGAGCTGATCCGGATCGCCGAGTACTCGTCGGTGATGCGGCTGCTCAGCCGGCGGGTGATCGACGACGTGGTGGCGCAGCTGGGCCGGTGGGCTTCGGCCGGGGTACGGCTGCGTGCCTCGATCAACGTGAGCGTGCGCGACCTGCTCACGACCGAGGTGGCCGACTGGCTCGCGGACCGGCTGCGGTACCACGACGTGGGCGCCGACCAGGTGCAGCTGGAGATCACCGAGGGCGCGCTGATGGTCGACCCGCGGCGGGTACTGGCGACGCTGCGCCGCCTCGACGCGCTCGGGGTGGCGCTGTCGCTGGACGACTTCGGCACCGGGTACTCGTCGATGCAGCACCTGCGCCGGCTGCCGCTGGCCGAAGTCAAGATCGACCGGTCGTTCGTGGCCGGCATGGTCGGCGACCCGGACGACGAGGCGATCGTCCGGTCGATCATCGAGCTGGCCGGGGCGCTCGGGCTGCGTGCGGTGGCCGAGGGCGTGGAGGACGAGTGCACGTACCGGATGCTCGCGACCAGCGGCTGCCATGCCGCGCAGGGCTGGTACCACGGCCGGCCGATGCCCGCCGACGAGCTGCTGCCCTGGCTGTCCCGGCGCGCGGCCGGCGCGGCCCGGGCGGTTTCCTGAGATCTTGGACGCCGGTACCCCCGGCAAGGGGGCCGCGCGTCCAAGATCCGGGCAAGGGGGGACGATCGCCCGGCGACAGCCGACAAATACACTTCCGGGAGTCACCGCGCGCATGCGACGCTGCGCGGAACCGCCGATAAACCTGACATAGGGGGCGTTCGATGGCCGCCATCTCCCGCGAGGAGGTCGCCCACCTCGCGCGATTGTCCCGCCTGGCCGTGACCGACAAGGAGCTGGACACGTTCGCCGGCCAGCTCGACGTGATCCTCCAGGCGGTCGCCCGGGTCGGTGAGGTGGCCGCCGCCGACATCCCGCCGACGTCGCACTCGGTACCGCTGACCAACGTGCTGCGCGACGACGTGGTCATCCCGTGCCTGTCCCCGCAGGACGTGCTGGCCGGGGCGCCGGACCCGCAGGACGGGCGCTTCCGGGTACCGCGGATCCTGGAGGAGGAGGCGTGAGCGGAGTACCGGGAGGTCCCAGCGTGAGCGAGCTGATCCACAAGCCGGCCGCCGAGCTGGCCGCGCTGATCGCGGCCGGCGAGGTCTCGTCGGTCGAGGTCACCCGGGCCCACCTGGACCGGATCGCCGCGGTCGACCAGCGCGTGCACGCGTTCCTGCACGTCGACGCCGAGGGCGCGCTGGCCGCCGCGGCCGACGTCGACGCCCGCCGCGCGGACGGGGCGGCCCTGGGCCCGCTTGCCGGGGTACCGGTCGCGGTCAAGGACGTGCTCACCACCAAGGGGGTACCCACCACCTGCGGATCGAAGATCCTGGAAGGCTGGCGGCCGCCCTACGACTCCACGATCGTGACCCGGTTGCGTGCGGCCGGCCTGGTGATCCTCGGCAAGACGAACATGGACGAGTTCGCGATGGGTTCGTCCACCGAGTACTCCGCCTTCGGGCCGACGTTCAACCCGTGGGACCTGACCCGGATCCCGGGCGGCTCCGGTGGTGGCAGCGCGGCGTCCCTGGTCGCGTACGAGGCGCCGCTGGCCATCGGCTCCGACACCGGCGGCTCGATCCGGCAGCCGGGCGCGGTCACCGGTACCGTCGGGGCGAAGCCGACCTACGGCGGCACCTCGCGGTACGGACTGGTGGCCTTCTCGTCGAGCCTGGACACCCCCGGACCGTGCGCCCGCACGGTGCTGGACGCGGCGCTGCTGCACGCGGTGATCGCCGGCCACGACCCGGCCGACTCCACCTCGATCCCGGCGCCGGTGCCCCCGGTCGTGGCGGCGGCCCGGCAGGGCGCCACCGGCGACCTGTCGGGAGTGCGGATCGGCGTGGTCCGCGAGTTCGGCGGGGAGGGTGCCGAACCGGGCGTGCTCGCGGCCGTCCGGGAAGGCATCGAGGCGCTGGTGAAGCTCGGCGCCGAGCCGGTCGAGGTGTCCTGCCCGCACTTCACCTATGCGCTGCCGGCGTATTACCTGATCGCCCCCAGCGAGTGCTCGTCGAACCTGGCGCGGTTCGACGGGGTGCGGTACGGGCTGCGGGTCGGTGACGACGGCACCCGGTCGCTGGAGGAGGTCATGTCGCTGACCCGCGAGGCCGGGTTCGGGCCCGAGGTCAAGCGGCGCATCATGATCGGTACCTATGCCTTGTCCGCCGGCTACTACGACGCCTACTACGGCCAGGCGCAGAAGGTGCGTACCCTGATCACCCGCGACTTCACCGCCGCCTTCGAGCAGGTCGACGTGCTGGTCGCGCCGACCACGCCGTTCGTGGCGTTCCCGATCGGCTCGCGCACCTCCGACCCGTACCAGATGTACCTGGCCGACCTGTTCACGATCCCGTCGAACCTTTACGGCGGCCCGGCGGTATCGGTACCGTGCGGCCTGTCCGAGGGCCTGCCGGTCGGGTTGCAGATCATGGCGCCGACCATGGCCGACGACCGCATGTACCGGGTGGCCGCCGCGCTGGAGACGGTCGTGCCGGCGCCGGTTCCCCCGGGATTGTGAGCGCGCGACAAGGGGACCTGAATCCCCAGGTCCCCTTGTGCTCCCTCACCCCCAGCGCCGTCCGACACCCCATCAGGCGGCCTGAGCTTGTTTCGCCAGTACCCTTCGACCCGCCCGCCGAAACGCCAGGAAGCAGCAGAAGATGTCGACCATGACCGTGTCATACGAGGACGCGACCGCCCGGTACGAACCGGTGATCGGCCTGGAGACGCACGTCGAGCTGGGTACCCGCACCAAGATGTTCTGCGGCTGCCCGACGGAGTTCGGGGCCGAACCCAACACCCACGTCTGTCCGGTCTGCCTCGGCCTGCCCGGCAGCCTGCCGGTGGCCAACCGGGCCGCGATCGAGGCCACGATCCGGATCGGTCTGGCGCTGAACTGCACGATCGCGTCGTGGTGCCGGTTCGCCCGCAAGAACTACTTCTACCCGGACATGCCGAAGAACTTCCAGATCAGCCAGTACGACGAGCCGCTGTGCGTGGACGGCTGGCTGGACGTGTTGATCGATGGGCAGACCGTCCGGGTGGGCATCGAGCGGGTACACCTGGAGGAGGACACCGGCAAGACGCTGCACCTCGGCGGTGCCACCGGCCGGATCCACGGCGCGACCGAGTCGCTGGTCGACTACAACCGGGCCGGCATCCCGCTGGTGGAGATCGTGACCAAGCCGGTACCCGGTACCGGTGCGCGCGCGCCGCAGGTCGCCCGCGCCTACGTCACCGAGCTGCGCGAGGTCGTCCGCAGCCTCGGTGTATCCGATGTGCGGATGGAGCAGGGCTCGATGCGCTGCGACGTGAACACCTCGCTGAACCGGCCGGGCGAGCCGTGGGGTACCCGCACCGAGACCAAGAACGTCAACTCGCTGCGCAGCGTGGAGCGGGCGGTACGGTCGGAGATCCTGCGCCAGGCCGCGCTCCTGGACGAGGGCGGGCGGATCGTGCAGGAGACCCGGCACTTCCACGAGGACACCGGGGACACCCGGCCGGGGCGCAGCAAGGAGACCGCGACGGACTACCGGTACTTCCCGGAGCCCGACCTGGTGCCGCTGGCGCCGGACCCTGCCTGGGTGGCGACGCTGCGCGCGGCCCTGCCCGAGTCGCCGCGCGCGCGCCGCGACCGGCTGCAGGCCGCGTGGGGGCTGTCCGACCACGACATGCAGTCGGTACTCAACGCCGGCGCGCTCGCGCTGATCGAGACCACGGTCGCCGCGGGTACCACGCCGGAGGCGGCCCGCAAATGGTGGCTCGGCGAGCTTTCCCGGGTCGCCAACGAGACCGCCGCGGATCTCGGAACGCTGGCCACCCCTTCGCAGGTGGCCGAGCTGCAGAAGCTGATCGACGACGGCAAGCTCACCGACAAGCTGGCCCGCACGGTACTGGAGGGCGTGGTGTCCGGCGAGGGCTCGCCGGCCGAGGTGATGGCCGCACGCGGGCTGGAGGTCGTGTCCGACACCGGTGCGCTGGGCGCCGCCGTGGACGAGGCGATCGCCGCGAACCCGGACGTGGCCGCGAAGGTACGCGACGGCAAGGTGGCGGCGGCCGGGGTGATCGTCGGCGCGGTCATGAAGGCCACCAGGGGCCAGGCGGACGCGAAGACGGTACGGGAGCTGGTGCTGGCCCGGCTGACGGGCTGATCTCCGCGTCGATCTTGGAGTTGTGTCCCCGACAAAAGCCACGTGACTCCGCGAGTCGGGCACCATAAGTCCAAGATCGGCGGAGAAGGGGCGGCAGTGCGCTATCCGCTGGGTGAGGTGTCCGGCACCGGGCTCTCCGACGGCGGCGGGTTCAGGTTGTTCTTGATCACGTGTCGGTTGATCGAGGCTTCGGCCTGGCCGGTGCCGCCGAGCGTGATGTCGTCGTAGGCCTGCAGCGGGCCGTCCGGGGCGAAGTAGAGCACCGACATCTCCAGCGGCGTCGGCTGCTCGCCCTCCAGGCCGCGCAGACCGGCCCCGCCGGTGGAGCCCTGGACGAACAGGAACGTCGACGTGTCGCCGCTGCCGTGCAGTGTGGCGGTCTCGCGGTGGTGCAGGTGGCCGGCGAGCACCAGCGGTACCGAGCCGGCCAGCCCACCGGCGCTGGCCGGATCGTGGACGGCCGCGACGTCGACCTTCCCCGGGTACCGCCGGATCGTGCTCGCGAGCGTCTCCCCGGACGCGGAGACCAGGTCGGACTCCTGGTGGGCCGGCACGCCCTCCAGCCCGTGGGTGCTCTTGTCCGGGGTGAACCGGGGATCCCCGATGCCGGCGATGGTCAGCCCGTCGACCTCGCGCACCGAGTTCTCCAGCACGATCGCGTTCGGCTGCTTCGCGACCGCGGCCGCGGTGGTCGCCGAGTCGTGGTTGCCGCGGATGAAGACGTAGGGGACGCCGAGGGTACCGATCGAGTCGACGAACGTCGCCTCCATCGGGGTACCCCAGTCGTTGATGTCGCCGGTGTCGATCACGAGGTTGATGTGGTACTGCTGCACGACGGTGCGGATCAGCGGCCAGGCGGCCGGGTTGAGGTGCAGGTCGGAGACGTGCAGGACGCGGATGGTACCGGCGTCCGGCTGGTACACCGGCAGCGTGGACACCGTGCCGTACAGCCGGCTGACGTTGTTGACCAGCCGCTGCAGCTCGGCCTTGTAGGCGTCGAACCGGTTGGCGATGCTCCGCGCGTCGCCGATGACGGCCGGCGCGTTGGCCAGCAGGCCGTGGTACTGCGGCTCCTCGACCGAGTTCGGCCGGAACGTGCCCAGCGCGATCACCCCGCTGGCCACGATCATCACCAGCGCGACGGCACCGGTCCAGGCGATCCGGCGCATGTCGCGGTAGATCAGCGCGGCCAGGACCATCGCGCCGAGTACCGCGGCTCCGGCGCTCTGGAAGGCCAGCCGGGTGGCGCCGCGCTGCACGTCCAGTACCGCGCCCTGGCTCGCCGCGTTGATCCCGTTCGGGCTGTTCACCAGGGCCTCGGCGCGCTTGCGGTCGACCGAGTCGACGGTCACCTCGACGTGCGCCGGCCCGTCGTGGCTGCGCAGGTCCAGCGAACCGAGCGGCGGGATCTGCACCGTGGTACCCCCGGACAGCGACGGCCGCATCACGAACGTGGCGGCGAACGGCCCGACGTCCTGGTGGATCCGCCCGCCGAGCAGCAACCCGACACTGGTACCGACGAGGGCGACCAGGGTGAGACCGACGGCGAAGGCGGCCCGGCGCGGCAGGTGACGCTCGTGGGCCGCGCGTGCGTACCGGCGCGCCCGCGCCAGGGTCGCCCGCACCGCCGCCCGCCAGTTGACCATGGCCCCCATCATGACCCGCTCACGTCAGCGAGCCGGCACTACCCTCCGGGACGATCCGCAGGATCTGGTCGTCGTCCGGTCCGGGCGTACCCTGGCCGTCCTTGTTCGACGTGGTGACCCACACGGAACCGTCGGGCGCCGGCAGCACGGTGCGCAGCCGGCCGTATTTCTTCGTCAGCAGCGGTTGCGGGGCGCCGAGGCTGCCACCGGCCTGGGTGAGCTGCACCACGTACAGCCGGGTACCGGTCAGGCACGCGGTCACCAGTACCGTCGCGCTGCCGCCGAGCCCGGCGCAGCCGCCCTCGTCCGGCTTCCAGGTCACCAGCGGATCGACGTACTTCGGGTTGTTGGCGGTACCCTCGACCGCCGGCCAGCCGTAGTCCCTGCCCGGCTGCACCGGGTTGAGCTCGTCCCAGGTGGTACCGATGTCGGTCGCGTACAGCCGCTTGGTCGCGTCCCACGCCAGGCCCTCGACGTCGCGGAAGCCGCCGGCGTAGACCGGGCTGGCCGGGTTCGGGTTGCCCGGCGCCGGCTTTCCGTCGGTGGTCAGCCGCAGCACCTTGCCGGCCAGGCTGTTCGGGTCGGCGGCGGACGGCGGGTTGCCGGCGTCGCCGGTACCGGCGTACAGGAACCCGTCCGGGCCGAACGCGATCCGCCCGCCGTTGCCGGTCGGGCCGTGCGGGATCCCGGTGACGATCGGCTGCGGGGTACCGCCCAGGGTGAGCTTGGCGATCCTGTTGTCCGACGCGGTGGAGTAGTAGATGAAGATCATCTGGTCGGTCTTGTAGTCCGGCGAGACCGCAAGGCCCAGCAGCCCGCCGTCGCCACCGTTGGCCACCCCGGCAACCGTCTGCACCTCGGTCACCGGTGCCCCCTCCGGCCCGGCGCTGGCCGGCAGGATCTTCAGCAGCCGGTCGGTGTCCCGCTCGGTCACCAGGGCGGTGCCGTCGGGGAGGAAGTCCAGCCCCCACGGTACGGACAGGTGCTTGGCGACCACCTCGACCGCGGCCTGGCCGTCTCCGGTCCGGTCGCTGGGCGAGGGCGACGGGCTGGGCAGCCGGGGCGGCGCGCCGTTCTGGTCGGGTGGCGGCTTGCCGAAGGTGCATCCGCCCAGCAGGGTCGCCGCTGCCGCGAGCACGGCGACGAGCCGTCCGGCGGCCATCCTGGCGGGGGTCACCGGCACAGCCTATCCGCTGAAATGTTGGCGCCCGCTCCGCCGGCGCGGCGCCCTCCGCGCGCCGCGCCCGGGCCCCGGCGCGGCGTCCGTGCGCCTCGGCCGGGCCCCGGCGGCGAGATCTTGGACGCTTGTGCCCCCTTCAGGGGGTGGTCGCGTCCAAGATCTCCGGGTCGGCCGGGGTCCAGACGCCGCCTGCGCCTCAGGTCCCGGGCGGGGGTACCGAATGTCACGATGTGCGGCTCGTTCCGCGCGCTCCGCGCGCCGTCAGGTGGTACGTCGCCGGCTCGCTCGCCGCGAGCGCGGTGCACCCGGTCCTGCCCGCCGCCGTCCGGCCCAGCTCGTACTTCCTGATCGCGCTGGGTGCCGTGATACCCATGGGACTGGGCGTACGCGGTACCCCGAAGGGCGACCGCCGGCCCGGGTACCTGCTGCTGGCCGCGCTGCTGGTGCTCAGCGTCAAGGCGACGCACGACATCGACCCGGGGAGGCCCTTCATGATCATGACGGTGGCCGTCGCCGCGGCCGTGGGCTTCTTCGCGGGCCTGCTGTCCTTCAAGGTCAAGCTGCGCTGGTGTCGCGTCTGCGGCGCGGCACTCAACTGCCCGTACTGCACCGGCGCCGGCGGACACCGCCTCACCACCCGAACGCGATGAGACTGGAGACCGTCCGCTTTGTCGTGGATGACGAGGCCCACGCCGACTACCACCGGGCTGTGTGGTTGCTGGCCGATGCGCTCGCCGTCATCGGCGCCCGGGACCGCGTCGTACCCACGCTGCTCGCCCTGTTCGAGGAAGTCTTGCCGAACCGGGACCACAGGCTCCCGCTATCGTCGGTACCCGTGAAGGTCTGGATCGCCCATGAGGCCGGCCTGCCGCTGCTGACCGACCTGCCGCGGGACGTCACCGTCGAGCTGCTGACCACCCCCGACGCCCCGTTGCCGTCCGACCCGGCCGGCGTGCGGTTCTGGGTACCGCCGTTCCTGTCCTCGGGCAACGTGGTCAACTTCGCCGGAAAGCTCGCCGATCTGCGGGTGATCCAGTTGTTGTCCGCCGGTGCCGACGCCTGGGTCGGGCGGGTACCGCCGGGCGTGACCCTGCACGACGCCCGCGGCGTGCATTCGTCCTCGACGTCGGAGTGGATCGTCGCGGCGATCCTCGCCCACGTGCGCGACCTGCCCGGGTTCATCCGCGGCCAGGCCGCCCGCGAATGGTCGTACGCCCGGTACGCGCCGACCGACGAGCTGGCCGGCAAGCGGGTGCTGATCGTCGGCGCCGGCGCGATCGGCGAGGCCACAGCCGCCCGGCTCGACCCGTTCGACGTGTCGGTGGTCCGGGTCGCCCGCACCGCCCGGCCGGGCGTGCACGGTATCGACGAGCTGCCGGCGCTGCTGCCGGAGGCCGACGTCGTGGTGCTGATCGTGCCGCTGACCGCCGAGACCCGCGGCATGGTCGACGCGGACTTCCTGGCCCGGATGCGCGACGGCGCGCTGCTGGTCAACGCGGCACGCGGCCCGGTCGTGGACACCGCCGCGCTGACCGACGCGCTGGCCGGGGGCCGGCTCGCCGCCGCCGTGGACGTCACCGATCCGGAGCCGCTGCCCGCGGACCACCCGCTGTGGGAGATGCCGAACTTCCTGCTCACCCCGCACGTCGCCGGCTCGGTCCGCGGTCTGATGCCGCGCGCGTACCGCCTGGTCGGCGACCAGATCCGCCGGTACCTCGCCGGCCAGCCGCTGATCAACGAGGTGCGCGACGGCTACTGAGCCTTGATCTCCGCGCCACTCGCCGCGACCAGCCTCGGCAGGTCGGCCGGTGTGACGGCGGTCAGCGGTACCGTGGCGCCGCCGTCCAGTACCGCGACCACCCGCCGGCCGCGGGGCGCGAAGCCGCTGATCCGGCTCCACGGCAGCCGGCGCGCGCCGAACAGCGCGTGCACGGTCACGCCCGACTCGTCGGCATCGGTGCCGGCCCGCCAGCCCCAGACCGCGACCGCGACCGGTACCAGCAGGATCGGCACCAGGTACCAGCGGACCGTGGCCACCGGTACCGCCCCGAAGAAGGCGATCAGCCCGGCCACCGCGATCCCGGAGTTGTGCCGGAACCGCACCGTAGGCGTGGTGCGGCCGGCCGTGCCGGCCGCACCCGAACCGCGTTTCATGCGGCCGCGAAGCCCGGCATCGGGTACCCGGACAGCAGGTCGCGCACCTCGCCGGCGATCGCCGAGATCGCCGCCTCGTCGTCCTTGAGCGCCGCCGTGATCGTGTCGTCCATCCAGGCGGCGACCTGCGGCATCTGCTCCTCGGTCAGTCCCCGGGTGGTCAGCGCCGGGGTACCGAGCCGGATGCCGGACGGGTCGAACGGCCGGCGCGGGTCGTACGGCACCGCGTTGAAGTTCAGCTCGATCCCGGCCCGGTCCAGCGCCTTGGCGGCCGGCTTGCCGGGGATGCCCTTGCTGGCCAGGTCGATGAGGATCAGGTGGTTGTCGGTGCCCCCGGAGACCAGGTCGAAGCCGCGCTCGGTCAGCGCCGCCGCCAGCGCGCGGGCGTTGGCCACGACCTGGTGCGCGTAGTCGCGGAACGCCGGCTGGGCGGCCTCGTGCAGGGCGACGGCGATACCGGCCGTGGTGTGGTTGTGCGGGCCGCCCTGCAGGCCGGGGAACACCGCCTTGTCCAGCGCCTTCGCGTGCTCCTCGGTCGACATGATCATCGCGCCGCGCGGGCCGCGCAGGGTCTTGTGCGTGGTCGTGGTGATCACGTCGGCGTACCCGACCGGCGACGGGTGGGCGCCACCGGCGATCAGGCCGGCGATGTGCGCGATGTCGGCGACCAGTACCGCACCGACCTCGCGGGCGATCTCGGCGAAGGCGGGGAAGTCGATGGTGCGCGGGATCGCGGTACCCCCGCAGAAAATGACCTTGGGTCGCTCGGCCCGGGCCAGCTCGCGGACCTCGTCGAAGTCCACCCGGCCGGTGTCCTTGCGGACGCTGTACCCCACGGGCCGGAACCAGCGCCCGGACACCGACACCGGCGAGCCGTGGGTGAGGTGACCACCCATCGCCAGCGCCATCCCGAGCAGCGTGTCGCCCGGGTTCAGGAAGGCGAGGTAGACGGCCAGGTTGGCGGGCGAGCCGGAGTACGGCTGGACGTTGGCGTGGTCGACCCCGAACAGGCTGCGGGCGCGCTCCACGGTCAGCGTCTCGATCGGGTCGATGAGCTGCTGGCCCTCGTAGTAGCGCTTGCCGGCGTACCCCTCGGAGTACTTGTTGGTCAGCACCGACCCGGTCGCTTCGAGGACAGCGGTGGAGACGTAGTTCTCCGACGGGATCATCCGCAGCTTGTCGTGCTGGCGCTGGGCTTCGGCCTCGATCAGGCCGGCGAGTTCCGGGTCGGTCGCGGCGAGATGGGGCAACGGGGGTACGTGCACGGCGGTCTCCTCACGGGTCACCCCCGACACCCAGGCGCGCGGTGCCGCGGTTTCGGTCGCTCCCCGGTGGTCGATTCCACCTCATGCGCCAGTCGCGGTGACGCCAGAAATCCTATCGGCTACTCGGGAACCCTGCGGTACGCCCCGTCGCTCGCGCTGGTCGCCATCGAGGCATACGCGCGTAGCGCCGCGGAGACCGGGCGCTGCCGGTCGGTCGGGGTGAACGGCCGGTCCCGCTTCTCCTGGGCGACCTTTCGGGCCTGCAGCACCTCGTCCGGTACGGCGAGGTGCATCCGCCGGGTCGGGATGTCGATCTCGATCGGGTCGCCCTCCTCGACCAGCGCGATGAGGCCGCCGCTGGCCGCCTCGGGCGAGACGTGGCCGATGGACAGGCCGCTGGTACCCCCGGAGAACCGCCCATCGGTGACCAGAGCGCACACCTTGCCCAGGCCGCGGCCCTTGAGGAACGAGGTCGGGTACAGCATCTCCTGCATGCCCGGACCGCCGCGCGGCCCCTCGTAGCGGATCACCACGACGTCGCCCGGCTGGATCTTGCCGGCCAGGATGCCGCTGACCGCGTCCTCCTGCGACTCGAACACCCGGGCCGGCCCACGGAACGTCCAGACCTCCTCGGGTACCCCGGCGGTCTTCACCACGGCGCCCTCCGGCGCGAGGTTGCCGAAGAGGATCGCCAGGCCGCCGTCCTGGGAGTACGCGTGCGCGACGTCGCGGATGCAGCCGCCGGCCGGGTCGGTGTCCAGCCGGTCCCAGCGGTTCGTCGTGGAGAACGGCTCGGTCGTGCGTACCCCGCCCGGCGCCGCGTGGTACAGCTCGACGGCTTCGGGCGACGGGTCGCCGCCCCGGACGTCCCAGGTGCGCAACCAGTCATCGAAGGAACGCGAATGCACGGTGACCACATCGCGGTGCAGCAGGCCGGCCCGGTCGAGCTCGCCGAGGATGGCCGGGATGCCGCCGGCCCGGTGCACGTCCTCCATGTGGTACGTGGAGGACGGGGCGACCTTGGCGACGCACGGTACCCGCCGGGACACCGCGTCGATGTCGGCGACCCCGAAGTCCAGGCCGGCCTCGCGGGCGGCGGCGAGCAGGTGCAGCACCGTGTTGGTGGAGCCGCCCATCGCCACGTCGAGCGCCATCGCGTTCTCGAAGGCGTGCCGCGAGGCGACCGACCGGGGCAGGACCGACGCGTCGTCGTTGTCGTACCAGCGGCGCGCCAGGTCGACCACGACCCGGCCGGCCGTCTCGAACAGCGTCCGGCGCAGCGCGTGCGTGGCCAGCGTGGAACCGTTGCCCGGCAGGGCCAGGCCGATCGCCTCGGTCAGGCAGTTCATCGAGTTGGCGGTGAACATGCCCGAGCACGAGCCGCACGTCGGGCACGCGGAACGCTCGATCTCGCCGAGTTGCGCGTCGGTGACCGCCTCGTTGGACGAGGCGATCATGGCGTCGATCAGGTCGATCCGCGAGTGCACGATCCCCTCGATCGCGACCGTCTTGCCGGCCTCCATCGGCCCGCCGGAGACGAACACGGTCGGGATGTTCAGCCGCAGCGCCGCGATCAGCATGCCCGGCGTGATCTTGTCGCAGTTCGAGATGCACACCAGCGCGTCGGCGCAGTGCGCGTTGACCATGTACTCCACCGCGTCGGCGATCAGCTCCCGGCTGGGCAGCGAGTACAGCATGCCGCCGTGGCCCATGGCGATGCCGTCGTCGACCGCGATCGTGTTGAACTCCCGGCCCACCCCGCCGGCCTCGGCGACCGAGCCCGCCACCAGTTGACCGAGGTCCTTGAGGTGGACGTGGCCCGGTACGAACTGGGTGAAGCTGTTGGCGATCGCGACGATCGGCTTGCCGAAGTCGTCGTCGGTCATGCCGGTGGCACGCCACAGCGCACGGGCACCGGCCATGGTCCGGCCGTGGGTGGAGGTCTTCGACCGCAGTTCAGGCATGGGTCCGAGTCTGGCACTTCGCCGACCCGGGTACGACACCGGTCGGAACAGTCGTCCCCCGAACGGACCGATAGCGGACAGCCGGTCCAGCAACTGTCGCACGCATCCGGCAGAGTGGACCCCGTGCCCATCACCGTCGGGTTGCCGCTCGCCGCGCTGATCTGTGCCGCACTCGCCGTCGTCGGCGTGGCGCCGCTACGGCGTGCGCCCGTGTCCCGGCTGCGTACGCCGTACCGCCTGTTCGCGGCCGGTATCGGGGTCGGTGTCCTGGGCCTGCTCGGCAGCGCGGCGGTGGGTGGGGTGGGTGCCGCGGTCCGGCTCGGCCCGTTCGCCGTCGGGCACGCGGTCTCGGTGGTGCTGCTGCTGGCCGGGCTCCTGCGGCTGCCCGGCGCCGCCGACCAGCGCGGCGCGGCGCTGCGGCACGCGCTCGACGGGGCGCTGCTCGCGGCCTGCGCGCTGCACATCACCTGGACGCTGTTCGTCGAGCACGCGCTGGTCCGGCACGCCGGCCGGGCGACGCCGTCACTGTCCGACCCGAGGACGTTCCTGCTGGGGGTACCGCTGCTGGTCGCGCTCGCCGCCGTCGGGATCGCGGGGGTGACCGCGGGCCGCGCCCGGCCGCCTCGCGCGGCGCTGGTGCTGACCGGGGTCGGCGTCGCCGCGACCGCGATGACCGGCCTGTGCCTGCTGGTGTCCACGCGGTACGCCGACGGTCCGGTGGTGCTGGCGTTCGGGCTGGGGTACGCGGTGAGTCTGGGGCTGACCGCCACGGCGCTGCGCCGGGTCGGGCCGGCGGTGCAGACCGAGGCCGGGCTGCCGGGCTCGGGGATCCTGGTTGCGCTGGTACCGGTCGGCGGCGTGATCATCGCCGCGATCATCCGGATGGCGGTGTACGGCAGCACCGACAACATCAGCATCCTGATCGCCACCGTGATCGGCAGCCTCATCGCGGTACGGCAGATGCTGGCCAACAGCGCCGCGCGGCGCTACGCGCACCGGCTCGCCGAGCGCGAGGCGGTGTTCAAGGAGATGGCCTACACCGACGCGCTGACCGGCCTGGGCAACCGGCGCCAGCTGATGCGGGTGCTGTACGAGAACGCGGTCGGCGGTCCGCCCTGCGTCCTCATGGCCGTCGACCTGGACGGCTTCAAGAACATCAACGACATGCGCGGCCACGACGTCGGCGACGCGGTACTGGTCGAGGTGGGCCGGCGGCTGCGGGCCAACCTGCGCCCCGGCGACGTGGCCACGCGACTGGGCGGCGACGAGTTCGCGGTGCTGATGTGGGGCCGGCTGGAGGAGGCGATGCGGGTCGCCGAGCGGCTGCTGGCGGTGCTCGGCGCGGGCTACGACACCGACGGGTCGGCGGTGTTCCTGTCCGCGAGCATCGGCCTGGCCGGCTGCGCGACCGCCGACGACGTGCCGTCCCTGCTGCACAACGCCGACCTGTCGCTGCGGTTCGCCAAGCAGCGCGGCAAGAGCCGGGTGGAACGGTACGACGCCGCCTACGACCGGTGGATGCGCCGGCGCACGACGGTCGAGCAGGAGCTGCGCGGCGCGATCGAGCGCGAGGAGCTGTCGCTGGTGTACCAGCCGATCGTCAGCGTCCCCGAGGGCCGGCCGGTCGGCGTCGAGGCGCTGGTCCGCTGGCACCATCCGAAGCTGGGCCAGATCTCGCCGGCCGAGTTCATCCCGATCGCGGAGGAGTCCGGGCTGGTCACCCGGATCGACCGGTGGGTCCTGCACCACGCCTGCCACCAGCTGTCCCGCTGGATCGCCGACGGGCACGACCCGTGGGTCTCGGTGAACATCTCGATTCGCGAGCTGCACCTGTCCGGGTACGTCGACGAGGTGGTCGAGGTGCTGCGGGCGCACCGGGTACCGCCGCAGCAGCTGGTACTGGAGGTCACCGAGCACGCCGTCGCCCTCGACCTCGACGAGGTGGTCGACCGGCTGGCCGACCTGCGGGCGGTCGGGGTACGGATCGCGCTGGACGACTTCGGCGCCGGGTACTCGTCGCTGGGCCAGCTGCGCCGCCTGCCGATCGACCTGTTGAAGATCGACAAGTCGCTGGTCGGCGAACCGGCTCCGCTGGTCGGGGTCGTGGTCGGACTCGGCGCGCAACTGGGCCTGTCCGTGGTCGCCGAGGGCGTCACCGAGCGTGCCCAGCAGGAGATCGTCCAGTCCGCCGGCTGCCGGCTCGTCCAGGGCGAGCTGTTCGGCCGCGCGATGCCGGCCGAGCACGTGGAACTGTTGTTCGCCACGGAGATACCGGTGCCGCAACCCCGACCCGCCCAAGATATGGGACAGGTTGACTCAGCGCATGAGATGCGTCAAAGTTAGGCCATGTCGTCGACCCGGTACGGCCGAGTACTTACCTGAGCGCACTCTCCCCCGTAGAGAGTGCGCTGACCCCCGTGCGTTTGGCACGCGGGGTTTTTTAATGCCCGGACGACCGAACGCTCTCCGTGAGGACCAGACATGACGAGACCGACACCCGAGACCCTCGCGCACCGAGCGGCGGCGGCCGCCGGTACCCCGGGTGGTGCCCGGGTAGACACCTCCGCCGGCAAGGCCCGGACGGTAGTGGACGAGTCGATGACCGGTGCCGCCGCGCTGGTCCGCTCGCTCGAAGCCCTCGGGGTGGAGGTGGTGTTCGGGATTCCGGGCGGGGCGATCCTGCCGGCGTACGACCCGCTGTTCGACTCCTCGGTGCGGCACATCCTGGTTCGGCATGAACAGGGTGCGGGGCACGCCGCGACCGGGTACGCCCAGGCGACCGGCCGGGTCGGCGTGTGCATGGCCACGTCCGGGCCGGGCGCCACCAACCTGGTGACCCCGATCGCCGACGCCTACATGGACTCGGTCGGCATCGTCGCGATCACCGGGCAGGTGCCGCGGGGCGCGATCGGCACCGACGCGTTCCAGGAGGCCGACATCGCCGGGATCACGGTGCCGATCACCAAGCACAACTACCTCGTGCAGTCCGGCGACGAGCTGCCCCGGATCCTGGCCGAGGCGTTCCACCTGGCGGGCACCGGCCGGCCCGGTCCGGTACTGGTGGACATCCCGAAGGACGTCCTGCAGGGCGCGGCCCGGTTCTCCTGGCCGCCGACGCTGGACCTGCCCGGGTACCGGCCGACCCTGCACCCGCACGGCAAGCAGATCCGCGAGGCGGCCCGGCTGATGGTGACCGCCCGCCGGCCGGTGCTGTACGTCGGCGGCGGCGTGCTGAAGGCCGGCGCCTCGGCGGCGCTGCGCCAGCTCGCGGAGCTGACCGGCATCCCGGTGCTCACCACGTTGATGGCGCGCGGCGCGTTCCCCGACTCGCACCGGCAGCACCTCGGGATGCCCGGGATGCA
>VAWN01000002.1 GCA_005885555.1 Actinomycetota bacterium
ACCCGGGCAGGCGGCGTCGAGCATCCCGTACCCCACGTACCCGCCGTGCAGCGGCTCGTGTCCCGACCCGCCGCCGGACACCAGGCTCACCTTGCCCGGCGTCGGCCCCTGCGCCCGCGCGATGAAGCGTTCCTCCAGGTTCACCGTCAACGACGGGTGCGCGGCGGCGACCCCGGCCAGCGCGTCGACCAGTACCTCGTCGGGTGCGTTGATGAGCTTCTTCATGGCTGAGACTCCTTCGGTCAGGACGCGACGGTGACCCGTTCGGGCGCCGCGGCCGCGGCGGGCGCCGGGGTGGCGCGGACCGCGCCGAGCCAGGCATAGGTGGCCGCGGCGAGCAGGCCGGCAAGGAACGTGGCGACGAAGTAGGTCGGTACCTGCTGCCACAGCAACCCCTTGCCACCGCCGACCACGGCGCGGGCGATCATCGGCCCGATGTACCGTGCCGGGTTCAGCGCGGCACCGGTCACCGGCGCGACGACGGTGATGACGGCGAACACGACCGAGGGGATGGCCAGCCCGTACCAGCCCGGCGTGGCCCGGCCGTCCGTCGCGGTGCCGAAGACCACGAAGACCAGCAGGAAGGTACCGATCAGCTCGGCGAAGAACGCGTGCCCGGTGTTGCCCGGCGCGTAGCTGAGCACGCCGAGTCCGGCGTCCACGCCGGGCTTGCCGAGCACGCCCCAGATGGCGAGGGCACCGGCGATCCCGCCGGCGAACTGGGCGACGAGGTACCCGGGCACGTCCGACCATGGCGTCTTCCTGGCCGCCGCCAGGGCAAGGGTCACCGCCGGGTTGATGTGGCAACCGGAGATGTGCCCGATCGCATAGATCATCGCGATGATCACCATCATGAAGGCGAACGAGATGATGCCGAGTTGCGCCATCGAGAACTGTACGCCGGTGGTCTTGGCGATCATGAAAGTTGCGGCGGCGGTACCCGGACCGCCGAGCACCAGAGCGAAGGTACCGATGAACTCGGCCACCAGTTTGCGGGAGAGCGTCACGTCAGCCATGGCAGCGCCCACGGCGCCACCCGGGCAGCCGTGGACCTCACCTCCCTTGGGCGAGGAGAATTTGGAGACTGTGTTCGGTAGAGCCGAACGTTGTTTCGCAGAAGTTTCCGCCCTGCCCGGGCCGGTGTCAATAGCGATCGCAGCGCCGATCGGGACCTGGCACGCCGGGGCGAGCGGTACGGCTGGTGGGCGACCGGGCGTACCGGCCCGCCAACTGGTGGACCGGACGGTGGACCCGACGGTGGACCCGACGGTGCGGGCGCTGCTGGCCTGTCTGCCTGGCGCGGCGTTCCCCGGGTTCCGAGCCGCTCGGTGTGGTCGACGCGGACGAGGCTGAACGCGGGCTGGAACCGCAGCACACCTGGATGGCGCCGGGGCGCCCGGTGGAGTTGGCCGCCCGGGTCAGGTGGTCGCACCGGCGTCGTTCGGTCATCGTGCGGATAGGGCAACCGGACGCTGTTCGGATAGGCGCCTGTCAGGTGAGCCGGCGTCGCCGGTCGCGGCTACCTACGCGGTGACGGGTTCGCCGGCCTCCGGAGGCAGCGCGTCACGGTTCATCAGGAACCAGTGCCGGTTCACGCAGACCACCCGGACGATCTCGACGGGGCCGGCGGTGCTCGCCGCCCTGCCTTCCTCGATCAGTTCCGCGGTCGCGTCGCACTGCGGGCAGCCGATGATGTGCATGCCCTTAGTGGAGGGCGGCACCCCCGGCCGGATACGAAGTGTCCGGCACCCGATCGCCGGCCGGGCCTGGTGATCCGGCCGGGTCCGACGAACCGGGCCACGCCGGCGAACCGGCCAGGACCGCTTCACCGGACTGGCGGCGGGCCAGCCGGCTGAACAGCCCGTCGCGGTCGGCAAGCAGGTCGGCCGGCGCACCGCACTGGACCACCCGGCCACGGTCCAGTACGACCACCTGGTCGGCCGACAGCACGGTCGACAGCCGGTGGGCGATGACGATCCGGGTGGCGCGCAGCGCCCGGGTGCTCCGTGCGACGATCCGCTGGGTCTCGTTGTCCAGCGCGCTGGTGGCTTCGTCGAAGAACAGGATGCGCGGCCGGCGCAGCATCGCCTGCGCGATCAGCAGCCGTTGCCGCTGCCCGGCCGACAGCGTCGCGCCGCCGTCGGTCAGCGGGGTCTGCAGGCCCATCGGCATCGCCGCGATGTCGTCGTACAGGCCGGCCATCCGGGCCGCTTCCCGTACCCGCTCGATCGGGTACCGTTCGGCGCCGCAGATGTTCTCCAGGATCGTGCCGCTGAACGGTCGCGCGTCCTGCAGTACCACGCCGATCTGCCGGCGTACCGCGGCAACGTCCAATGTGGACAGATCGTGACCGTCGTACCGCACGGAACCGAGCGCCGGCCGCTCGAAGCCGATGAGCAGCCGCAGCAGCGTCGACTTGCCGCAGCCGGTCGGCCCGACGATGGCCACGAACGAACCGGGTGCCACGCGCAGCGAGACGTTGTCCAGCACCGGCGGACCGTCGGCCGCGTACCGGAACGACACCCCCGCTACCTCGATCCCGCCGGTCAGCTCGCCGGGTGCGCGGCTGCCCGGGTCGACCTCAGGCGGCTGCGCGAGAATCGGCTGGAACTGTTGGAACAGCGGCAGTACCGCGGCCGCCGCGGTCACCGCCGCGGTCAGCTGGGACATCGACGCCAGTTGCACCGCGAAGGCCACCACGAAGGTGAGGAACCGGCCGAGCGACAGCGCGTGCCGCGCCGGCCCGTCCAGCACGGCGAACAGGATCAGCAGACACAGTGGCAGGTACCCGGCGGTGAAGACGGTCACCGCGCCTTGCAGCCGCCGTACCCGCCGGTGCAGTTGCTGGCTTCGACCGAAGTCCACCGCCCAGTGCGCGTAGGCGTGGCTCTCCGCCGCGGCCACGCGCAGCTTCGGCAGCCCCTGCAGGGTCTGGAAGACCTGGTTGGTCAGCCGGTTCTCCAGCGCCACGAGGCGCCGTTGCCAGTGCAGCTGCCGTACCCCGACGGCGGCGAACACCGTGGCGTGCACGGCGGCCAGCGCGACCGACAGCAGGGCCAGCGGCGGGCTGAGCCACAACTGCAGCGCGAAGTTCACCGCGCCGAGCAGCACCGCGTGCACCGCGACCGCGGCGACCCCGGACAGCGTCTCCCGGATGGCGCTCACGCTCAGCGCACGGCCGGCCAGGTCGCCGGTCGGGTACCGGCGGAAGAACCCGGTCGGCAGGCGCAGCAACCGGCCCCAGACGCCGCTCTGCAACGTCGCCTCGAAGCGGCCCTCGATCCGCACCAGCGACAGGTTCGCCACCGCGGCGAACGCCATTGACACCAGTGCGGCCACGGCGACCGCGAGGCAGGCCTGGACGAGCAGGCCGCGTTCCCCGGCCGGCACATACCGGCCGAGCACCTGGCCGGTCACGACCGGTACCAGCAGTCCGAGCGCGACGGCGACGGTGCCGCCGACCGCCATCCGCGCCACATCCGGCCGGGTACCCCGCAATCCGTACCGCAGCAGCCGCCACGCACCGGTGGCGCCGTCCGGGATCGGCCGGTACAGCATCAGCGCGGCGGACGCGAACGCGGCGGCCGACCGCGCGGTGACCCGCGAACGCCTGCCGGTACCGCAATCCACGGCGCGGTACCGCCCGCGGCGCCAGACCAGCGCGACCGGATCGCCGCCCGCCGCGGGCCGCCCGATCAGCGGACCGGCGTTGTGCCGCCACCACCGCCCGTCGAGACGGACCGCGCGGGTGCGGAACCCGGCCGCCGTCGCGGCTTCCTCGACGTCCGATCCGGACACGCAAGCCCGGACCGCCACGGCCACCGTCGCATCCCGGACGCGCGCCGACCGGGCCGCGCGCGCCCGGGCCGCGCCGGACGCTCCCGCCCGGGCCGCGCCGGACGCTCCCGCCCGCGCCGCCACGGCCCGCGCCGCGCCGGACGCCCCCGCCCGCAACGCCCGTACCGCCGCGGCCAGCGCCGCGTCCCCGGCCCGCCGCCCGGCCACGATCCGCTCCGCCTCCCGCGCGTGCCCGGCAACCACGACGCGGTCCAGCGCGCGCCATAACCGTGCCGTCGCGTCGACCAACCGGCCGGCGAGCGTGCCGTCGGCGAGCAACTGCGCGGTGCTGTGCCCGACCACCACCGCGTCCGCGCCGACGAGTACCGCGTCCGGGTCGGTCACCGGCACCGTGCCGCCGGGAACGACCGGTTCGCCGCGGTACACCAGTTGGCCGCTGGCCACTTCCAGCCACACGACCGACGCGCCGGCCCGCAGGTACCGGCCACGCGTGGCGGCCAGCCGGTCGCCCGGCTGCACCGGTACCGGTGCGCGCGTCACCGCGCCGTTTCCGGTGACGGCAGCCGACATCAGTCGCAGACCGGCGTCGATACCGGCGGCGAGCCCGTCGGACGCCTTCAGCGGCTGGACCGCGAAGTGGCGACCCGGCCGCGCGACGAGAAGGTACGTCGAGTCCGGCGGCGGCGGCGCGAGCACGGTACCGGTGCCCGCCCGGCCGAGCAGGTGCCACCGCCCGTACCCGCCGTGCTCCACCGCGAACAGGTCGGCGCTGCCGCCGGTGACGTGCCACAGGGCGGTACCGGTCAGCGCGATCGGTTCCATCACCGCTCTCCGACCAGTGCGGCGTAGGCGCCGGCGGCCGCGATGAGATCCGCGTGCCGGCCCCGCTCGACGATCTGCCCGTGGTCCAGCACCAGGATCTCGTCGCTGTCTCGCACGGTACTGAGCCGGTGCGCGACCACCACGCACGCGCAGCCGCGCCGGCGCAGGTTGTTGCTGACCACCTGTTCGGTCTGCGCGTCCAACGCGCTCGTCGCCTCGTCGAGCACGAGGATGGCCGGGTGGCGCACCAGCGCCCGGGCGATCTCCAGGCGCTGCCGCTGCCCGCCGGAGAAGTTGCGCCCGTTCTGTTCGACGCGGCAGTCGATGCCGCCCGGCCGGGAGGCCACCACGTCGTACAGCGCGGCGTCGCGCAACGCCGCGACGACGTCCTCGTCGGGGATGGTCGGGTCCCACAGCGTCACGTTGTCCCGCACGGTGCCTTCGAACAGGTACACGTCCTGGTCGACGAAGGCCACCGAGCCGGCGAGCACGCTGCGCGGGATGTCCTCGCGCGGCATGCCGTCCAGCCGGACGGCGCCCGACCACGGCCGGTACAGGCCGGCGATGAGCCGGATCACCGTGGACTTCCCGCTGCCTGAACCGCCGACGAGTGCGACCTGCCGGCCGGGTGCCACGGCCAGCGACAGGTTGCGCAGCAACGGTTGCGCGAGCGGCCCGTACCCGAATGTCACCCGGTCCAGTTCGAGGTACCCGGCCAGCCGCCCGACCCGTACCGGTTCCGGCCGGGCGAACACCGTGTCGACCGGGAACGGCCACGCTGGCCAGTTCGGCGACCGGCTGGCTGAGGTTGACCAGCAACGCCTGGAACGCCACCAGCAGCCCGACCGCGAGGTGCCCGTCCATCGCGCGCAGCCCGCCGACGAGCAGTACCACCGCACTGCTCAGCGTCGCCAGCGCCGGCCCGACGGTGGCGAGCAGCGCGCTCGGGGTACCCACCTCCTGCTGCCCGGCCAGCAGCGTGGCGTGCAGCCCGGCCCACCGCCGGAAGTAGCCGCCCTCGCCGCCGGTGGCCTTGAGCGTCTCGATGAGCTGCAACCCGTCCAGCGACGCGGCGAAGAACCGGACCCGGTCGATGCGCATCCGCGCCACGCCGCTGCGCCGGGCGTGCGCCACCATCCGCAGCGCGGCGACGTTCAGCAGCGCCGCGGTCGCGCCCACCACCGCGAGTTCGACGTCGTAGGCCCACATGACCGCCGCGTAGGTCGCCACGAGTACCGCGTTGATGAGCACGGCGACGACGTCCCTGCTGAGGATCTCGGCGATCTGCCCGTTGCTCTGCAGCCGCCGGGTGAGGTCGGCCTGGCTGCGTTGGGCGAAGAAGCCGGCGGGCAGCCGCAGCAGGTGCCGCAGGAATCGGGCGTGGCCGAGGGTGGACAGCACGACCTGCATCCGGGCCAGGTGCACCTGCTGTACCGCGGTCAGCGCGGCGGTCACCACCACCGCTGCGGCCATCAGCGCGAAGTACGGCCAGGGTACGGCGGCGGCACCGGTACCGAGCGCGTCGACCATCGCGAGGATGAACGCCGGTTGCACCAGCCCGACGACGGCGAGCAGCAGGCTGGCGAACCCGGCGACGACGAGCGCGCCGGACACCCGGCGCAGCCGTCCGGGAAGGTCGTGCAGCAGGCCGGGTCGCCGTCCGCCGCGCCGGAAGTCCGCGCCCGGGGCGAACGTCAGCACCACGCCGGTGAAGCTCGTGTCGAACTCGGCGACCGGTACCGTCCGCCGCCCGCCGGCCGGGTCGTTGATGAACACGACCGGCCGGCCGAACCGGCGCCCGCTGCCTTCCCAGACCACGAAGTGCCCGAAGTCCCAGAAGAGGATTGCCGGCGGGGTCAGCCCGGCGAGGTCGTCGGCCTCCATCTGGTGGCCGGTCGCGGCGAGCCCGTACGCACGAGCAGCCTTGATGAGCATCGATGCCTTCGAGCCGTCGCGGGATACTCCGCACAGCAGTCGCAGTTCCTCCAGCGGCACGTACCGGCCGTGGTGCGCCAGCACCGTCGCGAGCGCGGCCGGCCCGCACTCCACCGCCTCCATCTGCAGGACGACCGGGGTGCGGGTCATCGCGGCAGCACCACGTCGATCGGGTGTACCGCACGCAGGTGCACCGCCGCCGTCACCGGGGTCCGGCACACCAGCGGGAACGGTGGCCCGGCGCGGACCGACCAGCGGTACCCGCTGGGGGTTGCCGCGATGTCGAGCCGGACCATCACCTGGACCACCGGCCCGGCGGCGAGGAACCGGTCGGCGAGCGCGTCGTCGCCGAGGAACGCGCTGAGCGAGTCGCGCGCCTCGGGTGCCGCCGTACGCGATTCGACCGTGCCGTACAGGGTTCCGTAGGGGGCGGACGCCACGGTGAGGTCGACCGGCCCGCCCACCGCGACGCCGTCCGCCTGCCCCGCCGGCACGTACAGGACGGCCACCAGCCGTTCGCCGTCCACCGCGCGCTCGGCCATCGCCAGCGCCGTGCCGGTCGCCACCGCCTGGCCGGGCCGCACCAGTACATGACTGACCTTGCCCGCGGCGCCGGCCGGCACGTTGACGGTGCGCCCGTCGACCATCAGGCGGGCCACCGGAGTACCGACCGCCACCCTCATGCCCGGCTGCACGAGCAGCTCGGTGACCAGGCCCGCGCGCGTGCTCTCCAGGGCGAACCCGCCGTCGGGGTACATGAGCACGCCGGGCGCGCCGAGCTCGCGCGGCAGGCTCGCGGTGTAGGCCCAGACGCCGGTACCGACCGCGACGAGCGCGGTCGCCAGCAGTACCAGCCAGGTGCGCGAGCTGGTCAGCCGGACCGGCAGGTCCAGCTCCTCGGGACCCTCCAGCTTGTCCAGCGCCGGCCGGCGGAACTCCATCGCCGCCTACCCGGACAGCGCCCCGTGCAGCAGGGCCAGCGTCTCGGCCGCTGTCCGGGTACCGGCCGGCACCGCGCGGTTGTGGTGCGCGCGCAGCAGCCGGTCCAGCGCCCGGGCTACCAGGGCGGCGTCGTTGTCCCGCGCGGCGAGCCGGCGCACGCCGGTACCGTGGCCGGTCACCACCCGGGCCCGGTCGGCCCAGGAGGGCGCGAGCAGCGCCCAGTCCGCGCGGTCCGCGCGGGCGGCCGGGTCGATGAGCTGGCGCACCTCCCGCGCCGCGGCCGGCGACGCCGTCCCGGCGTCCGGCCACAGCGCGGCCAGCTCGGTGGTCCAGCGCGCCTCGCCGCAGAAGGCCCGCGCCAGCTCGGCCATGCCGACCGCCGCCAGTACCGCCGGCGCCAGCCGGATCGCCTCGACCTGCGCCAGCCGCAGCTGGGCCAGCACCGCGGCGCTGTCTGCGTGCCCGACCGCCACCGACTGCCCGGAGGTGCCGTAGGCCGGGCCGATGGCGGGCGCCAGGTCGACCGCCAGCCGGTCCGCGAGCCCCGCGTCGACCAGGTCGGCGGCGCACAGCTGCAGCTTGCGCAGCAACTCGGGCCAGCGCGCGCCGGAGGTACCGCGGAAGCACAGCCGGACGTTCGGATCCGTGCCGGCGTGCCGCTCGAAGAGCCAGTGCCGCACGCCTTCGGGCAGCGCCTCCAGCAGCGCGGGGACCCCCTCGGCGAGTACCGCGTCGTGCTGCCGCGGTTCGGCGTGCAGCCGGGCACACAGCCACGGCGCGTCCGGCCGGGCCGGCACAGCCGGGTACCCGTGCCGGCGCGCGGGAGCCACGGTACCCACGGCCCACCCCTTTCGTCGCGTCGATCCTCCGGTCGCGACGGCGGTACCGGCATCCGGGAAAGCCGCGACGTTACGTGACGCGGGCTCGGGCCGACGCCGGCCGGCTGCGCCCGGCGTTGGCCGCGACCCAGGCCGCGATCTGGGTCCGCGAGCGCAGGTCGAGCTTGGTGCGGATGTGTTCGAGGTGGGCCTCGACGGTCCGTTCGGAGACCTGTACCTGCCGGGCGATCGCCCGGTTTGTCAGCCCCTGGGCGACCAGCAGCGCGACCTCGTACTCGCGCCGGGTCAGCGGCTGCGACCCCGGGTCGGCACCGGGACCCGCGTCCCAGGCGTCGTCCAGCGCGTACTCCAGCGCGCGCGACAGCGGCACCTGCCGGCCCTCGACCAGCAGCGCCTCGCCGCGCCAGTCGGGCAGCCGGGCCAGCGCACCGGCGACCGCCGCGCCGACCCGTTCCCGCCACCACAGGTCGGGTTGCTCACCGGTCTTGCGCCGTACCGTCTCCACCGCGCCGACCAGTCGCAGCCCGCGCTCGACCCGCCGCTCGCGCAGCGCCGCGATCGCGAAGCCCTCCAGCACGTACGGCGCGATGATCGTGTCGAGCGGGTCGAGCCGGCCCAGCGCCTCGGTGAACCTCGCCTGCGCGGCCGCGGTGTCGCCGCGCTCCAGGGCCAGTACCCCGGCGGTGTGCAGCAACCCGGGCCGGCCCGCACTGTATTCGGCCAGCGCCTCGGCGACCAGTTGCCCGGCGCGCTCCAGGTCGCCGGAGAGCAGGGTCGCCCAGGCGAGGTTGTTCAGAGCGACCGCGACGCCGGGCGGGTCGGCGAGTTCCCGGGCCAGGTCGAGGCAGGCGGCCATGGTGTGCACCGCCGCCGGCAGGTACCCGCGCAACTGCTGCGCGTACCCGAGCGTGGCCAGGGTACGGCAGCGCAGCGCCGGGCTGCCGTGTGCGGCGGCGAGCTCCACCGCCTGCCCGGCGAGCACCAGTGCCTCCTCGGTGGCGCCGCGCCGGGCGGCCAGCCACGCGGCCTGTTCCTGGGCGAAGGCGCGGTACTCCGGATGCGCGGTGACGCGCACCGCCCCGGCCAGCCGGTCGCGCCCGTAGGCACCTTCGGCGCGTCCGTCCCCGCAACACATCAGCGCGGCGGTCAGCAGGGCCAGCCGCTCGTCGGTACCGGCTGCGTCGTCGGCACCGGCCAGGTACTCCACCGCGTGCAGCAGGTTCTCGTACTCGGCGCGCAGCCGGGCCGCGTTGCCGCCGCTGGTCAGGAAGCTGTGCAGCAGCGCGGTCGCCTGGCCGGTCAACCATCCGGTCAGGTGCCCGGCGGCGGCGTCGACCTCGCCGGCTTCGGCCAGGCGCCGGCCGGCATAGGCGCGGATCGATTCGAGCTGCCGGAACCGGGCCCGGCCCGACGGTCCGCCGGCCCGCGTGATCAGCGACTTGGACTCCAGCGCGTCGACGACGTCGATGACCGCGGCGCAGGACAGCGCCAGATCGGCGCAGACGGCTTCGACCAGCTCCAGGTCGAAGCCACCGGGCAGCGTGGACAGCCGCCGGAAGACCGCCTGCTCGGTCGGGCTGAGCAGGTCGTAGCTCCAGTCGATGGCGCTGAGCAGGTCGCGGTGCCGGGCGTCGGGCTCGCGGATCCGTGCGGTGAGCAACGCGAACCGGTCGGCCAACCGGTCGGCGATGTCGGGCAGCGGGAACAGCCGGACCGTCCGGGCGGCCAGTTCAACGGCCAGCGGGAGGCGGTCCAGTCGCTGGCAGATCAGCTCGGCCAGCCCCCGGTTGCCGTCGTCGAGGACGAAGCCCGGCGCGACCGCACCGGCCCGGTCGGCGAACAGGTCCACCGCGTCCGCGAGCGGCAGCTCGCTGCTCGGGAAGATCATCTCGCCGGGCAGCCGCAGCGCCTCCCGGCTGGTGGCCAGCACGTGCGGGCCGGGGCAGTGGCGCAGCAGCGCGGCCACGAACTCACTGCACGCGTCCACCAGATGCTCGCAGTTGTCCAGGACGATCAGTACGTGCTCGCCGCGCAGGCTCGCGGTCAGCGTGTCCAGCAACGGTACCGACGGCTGTTCGGACACGCCGACCGCGGCCGCGACCGCCCGGGACACCAGTTCCGGCCGGGTCAGCGGGCCGAGCTCGACGACGTACACCCCTGTGAAGCTGCGCTGGATCCGGTTGGCCAGTTCCAGCGCCAGCCGGGTCTTGCCCACGCCGGCCGGACCGAACACGGTGATGAGGCGGCTGGTGCGCAGCAGTCGGGCGATCGCCATCAGCTCGCCCTGCCGGCCGACGAACCGGTCCACGGACAGCGGCGGTCCGGCCGCCGGGTTTCTCGGCCGCAGCGCGGGCGACGCGCGTTTCGTCGCCTGTTGGCGGCGGCGCCGGTACGCCCGCTGGCGGCAGGCGTTGGAGCAGAAGACCGCAGCCTTCCGCGGGCCGGGCGCATCGGCATCCGGCAGTGGCGCGCCACAGCAGGCGCAGCTGTGACCAGCGTCGACCATGCGGTACCTCGGGGAAGACAACGTAATCAGCGAAACACGGCCTTGATCGAAGACCAACGCGGGAGAGGTAGGGTTTATTGATCCGTGACTATTGGTTGGTACCGGGTTCCGCTGGCATCACGCCACGTGACGTGCCCGGATGCGGCGTTGCGTAACGGTCGCGGTTATCCCCGATGAGGGACCCGGCGTGGTCCGCGAGGCTCGTCAGTGCCGGAGACACCGGCACGAGGAGCACAGGAGGACAGACCAATGGCGATCCGGACCAAGAGCAAGAAGACCGCGCAGCCGACCAAGACCACCCGCATCGACAAGCGCGAACTCAGCCAGGCCGAACTGGAGCAGGTGTCCGGCGGCGACGGCGGCGGCTCCCGCTTCGGCACCGTCATCTGAACAGTCCGGACAGCCCGGGGCGGGCCGGACCGCGCAAGCGGACCGGCCCGCCGGCCTGTGTGCCCGAGATCTTGGACGTGGGTACCCCTTGCAAGGGGTGCAGGCGTCCAAGATCTCGCCGTTTCCGCCCGCGAACGCACCCCGGGCCGGCCCGCGGATGCGGACCGGCCCGGGTACGGGCGGTTCAGGTCAGGACACGTTCAGCGCCGTGTCGTCGACGACGAACGAGGTCTGCAACGAGGAGTCCTCGGTACCGGTGAACAGCAGGGTCACCGTCTGCCCCGCGAACGCCGACACGTTGAACGTCCGCTGCACGTAGCCGCTGGCCTTGTTCAGGTTGGAGAACGTGGCCAGCGTCGTCGAGCCGAGCTTGACGGTCAGCTTGTCGAATTGGGTCGTCGTGGTCGTCTCGGCGCTGTCGATGTGCAGCCAGAACGACAGCGTGTAGCTGGTGCAGCCGGCCGGCAGCGTCACCGACTGGGACAGCGTGTCGGTGTGCGTGGTGCCGTACCCGTCGAGCCAGGCGAACCGGGTACCCGAGTGCGCCGTCTGGCCGGCGAACGCACCGATCACGTTGGCCGTTGCCGTCCACGGTGCGCTACCGGACTCGAAGCCGGGGTTGCCGAGCTTCTGTCCGGGGCTGGAGCAGCCGCCGCCCTGCGGATTGACCGTCCAGCTGAACGTCGTGCTGGCGGTCGCTCCCGCGTTGTCGTGCACCGTCGCGTTGACCGTCGAGGTACCGGCGGTCGTCGGGGTACCGGAGATGACGCCGGTCGACGTGTTGAGGGACAGGCCGGCCGGCAGCCCGGTCGCCGAGAAGGTGTACGGCGGGGTACCACCGGAGGCGGACAGCGAAACGCTCGTCGCGGTACCGACGGTGCCGGTCTGGTTGCCCGGGTTGGCCAGCGCCAGCGCGGTGCCGCCGGAGCAGGTCGGTTCGCCCGCCTGCGCCGGAACGCTCACCGCGTCCCACGCCGCCTTGGTCGTGTTGAACGCCGTGCAGTTGCCCGGCGTCAGGTTCTTCGCGGCCTGCAGCGTCCAGACCCGGTACCGCAGGTACGACGAGCCCGAGGTCTTCATCAGCATCGCGTTGTACATGATCTGGATCGCGCTCTTGACGCCGAGACCGGTGACGTTGGAGTTGTTGCAGGTCGGGCTGGTGGGCTGCCCGTTGGTCGGGTGGTTGCCCTCGGCCAGGAGGTAGAACCAGTGGTCGCCGGGGCCGGCTGCCGCGTGTACCTCCATGCCCGGGATCGACGAGGAGAAGCAGTTCGGGTCGCCGACCTGGGACGGGTTGAACATGACCCGGATCGGGCCCTGGCCGACCAGGTTGACCTGCTCGCCGACGGTGAAGTCGGGCACGTCGAACGGCGAGGGCTCGTTGGCGAACCACTCGGTCGCCGCGCCGAACGTGTCGGCCACGAACTCCTGGGTACCCGCGCCGGAGATGCCGCCCGGGGTGTGGTCGTCGACGCCGTGGCCCATCTCGTGGGCGACCACGTCCATCGAACCGATCCACTGGCCGGCGTTGTTGTGCCCGACCTGGACCTGGGTGCCGTCGTAGAACGCGTTGACCTGGTTCAGGCCGACCCGGATCGGCCAGGCGCCGCCGTTGCCGTCCATCGCGTTGCGGCCCAGCCACTGCGACAGCATCTTGACCTCGGTCTGCGCGGTGAACAGCGCGTCGACGCAGCCGGTCTCCCGGTTCGTCGCGTTGCCGTTGCCCCAGTTGTCGTCCGGGCCGCTGAACGTGGTGTTGTTGGCCGCGTCCTGGCAGGACAGGTTGGTGACCGTCGGGTCCTTCATGCTGAAGGTAGAGCCGGACTGGGTGGTGTTGAGGGTCACCGGGTTGGGCCCGCTCCACGCCGCGGTACCGCTGCCGTGCAGCACGTGTTCCTTGGTGCCCAGCACCTTGCCGGTCAGCGCGTCGACGTAGACGCTCAGGCGGCTGATGCCGTCGGCGCCGGTACCGTCCACTGTGGACTCCCAGGCGAGCCGGGCGGTCGCGCCGAGCGCGTCGACGACCAGGCGGGTGCCCTCGGTCTTGCTGACGCTACGCAGTTGGCCCTTCGCGGTCGCCTCGGCGGCGGCCTGGGTGACCGTCGGGCTGGTGGCGAGCGTGCCGATCGGCTTCTGCTGCGCCACCGAGTTCGCGATGACCTGGCCGGCGCCGTTCGTCACGAGGACGAAGTCGCCACCGATCACCGACAGCCCGCTGTATGTCCGCTCGTACGAAACGTAGTGCGTGGATCCGGACGACACGATATTGCCCTGGACGAATGCGTCGTTCGCGCTCGCCATCAGGTACGCCGGGCGGCTCGCGACGAGCGAGGCCGCGTTGTGGGCCGCCACCGCCCGCGCTGCCTCCGGAGAGGCGGGTGACGCCGGTGTCGTGGCAGCTTTCGCTGTCGTGACGCCGAGCGCCACCATGGCACCCACCGCGAGCGTCGCGCCCACGGCGAGAAGTTGCCGCTTCGATCTCACTGCTTCCTCCCCTGGCAGGCCAGTGACGGGGGGTAGTCACTGATGCCCATGTATATATGCAGGAGAGTGCCGCTGGGAAGACCGTGGGGGAGAACGAGGGTCAGGGGCGGGTGGAGATCTGCTGCGCCGGTCAGCGCAGGCGCACCTGCTGGAAGCTGTAGTACAGGGCGATCACGAAATGCACCGCCAGGCACAGCGGCGCGCTGATCAGCGCCACGCCGATCGTCGCGAGATAGACCACGGTACCGGCGCTGAACCGCACGACCGACGCCCGCGCGGCCGCCGGGTCGACGCCCTCCCGAAGCAGCCGGGGATGGCTGGCGGCCCAGGCGTAGAGGCAGCTGAAGGCGACCGCCATCGCGAGCATCACGCCGGAGTACACGACCGCGGCGGTGTGCGCGTCGCGGCCGGCGGTGAGGTACTCGGCGAACAGCGACGTGGTGAACGGGATCGCCGCGACGAACATGAGCAGCACCAGGTTGAGGAACAGCAGCATCCGGTCGGCCGCCCCGAGGTACCCGAACACCGCGTGGTGGTTGACCCAGATGATGCCGATGATCAGGAAGCTGGTGACATAGGCGGCGTAGGACGGCCACTGCCGTGCGAGCGCGTGGGCCAGTGAGGTGTGCAGCCCGTCGCGCAGCGGCACCCGCAGGTCGAGGACGAGCAGCGTGATCGCGATCGCGAGGACGCCGTCACTGAACGCCTCGACCCGGGTGGTGGAAGTCACCGGGCCATTGTCGGTGATAGGAAAGCGGCATGAGCGTCAGCCGTACCGCGGTGATGACCGCGGCGTTGCGCGCGGCCGAGACCGCGCGGCCGGACCGGCTCTTCGACGACCCGCTGGCATCGGCGTTCGTGGCGGCAGTACGCGCCGCCGGTGAGCCGGTCGTGCAGCTGCCGCCGGGCGCGAGCGAGTTCGCCGCGATCCGTACCCGGTTCTTCGACGACGCGGCGCTGACCGCCTGTGCGGGCGGGATACGGCAGGTCGTGCTGCTGGCCGCCGGCTTCGACAGTCGGGCGTTCCGTTTGGCGTGGCCGAACGGGGTACGGCTTTTCGAGCTCGACCTGCCGGCAACGTTCGCGCTCAAGGAACCGGTACTGGACGGCGTCGCGGCCCGGTGCACCCGGACGGTGGTACCGGTCGACCTGCGCGGCGACTGGTCCGGCGCGCTGGACACCGCCGGGTTCGCCGTCGCGCGGCCGACCGCATGGCTGGCCGAGGGGCTGCTGCCGTACCTCGCCGGCGCCGAATGCGACCGGCTGCTCGCCACGGTGACTGGTTCCTCGGCACCCGGCAGCCGGTTCGTGTTCGACCAGCTCGGCGGCACCGACCGCCCCGCGATCCGGGCCACCGCGGACGCGATCCGGGCCACCGCCGGCGCGCAGCTGGTGCCCACAGTGGACGATCCGGTCCGGTGGCTGGCCGGACACGCCTGGCGGGCAACCGTTTCCCGGGTAACGGCGCTGGGCGAGCACTACGGCCGGCCGCTGCCGGAGTACGTCGACCGGGCGGCGTCCGACGCGGTCGCGCTGGTGTCCGCGACGCGATGAGGCGGCCGGCGCCGTGTGCCCGCGACCGGCCCGGCTCCGCCGCGGATCTCGGCGCGTGAGTCAGTCGGTGAAGATGTCCTCCGGAAGGAACGCGGACACCAGGAAGCTGGGCACGTCGACGAGCTGGCTCACCTTGAGGTCGACCGCCACGCTGCACAGCGCGTAGGCCTGCTGCCGGCTGTAGCCGCGCGTGCCGAGAAGGTCGATCATGTTGAGCAGTGCGTTGCGGGCGGCCAGCGTCGCGTCCTCGGCGCGCAGGGTGCCGTCGCGGTCGACCGACATGCCGGTGGTGGCGTGGAACCGGCGCGGGGTGGCGTACCCGGGATCCACCCAGTACTCGCTGCGGGCGAACTGCGGGTCCCGGATGCCGTGCTGGCGGGCCACGCCACGGTGCACGGCGAACCGCACGCGCAGCGTCGCGCTCATCTCGATCGCGGTACCGCACGTCTCGCAGTCGCCCTGCGCGAAGTGCCCGTCCCCGGCGGAGAACAGCGCGCCCGGCGTGTCGACCGGGATCAACAGCCGGGTACCCGCGGCCAGCTGCTTGATGTCGACGTTGCCGGCCTGCTCCCGGGGCGGGATCGTGCGCAGCGCGGTGTCGGCGATCGCGGGATCCGACGGTACCGCCGACCCCGCCGACGGCGGCAGCACGAACCCGCCACGATCGAGGGCGGCCTGTTCCCGCGCGGTGATCCGGGCCAGCGCCTCGTGCCCGGGAGACAGGCCGATGGTACCCATGAACGGCGCGCCCGGTATCCGCACGCCCGGCAGGTCGTCGGAGGTGGCCCAGCCGTCGGCCATTGTCCAGCGCACCATGAACGGATCGGGGAACAGGTCACGCAGGAACCCGAACCCGGGTACCTGCACGGTGTACCCGTAGCCGTCCGGTACCACCTCCAGGATCTCCACTTCCAGAAGGTCACCCGGCTCCGCGCCGTCGACGTACACCGGCCCGGTCAGCGGATGCACCACGTCCAGGTTCGGCGCGCCCACCGTGTCCAGCGTGGCGTCCGGTCCCATCTGCCCGTCGAACGCGTCGCGGGTCTCCAGTACCACCTCGTCGCCGGGTTGGCAGCGGACCACCGGCGCGATGTCGGGATGCCAGCGGTTGTGCCCGGTCCGCGGCTGCTCGCCCAGCGTCTTCGTGCGGTCGATGCGCACTTCGTGTACAGCCATGTGAGTCAGTCAAGCGCAGCGGACCGGGCGCTGAACAGGTCCCGCTCGCGGGCGTTGCCGGTGATCGCCACGGGCGAGCCGCCGGTCCGGTGGCCGGCCCGCGCGGCGCGGGCCGGCCACCTCGGGTTCACCGCTGGCAGGGGTTGCTGCGGAACTGGCGGAAGTTCAGGAACAGGTCGTGCGTGGCGCCGCCGCCCCCGAAGATCAGGTGCGGATCGCTGACCAGCTGTCCCCACTGCTGGTCCTTGCCGAAGTCGTTCTGCGTGAAGCCGGGGATGTCGTTGCCGATCGACCAGCGGCACCCGTCGCGGGTGTGCCCCTTGGTGTAGAAGGGGTAGAACGCGGCGGGCGTCCCGTCGTCGGTGACCGGCCGGCGGGTGCAGCCCACCCCGGTGAGCACGCTGCACGGCTGGTTGCCGGCCGTCGACTCGATCGCCGCGAGGTCGGCCTCGAAGGCCATCCGCGGATAGGTGTCGCGGTACCCGTGCCCGGTGCGCGGGCTGGAGAACAGGATCGACGTCGGGTGCCGCGGGTTGCCGTCCGGCCAGCGGGGCAGGTACGAGGTGCCGTCGAAGCCGTCGTTCTGCCCGTTGCAGCCGGACACCGGTACCAGCGTCGAGGCCGAAGCGGGGAAGCAGGCGACGTCGTCGGCGTCGGCCGGCTCCTGGTCACCCGGTCCGCCCTCCTGGCCGGTGCAGGTACCGGTGGTGGTGTCGACCTGCGAGCAGAAGTCGAAGTGGCCGATCTCGTCGGAGAACGAGACGTTGCCGGTGTGCGCCGACCAGAGGGTACCGGCGCCGATCTGCGGGGCGCTGGTGCTGTACATCGGGTGGAAGTCGTACGGGTTCTCCGTGCACGCGGTGGCCGGCGCCGGGTTGAACGCGATCTGCCCGAAGCCGTTGGCCGCGCTGGCCGTCATGGAGCCGGACTGGTGCGTGGTCTCGTCCCGCAGTTCCGCCCGTACCCCGTGCGGCGTGTCGTGCATGGTCAGCGTGACCTCGTCGCCCTGACCCATCATCAGCACCTTGTTCGGGTCCGGCTTGCCGGACGCGACCGGGTCGAAGTGCAGCGGGTCCGGCGGTCCCTGCGGCTTGCCGTTGCGGGTCAGGTACGCGAAGTTGACGTACTCGATACCGCCCAGCACCTGGTTCGCGCAGGTGTCGTTGAGGTCCTTACCGGCGACCGGGTCGCGGGACAGGCTGTCGATGGTCAGCGCCGCGCACCAGTGGGTCGCGTCGCAGCTCTGGCTGTCGAACTGCTGCACCCAGCCCGGCGGGTAGAACTGCAGCTCCATGAACGCCGTGCCCGGGTGCCGCGGGCTGACCCGCGGGTCCACGATGTTGCTGTCGCTGTCGGGGGTACACGTCGACACCTGCTCCGGGTAGGACCTGGTGTCGCACAGGTCCATGCCGAACCACATCGCCGGGCGTAGCTGGAAGCTGTAGGAGAAGCGATGGTCGGCCGACGGGCGCGGGTCCTTGGGCAGGGTGAAGGAGTACCGCATGTTGTTGCCCGAGCCCGGCTGCGCCGAGTAGAAGTTCAGCTCCGGCTCGTCGTGGCCGACGTACTGGCCGAAGGCCTCCTCGGACTCGGTGATCTCCGCGCACAACATGCGCGCCGCCGCACAGCTCGGCAGGTGTCGGGGCGGCGCCGCGCCGGCCGGGCCAGGGATCGCCACCAGGGTCATTCCGGACAGGATGCCGGCCGCCGCTATCAGGCGGCCCACACGCACCGACGTCATATGTCGGCACCCCCCTTATGTCGAAGGACGCGTGGTGCTCCGGTCGCGACGTTAGTACCGGATCAGCGATAGCGAAACTTGGCGATATTTCACTGGTGAAGAATGAGGACATGAGGTGGTCCACGACCGAGGACGTCGACGAGTTCCTCGCGGCGGCGGGGGAGTTCCTGCGGTCCCGGGCGGCCGAGCACATGATCATTCTGACCGTCGCGGAGACGCTGCGGACCCGCGGCCGCGACCCGTACGGCGCGGACACACCGCGGTTCGGGTGGTGGGGCACCGCCGACGTCGGCGCGGCGTTCCTGCGCACGCCGCCGCACCCGGTGCTGCTGGAGCGCGCGTCGGTGGCGGCGGCCGCCGCTCTCGCGCAGACGCTGGTCCGGCTCGACCCGGCGGTACCGGCGGTCAACGCGACGCCCGAGGCCGCCGAGGCGTTCGCGCGCGATTGGTGCCGCCGGACGGGGGCCGCCGTCGAGGTCGGCCGGCGCACCCGGCTGTACCGCCTCGGCGACCTGGACACCCCGTCGGTACCCGGTGCCGCCCGGCCCGCCGCGCCGGCCGACCGTGACCTGCTGATCGACTGGTACGAGGGCTTCGGGCGGGACATCGGCGAGGACATGGTGCACGTACGGGACTGGGTCGACGCCGGCATCGCGGCCGGCGAGCTGACCCTGTGGGAGGTGGACGGGCTACCGGTGTCGATGGCTGCCGTCACCGGCCCGGTCGCCGGCGTCTTCAAGGTCGCCCCGGTCTACACTCCGCCGCAGCGGCGCCGGCACGGGTACGGCGGCGCGGTCACCGCGGCGGTCAGCCGGGCCGCGCTGGATGCCGGCGCCACCGACGTGGTGCTCTACACCGACCTGGCCAACCCCACCAGCAACTCGGTCTACCAGCGGCTGGGCTACCGGCCGGTGCACGACCGGGTGGTGCTGTCGCTGGTACCCGCTCGACGGGCGATTCCCTGACTGGACGCGGTCCAATACGGTGGGTCCACCATGTCGACGAGGCGGGTGGTGCACAGGTGAAACCACGAAGGTGGTTGGCGGTTGTCGCGATCCTGGCCGCTGCCGGAGTGGAGGTGGCGGCGAACTCGGCCCCGCTGCCCGCGTCGTGGAAGCCGTACCTGTGGACGGCGTGGCCCGTCCTGGCCCTGCTGCTGACCGTGGTGGTACTGGTCGAAGTGTCCGCGCGTCGACGCGATCACCGCCACGAGCGCGATAGTCCGACAGCCGCGATTCAGCAGATCAACGCTTCGGGTGGTGGAGTCGCGCAGGGCGCCATTGGTGGCGACATCATCAACCACCCCGGCCCGACCCGGTGATTCAGCACGTCACCGCCACCGCCGGGTTCGCCTACGGGGTGGTCGGCGCGGACCTCCACGTCTTCGGCGACGGCACGCCGGTGTACGTGCTGGAAAACTGGCGCGGCGTGCCGGAGTCCGATCCGGCCTGGCTGCGTGAGCTTCCCAGCCGGATGCTGAACGCCCGCTTCGCGGTGGTGGACTTCACCGGCCGCGACGACGAGCTGGCCCAGCTCCAGCACTGGCGCCGGAACGGACCGCGGTTGGCGGCCCGTTGGCTGCACGGCCCGAGCGGGGCGGGCAAGACCCGGCTGGCCGCGCAGTTCGCCGCCCAGTCGATCGCCGCCGGCTGGAAGGTGATCACCGCGACCCACGGCCCTGGCACGGTACTCCCGCCGCCGGGCAGTCAGGACCTGCGCCTGGACGGTGCCGCGGGCGTACTGGTGATCGTCGACTACGCCGACCGGTGGCCGCACAGTCACCGCCGGGCGAAGCTGTCCCGGGCCGTGGTGAACATCTCCAGCCGGGATCGGTCGCCCTTCGGCAGCGGTGACACGACCTGACTGGACGTGCCGGCCTGGTGGTTGGCCGAGGCCGACCCCGTCGACTCGCGCCGGTCCGACCTTGCCGAATCGTTGACCAGACTTGGCGCGCTGCTCGCGTTGCTCGGGCGGCGCGAGGAGGCGTTCGACCCGGGCGCCGCGAGCTGGCCCTGGCCTCGACCGGGCAGGCCGTGGGCATCCACCGGCAACTGGCCGAGACCAGCCCCACCGGGCACCTGCCCGACCTCGCGATGGCGTTGGGGGCCTTCGCCCACGTACGGGCGGCGGGCGGAGTGGAGCTGACCGAGGGGCTCGCGGCGGCCGAGGAGGCTGTGGCGATCTTCGCTCGGCTGGGGCGACAGCAGCCCCGTGGAAACGACGCCCGGTTTGCTCTGGCCACGCTGGCGCTCATCCTCGACCGGCTGGGCCGCACCGGCGAGGCGGCCACCATCCGCCGGCAACTTGCCTAAGCGGGCGGAGCGGGCTTGCGGGCGCGGACGACCGTGTCGATGGCGTCGCGGGTACCGGTGTCCGTCTGCACCGGCCGCCGGGCGCGCCCCGCCCGGTCGAGGTACCAGCCGTCGAGGTGCCCGGTGATGAGCTCGGGCGTGTAGAGGCGCTCCGGGTCCTGCGGGCCGCCGGTGCCGTCGCGCAGGTTGGTCAGGTCGTGGCCGACGACGAGCAGGGTGCCGCCGGGCGCCACCGCCCCGGCCGCGTTGCCCAGCACCGTCGCGGTCGCGTCCGGCGGCAGGTGCAGGTATGCGATGAGGACGAGGTCGAAGGAGTCCGGCTCGGGACGGTACCCGTGGACGACGTCGGCGACGATCCACTCGACGTCGAGCCGGAGCGCCGCGGCCAGCGTCCGGCCCTTGTCGATGGCGACCGCGGAGAAGTCCACCGCGGTCGCCCGCCAGCCGCGGGCCGCAAGCCACAGCGCGTTGCGGCCCTCCCCGGCGCCGAGGTCCAGCACCCGTCCGGCCGGCAGGTCCGCGAGTTCCGCGGCGACGAACCGGTTCGGCTCCGCCGACCAGACCAGGTCGGTTCCGGCGTAGCGGCGGTCCCAGGCGTCGGCGTCCACCGACCCACGGTACCGTCCTCAGTTCGGCTTGACCGAAAGGTTGTCGAACTGGGCGTTGATGGTCTGGCTCGTGGCGATGCCGACCTGGCCGGCGCTGTAGCTGCCGTTGGTGAGGGTACGCACGACGGTACCGTCGACGGACGCGGTGATCGTGCTGCCGTGCACCGACAGGGCCAGGGTGTGCCACTTGTTGGTACCCAACGCCTTCGTGGTACCGCTGGCGAGCGTGCTCAACGTGCCGCTCGTGCCCGCGGTGCTCGACTTGATGATCGACCACGCGCCGGTGTCGGAGACCCGGAAGAAGTAGGCGTTGACGTTGGACGGCGTCTTGGTCTGGGTACCGACCCGGCTCTGCAGTTCGACGTAGCCGGCGTGTTCGAGCAGCACGTCGCAGGACAGCGTGTAGTTGGTCCAGCCGACGTCGCCGAGCAGCGCGCTCGGGTCGCGGCTGCCCTTGCGCCACACCACCGCGAGCTGGTTGGCCATCTGCCGGATGCACATGCCCGACCGGCGCGCGCCGCACGTGACCGCCTCGAAGGCGCCGTCCATGTCGGCCAGGTAGCGGGCCTCGTGCCCGGCCGCGTACCCGTCGAAGTTGTCGCTGTACGGCAGCGCCAGCGCGGCCGACCGGGCGCCCTTCGCCGTACCCTTGCCCTGGCCGGTGGTCGTGGTCAGCGAGTAGACCCGGCCGGGCGTGGCGGTGAGCGAGAACGCGCCGTTCTTCGGCGTGATGTCGGTGGTGTGCTGGAAAACGTCGTTCGGGTTGGTGGTACCGAGTTTCGTGCTCCACACGTGCACGGTGCCGGTGGACAGTCCGCCGGTCACCGTGAAGTTCAGCGTGGTACCGGCGGTCGCCGCGGTCGTCTCGACGATCGTGCTGAAGTCCTTGCGGTTGGGCGACTTGAGCGTGACGTAGCTGCCGTTCGCGCGGTTGCCGCCGAGGTACCCGGACGCCGAGTCGATGTACTTCCACCCCGGCGCGGTGAACTGGGTGGTGTGCGCGGTGACCCAGGCGTTCTGGCCGACCGAGTACGCGCCGGACCACGGTTCGCGGGCCAGTGCCAGACCCATCGTCGCCCACAGCAGGTTCGGCGTGATGGCCGCGACGACCGGCCAGTTGAGGTATGCGGTCAGGTGGGAGTCGAGGTACCCGCGGTTGATGCTGCGCGCCACCGCACCGGCTCCGGTGTTGAAGTCCACCGAACCGCCCTCGCTCGCCCACAGCTGCTTTCCGCTGGCGTTGGCGTTGGCGTTGTTCGTGCAGGTGGTACCGGTGTCGTCGCCCTTACCGCACGGGTAGTGGGTACCGACGATGTCGACCGCCTTGGCGAACGTCGGGTCGGCGGCCATGTCGTCGGCGACGATCCAGTTGTGCGCGTCGTCGCCGACGAGCTTGACCTTCGGGTAGTGCGCGGCCAGTGCGGCGTGGAAGTTCTCGTACCAGGTCTTGTCGTGGCTGCGTTCGTTCCAGCCGCCGATGTAGTCGATGGTGAGGTGGTGCGACGCGGCGCAGTCCAGCCATTTGATGAGGTAGTTGATGGTGTCGGTGGTCCAGAAGGTGTGGGTGGGTCCGCCGACCCAGCCCGGTGCCCCCCAGGACAGGGCGGCGAGTTTGATGGCGGGGTTGCGGGCTTTGGCCTGGGCCATCAGCCACCATTCGTAGCCGCGGTTGCAGCCCAGGTCGGTGGCGGTGTGCATGTGCGAGGGTTCGGCGCCGTCGGTGGAGTTGGTGTCGCCGCCGATCTCGACTTTGAGGATCTGCAGGGCGGCGCCGTAGCCGGGTTTGAACAGGTAGTCCAGGATCTGGCTGCGTTGTGGTTCGGGGTAGTCGGCCAGCAGGCGGGAGTTGCCGCCGCCGCCGGAGATCGCGCCGATGCCGTCGAAGGTGCGGCCGCCCTGGGTACCGTCGATCGTGATCGCTGTGGTGGTGGCCGCGTGCGCGGCCACCACCATCACGAGCGGCGTGGCGCCTACCGCGGCGGCCGCCAGCAACGCCAGCCGTCTCACTGGGTCACCGTGCCGCGCAGCCGGATGTCGCGCGAGCCGCCACCGACGAGGATGCGGTAGGTACCGGCGCTGACCTTCCAGCTGTGGCTGGCCGTGTCCCAGTGGCTGAACGAGCGGGCGTCCAGCGTGAACGTCACGTGCTTGGTCTGCCCGGCGGTCAGCAGCACCTTCTGGAACCCGGCCAACTCCTGCGGCGCCTCGGGTACCGCCGAGGACGACGGTGAGCCGACGTACAGCTGGGCGATCTCCGCGCCGGTCACGGTACCGGTGTTGGTGACGTCGACGGACACCTGCGTCGGACTCACCGTCAGGTTCGCGTAGGAGAACGTCGCGTAGGACAGCCCGAAGCCGAACGGGAACAGCGGCGTGCTCTTGTGCGCGTCGTAGTGCCGGTACCCGACGAAGATGCCCTCGGAGTAGTGCGCCGTACCGTCGACGCCCGGGTACTGCGCCGCGGTGTTCGCGGGCACGTCGGACTCCTTGCGCGGGAACGTGACCGGCAGCTTGCCGGACGGGTTGAACGCGCCGAACAGCACGTCGGCCACCGCGTTGCCGTCCTCTTCGCCCGGGTACCACGCCTGCAGGATCGCCGGCACCTGGTCGACCCACGGCATCAGGATCGGGCCGCCGGTCTTGGACACCACGATGGTCTTCGGGTTCGCCGCGGCGACCGCCGACACCAGCGCGTCCTGGCTGTTCGGCAGCGTCAGGTTCGGCCGGTCCTTACCCTCGCCCTCGGAGTCCTGCACCATGACGATCGCCACGTCGGCGGCCTTCGCCTTGGCCACCGCCGACGAGACGGTACGGCCCGAGTCGGTGGTGACGGTGACCCCGGAACCGGCGCGCGACCGCAGGCCGGCGCTGGGCGTGACCGTGTACAGCGGCTTGACGTGCGACGAGCCGCCGCCCCCGGTGACCGCCTTGTCGTTGCCGATGAGCGCGATCGAGTGCAGCGCCGACTTCTTGAGCGGCAGGATCGGCGCCCCCGCGACCGCGGCGTTCTTCAGCAGCACCATGCCCTCTTCGGCGATGTGCCGGGCGACCGCGCCGTCGGCCTGCGCCGGGATCGGCGTCATCGTCGGCGTCCGGTCGAACAGCCCGAACCGGATCATCGTGGCGTACCGGCGCACCAGCTTGTCGTTGATCGTGGCGATCTTGATCTGCCCCGCGTTGAGCGCGGCGGTCAACTTGGCCGGGCTGAAGTTCGCACCGGTCGGCGTCTCCAGGTCCAGGCCCGCGTTGGCCGAGCCGACCGTGCTGTGCACCGCGCCGAAGTCGGAGAACACGAACCCGTCGAAGCCCCACTCCTTCTTCAGGACTCCGCCCAGAAGGATGGGGTTCTCGCAGTTGAAGGTACCGTTGACCTTCGGGTACGCGCACATCACCGACCCGACGTGCGCGTCCTTGACGGCCGCCTCGAACGGCGGCAGGTAGATCTCCCGCAGGGTGCGCTCGTCGACGTCGTCGTTGACGCTGAACCGGTTGGTCTCCTGGTCGTTGCCGACGTAGTGCTTGACGTTGGCGATGACGCCCTCGCTCTGGACGCCGGTGATGTCGTGCACGGCCATCTGCGCGGCGAGGTACGGGTCCTCGCCGTAGCCTTCGAACTCGCGCCCGTTGACCGGTACCCGGGCGATGCCGACGGTCGGGCCCTCCAGCACGTTGCGGCCGACGTCGAGGGTCTCCGCGCCGCCGATGGCGCCGTACGAGTCGGCCTGCCGAACGTCGAACGAGGCGGCCAAAGAGATCGGGGCGGGCAGCGCGGTGGCCAGCGGCTGATGGTCGGGGTTGCGGCTGCCGCCGGTGCTGACCCCGGCCGGTCCGTTGGTCAGCAGCAGCGCCGGGATGCCCAGGTGCGGGATGGCCGGCACGACGCGGAACAGGTCCTGGCTGTCGTCCCGAATGCCGGCGAGCTGGCTGAGCTTCTCGTCCAGCGTCATCTTCGCCACGATGGCCTTCGCCCGGGCCTCCGGCGTCTGCGCCTGCGCGACCGCACCGGCGTGTACCGCGAATGCCGTCGCGAGGCCCACCGCGCAGAGCCCGGCGAGCACCGGCAGGTATCTCCTCACCTGATCCTCCTCAGTAGACAGTTGTCAGACCGGGCCGGGTGTGACCGGGCCACTGGTGACGGTGGTGCCGGTACCCGCGGCGGTGACCGCGGCGACCGTGAACGTGACGGCGGTACCGTTGCTGAGCCCGTCGAAGACCGCGAACGCCTCCTTGCCGAGCAGCACCAGCCGCCCCGTGACGGTCGCGGTGGCGCCGGTGCTCGCGGTCACCCGGTAGGCGATGACCGGGCTGCCACCGGTGCTGGCCGGCGGCTTGAAGAACACCGCGGCGGCGCCGTCCCCGCCGGTCACGTGCAGGCCGGTCGGTGCACCGGGCCTGGTCACGGTACCGGTGGCCGGCTTGACCGGTGGCGAGGGCAGCGACGCCGGACCGGTACCGGTGGCGTTGGTGGCGGTGACGGTGAACGTGTAGGACGTGCCGTTGGTCAGCCCGCCCACCTTCACGTACCCGAGCCGGCGCAGGTCGGCCGCTGAGATGGTGGCCTGCTGCCCGCCCGACGACGTGACCGTGTACCGGGTCACCGCCGACCCGCCTTCGGACACCGGCCGCGTGAACGCCACGTAGGCGAACCCATCGCCGGCCGTCGCCGACACCCGGTCGGACGGTGTCGGCGCGGCCGGCGCGGCGAAGGCCGCACTCAGCAGCCCGCGGTACGCGGGTTCCAGCCCGGCACTGTCCACAATGGACCGCGGTGCGCCGGACGGCCCCGTGATGAGCTGGTTGTGCGCGAGGCTGACCGCCTTCGCCGAGGAGGGCGGGTCGCCGCCCTCCCACCAGTTGTGCTCGATGTCCTCCGGGTCGAAGTTGCCGTTGCCCGCCGTGGTGTCGGTGTGCCGGCCGGCCCAGCTGTGGAAGACGTTGTACAGCACGTTGTTCGTGATGGTGATGTTCGCGGCGCCGTTGTCGGTGTAGATGGCGTTGCCCGGCCCGGCCTGGTCGTGGATCACGTTGCCGGTGATGTGTTCGCCGGCCGAGAGCGACGGTCCGGTGATGCCGTTGGTGTAGACCCCGGCGCCGTCGGACAGCAGCAGCATGTGGTCGAAGATGAGGTTGTTCGCGATGGTGTTGCCGGCGCTGTAGTTGGGCTGCGCCGGCTTGCCCACCTTGTCCAGCCAACCGCCCCAGCCGATGGAGATGGCGCTGTACGGCACGTGGTCGATCTGGTTGTGCGAGATCGTGGTGTCCCGCGCGTACCCGACGAGGATGCCGATCCCGCCGTGGTAGTCCTCGGCCACCGAGCTGATGTGGTTGTCGAGGATCCGGTTGCCCGCGGTCTGCTCGGTGGCGACGCTGGTCTGCGCGACGTCCACGCCACCGACCTGGATTCCGTTGCCGGCGATGTCGGTGAACACGTTGCCCTGCACGAGGGCGTTACGGGTACCGTCGCCGAGGTCCAGCCCGGCCGCGCCCAGGTGGACGAACGCGTCACCGGTGAACCGGATCCCGGTGGCGTGGTTGAACGTCACGTTGCCCGGCGCCTTCGTCCACCCGCCGAACGGGCAGGTACCACCGGGCGCCTGGCCGCACAGGCCCTGCGTGGCCCACGCGCCCTTCCCGGTCAGGGAGATCGTCGCCTGCACCTCGGACAGCCCTTCGCCGGTACCGGGGCGCAGCCAGGTGGCGTAGGCGAACTGGATGCCGGAGAAGGTGACGTCGTGCAGGCTCTTCCCGGACACCAGGGTCTCCAGTACCGGCGCCTCGATGTCCGCGCTGCGCGGGTCCTCGCCGGCACGGGGCAGGTACCAGACGCGCCCCGCGGTCCGGTCGAGGTACCACTCGCCGGGCTGGTCGAGCAGTTCCAGCGCATTCTCCACGTAGGCCGGCTGCCGGCCGGCGTGCAGGTCGCCCGGCCCCACCTCGCCGATCGACCGGGTGGGGTGGTTCGGGTCCGGCGGCCGCTTCGTCGAGTTGTCCCAGCAGGGCTGCGCCATCGTGATGGTGGTACCGGAGATGCCGCCGACCGGGCAGCGCGCCTCGGTCCACGGACCCAGGCCGTACCAGGTGCCCCAGAGGCCGTCGCCGCCGGTGTACACGAACTCGACGCCGGACGGGTCGTGCCAGGTCGACATCACCGGCGACGCGGCGGTGTACCCGGTCGCGGTCGCCTTGAGCGCCACCGGTACCGGGCCGCGGGCGCGCTGTGCCCGCACGCCGTTGACGTACAGCTGCCGGGTGTCGGTCAGCCGGGCCGGTGCCGCGGCGGACCACAGTCCCTTCGCGGGATCGGCGAGCGACCAGCCGGTCACCCGTACACCGCCGCTGGCGACCGGGTGCGCGCCCGGGGCGGCGGTCCAGGTGATCCCGGAGTCGCGCCCGTCCAGGGTCAGCGGCGAGGTGAGCCGGTAGGTACCGTCGGCGAGCTGCACGGTCGTGCCGGGTCCCTGCGCGCGGGCGAGGTCGCGGGCGCGGGTCAGCGAGCGTACCGGCGCCGTCGCGGTACCGGCGGCGGAGTCGTCGCCGGACGGCGAGACGAACACCGTGGCCGCCGTGGCCGCGGTCGCCACTCCCGTGGCCACCGCACCTACCGCGAGCGCGAGCGCGGAGAGGGCACCGAACCACACCCGGCTGCCAGACATCGACGCTCCTTGACATCAAATTGATCCGATGTCTAGTCGTCCCGGAGCACCCTGTCAATCCCGGAATGATCAACTTACGGAGAATCCGGCCGGTCCGCCGCGGCCCGCGCGACGTCGGCCCGGGACCGCGCGTTCAGCTTCGCCAGGACGTGCGCGACGTGCGTCTCCACGGTGCGCCGGGACACCTGCAGCCGGGCGGCGATGTCCGGGTTGGACAGGCCCTGCGCGACCAGGCCGGCGACCCTGACCTCGGTCGGGGTCAGCGCCTCCCAGCCGGTGACCGGGCGCCGGCGGACCCGGTACGGAGTGTGCCGAAGGCCGACGGGGCGCAGCCGCGCCTGCGCGCGGCGCAGGTCCCACGCGGCCTCCAGGCCCAGGTAGAGGTCGGCCGCCTCGTCGAACGCCGCGCGCGCCGGGGCCGGGTCGCCGCGCCCGGCCAGCAGTACCGCCCGGCTCTCCAGGGCCTGCGCGCGGGCCAGCACCACACCGCCCCGCGCATAGTCGTCGACGGCAGCCGCGAGGAGATCCGGGTCCCGGTCGAGCAGTGCCTGGCAGTGCCGGGCCACGGCGGTGGACTCCGGCCGCACGTCCGTCGCGGCCTCGGCGACCGCGGCGGACGTGTACGCCGCGGCCTCGGCCTGCCGCCGGCTGGCCAGCGCGAGCCGGACGATCTCCGGCAGATCGCTGAGGCAGTCGCGGGCCGGGTTCGGTGCCAGCGGGGTCGAACCCGGCCGAAGAACGGCCACCAGGGCGGCCTCGACCGCCTCGGCCCGCCGGCCGGCCGCCTCAAGGCCGTACGCGCGCGCCAGCCGCAGCCGGCCGACAAGCTCGGGGAAGTCGTCCAGATCGCGCTGCGACACGGCGTCCAGGTGGGCGGCGAGGGCCGTCGCGTCGTCGCGGTGCGCCGCGATCGTCGCCGCGTTGCCGTGCCACCGCACGAGCATGAACCGGTCCGTGACGGCGAGGTCGTCGAGCGCGGCGAGTTCGGCGAGCGCGTCGTCCCAGCGCCCGTGGTTGAAGTAGAGGTCCGCCGCGATGGTGCGGACGAACACCAGCCGTTGTACCGTGCCCAGTCGCTCGGCCGCCGCCAGCGCCGTCCCGATCGCCGCCGGTACCTCGGCCGGCCGGCCCAGGTTCACCAGGGACACCGCGCGGTTGGCCAGCAGCAGCACGCGCACGTCGGCCGTCTCCGGACGGTCGCCGATGACCGCCAGCGCCCGCTCCACGCTGGCCAGCCCCGCCTCCTCGTCGGGCTCCCCGAACTGGTATGTCAGCGCCAGCGCGTGCAGCGCGTAGGCGGTGGCGAAGCGGTCCCCGGCCCGTTCGGCCTCGGCCAGGGCCTGCTGCGCGTTCGCCCGGTCAGTGGTCAGCACCGCGTTGCAGGCGAGCAGCCGGGCCCGCCAGATCGGGTCGAGCCCGCCGCCGCGCAGGATCCCGTCGAGCACGCCACGGGCCTGCGCGAACCGGCCCAGCCGGCCGAGCGAGTACGCCAGGGTCCAGCCGGTCCGGCCGATGGTCTCCGCATCGGCGGTCTGCGCGAGGACGGCCGGCCCGGACCGGGCCACGTCCTCGTCGCGGGCGAGCAGGGACAGCGCGGCGACGCGGTACCCGGCGAGTTGCGGCCAGGTGCCGTCCGGCACCCGCTCGATCAGCTCCAGGGCGGCCTGCGGCGCGCGGTTGACCAGGGTGCCGGCCGCGCCGGCCAGCCACTTCGCCGCCCAGCCGTCAGTACCGTGGCGGTCCCCGCCGGCGAGCAGCTGCTCGGCGACCACCTCCACCCCGGCCCCGGCCTCGGCCAGCGCCCGCGCCGCCTGCCGGTGCAGCGCCACCCGCAGCGCAGGCGGCGTCTGCTCGTACAGCGCGGCGCGGATCAGCCCGTGCCGGAACGCCATCCGGTCGGTCGCGGCGACCAGTACCCCGGCCGCGACCGCCTCGTCGACGACGCCGGCCAGGTCGACCGCGGGCCGGCCGGACACCACGCTCAGGTCGGCCACGGTCGGCTCCGGACCGAGCAGCGCGGCGATCCGCAGCACGTCGCGGGTGCGCTCGGAGAGGAAGTCCAGCCGCGCGCCGATCGCCGCGGTCAGCGACGGCGGTACCGCCGGCCCGCACAGTTCGGCGGTACCGCCGGCGACCCGTACCCGCTCCTCGCGCACCAGCGCCGCGACCATCTCGTGCAGGTACAGGGGGTTCCCGCCGGCCTGGTCGACGGCGGCGCGCAGCCGCGGACCGGCCGGCGCGCCGGCCAGGGTACCGGTCAGCTCGGTCACGTCCGCCGGGTCGAGCGGCGCCAGGTGCAGTACCACCCCGTCCGGCCCGCCCACCCCGCGGCGCAGCGCCGCCACCTCCGGACGCCGGGGTACCGGCCGGCACGAACCGACCAGCAGCAGCGGTACCTGCGACACCAGCCGCCGTAACCGGCCCCATACGGACAGGCTCACCTCGTCGGCCCATTGCAGGTCGTCGATCACCAGCAGCACCGGCCCGGCCGCGCACCACCGCTCGACCAGCAGCACCAGCCGCTCCGCGGCCGCGAGGACGGCGTCGCCGGCCGTCGGGGTACCGGTGTCGTCGCCCTGCAACAGCGCGGTGAGCTGGACCAGCTCCGGATCCGGGTGCCCGCTCAGCCCGGCCAGCAGTACCCATAGCGGAAAGCGCGCCAGCGACTCGTCGGCCGCCGCCCACAGCACCCGGCAGCCGGCCGGCCCGGCACCGGCCAGCCCGGTGGTGAGCAGCGCGGACTTACCGATCCCCGGTTCGCCCTCGACCCAGAGCGCCCGACCGCGGCCGGCCACCACCTCGACCACCAGTTCGCGCAGCCGGGCCAGCTCCGCGGCCCGCCCGACCAGCCCCACCGGCTCGTCGGCCAGCATCCGGCCGAGCAGGCCACCGGTGCCGATCGCCGTATCGTAGGCGGCGGCGATCTCCGCGGTCACCCGCCGCCGGCCGGCCTCCACGTTGCCCAGGTACGACTTGCTGAAGTTCGTCCGGGCGGCCAGGACGTCCAGGCTCAGGCCGGCCGCCCGCCGGGCCGCCCGCAGCGCGGCGTTGAGCCGATCACCGGTCTCACTGACCCGGCGATCTGAAGACCCTTGGAGACGGTGCGCCATTGCTCCGATGATTGATCTCCGACCACTCTGTGTCCAGAGCCGCGGGGGAATCGATATTTCGCGATGGTCGGAGGGGAACGGACAATGCGCGGCAACCGGCTTGCCGGACGGATGCGGCGGCGGACGTTTCTCGTCGCCCTGTTGGCGGTCCCGGTGCTCGGGGCCGCCCCTCTCGCGGCCGCGTCCCTTGCCGCCGCGGCACCGGCGGCCATCCATCCCGGTGCGCCGTGGAAGGATCAGCACGGCAATCTGTTGCAGCTGCACGGTCTGGGCATCATCAAGGTCGCAAACACGTGGTACGGCTTCGGCGAGGACAAGGTCGGCGAGACCAAGGACGACACCTCGTTCCGGGCGATCCCGTGCTATTCATCGACAAACCTGGCGACGTGGACGTTCGTCCGTGAGTCGCTGATCCACCAGCGCTCCGGCGACCTCGGCCCGCACCGCATCGTGGAGCGGCCGAAGGTGCTGTTCAACGCCGCCACCAAGCGGTTCGTCATGTACGTGCATATCGACGACCCGACCTACGCGGAGGCGAAGGTCGGCGTGGCGACGAGCACCAGCGTGTGCGGCCCGTACTCGTACCGCGGCAGCTTCCGCCCGCTCGGCCAGCAGAGCCGCGACATCGGCCTGTTCCAGGACAGCGATGGCACCGGGTACCTGTTGACCGAGGACCGCGCGCACGGGCTGCGCATCGACCAGCTGTCCGCCGACTACCTCAGCGTCACCCGCAGCGTCGCGGTGCTCGGGCGGTTCGAGGCGCCGGCCATGACGAAGCTGGGCGGCCGGTACTACCTGCTGGGCTCGCACCTGACCGGCTGGAACACCAACGACAACGAGTACACCACCGCGACCTCGCTGGGCGGCCCGTGGGCGGCGTGGCACACGTTCGCCCCGGTGGGTAGCAAGACGTTCAACAGCCAGACCGCGAACATCATCACGGTGCAGGGCAGCCGGACGACGACCGCGGTGTACGCCGGCGACCGGTGGATGCCCGGCAACCTCGGTTCCTCCCCGCTGGTCTGGCTCCCGCTGACCATCAGCGGCACGAAGGTCTCGATGGCCTGGCACGACACGTGGTCCATCGACGTCACGACAGGGAGCTGGTCCTAGCATGAAACGGCTGGTACTCGTGGCGGCGGTGGCCGCCCTCGCCGCCACCTCGCTGACCGTGGTGCAGACCGCGCAGGCGGCCACCACATCGATCACGATCGACGGTACCCAGGGCGGCCGCACCTTCGACGGCATCGGCGCGATCTCCGGCGGCGGCGGCAACTCCCGCCTGCTGGCCGACTACCCCGAACCACAACGCAGCCAGATCCTGGACTACCTGTTCAAACCCGGCTACGGCGCCGCCCTGCAGATCCTCAAAGTCGAAATCGGCGGCGACACCAACTCC
>VAWN01000027.1 GCA_005885555.1 Actinomycetota bacterium
TGCGCGGGTACCGCTGTGTGTTCGTCTGCCCGGACAAGGTCTCCGAGGACAAGCGCAACGTGCTGCGCGCCTACGGCGCGGAGGTGGTGGTCTGCCCGACCGCCGTGGCCCCCGAGGACCCACGCTCCTACTACAGCGTCTCCGACCGGCTGGCCCGGGAGATCTCCGGCGCGTGGAAGCCGGACCAGTACGCCAACCCGAACAACCCGCTGTCGCACCACGAGTCGACCGGCCCGGAGATCTGGCAGCAGACCGAGGGCCGGATCACCCACTTCGTGGCCGGCGTCGGCACCGGCGGGACGATCTCCGGGGTGGGCCGGTTCCTGCGGCAGGTGTCATCCGGTGGAGTGAAGATCATCGGCGCCGACCCGGAAGGCTCGGTGTACTCCGGCGGTTCCGGCCGCCCCTACCTGGTCGAGGGCGTCGGCGAGGACTTCTGGCCGCTGACCTACGACCGGGAGATCTGCGACGCGATCGTCGAGGTGTCCGACAAGGACTCGTTCGCGATGACCCGGCGGCTGGCCCGCGAGGAGGGGCTGCTGGTCGGGGGTTCCTGCGGGATGGCGGTGGTCGCGGCGCTGCGGGTCGCCAGCGCCGCCGGACCCGACGACGTCGTGGTGGTCCTGCTCCCCGACGGGGGACGGGGGTACCTGTCGAAGATCTTCAATGATGAGTGGATGGCGCGGTACGGGTTCCTGGCGGTCTCCGGCGCCGAGGCCACCGTCGGTTCCGTGCTGGAGGGCAAGGGGCTGCGGCTTCCCGAGCTGGTCCACGTGCACCCGACCGAGACGGTACGCGAGGCGATCGACGTCATGCGCGAGTACGCCGTCTCGCAGCTGCCCGTCCTCAAGGCGGAGCCGCCCGTCGTCACCGGCGAGGTGGCCGGCTCGATCGCCGAGAAGGACCTGCTGGACGCGCTGTTCAGCGGGCAGGCGCACCTGCACGACATGATCGAGCGGCACATGGGACCGCCGCTGCCGATGATCGGCGGCGGACAGCCGGTCTCCGAGGCGGTGCAGCTGCTGGAGAACTTCGACGCCGCCCTGGTACTCGTCGACGGCAAGCCCGTCGGGGTACTCACCCGGCAGGACCTGCTGGCCCACCTAGGCGGGCGCTAGCTCGCTCGGTACCGCGACCACGTCGACGTACGCGCCGCGGCGCAGCACGGTCAGCTGCAGCCGGGTACCGATCGCCGGCCCGAGCATGAGCCGCTGCAGGGTCTGTACTCCCTCGACCGGCTTGCCGGCGGCCGAGACGATGACGTCGCCGAGGTAGATGCCGGCCACCCCGGCCGGGCTGCCCGGTACCACCTCGACGACACGCAGGCCGAGTCGCTGCCCGGTGCGCGCGGCAACCGGCGGCGGCAGCGGTACCGGCACGCTCGCGACGCCCAGGTACGCCCGGCGTACCCGGCCGTTGGACAGCAGTTCGGACACGATGTACCGGGTCGGCGCGTTCACCGGTACCGCCAGCCCCAGGCCGTAACCCGCGACGGCCGTGTTGATCCCGACCACCTCGCCGGCCGCGTTGGCCAGGGCGCCACCCGAGTTGCCCGGGTTGAGTGCGGCGTCGGTCTGGATCACGTTGTCGATCAGGCGTACCGTGCGCCCGTCCCGGGTCGGGATCGACCGGCCCAGGCCGCTGACCACGCCGGCGGTCACCGAGCCGGCCAGCCCCATCGGGTTGCCGACGGCGACCACGAGCTGCCCGATCTTGAGCTGGTCCGCGTCGCCGAGCACGGCCGGCGGGGCGCTCGCGCCGTGGACGCGCAGCACCGCGAGGTCGGCCAGCGGGTCCCGGCCGACGACGTCGAAGCGCGACTCGTTGCCGTCGCCGAACTCCGCGGTACCCCCGGTGGCTCCGGCCACCACGTGCGAGTTCGTGAGCAGGAAGCCGTCGTCGGTGAACACGACCCCGGAGCCGGCACCGGCACCGCGCGGGGTACGCACGGTCAGCGCCGCCACCGACGGCAGGATCCGGGCGGCGACGGTCGTCACCACATGGCTGTAGGCGTCCAGAGGATCCATGCCGGTGACAACACCGGCCACCCGTGACGCATGCCGCGCTTCGCCCTGGGCGTAACGGATCCATCGCACATTCTGTCCGCCCCATCGGCCGGCCAGTTGCCTACCTTTGGGTCCCGAGGTTGAAGCGGGTGTCAGGACGCCGCCCGGATTGGGGGAGCAGATCGTGGTCAACGATGCCGTACCCGGCGAGGTTGTCGACCGGCTCCTCTGGCGGGACGCGCAGGACCTGCTCGACCATCACGTCCCCGCTGACGGGCGGGCCTGTCGCGGCTGCCGCCAGCCGTGGCCGTGTCCGTCCCGCCGGCTCGCCCAGCGCGCCAAAGGCGCCGCGTTCGGTTCCTGGAACGAGGCCTGGACCGCGCGCAACGACCTGAACAGCGTGCGGGTGGTCCCAGCCGCTCGCAACCCCGGATTCTTTCCACCGCAAGCTTCCTATCCACCACGAACGTTCCACCCGCGGTGACACCGCGGCGCCCCGCCAGCGCCGCCCCGTCCCGCACCAACCCGCTCGCCAACTGACGGCAGTACGGCATGCCTCCGCCACACTGCCAGGCGCCTCCGGCCAGGCGCGCCCCCCGGTGGAGCGGGTACGGCGGGCGAGGGTACGTGATCCTACGGTTCCCCCGCATACATCGCGGTCACGTACCCTCGCCCAAAGTTAGTCGCTGTTGTTATGCAAGCCGGGCAGAATGCTCGGCGTGACGCTCACCGCCGCGGACGAGTGTCCGCGCTGCCACGACCCCTTGGTCACCGAGCGCGACGCGCTGCCCTGGTGCTCGTCCTGCGAGTGGAACCTGGAGCGCTACGAACCCGAGCGGCGCCGCCCCGAACTCGGCTGGCCGCTCGTCGACCGGACCACCCACCGTCTCGCGTACCGGTTGGCCCAGCGCCAGTTCACCGCGCTCGCCGGCCGGCCGGTGGGTCGCCCCGGGTGGAGCGTCGCGCGGATCGTGCTGCTGTTCGCCGCCGTGGTACTGCTGGCCGGTACGCTGGCCTGTCTCGCGTTCGGGATCTACCTGATCGCATACCACTTCCCGACGTTCCTGATCATCCCCGGTACCGTGCTGGTGCTGATCGCCTTCGCGCTGCGCCCCCGCTTCCCCCGGCTGGACCCGTATGCCGAGCCGCTCACCCGCGACCAGGCACCGACCCTGTTCGGGGTCGTCGACCGGGTGGCCGCGGCGGTCGGTGCGCCGCCGCCGCAGGTGATCGCGATCGACGACGGCTTCAACGCCTGGGCGACCGCGTGCGGCATCCGGCGCCGCCGGGTGCTCTGCCTCGGCCTGCCCCTGCTCGGCGTACTGCGACCGCAGGAACGGGTCGCCCTGCTCGGCCACGAGCTGGGCCACTTCGTCAACGGCGACATCCGGCGCGGGCCGCTGACCCGCGTCGCGCTGTCCACCCTCGGCGAGCTGGCCGAGCTGCTGCGCCCGACCCGCCGGCAACCGTTCAGCGGTGGCGGTCTGGTGAACGCGGTCAGCGAGCTGCTCGCCCGGATCGTGTTGTCGGTACTGCGTTTCCTGGCCTGGACCGGGCACGTCCTGCTGTTGCTGGTCGGCCAGCGCGACGCGCAGCGTGCCGAGTACCTCGCCGACGAGCTCGGCGCCCGGGCCGGTGGCAGCACGGCGTGCACGACGCTGACCGACATCCTCGTCGCCGAAGACGTGGTGACGATGATGATCATGCGCGAGGCGCGGCTGGGTCGCGGGCCGGACGGCTGGCGGGCCGCCGTGGACCAGGCGCGCGAGGCCCTGCTGCCGCGGCTGCGGGGGCTGCGGCAGCTGTCGGTACGGGACCGGGTGTCGCTGTTCGCGTCCCACCCGCCGGCCGGGTTGCGCTCGCGCATGGTGGTGTCGCGGATCAGCCAGGCGCCGACGGTGTGGCTCAGTGAGGCGGAGAGCGCCCGGCTGGACGACGAGCTGGCCGACCGGTACGAGCGGGTCAGACGCAGTCTGGCCGCGGGCTGACGCGGCCGCGGGCTGGCGCCCGCGGCCGCTCGCCTCAGCAGCCCGGGGTGAACTTCGCGGCCTCGACGCCGGCCATCAGGAACGCCCCGACGCCGTAGTTGCTCGTCGCGGTCGGGCTGATCGGCTGGTGCTGCGACGGGTGCGAGGACGGCCCCTGCACGAACCCGACGACGCCGTTGGACCGCAGCGCGGTTTTCTTCAGCCAGCCCCACGCCTTCTGCACGACCGGCAGGTACGTCGCCTTGTCGACGTAACCGAGCTGGATGCCGCGGGCGATGCTGTAGGTGAAGAACGAGGTACCGCTGGACTCCGGCGCCGGGAACGCGGCCGGGTGGTCGACGTCGGCGGTCCAGTACCCGCCGGCCTGCTGGGTCGCCTTGAGCTTGGCGAACATCGCGCCCAGCAGGCCGATGTAGTGCGCCCGGTTGGCGTCGCCGGACGGCAGCGCGGCGATCGTGTCGGTCAGCGCGATGGTGATCCAGCCGTTGCCCCGCGACCAGTGCTGCGTGGTACCGACCCAGCGCGAGTCCCGCCACCACAACGAGTTCTTCTTGTCGTAGATGTGGCCCTCGGTGAACGCGAACATCTTCGCCATCGCGGTGAGCCAGGCCGGCTGCTTCATCGGTACCCCGAGGCGGGCGAACGCCGACAGCGCGCCGAGCCGCACCGCATCCACGTAGTTGAGATCGTCGACCTTGCCGCCCTGTACCCGCGCGGTCTGCTTCTTGAGGTAGTTCACCGCGTCGGCGATGTCGCTGGCCGGGTGCTTCGGGTCCAGCTCGAACAGGTCGATGTACTCCTGGCTGGCTTCCGGACCGTCGTAGTTCGGCGCGTTGGTCGGCAGCTTCCACTTGTTGTGGTTGGCCCAGGCGGTCGCATAGGTCAGATACTTGGCGTTGCCGGTCATCCGGAACGTCTCGATGTCGCCCTTCATGAACAGCGAGTCGAACCACGTGTTCTTGGCCGAGGTCGCCGCGTGGCCGGAGATCCAGTGGTCGGCCGCCTTCTGGATCGGCGCGAGGTCCACGCACGAGGACGGGACGGCCGGTACCCCCGGCAGCGCGCTCGCGGGCGCCGAGCCGCCGGACGCCGCGATCGCGATCCCCGGGATCAGACCGGCGGCCGCGGCCACCGCCACCGCTGTCACGAGCCTGTACCTTCTCACCGGTTCCCTCCTCTGGTGGGGCTGTAGCGGTCAGATTCACCAAACCCATCCAGAAGAGTCAATGAAGCTTTCCGCCGGGACGAACCAGGTAGATTCGTCGGGGCCGGCGGCGCGGCTGAGCGCCACGAAACGAATGGACGGGGCGGCACTGAGGGAGCGAGTGGGAGGGGCGCGGCGTCGTCTGGACTGACGAGCGCAGCGAGGAGGGAAGACGGCGCGTCTGAGCGCCACGAAACGAGTGGACGGGGCGGCATGGACAAGATCGTGGAGGCCGGTACCCGGTTGCGTGACGCCGCACTGGGTACCGCATTGGTCTTCGCGGTCAGCGGCGCCCAGCTCGGTACCTGGGTGTCCCGCCTGCCGGCCGTCCGCGACCGGGTGCACGCGAGCCCCGCACAGCTCGGTCTGGTACTGCTCGCCGGCGGGGTCGGCTCGCTGGTCTCGATGCCCTCGACGGGCTGGCTGTGCCGCCGGTTCGGCAGCCGTACCGCGGTGGCGATGACCGCCGTGCCGGCCTGCGCGCTCTCGTTCCTGCTCGGGCTCGCGCCGTCGCTGCTCCTGCTCGGCGTCCTCCTGTTCGCCTGGGGCATGGTGTTCGGCGCCTGGGACGTCGCGATGAACGTGCAGGGCAGTACCGTCGAGCAGCGCGCCGGTCGGGACTGGATGCCGCGGTACCACGCCTGCTGGAGCGTCGGCGGGATCGTCGGGGCCGCCGCCGGCGCGGGTGCGGCGAAGCTGGGTACCCCGGTCGCCGTGCACTTCGGCATCGCCGCCGCGCTCTGTGTCGGGCTGCTCCTCGTCGGGCTGCGCCTGTTCATCCCCGACCGGTCGCCGGCCGGTACCGATGAGCGCCGGCAGTCCGCGCTGGGGATCCTGCGCAGCCGCCGGCTCATGGCGATCGGCATCGTGACGCTCTGCTCGGTGATCGTCGAGGGTGCCGCCGCCGACTGGCTCGCCCTGTACCTCGTCGACGACCGGCACGCCTCCGCAGCCGTGGGCGCCGCCGGGTACGCCGTGTTCGCCGTCGCGATGGCGGGCGGGCGGTTCGCCGGTACCCCCATAAGCCAGCGCCTGGGCCGCCACCGCGCGGTGGCGCTGAGCGGCCTCACCGCGGTCGCCGGTGTGCTGCTGGCGGTGCTCTCGCCCTGGCTGGCGCTGAACTACCTCGGCGCGGCCCTGTGGGCGCTCGGCGTCTGCCTGATCTTCCCGGCCGGGATCAGCGCGGCCGGCGAGACGCCGGGCCGGCCGACCGACGCGATCGCCGCGGTGTCGACGCTCGGGTACGGCGCGCAGCTCGTCGGGCCGCCGCTGATCGGCTTCCTGGCCAACCGCGTCGGCCTCGGCCATGCGCTGCTGGTGCTGGTCGGTCTCGGCGTCGCGATCAGCGCGCTAGCTCCCGCGGTCCGCCCCCGCGAGCGGGCCGCTCTGACGGGGTGACGGCGCCCCGTTCGGGAGATCTTGGACGCCGGTACCCCTTGCCGGGGGTGGCAGCGTCCAAGATTCACACATGCCGCCCGCAGCGAGTCCATGTTGGACAGGACCGCGTGCCTGGGGTCCGCCAGCCATCTGGAGAACCCCGGGATCAGCCGGCGGTACGGGCGACGCCGACCGGGCAGGTCAAACCGTTGGGGCCGTGGTTGCAGTACCCGTACGGGTTCTTCGCGTCGGACAGGTACTGCTGGTGGTAGTCCTCGGCGTAGTAGTACCGGTCCAGCCGGCCGATCTCGGTCGTGATCGGCCCGTACCCGCCGGCACGCACCACCGGCTCGAACGCCTCCCGAGACGCGACCGCCTCGGCGAGCTGCTCGTCGGTGGTCGCGTAGATCGCCGACCGGTACTGGGTGCCCACGTCGTTGCCCTGCCGGTTGCCCTGCGTCGGGTCGTGGTTCTCCCAGAAGACCTTGAGCAGGTCGGCGTACGTCACCCGGGCCGGGTCGTACACCACCTGGACGACCTCGGCGTGTCCGGTGTACCCGGAGCAGACCTCCTCGTACGTCGGGTTGGGCGTGACGCCGCCGGCGTACCCGACCGACGTGGAGATCACGCCGGGGACCTTCCAGAACATCTTCTCGGCACCCCAGAAGCAGCCCATCCCGAAGACGGCGGTCTGCGCTCCGTCGGGCCATGGTCCGGTCAGCGGGGCGTCGAGGACGGTGTGCCGGTCGGCCACCGGCATCTGCCCGGTGCGGCCGGGCAGCGCCCGGTCGGGGGTTATCGGCTGGTCGAGCTTTGCGCGACGAAGAATCACGCCAGGTACAAGGCCGGCCGGGGGCGGGCAATTCCTTACGGAGCGGTGACGGGCGGCGCGAGCGCGGCGGCGATGCGCGACGCGTACCCGGTCGCCTCGGCGTCGGAGGCGTACCTGCCGCGCGGCCAGAAGAAGCCGCGCAGGCCGTCCTTGCGCCGCCGGGGTACCACGTGCGTGTGCAGGTGCGGCACGCTCTGGCTGACGACGTTGTTCATCGCGACGAAGCTGCCGTCGGTCTCCAGGCCGGTCTGGACGGCCGCGGTGACCCGTTGGACGAGTCCGAAATATCCGGCAAGCGCCGCAACCGGCAGGTCGACCAACGTCACCACGTGAGACGCCGGCACCACGAGCACATGTCCCGGAAACACCGGCCGCGCGTCGAGGAACGCGACCCCGTCGGGTTCCGACGTCACGACGAACGCCGGTACCGAGCCGGCCACGATGCCACAGAAGACACAATCCGCCACGCGCGGGACAGCCACGCCGACGAGACTAACCTGATCACCATGACGCACGGCTTCGACACCCTCGCCATCCACGCCGGCCAGGAGCCCGACCCGCGAACCGGCGCGGTCGTGCCGCCGATCTACCAGACCTCGACCTACGCGCAGCACGGCGTCGGCGAGCCGCGGCTCGGGTACGAGTACAGCCGCACCGACAATCCGACCCGCGACGCGCTGCAGGAGTGCCTCGCCGCGCTGGAGGGCGGCCGGCACGGCCTGGTGTTCGCCAGCGGCCTCGCGGCGGAGGACACCCTGCTGCGTACCGTCTGCAAGCCGGGCGACCACGTGGTGATCCCCAACGACGCCTACGGCGGCACCTTCCGGCTCTTCGCCCGCGTCGCCGAGCGCTGGGGCCTGCGGTTCGACGTGGCGGACCTGTCCCACGTCGACGGCGCCCGGGCGGTGACGCGGGACAACACCCGGATCATCTGGGTCGAGACGCCGACCAACCCGCTGCTCAACATCGCCGACATCGCCGCGCTGGCCCAGCTCGCCCACGACCGTGGCGCGCTGCTGGTGGTGGACAACACCTTCGCCAGCCCCTACCTGCAGCAGCCGCTGGCGCTGGGCGCCGACGTCGTCCTGCACTCGACGACCAAGTACCTCGGTGGGCACTCCGACGTCGTCGGCGGTGCGCTGATCGTGCAGAGCGGGGACCTGTACCAGGATCTCAAGTACCACCAGAACGCCATGGGTGCGGTACCCGGGCCCTTCGACGCCTGGCTGACCCTGCGCGGCGCCCGTACCCTCGGCGTCCGCATGGACCGGCACTGCGACAACGCCGAGCGGGTGGCCGAGTTCCTCACCCGCCACCCGAAGGTCCGCAAGGTGCTGTACCCCGGCCTGCCCGACCACCCCGGCCACGACGTGGCGGCCAAGCAGATGCGCCGCTTCGGCGGCATGGTCAGCTTCCAGACCGGCGACCCGGCGCTCGCGATCGCGGCCTGCAACCGGGCGCGGCTGTTCATCCTCGGCGAGTCGCTCGGCGGCGTCGAGTCGCTGATCGAGCACCCGGCCCGGATGACGCACGCCAGCGTGTCCGGTTCGGCCCTGGAAGTACCCGGCGACCTGGTGAGGTTGTCTGTCGGTATCGAGACAGTGGATGATCTCCTGGCAGACCTCGGGGACGCGCTCGCCTGATGCGTCGTTGAACAGCGACACAGGAGGTTGCCATGTCGGATGAGTTGAGCACGTGGGTGGGTGCCACCGCGCGGGACATCGCCCGGGTGGTGCGCCGGGGTGACGCGTCCGCGACCCAGGTGGTCGCCGATCACCTCGACTACATCCAGGCGCACGACGCGGTGGTCAACGCCTTCCGGGTGGTCCGCGCCGCCGCCGCGGCCACCGAGGCCGAGGCCGTCGACCAGCAGGAGGACCTGGCCAACCTGCCGCTGGCCGGGGTACCGGTCGCGGTCAAGGAGAACACCGCGGTCGCCGGGCTGCCGACCTGGTACGGGTCGACCAGCGCGCGGGCGGCCGTCGCCGAGGCCGACCACGAGGTCGTCCGGCGGCTGCGCGGTGCGGGCGCCGTGGTCGTGGGTACCACCCGGATGCCGGAGCTGGGGCTGTGGGCGCTGACCGACGACGACACCGCGATCACCCGCAACCCGTGGCGCACCGACCGCACGCCCGGCGGCTCGTCCGGCGGCGCGGCTGCGGCGGTCGCCGCGGGGCTCGTCCCGATCGCGCACGGCAACGACGGGCTCGGCTCGATCCGCATCCCGGCCGCCTGCTGCGGCCTGCTCGGCATCAAGCCGGGGCGCGGGGTGGTGCCGGCGAACATGCCGGTCGAAGACTGGTTCGGCCTCACCGAACACGGCATCCTGGCCACCACGGTGGCCGATGCCGCGATCGGCCTCGCCGTCCTGGCCGGATGGACACCCGCCCGGCTCGCCGAGCCGGGCCGGCTGCGGATCGCCGTCTCCGCACGCAGTCCGGTGCAAGGGGTACGGGCGGACAAGCCGGCCCGGGACGCCCTGCGCTCGGCTGCCAAGCTGGTCGTCGGGGCGGGACACGATGCGGTGAGCGCGAGCCCCCGGTACCCCATGGGTCTGGGTCTTCGCGGCCTGGCCACCTGGTTCGCCGCGGCGTACCGCGACGTGGAGGAGTCCGGCGTGGACCGCGCGGCGCTGCAGCCGCGCACCCGCCGGCACATCGTGTTGGGTGAGTGGACCTGGCGCCGCGGCTACGTGCGCGAGAAGGACCGCACCGGCTGGCGGGCGGCGTGCGAGGCGTGGTTCGCCAACGGCAAGTACGACGTGCTGATGACCCCGGCCCTGGCCAGCACGCCGCCCGAGGCGCTGGACTACCACGCCCGGCCGTGGCGGGCCAGCTTCCTCACCTGCCTGCGGTTCGCGCCGTTCGCGGCGCCGTGGAACGTCGCGGGCTTCCCGTCGCTGGTGGTGCCGATGGGGGTCCGGCCGGACGGGCTGCCGGTGGCGGTGCAGCTGGTCGGCGCGCCCGGGTCGGAGCTGACCCTGCTGGGCCTGGCCGGTCAGCTCGAACAGGCCTCGCCGTGGCTGCGACACGCTCCCGGTTGGCCCCGGGTAGGTGCGACGATCAGCACGTGAACCTTGTCACGCTCGCCGACGTCGAAGCGGCGCGGAAGCTGATCGACGGCGTCGTCCGGTACACGCCGCTGGAGCCGTCCCGGCCGCTGACCGAGCTGCTCGGCGGCCCGGTCTGGCTCAAGTGCGAGAACCTGCAGCGGGCCGGCTCGTACAAGGTGCGCGGCGCCTACGTGCGGATCGCGCGGCTGTCCGCCGGGGAACGCGCCCGCGGCGTGGTCGCCGCCAGCGCCGGCAACCACGCGCAGGGGGTGGCCCTGGCGGCCGGCCTGCTGGGCATCACCGCGACGGTGTTCATGCCGGTCGGCGCCGCGCTACCGAAGATCGCCGCGACGAAGCGGTACGGCGCCGAGGTGCGCGCCGCCGGCGCCACGCTGGACGAGGCGCTGAAGGTGGCACAGGAGTTCGCCGACGAGACCGGGGCGGTGCTGATCCACCCGTTCGACCACGCGGACATCATCGCCGGCCAGGGCACCGTCGCGCTGGAGATCCTCGAACAGTGCCCGGACGTGAAGACGATCATCGCGGGGCTGGGCGGCGGCGGGTTGATCTCCGGTATCGCGGTGGCCGCCAAGACGCTGCGGCCGGACGTGCGGGTGATCGGGGTACAGGCGGCGGAGGCGGCGGCCTATCCCGGTTCGCTGGCCGCCGGGCATCCGGTACCGATCAGCCGGATGACCACGATCGCGGACGGCATCGCGGTCGGCTGCCCCGGCGAGGTGACCTTCGCCCACGTCAGCGAACTGGTCGACGAGGTCGTGACGGTCACCGACGAGGACCTGTCCCGGGCGCTGCTGGTGGTCCTCGAACGCGGCAAGCTCGTGGTCGAACCGGCCGGCGCGGCGGGCGTCGCGGCGCTGCTCGCCGGTGCGGTACCGGTCGACACGCCGGCGGTCGCGGTGCTGACCGGCGGCAACATCGACCCGCAGTTGCTGCTCAAGGTGCTTGAGCACGGGCTCGCGGCGGCCGGCCGGTACCTGTGGCTGACGATCCGCTGCGGCGACCGGCCCGGTCAGCTCGCGCACGTGCTGACGCTGATCGGCGAGCTGGGCGCCAACGTCGTCGACGTGGCACACCGCCGGCACGATCCCGAACTGAGCCTCGGCGAGGTGGAGATCGACGTGTCCGTGGAGACCCGCGGTGCGGATCATGCCGAACGGCTGATCGAGGCGCTGCGCGCGGACGGGAACCGGGTGACCGAGTGGGTCAACCGCTGAACGGCGCGAACCGGACGATCGTCACCTTGATGTCCTTGCCGTTGGGCGCGGTGTAGGTGACGGTGTCGCCGGCCCGGGCGCCGAGGATCGACCTGCCCAGCGCCGACTCCGGGCTGTAGACGGTGAGGTCCGTGGTGGACGAGATCTCCCGGGAACCGAGCAGGAACGTCTCGGTGTCGTCCTTGTCGTCGTCGAAGTAGATGGTCACGACCGAGCCGGTGACCACCGAGTCCCCGGTCGGTGCCTCGCCGACGTGCGCGTTGCGGAGCAGTTCCTGCAGGTACCGGATCCGCCCTTCCTGCTTGCCCTGCTCCTCGCGGGCGGCGTGGTAGCCGCCGTTCTCCCGCAGGTCGCCCTCTTCCCGTCGCGCGTTGATCTCCGCGGCGATCACCGGCCGGTGCGCGATGAGCTCGTCGAGTTCGGCCTTCAGCCGGTCGTGCGCGTCCTGGGACAGCCAGGTCCCCTCGCGATCGGTGCTGGACACGATGGGATCTCCTCCAGGTGGAAAGTCGGAAACTACAAAGTTACCAAAGCCGGTGTTGTACCCGCATGGCCGAAACCCGGCGCGATGCCGGCTCCCCGCGTTCCGCGCGGAGCCGCCGCTCGCGCCAGCCGCTGTGCCTGATGGTCGCTCGCTACCGCTCGCTCAGGCGTGCCGGCAGCCGAGCGCTTCGACGGCGTCGGCGCGCGCCGTGGTGGCCAGCGGGTACCGCAGCGAGACCGTGCCGCCGGTACCGACCGGTACCTCGGCGTACCCGACCTCCGCGCCGGACCGGTCCTTGGCCTGTATCCGACACACGGCCGGCCCGGTGTCGCGCTTGGTCACCGTCAGCCGCACGGCCACCGACGAGTCGCTGATCTGCTCGACGGTCACCTGGGGCTGGTACGGCGGGTTGCCGTACCGCCCGTACAAGCGCCCGACCAGCGTGAACGCGGCGACGAGGGCCACCGCCACCAGTACCGCGGGCAGCCAGCGCCGGACCGGTCGGGGTTCGCGGCGCCGCCCGTACCGGCCCGGCGGGAACACCGGTGCCCCGGGCGTGTTGGTCACGATGTGTTGGTCCTCGCAGGAAGCTGTCGTACCGGTAAGCAAGAATGGTCGGGTTCCATGATGTCAGGCGACGCCAGGGAGTCAGGTGTGGGCGAGCAGTTGCGACTGATGGCGGTGCACGCACATCCCGACGACGAGTCGAGCAAGGGCGCGGCCACCATGGCCAGATACGTCGCCCAGGGCGTCGATGTGCTCGTCGTCACGTGCACCGGCGGTGAGCGCGGCAGCGTGCTCAACCCGAAGCTGGACCGCCCCGAGGTGTGGCAGCAGATCACCGAGCTGCGCCGGCTGGAGATGGAGCGGGCCCGGCAGATCCTCGGGGTCCGGCAGGCGTGGCTCGGGTTCGTCGACTCCGGCCTGCCCGAGGGTGACCCGCCGCCCCCGCTGCCCGACGGTTGCTTCGCGGTGCAGGAGGTCGACGTGGCGGCCGAGCGGCTGGTGAAGGTGATCCGCGAACACCGTCCGCACGTCGTGCTCACCTACGACGAGAACGGTGGCTACCCGCACCCCGACCACATCATGACCCACAAGATCTCGCTGGTGGCCTTCGACGCGGCCGGCGATCCGGAGCGGTACCCCGACGCGGGCGAGCCGTGGCAGCCGCTCAAGCTCTACTACCACATGTGGGCGCGGGCCCGGTGGTTCGCGATCCACGAGGCGATGCTGGCCGCCGGGATGGAGTCGCCGTTCACCGAGTGGATCGAGCGGGCCGCCGACTGGCCGGACCGCGACGACCGGATCACCACCCGGGTCGAGTGCGGCGACTGGTTCGAGACCCGCGACGACGCGCTGCGGGCGCACGCCACCCAGGTCGACCCGGACGGGTTCTGGTTCAAGGCGCCGCTGAACATCCAGCGCGAGGTCTGGCCGACCGAGGACTACGAGCTCGTCCGCTCGTTCGTCGACGGCGCCACACCGGAGGACGACCTGTTCGCCGGCGTCACCGAAACGGTGCGCGCGTAGGCTGGGGCCATCGGTAGGAGGTTGCGATGCTCACGCGGGTACTGGCCGACGGCGGCTTCGGTGACAACGTGCCCGACGGTCTCATCGGGCCGATGGGACTGCTCATCATCCTGTTGCTCGGGATCGCCACCGTGCTGCTGATCCGCAACATGAACAGCCGGCTGCGCCGGCTGCCGGAGCGGTTCCCGCAGCAGGGGGAGTCCGGAGAAACTCCGGAGCAGACACGGCAACACGGAGCCGACAAGCCGTCGGCCGACGTCTGATCGTCCGAGGGGCTCCAAATATCTAGACTTCGCGACATCTATAGGGCATACGGCCGAGCTCATAGCTGACGCGGCACCCTCGCGTGGCTTAGCCTTCGCGCGGGGGCGCTTGCGCCCCTCGCCATTCGTGGAAGGGGCGGTGCCATGATGCCAGTGCGGATGGCTGACCGCCCCACCGGGGCAGTGGGTCGGCGATGACCGTACTCCGCCGGTGTGCGCGGGTACTGGGTCTCGCCGGGGCGAGCCGGCGACTCATGGTGCTCTACGCCTGCGTGATCCCCGCCGCGCTGGTCGTCGCCGGGGCCGGCGTCGTGTGGTACCCGCCGGCGGCGTCCGGTCGGGGTACCGCGATCCGGCTCGTGGCCGCCATCGCCGCGGTACTGCTGGCCCAGCTGGCCCGGGTACGGATCCGGCTCGGGCCGGCACTGGTGTCCCTCGGCTGGGGCGAGGCCGCTCTGGTCGTCGTCGTGTTCGTGGTGCCGCTGGGCTGGGTACCCGCGTCGGTGCTCGTCGGTGTCGCCATCTCGCAGGTCATCTTCCGGATCGCCGGCGAGGTGCGTACCCCGCTCAACATGGCCTACAACGCGGCGAACTTCACGCTGGCGGCGGCCGCGGCCGCGGGCGTCGCGGGCCTGGTCCTGCCGGCCACCCGCAGCTTGAGCAACCCGCGGATCGCGGTCGGGCTGATCCTGGCCGCGGTCGTCTACACCGTGGTCAACCTGGTGCTGTTCGCGGCCTTGGTCAACTTCCACGTGGGTACCCGGTTCAGTGAGGTGATCAAGCGGTCCCTGGCCGGCAAGGTCTTCCTGATCGTGGGCAACATCGCGGTCGGCCTGCTGGTCGTGGTGACGGGTAACGTGGACCCGCGCTGGCTGCTGGTGCTTCCGCCGGTGCTGTGGCTGCTGCGCCAGTCCTACAGCAACCGGCTGCGCGCCGACGACGAGCGCCGCGGCTGGCAGGAGTTCTCCCGGGCGACCGAGGCGCTGAACCGGCTGGAGGAGCGCGGGGTCGCCGAGGCCGGGGTGCGCGGCGCGGCCCGGCTGTTCCCGACCGCGACGATCGAGGTGCGGGTACTGCGCCCGGACGCGCTGTGGAGCTACCGCGGCGGCGGCGAGTCGGCCGTCGTGTCCGGACCCGCGTCGAGCGCGGCGGCCGGCCCGCTCACCGAGACCCGGCCGTTGCAGGTGGGCGGTGCCGAGGTCGGTGAGCTGCGGGTGCACTTCCCGGAACCGGTACAGCTGAGTCCGCGCGAGCAGATGCAGCTGTCCGCGTTCGCCGACGCCCTGGCCGCGGCGCTGCACGACGCGGCGTCGCACCGCGAGCTGCAGGCGCTGTCCGCCCGCAGCCTGCACGCGGCGTCACACGACGGGCTGACCAGGCTGGCCAACCGGGACGCGCTGCTGGCCAAGGGCAACGGCGCGCTGCGGGTACTGGAACGGGAGACCGCCGTCGCCCTGCTGCTGCTCGACGTCGACCACTTCCGCGAGGTCAACGACACGCTGGGGCACGCCGCGGGCGACCAGCTGCTGCACACGATCGCCGACCGGATGCGCGGGTACGCCCGCGGCGACGAGCTGGTCGCGCGGCTGTCCGGGGACGAGTTCGGGCTGCTGATCACGTCGCTGGACGGGCCGGCGGCGGCCGACGAGGAGGCGGCCGGCCTGACCCAGGCGCTGCGCCGGGCCCGCGAGCTGGTCGACCTGGTCGGGATGCAGGTCGAGGTCGCCGGGGTACCGCTGGCGCCGGAGTGCTCGGTCGGCGTGGTGGTCGCGCCGGCCGGCAGCGTGGACATGACCGAGCTGCTGCGCCGCGGGTACATCGCGATGTACCGGGCCAAGCGCGGCGGCGGCGTGATCGGCTGGTACGACGGTGCCGGCGACGACGGCAGCACCGACCGGCTGGCCCTGCTCGCCGAGCTGCGCGAGGCGCTGAGCAGCGGCGGCCAGCTCGTGCTGGCCTACCAGCCCGCGCTCGACCTCGCGACCGGCGCGCCGACCGGCGTCGAGGCGCTGGTCCGCTGGCAGCATCCGCGGCGCGGTGAGCTGCTGCCGGACGAGTTCATCGCGGTACTGGAGAACAGCGACCTGGTCGGCACGTTCACCCGGTACGTCGTCGACCAGGCGCTGGCGGTGGCCACCGAGTGGGCCGCGCACGACGTCGCGGTACCGGTGTCGATCAACCTCTCGCCGCGCAGCCTGCTCGACGCCGACCTGCCCGAGCAGCTGGGCGAACTGCTGGCCAAGCACCGGGTACCCGCCGGCCGGCTGGTTCTGGAGATCACCGAGACCGTCGTGGTACCCGAGCACGACGCGATCAGCGCGGTACTGGACGGGCTGCAGCGGCTGGGCGTGCAGCTCGCCGTCGACGACTTCGGCACCGGGTACTCGTCGCTGAAGTTCCTGACCCGGGTACACGTCGACGAGGTCAAGATTGACCGGAGCTTCGTCGGGCGGATGGTGGACTCGCCGGAGGTCACCGCGATCATCAAGGCGACCGTCGACCTGGCCGGCGACCTCGGGGTACGGGTCGTGGCCGAAGGCGTGGAGACCGCCGAGCAGAAGTCCGCGCTGGCCCGGCTGGGTTGCGCCGCGGCGCAGGGGTACCACTTCCACCCGCCGCTGCCGGCCGAGAAGATCACCGGGGTGCTCGTCAACCTCGCCCGCGCCTCGGGCGCCCGGGTCATCCCGCTGCGCAGCGAGGGCGCCTCGTAGGCTTGGCGGGTGAACCGGCTCGGCACGGCAAGCTCCCCGTACCTGCTCCAGCACGCCGACAACCCGGTCGACTGGTGGCCGTGGTCGCCGGAGGCGTTCGCCGAAGCCCGCGAGCGCGACGTGCCGCTGCTGATCTCGGTCGGGTACGCCGCCTGTCACTGGTGTCACGTCATGGCGCACGAGTCGTTCGCGGACGACGACGTCGCCAAGGTGGTGAACGAGCACTTCGTCGCGATCAAGGTGGATCGCGAGGAGCGCCCGGACGTCGACGCCGTCTACATGACCGCGACGCAGGCGATGACCGGCCAGGGCGGCTGGCCGATGACGGTGTTCGCCACCCCCGACGGGCAGCCGTTCTTCTGCGGCACCTACTTCCCGCGGCCCACCTTCGTCCGCCTGCTGCACGCGGTGGCGGCCGCGTGGCGCGACCAGCGCGACGCGGTGGTGCGCCAGGGCGCCGAGGTGGTCACCGCGATCGGCGGGGTCCGCGCCGCCGGGCCCACCACGCCGATGACCGAGGGGGTACTGGATGCCGCCGCGGCCCAGCTCTCCGCCGAGTTCGACGAGGGGCACGGCGGCTTCGGTGCTGCGCCGAAGTTCCCGCCGCAGATGAGCCTGCTGTTCCTGCTGCGGTACCACCAGCGGACCGGCGACGACCGCGCGCTGGAGATCGTCCGGCACACCTGCGAGCAGATGGCCCGCGGCGGCATCTACGACCAGCTCGCCGGCGGGTTCGCCCGGTACAGCGTCGACGCGCACTGGATCGTGCCGCACTTCGAGAAGATGCTGTACGACAACGCGCTGCTGCTGCGGGTGTACACGCAGCTGTGGCGGCTGACCGGCGATCCGCTCGCCGCCCGGGTGGCCGCCGAGACCGGCCGGTTCCTGCTGGCCGACCTGGCGACGCCGGAGGGCGGCTTCGCCTCCTCGCTGGACGCGGACACCGACGGCGTCGAGGGGCTGACGTACGTGTGGACGCCGGACCAGTTGCGGGAGGCCCTCGGCGACGCGGACGGTACCTTCGCCGCCGACCTGTTCGGCGTCACCGACCGGGGCACCTTCGAGCACGGCACCTCGGTACTGCGCCTGATGCGCGACCTCGACGCGGCCGGCGAGGCGGTCGTCGCCCGGGCTCGCGACGTCACCGCCCGGCTGCGCGCCGCCCGGGCGACGAGGTCCCAGCCGGGCCGGGACGACAAGGTCGTCGCCGCCTGGACCGGCCTGGCGATCACCGCGCTGGTCGAGGCGGCACTGGTGCTTCCGGACGGCCACGGGTCCGCCGGCGACGGGTCCGCGGGCGACGGGTTCGGCGGCGACGGTTTCGCGGCGGCCGCCGTACGCGCCGGTACCCTGCTCGCCGACCTGCACCTCGTCGACGGCCGGCTGCGGCGGGTGTCCCGCGGCGGCGTCGTCGGTACCGCGGCCGGGGTGCTCGACGACCACGGCTGCGTCGCGGAGGCGTTCTGCGCGCTGCACCAGCTGACCGGCGAGGGGCGCTGGCTGGACCTGGCCGGGCGGCTGCTGGACACCGCGCTCGACCGCTTCAGCGACGGGCGGGGCGGCTTCTACGACACCGCCGACGACGCCGAGGCGCTGGTCACCCGGCCGGCCGACCCGACCGACAACGCCACGCCGTCGGGCCTGTCGGCGCTCGCCGCGGCGCTGACGACGTACACGGCCCTGACCGGGCGGTCGCGGTACCGGGAGGCGGCCGAGGCGGCGCTGGCGACCGTGGCACCGATCGCGGCGCGGCACGCGCGGTTCACCGGGTACGCGTGCGCGGTCGGGGAGGCGCAGCTGTCCGGGCCGTACGAGATCGCGATCGCGGGTGCCGGCGCGCTGGTCGGGGCCGCCTGGCGGCTGGCTCCGCCCGGTGCCGTGGTGGTCTCCGGACAGCCGGACCAGCCGGGGGTACCGCTGCTGGCGGACCGTCCGATGCTCGGCGGCGAGCCGACCGCGTACGTCTGCCGGGGGTTTGTCTGCGACCGACCGGTCACCGACGTCGCCGATCTGCGCGGCCTTCTCACCCGTTAGCTCTCAGCGAAACGCCCTACCGCCGGGTCGCTGCAACGGTGTAAGCATGTAATCAGAGAAATACATGCAAGGGGAGGAACGCATGAAGCACTTTGGCGGACCATGGGGGCGCGGGGCGCGCAGCGAACCGCCGCCCGCCGCCGACGACGCGCCGGCCTGGATCATGGGCGCGCTGCCGGACGACTGGTTCCTCGAACGCCCCGACATCACCATCGACCGCGACGAGATCCTGATCGTCGGCCGGCTACCCGAACCGGCACTCGGTGAGGACGCGAGCTCCGCCGACCGGGCCAGTGCCGAGGCCGGCCGGATCGCCAGCTTCCGCGAGTCGACCCGGGACCGGCGGATCGGCATCGCCCGCCAGGCGGAGCACCGGTACCGGCGGAAGGTCTCGTGGGGCGCGCGGGCCGGGGGTACCACGGAACTGTTCACCACCTACGGCGCGCCGGTGATGACCCGGCTGCGCCAGCCCGACCGGCAGGTCCTCGACACGCTGATCGACTCCGGCGTGGCGCGATCCCGCTCGGAGGCGCTGGCCTGGTGCGTACGCCTGGTCGGCGAGCACGCCGAGCAGTGGCTCGGCCAGCTGCGTGACGCGATGGGCGCGGTCGACGAGCTGCGCAGGCAGGGTCCGACGCTGGAGTGACCGCGGGGCCCCGCCGTGCCGGGCACGGTGGGGCCGCCGGTTAGGATCGCGGCCGATATGGATACCCGTACCGGTCTGCCCGTGGTCGGCATGGTGGGCGGCGGGCAGCTGGCCCGGATGACCCATCAGGCCGCGATCTCCCTCGGCCAGTCGCTGCGCATCCTGGCCATCGAGCCGGACGACGGCGCGGCACTGGTCGCCCCGGACGTGCGCATCGGCCACCACACCGACCTCGACGCGCTGCGGGCGTTCGCCGACGGCTGCGACGTGGTGACGTTCGACCACGAGCACGTACCGCTGGAGCACGTCAAGGCGCTGGTGGCCGACGGGTACACGGTGGCGCCGGGGCCGGGGCCGCTGCGGTACGTGCAGGACAAGCGCGCGATGCGGGAACGGCTCGGCGCGCTGGGCGTACCGGTCCCGCGCTGGGCGCCGACGATCGACGCGGCCGCTTTCGGGTGGCCGGTCGTGGTGAAAGCGGTGCGCGGCGGGTACGACGGCCGGGGCGTCTGGTTCGTCGACCGGGACGATCCGCTGCCCGAGGTCGAGTTCATCGTCGAGGAACGGGTACCGCTGCGGCGCGAGCTGGCCGTCCTCGTCGCGCGGTCGCCGTTCGGCCAGGTCGCCGTGTACCCCGTCGTGGAAACGGTGCAGCTGGGCGGGATCTGCGTCGAGGTACTGGCGCCGGCGCCGGACCTCGACCCGGCGCGCGCCGTCGAAGCGCAGCGGCTGGCCATCGGGCTCGCCGACGAGCTGGGCGTGATCGGCCTGCTCGCCGTCGAGCTGTTCGAGACCGGGGCCGGCCTGCTCGTCAACGAGCTGGCCATGCGCCCGCACAACTCCGGCCACTGGACCATCGAAGGCGCCCGTACCTCGCAGTTCGAGCAGCACCTGCGGGCGGTACTGGACTACCCGCTGGGCGACACCGGCCCGACCGCGCCGGCGGTGGTGATGGCCAACGTGCTCGGTGGCGAACCCGGCGGGATGTCGATCGACGAGCGGCTGCACCACCTGTTCGCGTCCGACCCCGGGGTGAAGGTGCATTTCTACGGCAAGCAGGTCCGGCCGGGGCGCAAGATCGGTCATGTGACGGCGCTCGGGGACGACATGGCGGCGGTACGGGAGCGGGCCCGCCGGGCGGCGGCCTGGCTGCGGGAGGGCGGCCGATGAGCGGAGCGAGCCGGGAGGGCGGCCGATGAGCAGGGTCGGGTTGATCATGGGGAGCGACTCGGACTGGGTGGTGATGTCCGCCGCGGCCGAGGCGCTGGCCGAGTTCGAGGTGCCGTACGAGGTGGGCGTGGTGTCCGCGCACCGGACGCCGCAGAAGATGCTGGCGTACGCCGAGTCGGCCGCCGACCGGGGACTTCAGGTGATCATCGCGGGTGCCGGCGGCGCGGCGCACCTGCCCGGCATGGTGGCCTCGGCGACCACACTGCCGGTGATCGGGGTACCGGTACCGCTGAAGTACCTCGACGGGCTGGACTCGCTGCTGTCGATCGTGCAGATGCCGGCCGGGGTACCGGTGGCCACCGTGTCGATCGGCGGCGCCCGCAACGCCGGCCTGCTCGCGGTGCGGATCCTCGGCGCGACCGACCCCGCGCTGCGCGACCGGATGGCCGCCTTCCAACAGCAACTGAAGGATCTGGTCGCCGAGAAGGACGCCGAGCTCGCGAAGACGGCCGGCCGCCCGCTAACGCAGGCGGCCGAAGGCTCCGCGTAGGCGCATGATGTCGCGGCGGCGCTTCTCGAAGTTGGCGCCGAGCACCACCAGCAGCGCGCCGACCATTGCCATCACCGTCCAGAGCAGGGCGGCGGTGGACAGCACCGCCAGCTCGTGCAGGGCGGCGACGATCAGCACGCTGGCACCGATCACCACCGGTGCCCGCTGCCGGCGCCAGGCACCGCCGGCCACGGTCGCGGCGGCGAACACGATCAGCAGCGCGCGGCGCTCCGGTGTCTGGCCGGTGTACAGCACGATGGCCAGGCTCGGCAGGAACCCGGCGATCAGGGCCACCCCGTACGCGGTCCAGCTGGACAGGTCGGGGTGGCGGCGCACCTCGACGTACCCGGTGATGAGCGCGACGACCGCGACGGCGAGCGTGTACGCCTCGGGTACCCCGACGTTGCCCAGGCGCATCAGCAGCCACCACGCCACGACCTCGTGCGCCGCGCCGAGCCAGATCAGCGTGCTGCGGTACAGGCGGGGGCGGTCCGGCTTGGTGGCCGCCACCCCGAGTACCGCGCCCCACGCGCAGCTGAACACCGCCAGGTGCGGCAGTGACTTGGCGGCGAGCAGCAGCCCGAGTACCGCGCCGGCGTAGGCGCTCACCTCGACCGTGATGTTCTCGCTGGCCGCCTCCGGCCGGCGCAGGTGTGGTAGCAGGGCGGCGACCACGAGCTGCGAACCGGCCACGACCCCGACGAGGAACGCCGACCCGTACACCGGCAGCCCGGCCAGCGAGCCGACGACGAGCGCGAGCAGGTTGCCCGCCGTGGCGGAGACCAGCCAGCCGGTGATCCGGGCCGGTTGGGTCGCGCCGAACAGTCCGGCGATGAGCCCGGCGAGCGCGGTGGCGGCCAGCGCCGTGACCGTGGTCGGCTTGGTCGCGAGGCTACCGGCGAGGCCGGCGGCGCCGGCGGCGATGCAGATCGCCACGACGATCCGGCGCGCGGCGCGCAGCGGTTCCATGGCGAGGTTGTCCGGTGGCGTCGGGGTGAGCGCGACGCCGAGGCCGCACAGCACGCTGACCGCGATCGCCGCGACCGGACCGTCCGGCCACGGCCCGTGCAGCGCGTACGGCGTGATCAGCAGGGTGATCGCGATCCCCGGGATGACCACGGCGACGGCCCGTGCCTGCATCGCCCGGGCGCTTCCGCCGAACCCGATCGCGCCGAGGGCCGCGGCCAGCGTCAGCACGATCGCGGCGAGGACCTGGTTGCCGTTGCCCATCCAGGACGCGAAGTTGCCCAGCGCCGACAGCGAGTCGGCCGGCTGGGTCTGCCAGATGTGGTTCACCCAGTGGTACGGGCCGACGAGCGCGGCGATGACCGACGGCGCCAGTTCCAGCGCCGCCAGCACCGTGGCCGGACCGGCGGCGAGCAGCAGCACGTACCCCTGCCGCCGGGGGTACCGCCGGGCGCGCAGCGACCGGACGGTACCCGGCGACGGGCGGCGCAGTCCGGAACCGGAGCGGCCGGCACGGCGCATGGCGACCGCCGCGCGCAGCAGTTCGGCGACGACGGCCAGCAGCGCGGCCGCGGCCGCGTACACCGACACGGGTAGCTCGGTGTTCAGCGTCGCGATGGCGATCGCGGTACCGCCGACGGCCACCCCACCGGTCGCGAACGGCAGGAACACCTCGTTGTCGACGGTCACCGCCACGACGGCGAGGGCCAGGCAGAGTCCGGCGAGCGCGGCGGTGAGCACCAGGGCCAGCGGCTGGCGCAGCGCGGCCGACCCGCATCCGGCGGCCGCGGTGAGGGTGAGCATGGCACCGGCGAGCGCCGCCCCGCCGATCTGCACGAGGTGATCCGCCTCGATGTCCCGGTACGTCCGGATGGCGGTGGCGGCCACGGTGGCGTAGATGACCGAGGACATCAGCAGCGTCGACGCGGTCACGTCGGGGCGTACCAGGCTGGCCCCGACCGTGTCGGCGAACAGCAGGGTCGCGACGCCGGCCCGGGCCCAGGCGACCGTCGGATCGTCGGACCGGGCCGCGGCGATGCCGGCGACGGTGGAGACGAGCCCGCTGATCGCGATCGGCGACCACCACGGCAGCGCGTACGCGGCGGGTACCGCGAGCGCCGCGAGCCCGACGAGCACCACCCCGACCGCCTGCGAGGTCGGCGGTGCGAGCATCACCACGGCGGCGACGGCCAGCAGCGCCAGCGCGACCGGGATCTGCGGACCCGGCCCGCCGGGCACGTGGGCGTTCCAGGTGGCCAGGTCGGCGTTCCAAATCTTGGTGTTCGCCCGCAGCGCGTTGACGCCGCCGATCAGCGCGGCGAGCCCGGACACCACCGCGATGACCCCGCCGACGAGCGTGGCGCCGACCGTCGGGCCGCGCCGCAGCCCGACCGGCAGCGCGCGCACGCCGAGCGCCACCGCGAGTACCACGGCGGCCGCAGTCGCCAGCGGGTACCGCGGCACCAGCAGCGCCGCCACCCGCGCCACGGCCGCGATTGCGCCGGTGGTGACGGCCATCGCCGCGAGGTCGGACCCGTCGAGCCGGGCGTTGGGCTCCCGGCTGGCGTCCAGCCACGGCGCCGCGATCAGCAGCAGCGCGCCGGCCAGCAGCAGTACGGACACGCCAATGTCGGCGAGCGCGACGTGCGGCGTGATGAACGCGGTCAGCGACACGGTCACCGCGCCGAGCGTCGCCCCGATCGTGGGTAGCGGCGTGGTGGCCGCCCGCGCGACCCGGGCCAGTGACGCGGCGCCGAGGGTACCGGCGACGGCGAGCGACGCGGCGGCGAGGATCGGGCCGGGCAGGTGGCTCTCCGGTGCCAGCGCGGCGGTGGCGAACGCGACCGCACCCGGCAGCGCGAACGCCGCCCCGCCCAGCGCCGCCTCGGTGACGATCTCGGTGGGCCGGCCGCCGGCGGCGAACTCCAGCCACGGCGCCACGCCGATGAGTACCCCGGCGACGGCGATCGTGGTCAGCGTGATCGCGGCGGCGCTGGGCCGGGCGAGGCTCACCAGGGTGGCGTAGCCGCCGAGCAGGGTGGCCGCGCCGACGCGCAGCCAGGCCGCCCGGACGCTGCGGGCGGCGAGGCCGTAGAAGCCGATCGCCACCGCGCCGGCGACCAGCACGGCCGGTCCGGCCGCCCACAGCAGGCGCAGCGTCGCGGGTACCAGGACCAGGGTCAGCGTGATGCCGACCACCACGCCGTCGCTGCGCACGCCGCCGGGCAGCATCAGCACCGCCGCGACCGTGATGATCAACACGGCGACCGCGAGCTGCCAGGCGTCCGGGCCGGTCGCCTCCGCGACCCTGCCGGGGTACCCGACGATGTCCGCCTTCCAGAACGGGGTCGCCGCGCGCACCGAGGCCGTGATCCCGTCGAAGGCCCGCGCGAGGATGATCACTGCGGTGGTACCGGCGGCGAGCGCGCCGGCCAGCTGTGGTCCCCGCCGGGCCGGTGCCGGCAGGTACCGCACCCCGAGCGCGACCAGCAGGATGACCAGGGCGGTGCTGACGATGCCCCGACCCGGGAGGGCGACCGCGGCGAGCCGGCCGGTCGCGGCGACCACCGACAGGACGAACAGTCCGGCGCCGATGTCCGCGGCCAGCCAGCGGCGCAGGATCAGCCCGCCGTCCAGCCCGACGGTACCGGCGAGAATCAGCGCCGCGGCACCGGACAGCGCGGCGTTGACGGTGTGCGCCTCGGCGAGCGCGACCGTCGCGCACACGACCGACGTGACGACCGCGATGCCGTGCAGTACCCAGGCCGCGTCCTCCAGGTACCCGGTGCCGTTCGGCCGGCTGCGCAGCACCATCGCCATCAGCAGGTCCTGCAGGCCGACCGCGGCCAGCACGCCGGCCCAGGCCACCACGCCGTGCAGTACCGACGCGGCGAGCAGCGGGATGACCGGCTGCAGCAGCAGCATGGTGGCGAACCGGGGCGCCCGCAGGTGGGTGAGCTTGCGGTACCAGGCGGCGACCCCGGCGGTACCCAGGAAGATCAGGCCGGCGAACGTGGTGCGCGGTATCCCGGTGTGCCCGAACCAGGCCGACCGGATCGCGAACCCGTCGAGCAGCACGTACGTCAGCCCGACCGAGGCGATGGTCTCCGCCGTGTTGACCAGCGCCCGGCGTGCCACCGGTATCGCACCGGCGAGGATGGCCCCGGCGAGCACGGTGAACACGACGACCCGGCCGCCGGCCGCGAGCGCGCGCAGCAGGTATGCGGTACCGGTGATGACGAACATCAGCGCGCCGAGCCAGAGCAGCACGTTCTGCATGGACCGGCTGGAGACCTCCGGCCCGTGCGGGTGTACCGGCTCGTCGGGTACCGGTGGACCGCCGTTGCCGTTGCCGGGCAGCTGGCTGAGCGGGATCGCCTTGCCGGGCCTGACGGCCACCGGCGGCGCCGGCCGCGGTGCGGGGATCACCGGGCGCGCGCCGCCGAAGCCGACCGGCGGCGGTGACTTCACCCGGAACCGCCGGCTACCGGCGGCGGCCGCCTCCTGCTCGGTCGCCTGGATCAGCAGCGAACGGGTGGCGATGGCGCCCTGGATCCGCTTGAGCAGGACCGCCCGGGAGTCGACCATGTCCCGGTTGCGGAACTGCATCTTGGTGATCACCTTGCTCAGCTCGGCGATCTCCTGCTCGACGCTGCGCCCGCATTCGGGGCACCCGGTCACGGTGTCGGCGCGCGCGCCGCAGTTCGAGCAGGGATATGTCCCCACGGCAGCCTCCTGTCGGGGTTGTCCGCCAAAAGCATGCCTAGTCGGCAGTGCTCCTGGCTAGCCCCGAGGATCACCGGGTGCCCGATCAGGTGAGCGCGGGCCGCCCCATGCCGCGGTACTGCCAGCCCGCCCGTACCCACACCAGCTGGTCAAGGCAGTTCCGCGCGTCGATCACCCGGCGGCCCGCGACGAGCTCGGCGAGGGCCACCGGGTCGGCGTGGCGGAACTCCTCCCACTCGGTGAGGACGCACACCAGATCCGCGCCGGTCACCGCGTCGGTCAGCGTCTTGGCGTAGCTGGCCTCGGGCAGCTCCCGCTCGGCCAGCGCCATGCCCTCGGGGTCGTAGACGACGACGGTCGCGCCGGTGCGGTACAGCTTGTGGGCGACCGCGAGGGCCGGCGAGTCGCGGACGTCGTCGGAGTTCGGCTTGAACGTCGCGCCGAGTACCGCGATCTTCAGTCCGCTCAGGTCCGGACCGGCCGGGCCGTTGTGCCGGGCCAGCAGCTCGGCGGCGAGCTGGATGACCCGCTGGCGGCGGCGCTGGTTGATCAGGTCGACCTCGTGCAGGAACCGCAACGCCTCGCCGACTCCCAGTTCCTGGGCGCGGGCCTGGAAGGCGCGGATGTCCTTGGGCAGGCAGGCGCCGCCGAAGCCGAGCCCGGCGCGGAGGAACTTGTTGCCGATCCGGGGGTCGTAGCCGATCGCCCGGGCCAGCTGGGCGACGTCGGCGCCGCTGGCCTCGCACACCTCGGCCATCGCGTTGATGAACGAGATCTTCGTGGCGAGGAACGCGTTGGCCGCGACCTTCACCAGCTCCGCGGTGGCGAAGTCGGTGACCACGACGGGTACCTCGCGGTCCTCGTTCTGTGCCAGGTCGAACACGCCCTTGTGCGCGGCGTACAGCAGGCCCTGCGCCCACTCGCTGCGCACCCCGAAGATCACCCGATTGGGACGCAGCACGTCTTCGACCGCGAACCCTTCCTGGAGGAACTCGGGGCTCCACGCGACCTCGACGCCGGCCTCGGCCGGGCTGAACCGGTGCACCAGCTCCTCGACCCACTCGGCGGTGCCGACCGGTACCGTCGACTTGCCCACGATCAGGGCCTTGCGGGTCAGCCGCTGCGCGAGGTTCGTCACCGCGGTCTCCACATAGGACAGGTCGGCGGCCGGCCCGTCCGGGCGCTGCGGGGTACCCACGCAGATGAAGTGCACGTCACCGAAGGCGGCCACCTCTTCGTAGGAGGTGGTGAAGCGGAGCCGGCCGGTGCCCAGGTTCTTGCGCAGCAACTCGTCCAGGCCGGGCTCGTGGAAGGGCACCTCACCGCCGCTGAGCTTGGCGATCTTCGACTCGTCGACGTCGAAGCCGAGCACCTCGTAGCCCATCTCGGCGAAGCAGACCGCGTACGTGGCACCGAGGTAGCCGGTGCCGAGGAAGGTCAGCCGGGGGCGCTGGGCGCCGGACGGTGGGCTGACCGGCTGCGGGTTCTGCAGTGCCTGGTTATTGGGATACGCAATGGTCACGCCGGTTCTCCGCTCGTACGGGGGACATGCGGGTGGTACCGCCGTCCCGGCGAGGATAGACGGTACGGTGCCGCTGGGCTCGTCGGGCGCAGGTTACCGCCCGGTAAGCCCGGTTCGGCCCGGTGCCGGAGACACCGGTGTCCGCCTCCTGTAGGACAACAATGCCCGCCGCGCGCCGGGACATACGCAAGCCGCCCCGGTGACGGCGCCCCCCTTGTGGAGCTTCAGAGCCTTCGGGTGGTGTCCGGGTCGGCTGGCGGCTCGGGCTCCACGCCGGTCGATGGTACCGCCGGCGGCCCGCCGGTGCCGAAGGCGGGCGAGCCGTACGGGCGTGCTGGCGGCGCGTAGTTCGACTGCGCCGGTGGGTAGCTGGGCCCGCCGCTGGACGGTGGGGGCGCGTACGTGGGCGGGGCCGGCGGCTGGTACAGCGGCCGGGTCGCCGAGCTCTCCTCGTCCGGGGCGGCATGCGCGGGCGCCCCCGACGCCGGCGAACCCGATGTCGGCGAACCCGACACCGGCGACTCGTACGTCGGGTACAGCGGCGGTGGCGGGTACCCGCTGGACGGCGGCGGCGAGTACGAGCCCGCCCCCGGCGGCGGGTACGGCGGGAAGGCGCCTGGTGGCACCGCGCCCGGCGCGGCCGCGTACGGTGCCGCCCCGTACGGTGCGGCCGCGGCCGGCTGCCCCGCGGTGCCCCGCCAGCGCTGCGGGCTCAGCATCGTGGCCAGCAGCGGTACCGCCAGCAGCAGCGGAACCCCGAACAGCACCGGCGCGGCCAGTGCGCCGTGCGCGCCGAGCAGCGACTTGTCGAACTGCTGCGCGAACTGCTCGCGGGCGACCAGCGCGTACACCTCGACACCGAGGAACGCCAGCGCGGCCAGCAGCGGCCCGAGCGGGGACAACCGCGGCAGGACCATCGCGGCGTACAGCGCCCCCGCGGCGAGCAGGGCGGCCGCCCCGATCGCCTCGTTGGTGTAGTCGTGGCCGGTGATCGCCAGGGCGACACCCAGCCGCACCGACCCGATGCCGACCAGCACATACACGCCGGCTGCCAGGACGAGGGAGAGGAGGATCGAGCCGAGGTGCCGCATGGTGCCTCCCGCAGGGTGCAGTCGCGCAAAAACCTACATCGGCCGGTCAACTGCGCGGCTCGGACGAATGGCTGCTACCTCGACTGCTCTTCCGTGGTCGTGCTCTCGCCGGGCGGCGTGCGCCACGGTGAGCCGAACTGCCCGGGTACCACGCGCTCGGTGGTCGGGTCGTCGAACCCGCTACCCAGCGGCGTGGTCGCCGGTGTCGTCGGGTTCCAGAAGTCCTTGGTCTCCTCGCCGCCCTGCTCGCCCTCCAGGGTCACCTCGCCCGGCGCCTCCGCGGCGGCCGCCGTCGGCCACCGCCGCCACCGGGTGAGGCTGGCGACGCCGACCAGCAGCAGCGAGCCGAGTACCAGGGTCGTGCCGTTGACCACCGGGGTGTACAGGTGCGCCCGGTGATGGTTCAGCGAGACGTCCTGCTGGCTCAGCAGCTTGTACACGTCCTTGCCGGCGAACAGCACGGCGACGTAGCTGCCGACGTAGAACAGCCCGGCGGCCACCGCGCCCAGCGGCGAGAACCGCAGCGTGGCGAGCAGGCCGAGCAGCAGGCCGGCACCGGCCAGGAAGAGCAGCGGCCAGAGGAAGTCGTTCGCGTGCCAGGTACCCGCCTGCGCCGACTTGGCGAACGCGTCCGCCGCCTGGGGCTGGCCGTATGCCATCAATAGCCACGCCGCGGGCGCGATGACGACCGCGGCGATCAGGGTCCACAGGTGTCGCATACCGCGCACCGTACCGTGTCGGAATCGTTTGAACATCCTCTCCCCGGCGACGATCTTCCGCACCACGGCCGTCGATACCCGGGGGTACGGCAGGATGTGGACATGAACAACGTGCTGTGGCGGCCGGTGCCGGGGCGGCGGTCCCGGGTGGGTGACTTTCTGACCTGGCTCGACCGGGAGCGCGGGCGCAGCTTCGACGGGTACCCGCAGTTGTGGGAGTGGTCGACCACGGACCTCGCCGGCTTCTGGCGGGCGGTGTGGGACCACTTCGACGTGCGCGCCTACGACCCGCCGTCGGACACGCTGCCGCAGGCGCGGATGCCCGGGGCGCGCTGGTTCCCCGGCGCCACGCTCAACTACGCCGAGCACGTGCTGCGGATGCCGGGCCTCGCCGACGACGACCCGGTGGTGTTCGGGTACTCGCAGACGCGCGCGCCGGTGACGCTGACCGCGGCGCAGTTGCGGGAGCGGGTACGGCGGGTGCGGGCGGGACTGGTCCGGCTCGGTGTGGGTACCGGTGACCGGGTCGCCGCATACGCGCCGAACATTCCGGAGACGTTCGTGCTCATGCTCGCCACCGCCAGCCTCGGCGCGGTGTTCTCGTCGTGCGCGCCGGAGTTCGGTACCCGGTCGGTCGTCGACCGCTGGCGGCAGATCGCGCCGAAGGTGCTCGTCGCGGTCGACGGGTACGTCTACGGCGGCAAACGGATCGACCGCGGCGCCGAGGTCGCGTCCGTCCACAGTGCACTGTCCTCTGTGGAGCATCTGGTCACACTGTCCTATCTGGACGGTCCGGCCTATCTGGACGGTCCGGCGCCGGACGGCTGGGCGGCGCTGGAAGCCGACACCGACGAGCCGCTGGAGTTCGCGCCGGTGCCGTTCGACCATCCGCTGTACGTGCTCTACTCGTCGGGTACCACGGGGTTGCCCAAGCCGATCGTGCACGGGCACGGCGGGATCCTGCTGGAGCACCTGAAGATGCTCGCGCTGCACCACGACCTCGGCCCCGGCGACCGGTTCTTCTGGTACACCACGACCGGCTGGATGATGTGGAACTTCCTGGTGTCCGGGCCGGCGGTCGGCGCGGCGGTGGTGATGTACGACGGCGCACCCGACCCGGTCGGCCTGTGGCAGCTGGCCGCCGAGGCCGGCATGACCTACTTCGGCACCTCCGCGCCGTTCCTGCTCGCCTGCCGCAAGGCCGGCGTGGTACCGCGCGAGCTGGCCGACCTGTCCGCGCTGCGCGGGGTCGGCTCGACCGGTGCGCCGCTGCCGCCCGAGGGCTTCCGCTGGGTGTACGAGGCGGTGGGCGAGCGGGTGCTGCTCGCGTCGCTGTCCGGGGGTACCGACGTGTGCACCGGCTTCGTCGGCGGTTCGCCGCTGCTGCCCGTGTACGAGGGCGAGATCTCCTGCCGCTGCCTGGGTGCCCGGGTGGAGGCGTTCAACGACAAGGGGGAGCCGGTCATCGGCCAGCTCGGCGAGCTGGTCATCACCGAGCCCATGCCGAGCATGCCGGTCGGCTTCTGGGGCGACGAGGACGGCGAACGGTACCGCGAGGCGTACTTCGACGTGTACCCGGGCGTCTGGCGGCACGGCGACTGGATCACCATCACCGAGCGGGGCACCTGCGTCATCACCGGCCGGTCCGACGCGACGCTCAACCGCGGCGGGGTTCGGCTGGGTACCGCGGAGTTCTACTCGGTCGTCGAAGGGCTGCCCGAGATCGTCGACTCCGTCGTGGTGCACCTCGAAGACGCCGAAGGCGGTGCCGGCGAGCTGCTGCTGTTCGTCGTGCTCGCCAACGGCCGGGAGCTGGACGACGAGCTGCGCGCGCGGATCGCCCGGGAGCTGCGCACCGCGCTGTCACCGCGGCACGTGCCGGACGAGATCCACCAGGTGCGGGCGGTGCCGCGGACGCTGTCGGCGAAGAAGCTGGAGGTACCGGTGAAGAAGATCCTGACCGGTACCCCGGTGGAGCGGGCGGCGGCGACCGGCGCGCTGGCCAATCCCGAGTCGCTGCAGGCCTTCGCCGAGTTCGCCCGCGGGCGGGCGGCGCCTGAGGAGCCCACGGGCCGCGCGAGCGCAGCGAGCGCCGATGCGTCGGTCACCAGGCGAGGTTCCGGGTGACCCGTTCGGCACCGACCCGTTCCCAGACCTCCTCCGGGTTCAGATGTCCACAGAGGACGATCGAGGCGCCGACGGCCAGCGGGGCGAGCAGCCAGGCGAGCGGATCCGGGTACCGCGCCGCGTCGATCAGCACCCGGTCGCCCGGCTCGATCTCCAGCTCCTCGGCGCGGGCGGTGGCGGCGGCGAGCATGTCGTCATGGTCGGGTACCCCGGGCGGCGGGGTGAACCGGTCGCCGTAACCGCGCACGTCGACCGCGTAGTCGAGGTACCCCTCAGGGACGTTGCGCAGCGGCAGGCCGAGACCGTGCAGGCCGACCAGGTACCGCTGCGGCTGGTCGAGTTCCGCGGCCCGTTCCGGCGTGGCGAAGCCGACCTCCGCGGGCGCTGGCGTGCTGAGCACGGTGACCCCCGCGGACCAGCAGGCGAGCAGGATCGCGGCGCTCTGCCAGTGCGGCGGCAGCAGCACGACGGCGGCGTCGCCGGGCGCCACCCCGACGCCGTCGACGAGCAGGTTCGCGGTCTTGGCGACCCAGTTGGCCAGCGTCGCACCGGACAGCTCGGTGCGCTCGCCGTTTCCGTCGTCGTACCAGGTCAACAGCGGTCGGGTCGGATCCACGGCAACAATGGCGGCGAAGCGCGCCCCAACCGTCGTCATGTCGCAGATCTATCACAACGATGGCGCGGTCGTCTCGGGCGGCTCTCATGAGGATCTGTCGCTTTCCGTGGCGGTTACGGAGCGCTCCGAAATGGCGGCCGGTGAACGCCGGCTGAACGGCGGGCAGCCATCCGTACCTTTTGGTAGGTCTCTTAACTGATCTACCGCTACGGATGCCGGATCGTTGGCGGACCCGTCGCGTTGCGGTCACTGCATTGCGACGCGGCCGGCGTAGGCTTGCGGAGGCAAACGCACTCGCAACGGAAGGACGGTCTCGGTGACCGGCGGTCGAGCACCCCGCGTGCTACTCGACGCAACCAGTGTTCCCGCTGACCGGGGAGGCGTCGGCCGGTACGTCGACGGCCTGCTGGGGGCGCTGGACAGAACCGACGTCGATCTGGTCGTGGTGTGCCAGCGCTCCGACGCCGAGCGCTACTCACGGTTACTCCACAACGCGACCGTGATACCGGCACCGTCCGCGGTGACCCACCGGCCGGCGCGGCTGGCGTGGGAGCAGACCGGGCTGCCGTTGCTGGCCCAGCAGGTGGGCGCCCAGGTGCTGCATTCGCCGTTCTACACGTGCCCGCTGCGCGCCGCCTGCCCGGTGACGGTGACCGTGCACGACGCCACGTTCTTCACCGAGCCGGAGCACTACGACAAATCCCGGCGCACGTTCTTCCGCAGCGCGATCAAGACGTCGCTGCGCCGGGCGGCCCGGGTGATCGTGCCCAGCAAGGCCACCCGCGACGAGCTGATCCGGCTGCTCGACGCCGACCCGACCCGGATCGACGTGGCATACCACGGCGTCGACCACGACGCGTTCCACGTGCCGAGCGAGGACGAGAAGGCCCGGGTACGGGCGCGGTTGGGGCTCGGGGACACGCTGTACGTGGCGTTCCTGGGTGCCAAGGAACCGCGCAAGAACGTGCCCAACCTGATCCGCGGCTGGGTCCTCGCGGCCGGCGACTGCGAGCCCGCGCCGGCCCTGGTGATCGCGGGCGGTTCGGGCCACGACGACGACATCGACCAGGCGGTCGCCGAGGTACCGGCGAACCTGCGCATCCTGCGGCCGGGCTACCTGCGGTACGCCGACCTGCCGGGGTACCTCGGCGGTGCCCTGGTGGCCGCCTACCCGTCCCACGGCGAGGGCTTCGGCCTGCCGGTACTGGAGGCGATGGCGTGCGGCGCACCGGTACTGACCACGCCCCGGCTGTCCCTGCCGGAGGTCGGTGGCGACGCCGTCGCCTACACCGGCGAGTACCCCGAGGAGATCGCCCGCGACCTGGGCGCCCTGCTCGGTGACGAAGCGCGCCGGATGAGGCTGGCCAAGGCGGGCGTGGTGCGGGCCAGGGAGTTCAGCTGGGACTCCAGCGCCGAGGTGCACCTGGCCGCCTGGATCCGCGCCCTCGGCTGACGCGGGAAGCACCGGAGATCTTGGACGTTTGTACCCCCTCCTGGGGGTGTAGGAGTCCAAGATCTCCGTGCGCCTGAAGACCCTCGGCGCCGTGCCGGCGGAGCCGGCACCAATATGATTGCCGGATGCTCTACGCAGTTGTCCCTGCTGGCGGGAGTGGTACCCGGCTGTGGCCGCTGTCCCGGACCGGTAACCCCAAGTTCCTGCATCCGCTGACCGGAAGCGCGTTGACCCTGCTCCAGGCCACGGTCGAGCGGCTGGCCCCGCTGGCCCCGCCCGACCAGACCTACGTGGTCACCGGCGTCGGGCACGCCGCCGCGGTGGCCCGCCAGCTGCCCGAGCTGCCGGCCGACAACGTGCTCGTGGAGCCGTCGCCGCGGGACTCCTGCGCGGCGATCGGGCTGGCCGCCGCGGTCATCGCGCTGCGCGACCCGCAGGCGGTCATGGGGGCGTTCCCGGCGGACCACCTGGTCGGCCGCCCGGAGCGGTTCGCCGAGGTGGTCCGGCAGGCCGTCGACGGAGCCCGGCAGGGGTACCTCATGACGGTCGGGATCACGCCCACCCACGCCGAGACCGGCTACGGGTACCTGGAGTGCGGCGACCCGGTCGACGGCGGGCCGGTCCGGCGGGTACGGCAGTTCACCGAGAAGCCGACCTACGAGGTGGCCAGCGGCTACGTGCAGTCCGGCCGGTACCTGTGGAACGCCGGCATGTTCGTCTGGCAGGTCGACACGTTCCTGCGCGAGCTGGCCCGGCAGCAGCCGGAACTGCACGCCGGCCTGACCGCGGTCGCGGCCGCGTGGCACACCTCGGCCCGCGAGGACGTCCTCGGCGAGCTCTGGCCGACCCTGCCGAAGATCTCCGTCGACTACGCGGTGATGGAGGGCGCGGCCGCGGCCGGGCTGGTGGCGACGGTACCGGGCGCGTTCGGCTGGAACGACGTCGGCGACTTCCACACGCTGGGCGAGGTGCTACCGCGCGACGACGCCAACAACGTGGTCATCGGGCCGGGCGCCGACCACGACAAGCCGGACGTCATGCTCGTCGACTCGGCCGGCGTGGTCGTGGTACCCCACTCGGGCCGGCTGGTCAGCGTGCTGGGCATGCGCGACATCATTGTCGTCGACACGCCCGACGCGGTTCTGGTCTGTCCGCGGGAGCGGGCGCAGGACGTCAAGGAACTCGTCGAGGAGCTCAAGGCACGGGGCGACCTGCGGCTGGTCTGAGCCGGTGCGCCGGGCCGGCCGGGCCGGGCAGGTGCCGCGCGGTCGCGTCGGGCAGGTGCCGCGCGGCCGCGCCGGGCAGGGTCGCGTCGGGCAGGTGCCGCGCCGTCGCGCCGGCCGGGTGCAGGCGGCGCCAGACCCAGCGGACGCCGACCGGGCAGGCGTACCCGAACAGCAGCCCGCCGATGATCACCACGACCGAAGCCTCGGCGAGATCCGGTACGTCGCCCGGCCAGTAGGCGCCCATCGGCAGGAAGATCATCAGGGTGCCGGTCGCCAACGACAGCGGCCCGATCATCCGGGCGAGCACATGGTTCGGCTCGACCGGGTCGGACAGCACGGAGCGGCGGATCCGGGACAGCGCCGCGGCGAAGCCGAGGATCATCGTGGTACCCACGACCGCCCGCACCGGCAGCCGTACCCCGCTGAGTGACAGCGTGACCAGTACCGCGGCCGGTGCGGCGGCGGCCCGCAGCAGTCGCCAGGTCAACCGGGCGGTGGCCTGTTGCAGCGGCTCGTCCGGCGGCTCCGGAGCCGGGTCGCAGCCGGCCGTCCGGGGCCGGGCGACCATGTCCACCCCGAGTACCGCCACCACGCTCACCAGGAACGTCAGCGCCACCACCGCCAGCGAAGGTACCCCCGGCGCCGCGTCCAGGTCGGCGACCGCGATGCCGAGCGCGACGAGCGTAGCGGCGGCCGCGATGCCGACCCGTACCGCCAGCCGCGGCGTCGCGAGCCGGGCGCGCAGCAAGGGCCGGGCGGATCCGGGTACCCGTCGCCAGAACCGGACCACCGCCATCGCGTACCCGCCGGCCGCCGCCCCGGCCAGCACCCACCCGACCGGCGACATGCTGAAGACCAGCGTGAACAGCAGCGCCCAGGACGTGGGTACCGCCCAACTGGCGATGCCCAGCAGGGCCCGCTCCAGCCCACCCCCGCCGGCCCCCGGCTCGGCCGCCGCCGCCCCGGTGAACAGCCCGACCGCGTCGACCAGCCGCCCGGCCGCGAGCGCCAGGTGGCCCAGCCCGCGCATCGCGCCGGCGTGCCCGGGCGCCAGGCCGAGCGCCCGCCGGTACGCCCGCTTCGCGCCCAGCCGGTTGCCCGCGCTGTGCCGCAGCAGCGCCTGTACGTAATGGGTGTGCGGCTCCTCGGGAGCCAGCGCGACCGCCCGGCTCACCGCGGCCATGCCGGCCCGGCGCAGGCCGAGTGCGCACTGCGCGACCCCGGCGAGCAGGTGGCCGCGCCAGCCGTAGGGATGCAGCCGGATGGCCGCGGTCGTCACCTCCACCGCCTCGGTGTACCGGCGCATGTGGATCAGCGCGGAGGCGAGCAGGACGTGGCCCTGGTAGGACTGCGCATCAACCTCAAGGGCGGCGCGGGCCGCTTCGAGCATCGGGCCGTAGTCGTCGGTCGCTTCGTAGCAACGTGCGATCAGCCGCAGGCCGCGAGCGTCCTCCGGATGCCCGGCAAGGTATCCGGCGGCGTGTTCCCGCGCCTGGGCGGGCCGGCCGATCTCCAGCAGCGCCTCAGCCGCAGCCAAGCCGAAACCGCTCATGCGATCACCTCGCTTCGCTCGGCGATGCATTCGCCAGGCACTGAGCCCACGATTCGCTCGCTCCGCTCGCTCATGCGCCGGCACGTTAGCCGATCCGCCGTGCGGTGGCGATGCCGGATTCAGCCTGGCAGACCGATAGCGAGCAGGCCGAGCGTGAGCGCGCCGGCGGGTACCGTGACCTGCGCCGGATGCACGTCCCGCCAGGCGGTAGCCAGGCCCTGCGCGGCGAGCGCCGCGCGCAGCCGGTGCAGGTCCACGCCGGCCGCGAACGCCCGGTCCGGTGGGGCGGCGGCGAGGACCAGTTCGCCGCCGGGCAGGTCGGGGCACTCGTCGCGGACCTTGTCCCGCTCGCCGGCGGCCAGCAGCGTCAGGAAGGGCGACGCGACCAGGTCGAGCGCCCGGCTGAGCGCCGCGGCGTCGACCGGGCCGGCGGCAATGTCCACATCGGACAGTACCGCGACCGCCCGCTGCCCGTCGGCGAACGCTTCCGCGGTACCGGTGGCGAACAGGTCGTGTGCCGGATCGCGGACCAGCGCGCAGGCGCCCGGCCCGTCCGGGGTACCGGTGACCGCCAGCCCCCGCACCACCGCCACGGGTACCTGATCGGCCTTGTTCTTCACCAGGTCCGCCGCGGCGCACAGTTCGTCGACGACGGCCATCTGGGTGATGCTCAGCTCGTTGCCGTACGCGTCGCGCTCGCCCCGGTAGTCGCGCACCGGCGCCAGCCCGGCCGCGCCGAGTGCCACGTCGGTCAGGCCGGTGCGCCACGGGCGGCCCATGGTGTCCGACACCAGTACCGCGACGTCGCGCCGGTGCCGCTCGCGCAACGCCTTCCGCAGTGCGCGAGCCGAGGCGTCCGGATTCTCCGGCAGCAGTACCAGATGCGCTCTGTCCACATTGGACGCGTCGATGCCGGCGCCGGCCATGACGAACCCGTGGTGCGTCTGCACGATGCGTACCGAACCGCGGCGGGCCACCGTGCGGGCGGTCTCCCCGGCGAGGATCGCGGCGCGGGCCGCCTCGCGTTCCGGCCCGTCGACGGGTACCGGCACCAGCCGCCCCTCGGCCTTCGAGACGACCTTGCTGGTGACCACGAGCACGTCGCCGTCGGCGAGCCAGGGTGCCGCGGTCGCGATCAGCCCGGCGAGATCGTCGCCGGGCCGCACGTCTCCGATCCCGGTCACCGGGATGATCTCGATCATGCCGCCGCCAGCGCTTCCCGCACGATCGCCAGCGTCGCCGCCTCGTCGCTCATCCACAACGGGTGGGCCCGTACCGGTACCCCGGCGACCCCGGTGCCGGCGTCCGCGGTGTCGACCAGCCAGGCGTCCAGGATGCCGCCCGCCGACCGGGCGCCGTACAGGTCGCCGACCCCGGCAGCGGTGCACGGGACGTCCAGCGCGGCGAGGCACTTGTCGGCCATGCCGCGTACCGGTGCCCCGCCGATGATCGGCGAGATCCCGACCACCGGCACGGTACCCCGCACGAGCGCGTCGCGCAGTTCGGTGACCGCCAGGATCGGGGCGATCGACACGACCGGGTTGCTCGGCGCGACCAGTACCACGTCGGCGTCGGCCAGCGCGTCGAGTACCCCGGCGGCCGGCTTGGCGGCGTCGGCGCCGACGAACACGAACCGTTGCGCGGGCAGCTCGGCGCGGTACCGGACCCACCATTCCTGGAAATGCAGCGCCCGGCCGCCGGTGACCACGTGGGTCTCCAGCCGGTCGTCGGTGGCCGGCAGCAGCCGGACCCCGGGCTGCCAGCGCGCGCACAGCGCCTCGGTGACCGCGGACAGCGGGTACCCGGCGCCGAGCATCCGGGTGCGCACCAGGTGGGTGGCCAGGTCGCGGTCGCCGAGGCCGAACCAGGCCGGCTCGGCGCCGTACGCGGCCAGTTCCTCCTTGACCACCCAGGTCTCGCCGGCCCGGCCCCAGCCGCGCTCCCGGTCCGCCCCGCCACCCAGCGTGTACATGACACTGTCCAGGTCGGGACAGATCCGCAGGCCGTGCAGGGTCACGTCGTCGCCGACATTGACGACCGCCGTCACCTCCTCGCCGGTGGCCCGTACCCCGGCCAGGAAACGCGCTCCGCCGATCCCCCCGGCCAGCACGACGATCCGCATTCCTCCATCCTTACAGTCGCCGCGCCGGCTGCACACAACTGGTCTGGCGGCGCTAGGCTGCGCGAAGCACCCGGCGGAAATTCCCGGGCCGACCCAAGGGGGAGTTGTGACTACCCAGCCGCCCATCCCTTCGGCGCAACCGGCCAGCCCGGTCACTCCGTCGAAGGATCCGGTCAGCATCACCGCCCCGCTGCGCGAATGGGGCGCCCTGCTTCTGGTCGTCGCGACCGCGGCACTCCTTTTCCTCGCCCTGATCGAGCTGCTGGTGACCAACAGCGGGCTGAACTTCGGCGACCGGGCCAACGCCTTCTTCGGGGCGTTCGTGGGCCTGGAGGTCGTCGTCCTGCCGCTGCTGGCCGTGCTGCTCGCCACGCACGTCAAGCCGGCGGTACCCAAGGCCAAGGTGATCACGCTGCTGGCCCTGATCGACTACGGCTTCGCCGCGCTCATGGGGCTGATCGCGTTGCTCGCCGGCTTCGTGCAGAGCGTGTCGGGCTCGGCCGTCGACTCGTTCGTGACGCTGCTGTCCCGGCTGGTCTGGCTCGGCCTGCTCGGCTTCGCCGGGTTCGTCGTGCTGCGCGTGTACCTCGGCGCCTACACCGCGCCGAAGCCGGCGCAGCAGCCGGCGGGGCCGGGTGGCTACCCGGGCTATCCGGGGTACCCCGGCTACCCGGGCGCGCAGGGCTACCCGCAGCAGGGCTACCCCCAGCAGCAGCCGTACCCGCAGCAGCAGCCGCAGCAGCAGCCGTCCTACGGCCAGCCGCAGGCCGGGTACCCGACGCAGACGTACCAGCAGCCCGGGTACCCGACCCAGGCCTACCAGTCACCGGCCCAGTCGACGCCGGCCGCGCCGCCCAGCTCCGCCCCGCCCAGCGGCCCGTACCCGTCGTACTCGGTCAGCCCGCCCAGCTCGACGCCGCCGGCCGACTCGTCGACCTCCGCACCGCCGGCATACCCGGGCAGCGGCCAGTCGGCGTGGGGCTCGCCGCCCGGTGGCGACCAGCCCGGCTCGGCGGCGCCCGCGAGCGGCGGCCCGTACGGCGGCCCGGACACCCCGGTACCCACCGACACCGGCCTCGGCGGTGAGGGCGGCGACCGCACCCAGGCGCTGCCGCCACGGTCCTCCGGTGCACACAGCGTCCAGCCGGGTGAGGAACCCACCCAGCGCTGGGGCTGAACCGGTCGGGTCGCTGACCCTGGCGGCGCCGACATAGGCTGCACGAGTGTCTGAACCGACCGACTCTCACCTTCGCCGGGCACTGCGCCGGGCGGGTGACGGCCGTGCACTGGATGCCACCGAGGCGGCGGTACTTCTCGGCGCGCGCGGCCCGGCACTCGACGAGCTGCTCGCGATCGCCGGTGCGGTACGCGACGCCGGCCTCGCCGACGCCGGCCGGCCGGGTGTCGTCACGTACTCGAAGAAGGTCTTCGTTCCGCTGACCCGGCTCTGCCGGGATCGTTGCCACTACTGCACTTTCGCGACCGTGCCGCACCGGCTGCCCGCCGCGTACCTGGAGCGCGACGAGGTGGTGGCGATCGCGGCCGCCGGCGCGGCGCAGGGGTGCAAGGAGGCGCTGTTCACGCTCGGCGACCGGCCCGAGGACCGGTGGCCGCAGGCCCGCGCGTGGCTGGACGAGCGCGGCTATGCGTCCACAGTGGACTATCTGCGGGCGTGCGCGATCGCGGTACTGGAGGAGACCGGCCTGCTGCCGCATCTCAACCCCGGCGTGCTGTCCTGGGCGGAACTGCAGCGGCTCAAGCCGGTGGCGCCCAGCATGGGCATGATGGTCGAGACGACCGCTTCGCGGTTGTGGTCGGAGCCGGGCGGCCCGCACTTCGGTTCGCCGGACAAGGAACCGGCGGTGCGGCTGCGGGTACTGGAGGATGCCGGCCGGGTCGGCGTCCCGTTCACCACCGGCATCCTCATCGGCATCGGCGAGCACCGCGACGAGCGCGCCGACTCGCTGTTCGCGATCCGCCGCATCGCCCGGGAGTACGGGCACATCCAGGAGGTCATCGTCCAGAACTTCCGCGCCAAGCCGGACACGGCGATGCGCGCGATGCCCGACGCGGAACTGCACGACCTGGCCGCCACGGTCGCGGTCGCCCGGCTGGTACTCGGTCCGAAGGCGCGCATCCAGGCGCCGCCGAACCTCATCGCGGGCGAGTACGACCTGCTGCTGCGGGCCGGTATCGACGACTGGGGCGGGGTCTCGCCGGTCACCCCCGACCACGTGAACCCGGAACGGCCGTGGCCGCAGATCGAGGAGCTGGCGCGCCGGTCGGCCGGGGCCGGGTACCTGCTGCGCGAGCGGCTGACCATCTACCCCGAGTACGTCCGGCGCGGGGTGCCCTGGCTCGACCCGCGGCTGGCCGCACACGTCGCCGCGCTCGCCGATCCGGACACCGGGCTCGCGGTCGGGTCGGCGGTGCCCAGGGGCCTGCCGTGGCAGGAGCCGGACGAGACCGCGCCGGCCGGCCGGATCAACCTGCACCGCGAGGTGGACACCGACGGGCGCACCGCGGACCGCCGTTCGGACTTCGACTCGGTGTACGGCGACTGGTCCGAGGTGGCCGCGCACGCGGCGGTCACCGCGACCGGGCCGGTGCGGCTGGATTCGGCGGTACTGGCCGGGCTGCGCCTCGCCGCGACCGACCCCGCCGCACTTCTGCAGCCGTGCCACGAGAGCGCCGCGCTGGCCCTGCTCGAAGCCGACGGTACCGCGCTGGACGAGCTCGCCCGCATCGCCGACGACCTGCGCCGCGACACCGTCGGCGAAGACGTCACCTACGTGGTCAACCGCAACATCAACTTCACCAACGTGTGCTACGTCGGCTGCCGGTTCTGCGCGTTCGCCCAGCGGGAACGCGACGCCGACGCGTACCGCCTCTCCGTCGGGCAGGTCGCCGACCGCGCGGAGGAGGCGTGGCGGGCCGGTGCGACCGAGGTCTGCATGCAGGGCGGCATCGACCCGAAGCTGCCGGCGACCGCGTACGCCGATCTGGTGCGGGCGGTCAAGCAGCGGGTACCCGGCATCCACGTGCACGCCTTCTCCCCGATGGAGATCGTGACCGCGTCGGCGAAGGCGGGCGTGTCGGTCCGCGACTGGCTGACGTCGCTGCGCGAGGCGGGCCTGGACACCATCCCGGGTACCGCGGCGGAGATCCTCGACGACGACGTGCGCTGGGTGCTGACCAAGGGCAAGCTGCCGGCGGCCACCTGGGTCGAGGTGGTGACCACGGCGCACGAGCTGGGCATCCGGTCCAGCGCCACGATGATGTACGGCCACGTCGACCATCCCCGGCACTGGCTCGGTCACTTCCGGGTACTGGCCGGGGTGCAGGACCGCACCGGCGGCTTCACCGAGTTCGTGGCGCTGCCGTTCGTGCACCAGAACGCGCCGATCTACCTGGCCGGCATCGCCCGCGCGGGCGCCACCTGGCGGGAGAACCGGGCGGTCCACGCGATGGCGCGCATCCTGCTGCACGGCCGCATCGCCAACATCCAGTGCTCCTGGGTCAAGCTCGGCGACGAGGGTACCGTCGCCATGCTGAACGGCGGCGCCAACGACCTGGGCGGCACCCTCATGGAGGAGACGATCTCCCGGATGGCCGGCTCGGCGCACGGCTCCGCCCGTACCGTCGCGCAGTTGGAAGCGATCGCCGCCGCGGCCCGGCGGCCGGCCCGCCAGCGCACCACCACATACGCCGTCCCGTGACGGCGTGGCGACTCGCCGGAGCGGCGTTACCTCGGCCGGCGCTGGATCGATAGGGAAGCGGCGGTACGGCCGCGAACGCCCCTACAGAACAGGCCCATTTACCAGGTTCCGCTTGACGGGTCACGCATTACACGCGTGTAATTTCAGTGGGGTTGTTCAGCAGAGGCAGGCAAATCGCCACTGATTGGACTTGTACGGCGGAGGTACGGCCTTCGCGTGGGGGGTTGACGCCGGCGCCCGCGGCCGGTGGAAGGAGGCACGCTGATGGACGGCCGAGTTGCCGGGGCCGATCTGCTGGGCAACGCACCGGAGTGGCAGGAGCGGGCACTGTGCTCGCAGACCGACCCGGAGGCGTTCTTCCCGGAGAAGGGCGGCTCGACACGGGAGGCCAAGCGGATCTGCTCGCGCTGTGAGGTACGGGCGGAATGTCTGGAGTACGCGCTCGGGCACGATGAGCGCTTCGGGATCTGGGGCGGGCTGTCCGAGCGCGAGCGCCGCAAGCTGAAGAGGCGCGCGGCCTAGTCGAGTTCCTCGGGGTCGACGCCGAGCAGGTTGGCGACCTGCTCGATGATCACATCGTGGATCAGGTCGGCGAGATCCTCCCGGTCGAAGGCCCGGAACTCCAGGGGACGGCGGTACAGGACGATCCGGGGCGGTACGTTGTGCCGCCCCGGTCCGCCGGGCAGCAGCCGGGCCAGCGGTACCTCGCCGTCCTCCAGCACATCGGAGTCGTACACGTTGAGGTCCGGCGGTACCTCCTCGACGGCGAACTCCACGCCGGCCAACTCCTTGGCGTAGCGGCGTTCCAGCGCCTCGACCGCGTCGAGTACCAGGTCGTCGAACAGTTCCGCCTTGGTCCGCGAGGCCGGCACGTTCGCCGGTACCAGCCGGCCGCGCAGTCCCCGGCCGTGCCGGTCGCGCTGGCGCCGCCGGCCCGGTCCACCGGGAAGGCTGCGTCGCGGCTCGGGACTGGTCACGCAGACAGCGTAGCCCCGGGCGGGGTACCGCCCACCCGGCCGAGCGCGGCCACCCGGCGTGTCGTGTCCGCAACCGGACGAACGGGCGGCCCCGGGACGATACCGTGCCGCCGTGAGGTCACCCCGGCGTTGTACCCGCAACGGCTGCCCCAGGCCGGCCGTCGCGACGCTCACCTACGTGTATGCCGAGTCCACCGCCGTGATCGGACCGCTCGCGGCCTTTGCCGAACCGCACACGTACGACCTCTGTGAGCAGCACGCCCGCGGCCTCACCGCCCCCCGCGGCTGGGATCTGGTACGGCACGACGGCGACTACGAGCCGCCGCCGCCATCCAGCGACGATCTCGTGGCGCTCGCGGATGCGGTACGCGAGGCCGCCGGCCGCCCCGGTACCCGGCGCGACCCCGACCCGGACACCCCGGTCGGCCGGCGCGGTCACCTGCGGGTGATCCCCCCGTCGCGCTGAGCCTCCGCCGGCCCGGCCCGAGGCTCACCAGGACGGCGGCTCGGCCAGCCGGGCGGTCGCGTCGTAGATCAGGTCGCGCAGCGGTCGCGCCAGCTGCGGGTTCTCTGCCAGCAGGTCGCCGAGGCGGGCCCGCCACAGCCCGGCCTCGGCCTGCGGTGCGTCGACCCGCTCGGTCCACCACAGCCGGCTGAACGAGTCGGACAGCGCCTGCTGGTACAGCGGGCCGAACAGCGCGCCCAGGCGCTCGTTGAGCCAGCCGTAGAGATGGTCGGACTCCAGCGCGCGCACGATCACCCGGGCGCCGTCCCAGGCCAGTCTGGGGTGGTGAAGCACCCCCTCGCTCATGCCGTCATCGTCGACCTTCGAAGAATCGGTGGACAAGCGGCCGTCCGGCCGAAACCCACGTACCGGAAGAGATCGATGGAGATGGGCCGGCTACGCTCGCGTCAGGGGAGCCCCTTCCACATCGAGGAGATCCGCACGGTGTCCGACCTGAGCCGCTTCGTCAAGGCGTACGACGTCCGGGGCACGGTTCCGGACCAGCTCAACGCGCAGGTCGCCGGCGCCTTCGGTGCGGCGTTCGTGCGGGTGCTGCGCCGGGAGGCACCGGTACCGGCCATCGTCGTCGCCCACGACATGCGACCCTCGTCGCCGGAGCTCGCCGACGCGTTCGCGGCCGGTGCCAACGCGGAGGGCACCGACGTGGTACTCGCCGGGCTGGCCTCGACCGACCTGCTGTACTTCGCCGCCGGGTACCTCGACCTGCCGGGCGTGATGTTCACCGCGAGCCACAATCCGGCGCGGTACAACGGGATCAAGCTGTGCCGGGCGGGTGCCAAGCCGATCGGCCTGGAGACCGGCCTGGCGGAGATCCGCGACGAGGCCCAGGCGCTGCTCGACGACACCGCGCAGCCCGGCGGCACCCCGCTGCTCGACGACATCGCGCGGCCCGGCGGCACCGCGCGGCCCGGCGCCGGGACCGTGCAACGGCGTGACCTGCTCGTCGACTACGCGCGGTACCTGCGCACCCTGGTCGACCTGTCCGGCATCCGGCCGCTCAAGGTCGTCGTCGACGCCGGCAACGGGATGGCCGGGTACACGGTGCCGGCGGTACTCGGCGACGCCCGGCTCGATCCGCTGCCGCTGGACATCACCCCGCTGTACTTCGAGCTGGACGGCACGTTCCCCAACCACGAGGCGAACCCGCTCGAACCCAAGAACCTGGTCGACCTGCAGGTCGCGGTGCAGAAGCGCGGCGCCGACATCGGGCTGGCCTTCGACGGCGACGCCGACCGGTGCTTCGTCGTCGACGAGCGCGGCGACCCGGTGTCGCCCAGCGCGATCACCGCGCTGGTCGCCGCCCGCGAGCTGGCCAAGCACCCGGGCGGCACGATCATCCACAACCTGATCACCTCGGCGGCGGTACCCGAGATCGTCCGCGAGCACGGCGGCCAGCCGCTGCGTTCCCGGGTCGGGCACTCGTACATCAAGGCGGAGATGGCCCGCACCGGCGCGGTGTTCGGCGGCGAGCACTCCGCGCACTACTACTTCAGGGACTTCTGGGGCGCCGACACCGGCATGCTCGCCGCGATGCACGTCCTCGCGGCGCTGGGCGAGGTGGCCGGGCCGCTGTCCGAGCTGGGCGCGCGGTACGAGCGGTACGCCGCGTCGGGTGAGATCAACTCGACGGTGGCCGACCAGCAGGGCAAGCTCGCCGAGGTCGAGGCCCGGTTCGGTCCGGGCAACGAGGTCGACCGCCTCGACGGGCTGACCGTACGCTTCCCGGATGGCGCCTGGGTCAACCTGCGCCCGTCCAACACCGAGCCGCTGCTGCGGCTGAACGTGGAGGCGCCGGACGCCGAGCGGATGGCGCGACTGCGTGACCAGGTGCTCGCCGCGGTACGGTCCTGAAGGGGGAACGATGGCACTCGACCCGCAGCTGCTGGAGATCCTGGCCTGCCCGGACACGCACCACGCGCCGCTGACGTACGACGCCGACGCGCAGACGCTGACGTGCACCGAATGCGGCCGGGTCTTCGAGATCCGCGACGACATCCCGGTGCTGCTGCTGGACGAGGCGCGGCCGGCGAAGGGGGACGGATGATCGACGGTACTGCCGGGGTCCGCGGGCACCGCGAGGTCGACGAGGCGCTGCTGGACAACCGGGCCGCGCTGGAGGCGTTCGACCCGGGGCAGATGCTGCGGCACACCGCCTCAGCGGGGGCGCAGGTACGGGAGTCCGCGGCGCTGGCCGCCGAGGCGAACCTGACCAGCATCGCCGACGAGGGCCGGCCGCGTGCCGTCGTGGTGGCCGGGCAGGGCACCGCCGCGCGCACCGGCGACATCCTCGCCACCGTCGCCGGGCCGCGCTGTCCGGTACCGGTGCTGGCGCACCGCAGCCCGGGGATACCCGGCTGGGTCGGCGCGGCCGACGTGGTCATCGCGGTCTCCGCGTCCGGGCGCAGTCCCGAGGCGCTGTCCGCCGCCGAGGCCGCGGCGCGGCGCGGTGCGCGACTGGTTGCGATCGGCCGGCCGGATTCCGAACTGCAGTCGGTCGCCGAAGGGGCACGGGCACCGTTCATTCCGGTACCCCGGCGGGGCCCGGCGCGCTCGGGCCTCTGGGGACTGACCATTCCGGTGCTGCTCGCCGCCCGTACCCTCGGGCTGGTCAAGGTGACCGAGGCGGACATCGCGGAGACCGCGGCCCGGCTCGACGCGGACGCCGAGCGGTGCCGCCCGGCGGCCGAGTCGTTCGTCAACCCGGCCAAGTCGCTGGCGCTGGACCTCGCCGGCTCGATCCCGATCGTCTGGGGCTCGTCGTCGCTGGCCACGGTCGCGGCCCGGCGGTTCGCCGACACGCTGTCGGCCAACGCCCGCTACCCGGTGGTCGCCGGGGCGCTCGCGGAGGCCGCGCGCGGCCGGGTCGGGCTGCTCGACGGGGTGTACGGCGCGCTGGGCGAGGCCGACCGGGACATCTTCGCCGATCGCTCCGACGACGTGGACGACAGCAAGACCCGGCTGCGGCTGGTGCTGCTGCGCGACGGCGGGCTCGCCGAAGACGACGGTACCGAGCCGGAGCCGCTCGCCGTCGAGGAGCGGCGGGCGGAGGTGGTGCAGGAGATCGCCGAGCGCCGCGGGGTACGGGTCAGCGTGCTGACCGCCGAGGGCGGCTCGCCGCTGGAGCGGCTGGCGTCGCTGGTCGCGGTACCCGACTTCGCTTCGCTGTACCTCGCGATGGCGCACGGCCTGGACCCGATGGCGGTACCGGCCGTGTCCGAGGTCAAGGAAGCCCTCACTCCTTGAGTGCCGAGGGCGGCACCAGGGCTGTCGTGGCGGCACTGGGCGCCAACCTGGGGATCGCGGCGACCAAGTTCGCGGCGTTCGCCCTGACCGCGTCGTCCTCGATGCTCGCCGAGGCGATCCACTCGGTCGCCGACTCGGCCAACCAGGTACTGCTGCTGATCGGCGGCAAGCGGGCGCAGCGTGGCGCGACCGCGCAGCATCCGTTCGGGTACGGGCGGGAACGGTACATCTACGCGTTCGTCGTCTCGGTGGTGCTCTTCGCGGTCGGCGGCTTGTTCGCGGTCTACGAGGGCGTCCACAAGCTCGCCCATCCGGAGCCGATCACCGCGTGGAAGTGGGTACCGGTCGCGGTCCTGGTGGTCGCGATCGTGCTGGAGTCGTTCTCGTTCCGCACCGCCATCCGGGAGACCCGGCCGCTGCTCGGCGGCGCGTCCTGGGTGGCGTTCATCCGCCGGGCCCGGGCGCCCGAGCTGCCGGTGGTGCTGCTCGAAGACTTCGCCGCGCTGATCGGGCTGGTCCTCGCGCTGTTCGGGGTGGGGCTCACGCTGCTGACCGGCAGCGGGCACTGGGACGGCGTGGGTACCCTCGCGATCGGCGCGCTGCTGGTGGTCGTGGCGGTCGTGCTGGCCGTGGAGACCAAGAGCCTGCTGCTCGGCGAGTCGGCGACGGCCGGGCAGGTGGCGGCGATCGAGCAGGCGATCAGCGGTACCGACGGGGTGTCCCGGCTCATCCACCTGCGCACCCTGCATCTCGGGCCGGACGAGCTGCTGGTGGCGGCGAAGATCGCGGTCCCCGGGCAGGACAGCGCCGCGCGGCTGGCCGACGCGATCAACGCCACCGAGGAGCGGATCCGCCGGGCGGTACCCATCGCCCGGGTCATCTATCTTGAGCCGGACATCGACCGGGGAGCGTGAACGTGGAGCCGCTGTACGGGAAGATCCGTCCCTACGCGTGGGGTTCCCGGCAGGCGATCGCCGCCATCCAGGGCCGCCCGGTGCCGAGCGACGGCCCCGAGGCCGAGCTGTGGCTGGGCGCGCACGACGGGGCGCCCTCCGACCTGCCCGGCCGGTCGCTGCCGCAGGCCATCGCCGCCGACCCGGCGGGGCTGCTCGGCGACGCCGTCGTGACCGAGTTCGGGGTCCGCCTGCCGTACCTGTTCAAGCTGCTCGCCGCCGACGCGCCCCTGTCGATCCAGGCGCATCCGGACGCGGTCCGGGCGGCGGAGGCGAACGCCGCCGGCCATCCCAGCTACAGCGACCCGTACCACAAGCCCGAACTGCTGGTCGCGGTCGGGGAGTTCGAGGGGCTGTGCGGGTTCCGTGATCCGGCCGCCTCGGCCGACCTGCTGGAGTCGCTGGGCATCGACCAGCTCAAGCCGGTGGTCGTGGCGCTGCGGACCGGGTCGGCCGAGCAGCGGCTGCGCGGGGCCGTCGAGCTGGTCATGTCGTGGCCGGTCGAGGACCGGGCGGAACTGGTGGCCGCGGTCGCCCGCGCGGACCCGTTCGCCGCGGAGCTGGCCGCGCACTATCCGGGCGACGTCGGGGTCGTGGTCGCGTTGCTGCTCAACCGGGTACGGCTCGGTGCCGACGACGCGGTCTGGATGCCGGCCGGCAACCTGCACGCCTACCTGCGCGGGGTCGGCATGGAGATCATGGCGGCCAGCGACAACGTGCTGCGCGGCGGCCTGACGCCGAAGCGCGTCGACGTGCCCGAGCTGCTGCGCGTCCTGCGCTTCGAGGTGCTCCCCGACCCGGTGGTCCGTCCGGTACCGGTCGCGCCCGGCGTGCTGACCTGGCCGGTACCGGTGCGGGAGTTCGCCCTGTACAAGGCGACGGTGTCGGGTACCCCCGTGGTCCTGCCGGCGGACGGCCCGCGGATCGTCTTCTGCCTGCGCGGCGTGGTGGACCTTGGCCCGCTCGACCTGGCCGGCGGCCAGGCGGCCCTGGTCGGCGCCGGCGAGCCGGCGGTGACCTGCCGCGGTGACGGCGTGGTCTTCCAGGCGGACACCGCCCTCCACCGGCCCTGATTTCATTTGCCCGACTCGCACCAATTCTGCGGTTTGGCTTGACAGGGCATATCCTCAGTGTAACTCTAGGACCACGCAGCGTCATCGCGACGAAGGTCCGAGACACGCGCGGGGGAACCAAACCGGGGGGATGCGCGGGGCGGTGGAGCATTGGGTGGACCAGCCACCTGGCTCCGCCGCCCCGCGCGCATGTCCGGGGGTACCGGCATCCCCTGCGGCCCGGGGCCGACCGGTTCGGCGGGGCCGGCTAAGGTCGAAGGCGCTTACGTGGAGCCGAAGACGACAGGGGTTGTGATGACCAATACGCTGCCGCGCCCGGACGCTGCCGCCCGCCCGGCGACGGTTGCCGAAGGGGACTTCAAGGTCGCGGATCTCGCGCTGGCCGGGTTCGGCCGCAAGGAGATCCAACTCGCCGAGCACGAGATGCCCGGCCTGATGGCCATCCGCGCGGAGTACGCGTCGAGCCAGCCTCTGCGGGGCGCGCGGATCACCGGTTCGCTGCACATGACGGTGCAGACCGCGGTGCTGATCGAGACCCTCGTCGCGCTGGGTGCGCAGGTCCGCTGGGCGTCCTGCAACATCTTCTCCACTCAGGACCACGCGGCGGCCGCGGTCGTGGTGGGCCCCGACGGTACCCCGCAGGCGCCGGCCGGCGTGCCGGTGTACGCGTGGAAGGGCGAGACGCTGCCGGAGTACTGGTGGTGCACCGAGCAGGTGCTGCTCTGGCCGGACGGTGCCGGCCCGAACATGATCCTGGACGACGGTGGCGACGCCACGCTCCTGGTGCACAAGGGCGCGCAGTTCGAGGCGGCCGGCGCGGTACCGTCCACCGCCGAGGACGATTCCGAGGAGTACGCGGTCACCCTGGACGTGCTGCGCCGCTCGCTGGCCGCCGACGGGCAGCGGTGGACCCGGGTCGGGGCCGCGATCAAGGGCGTCACCGAGGAGACCACGACCGGCGTACACCGGCTGTACGAGATGCAGCAGCACGACACGCTGCTGTTCCCGGCGATCAACGTGAACGACTCGGTGACCAAGAGCAAGTTCGACAACAAGTACGGCTGCCGGCACTCGCTGATCGACGGCATCAACCGGGCCACCGACGTGCTGATCGGCGGCAAGGTCGCGGTCGTCTGCGGGTACGGCGACGTGGGCAAGGGCTGCGCGGAGTCGCTGCGCGGCCAGGGTGCCCGGGTCATCGTGACCGAGGTCGACCCGATCTGCGCGCTGCAGGCGGCGATGGACGGATACCAGGTGACCACCATCGAAGACGTCGTCGAGACCGCCGACATCTTCGTCACCGCCACCGGCTGCAAGGACGTGATCACCGCGGCGCACATGGCGCGGATGAAGCACCAGGCGATCGTCGGCAACATCGGCCACTTCGACAACGAGATCGACATGGCCGGCCTGGCCCGTCTCGACGGGATCCGGAGGATCAACGTCAAGCCGCAGGTCGACGAGTGGGTCTTCGCGGACGGTCACGCGATCATCGTGCTGTCCGAGGGCCGCCTGCTGAACCTGGGCAACGCGACCGGGCACCCGAGCTTCGTCATGTCGAACTCGTTCAGCAACCAGGTGATCGCGCAGATCGAGCTGTTCACCAAGACCGAGCAGTACCCGCTGGGCGTGTACACGCTGCCCAAGCACCTGGACGAGATGGTGGCCCGGCTGCACCTTTCGGCGCTGGGCGTGAAGCTGACCCAGCTGTCCAAGGACCAGGCCGACTACCTCGGGGTACCCGTCGAGGGGCCGTACAAGTCGGATCACTACCGGTACTGAAACGATCTGATCGGGGTGGCCTTTCGGGGCCACCCCGATCTGTGTTCATAGATCGTACTCAACGCCACCGATTTTTCGCCGAATCTGCGCGGCCGGTTGGTTCTTTGTCCCCTGCTGTGCGGGGAAATCCGATCTCCTGCTCTGCCGTGATAACTCCACCTCGGCCGTCTGAGCAGGTAATGTGCAACCGAAGCGTTAGGCGGTATCGGCCGGTCGGCTAGTTACAGATGGTGCGCCAGGCTCGGCATTGTGACTGTGACTCACCTGTTATAGGACCGTTGTGTAACGGCATGTTCGATCCACAGTCCGTACAGCTACGGTCTTTCAAGGCCGACCATCGATCGGTTCAATCGCAGGAGGACCCGATACCCATGGGTGGTACCACCTCGATGTGGGCAGACGGGCAGATGCCCTCTGCCGACCTGGACCCAGGACCGGTACAGGTCGCGGACGCCAAGCCCGCGGAGGCGAAGGCGATCGTCGGACGTTCCCCGGGACAGCTCGCGCTGATGCGGCTGCGGCGGGACCGGACGGCGGTGGTGTCGTTCTGGGTGCTGGTGTTCTTCATCCTGGTCGCGGTCCTCGCGCCGGTGATCCAGTGGATCTACGGGTACAACGCGACGACGACGAACTCGGCGCTGCTCGACGACAGCGGCTTCCCCCTGGGCTACCTCGGCGGCATCACGTTCAGCACCGACAACGCGTCCCACCACATCCACGTCTTCGGTGTGGAACCCACCTTGGGGCGCGACCTGTTCATGCAGGTGGTCTGGGGTATGCAGACCTCGTTGAAGATCGCGGTCACGGCCACCGTCGTGAGCACGATTCTCGGCGTGGTGGTCGGCATCGTCTCCGCGTACTTCGGCGGGTGGGTCGACGCGGTGATCAGCTGGATCATCGACTACATGCTGGCGTTCCCCTTCTTCCTGTTCTGCCTGGCGGTCATCCCGGTGATCAACACCCGGCTCGCGGCGCCGGGTGGTTGCCACTGTGACGTGTCGCCCGACAAGCGGGTGCTCACGATCATCATCGTGTTCTCCCTGTTCGGCTGGATGTACACCGCGCGGCTGGTCCGCGGGCAGGTGCTCTCGTTGCGCGAGCGGGAGTACGTCGACGCCGCCCGGGCGGCCGGCGCGCCGGCCCGGCACATCCTGTTCCGGCAGTTGCTGCCGAACCTGTGGGCGCCGATCCTGGTCAGCTTCTCGCTCGCCGTCCCCGCGACGATCACCGCGGAGGCGGCGCTGTCGTTCCTCAATATCGGGGTGATCGAACCGACACCCGACCTGGGCCGCGTGATCAACACTGGCGCGCAGTTCATCGTCGGTCTGCCGGATCCGATGTACCTCGTCATTCCCGGAATCGTGATCTTCATACTGGTGCTCGCCTTCAACCTGTTCGGCGACGCCATGCGGGATGCACTGGATCCGCGGTCGACGAGGTAACGCCCTGATCACAGATGTCCTGTTCCACGGCCAGGCCGCCGGATGATGGTCGCCGGGGAACGACCCAAGGAAGGAGATAACCGTGCGATATCGGGTTCGGGTGCTGCTCGTCAGCGCCTTGGCCATGAGTCTCGCCATCGCCGGCTGCGCCAAGAACACTGCTGGTAACAAGGGTGGCGGGGCAAGCGGCCCGTCGACGCAGTCAGCGATCATTATCGATAAGGAAGGCAAGAGCCCCACGCCGGCCCCGGACGTTCCGGGTGCCAAGCCGGGCGGAACGCTTTCGTGGCTGGAGGACGGGGCGCCGGAGCACCTCGACCCGCAGCAGATGTACGTCACCGACTCGCAGTCGATCGGTTCGCTGCTCTACCGCACGCTGACCGGGTACATCGAGGACCCGGGCGGCGGCCCGCTGAAGCTGGTCGGCGACCTGGCCACCAACACCGGTGAGTCCAGCGACAGCGGCAAGACGTGGACCTACCACCTGCGCGACGGCATCAAGTTCGAGGACGGCACGCCGATCACCTCGAAGGACATCGCCTACGGCATCTCCCGCTCGATGGGCAAGAACGGTGAGAACGGCCCGCCGTACTACAAGCAGGACCTCGACCCGGACAGCAAGTTCACCTGGGCGAAGGGCTCGATCGCGCCCGGGCTGGAGACGCCGGACGACAAGACACTGGTCATCAAGTTCCCGGACGTCCACCCCGAGGCTCCGTACCTCGCCGCGCTGAACAGCACCACGCCGATCCCGGTGGCGACGGACAACGGGCAGGCGCACGAGGCCGACTTCGTGGCCTCCGGTCCGTACAAGCGGCAGGGCACCTACGACCAGCAGACCAAGCTGACGCTGGTGAAGAACACGAACTGGGACCCGAAGACCGACCCGATCCGCCACCAGTACGCCGACCAGTGGAACTTCGACTTCACCCCGGACCGTGACGCGCAGACCCAGCGGGTGATGGCCGACCAGGGTGCCGACCAGGGCGCGGTCATGACCGCGAACGTGGCCCAGGGCAGCATCCCGCAGGTGCAGAACGACGCCGCTCTGGCCAAGCGCACGATCAAGGGTGTCGGTACGTTCGTGGACTACCTCGCCATCAACACCACCCGGGTGACCGACCTGAAGGTACGGCAGGCGATCAACTACGCCTTCGACCGCCAGGCCTACATCCAGGCGGTCGGTGGAAGCGCGGTGGCCCTCCCGGCGACCGCACTGCTCTCGCCCACCATGGCCGGGTACAAGAAGTACGACGCATACCCGAGCGCCGACGGTCACGGTGACGTGGCGAAGGCCAAGGAGCTGCTTGGCGGGCAGACCCCCAAGCTGACGCTCTGCGAGCCGAACACCAGCACCTACCAGAAGTACGCGGTGGTCGTGAAGAACGCTCTCGAGCGGGCCGGCTTCCAGGTCACGCTCAACATGTTGGACAAGACCGCGTACTACACGACGATCGGTGACAAGACCACCACCTGCGACATCATGCGGTACGGCTGGGGCGCGGACTTCCCGCACCCGCTCAGCACCCTGAGCGTGCTGTGGAACGGCCGGTACATCAAGGCCAAGGGCAACAACAACGTGTCCTACCTCAACGTGCCGGAGCTGAACAAGAAGCTCGACGCGCTGGAGAAGGAGCCGGACCTGAACAAGGCGGCGCAGATGGGTGGCGAGCTCGACCAGGAGATCATGACCAAGTACGCGCCGGATGTGCCGAACTACGACATCGGCGTGTTCCTCCTGCACGGCAGCAAGGTGGGCGGGACCTTCCTCAGCCCGCTGTACGCCAACGCCAACCTGATTGACGCCTACTACACCGGCTGATGCCTGACGGTGGGGCGGCCGGCGTGCCGGCCGCCCCACCCGAACCCTCGGTACGTCCCTGGAAGGTCTCCCATGCTGCGGTTCTTCATCCGCCGGGCACTGCTCGCCGTGCTGACCCTGTTCGCCATCTCGGTCAGCACGTTCCTGCTCTTCTTCGCGGTACCGGCCAATCCCGTGGCGACCATGTGCGGCAACCGGATCTGTCCGGAAAGCACGCAGAAGCAGATCACTCACGACCTCGGGCTGGATCAGCCCCTCATCACGCAGTACACCGAGTACATGAAGGGCGTCTTCGTCGGGCGGACGATCGGCAGCGGGCCGACCGCGAAGGAGTGCCCGGCGCCGTGCCTCGGCTACTCGTTCCGCACCGGACAGCCGGTGTGGGACATCATCAAGAACGGCCTGCCGGTCTCCATGAGCATCGTGATCGGCGCGGCGGTCGTCTGGCTGACCATCGGCCTCGTGCTGGGTACCGCGGCCGCGCTCAGACGCGGCGGCGCGCTGGACAAGTTCTCCGTCGGGTTCTCCCTCGGCGGCGCGTCCATGCAGATCTTCGTGCTCGGACCGATCCTGGTCGCCGTCTTCGTCTACGGCCTCGGATGGCTACCCAGACCGACCTATACCAGCCCCTTAGTCAATCCGCTCGCCTGGGCCACCGGGCTGATCCTGCCCTGGGTGACGCTCGGCGCGATCAACTCGGCGCTGTACACCCGGTTGTCCCGCGCGCAGATGCTGGAGACCCTGTCCGAAGACTACGTCCGGACGGCGCGCGCCAAGGGGCTCACCCGCCGCGAGGTGAACTACCGGCACGCCCTGCGCGCCGCGATCACCCCGATCGTCACCATCGCGGGCCTGGACATCGGCATCAACCTCGGCGGTGTCGTCATCACCGAGACCACCTTCAATCTGCAGGGCGTGGGCCGGTACGCGGTCCAGGCGATCAACGACCTGAACCTGCCGATCGTCATGGCGACCGTACTGCTCGCCGCGACGTTCATCGTGGTCGCGAACGTGGTGGTAGACATGCTTTACGCAACGATCGACCCTCGGGTGAAGCTCAGCTGACGAAGGACCACCATGACGACCTCCCCCTCCAGCCCAGCCTCCGGACCGTACCTGGACGTCAAGGACCTGCGGGTGCGGTTCAGCACGGAAGACGGCGTGGTCCGGGCCGTCGACGGCGTGTCCTTCCAACTGGAGCGCGGTAAGACCCTCGGGATCGTCGGCGAGTCGGGCTCCGGCAAGAGCGTGACGAGCATGTCCATCATGGGCCTGCACAACCCGAAGCGGACGGCCATGAGCGGCGAGATCCGCGTCGGCGGCACCGACGTGCTGAAGCTGTCCGAGGACAAGATCCGCAGGCTGCGCGGTCAGGCCATGGCGATGATCTTCCAGGATCCACTGTCGTCGCTGCACCCGTACTACACGATCGGCCGGCAGATCGTCGAGGCGTACCGGGTTCACCACGACGTGTCCAAGGCCAAAGCGCAGAAGCGGGCGATCGAGATGCTCGACCGGGTCGGCATCCCGCAGCCGCAGAAGCGGTTCGAGCAGTACCCGCACGAGTTCTCCGGCGGCATGCGGCAGCGCGCCATGATCGCGATGTCGCTGATCAACGACCCGGACCTGCTGATCGCCGACGAACCGACCACCGCGCTCGACGTCACCGTCCAGGCGCAGATCCTCGACCTGCTGGAGAGCCTGCAGAAGGAGTTCAACTCCGCGATCATCCTGATCACCCACGACCTCGGGGTCGTCGCGCAGGTCGCCGACGACGTACTGGTCATGTACGGCGGCCGCGCCGTCGAGTACGGCAACGCCGAGCAGGTGCTGCGGGCCGCGCAGATGCCGTACACCTGGGGGCTGCTGTCGAGCATTCCGTCGGTACACGGCGACTCCGACGCCGACCTGGTACCCATCAAGGGCAACCCGCCGAGCCTGATCAACCTGCCGCCCGGTTGCTCGTTCCATCCGCGCTGCCGGTACGCGATGCTCAACGGCGGCCCGTGCGACCAGGAGGTACCCGAGCTGCTGCCGGTCCAGGGCGAGGTCGGTCACCTGGTCGCCTGCCACCTGCCCGACCAGTTCCGCAAGGACACCTACGTCAACGAGATCGCGCAGACCGGTGTGGCGGTCGTGAGTGAGGAGCTGGCGTGAGCGTAGCGGGGCGCGGCGTCGCCTGGACTGAGGAGCGCAGCGACGAGGGAAGGTGGCGCACCGGAGCGCCTCGCGGAGCGAAGCAGGAGGCCCAGTGACCGAGATGCAGAACGCGCCGGCGGGTGCCGCGGTCGCCGAGCGCAAGCCGGCCCGCGAGCCGCTCCTCATCGTCGAGAACCTGGTCAAGCACTTCCCGGTACGGGGCAAGCTGTTCCGGTCCGGCGGCGCGGTCCGGGCCGTCGACGGGGTGGACTTCACCGTGGCGCCGGGCGAGTCGCTCGGCCTGGTCGGCGAGTCCGGTTGCGGCAAGACCACCACCGGCCGCGCGGTCGTCCGGCTCCTCGAACCGACCGGCGGCAAGATTGTTTTCGAGGGACGGGACATCACCCACCTCAGGGGCGGCGCGCTGCGGCCGATCCGGCAGGACCTCCAGATCATCTTCCAGGACCCGTACTCGTCGCTGAACCCGCGGCACACGGTCGGCCGCATCGTCTCGATGCCGCTGCAGGTCAACGGGATCAAGCCGCCCGGCGGGATGCGCAAGCGGGTACAGGAGCTGCTGGAGATCGTCGGCCTCAACCCGGAGCACTACAACCGGTTCCCGCACGAGTTCTCCGGCGGCCAGCGGCAGCGCATCGGCGTCGCCCGGGCGCTCGCGCTGCGGCCGAAACTGATCGTCGCCGACGAGCCGGTCTCCGCGCTGGACGTGTCGATCCAGGCGCAGATCGTCAACCTGCTGCGCGGTCTGCAGCGCGAGTTTGACCTGGCCTTCCTGTTCATCGCGCACGACCTGGCCGTCGTGCGGCACTTCTCGCAGCGGATCGCGGTCATGTACCTCGGCAAGATCGTCGAGATCGGTGACCGGCACCAGATCTACGACACGCCTGCGCACCCGTACACCCGGGCGCTGCTGTCCGCGGTGCCGGACATCGAGGTGCTCGGCACCGCGCGGGAACGCATCCGGCTGACCGGCGACGTGCCCACGCCGCTGAACCCGCCGTCCGGCTGCCGGTTCCGCACCCGCTGCTGGAAGGCGCAGGAGATCTGCGCGACCAAGGAGCCGACCCTCGACATCATCGGGCCGGCGGGGCAGCCGGTGGCGTGCCACTTCCCGGAGTCGGGACCGCTGCGGTAACCGGCGGGGGTAGCACCCATCCGGTGTGCTGCACCTCGCGTGCGAGCTCGGGCCAGACCGTGGCGGTCGCGGCCCGCGCCTGGGTGAGCCGCCGGACCGACCGCCGGTTGCGCTCCGCGAGCACTGCTGCCAGGTATGCCCAGCCGGGGGTACCCGCGGGAGCCGGCGGAGTCGTGGCGGTCGCGACCTCGCTCGCCAGGCTGAAGCCGAGGCGCGACCGGGCCGGCTCGCGGATCTCCCGGTTCCGGGCGAGGTAGTGCCGCACCGCCAGCGCCAGCTCGTCGTCGAGGCCGGTCAGGTCCAGCATCTGCGCCCAACCGGCCAGCGGCGGCGGCATCGCCGGTACCCAGCCCCAGCTCGCCGGTGTCCGCTCGTGGATGACGATGGTGCCGGCCATGAGGTCGCCCAGCCGCTTGCCCTGCGGGTTGACCAGCATGATCCAGAGACTGGCGAGCCAGGTGACGGGTACCAGCAGCAGCCCCGGCCACTCCAGCGCGGTGGCCACCAGCGCCCGGGTCAGCGCATGGCGGAACCGGATCGGGCCGCCGTCATCGCGTACCACACGCAGCCCCATCGCCAGCTTGCCCAGCGTCCGGCCGCCGGTCAGCGTCTCCAGCACCGCCGGGTACCCGATGAAGACCAGTACCAGCAGGATCGTCAGGAGGGCGAAGACGAGCGCCTGGTCGGCCGCCCCGAACGATCCGAAGATGCCGACCACGATGCTGAACGCCACCCAGAGCAGAAACGCCAGGCCCAGCTGCGCCATGATGTCGATCAGCAGCGCCAGGGTACGGGACCCCAGCCGGGCGAACCGGATGTCGAACTCGACGGCCTCGCCACTGACCAGGCTCATCCGCCCATCCAACCACGATTAAGCTGCCCGGCATGGACCTCGACGCCTACGTGGCCGAGCACGCGGCCCAGTGGCGTCGGCTGGAGGCCCTGTCGCGGCGGCGCCGGCTCAGCGCTGAGGAGACCGACGAGCTGATCGCGCTGTACCAGCGCGTCGGTACCCACCTGTCGGTGGTGCGCAGCCGGTCACCCGATCCGGCCCTGGTGGCCCGGCTGTCGCGCATCCTGCTGGCCGCCCGTGGCGCGATCACCGGCGGTACCGCCTTCTCCTGGCGCACCGTCGGCCGGTTCTTCACCGCCACGTTCCCGCTGGCCGTCTACGAGGCGTGGCCGTGGTGGTGCACGGTGGCGGTGGCCAACGTCGGCATCGCCGGCCTGATGATGTCCTACGTCGCCGCGCACCCCGACGTGCAGTCCGCGTTCCTCAGCGACGCCGACATCCAGAGCATCGTCAACAGCCAGTTCCGCGACTACTACTCGGCCAACCAGGCGCAGAACTTCGCGCTGGAGGTCTGGACGCACAACGCGCTGCTGGCCGGCCAGTGCCTGGTCGCCGGCATCCTGATCCTGCCGGTGCTGTACTTCCTCGCGATGAACCTGGTCAACCTCGGCCTGGTCGGCGGCGTGATGATCGGCAACGGAAAGTCCGACGTGTTCTTCGGCCTGATCGTCCCGCACGGGCTGCTGGAGCTGACCGCGGTGTTCGTCGCCGCCGGGGTCGGCCTGCGGATCGGCTGGGCCTGGATCGCGCCCGGCCCCGGCCGTACCCGTGGCCGCGCGCTGGCCGAAACCGCCCGCGCGGGTACCCTCGTGGCCCTCGGGCTGGTGATGGTTCTGCTGGTCAGCGGCCTGATCGAGGCGTTCGTCACGCCGTCGCCGCTGCCGACGGCGCTGCGGGTCGCGATCGGCGTGCTCGCCTGGCTCGGCTTCCTCGGGTACGTCGTCGTGCTGGGCTGGCGGGCACGGCAGGAGTCGGTCACCACCGACCTCGCCGCCGAGCTGAACGAGGACGTCCGGCCCGCTGTCTGAGCCCGCCGTCGGAGCCCGCCGGGTGAGTCAGAGCCGGCCGGCCGCCTTCATGGCGAGGTAGGCGTCGGCGACCCGGGAGGCGAACACGTCGGCCGGGGCGTCGACGACCTCCACCTGATGGCGGCCGAGCGCGGCGCGCAGGCGGTCGCGCTCGGCCAGCGTCCGGTGCGCGGCCGCCGCGGCGTACACGCCCTCGATGTCGCCGCGCCGGCCGGCCAGCTCCGCGACGGCCGGATCGTGCACCGCCGCCAGTACCACCTTGTGCCGTGCGGTCAGCTGGGTCAGTACCGGCAGCAGCCCCTCGCCGAGCGCACCGGCCTCCAGTGCGGTGAACAGGACGACCAGGGCACGCTTGCGTTCCCGCCGCAGCACCTCGCCGGCGACCAGCCCGAAGTCGGTCTCCACCAGGGCCGGCTGCAGCGGCGCCATCGCGTTGGTGAGCCGGGGCAGCAGACTGCGACCGGTACCGCCCTCGACCGCCGCGCGTACCGTCGTGTCGATCGCCAGCAGGTCGACCCGGTCACCGGCCCGGTTGGCCAGCGTGGCGAGCAGCAGCGCGGCGTCGATCGCGGCGTCCAGCCGCGGCTCGTCCAGCGTCCGGTCGCCGATCACGGTCGCCACGCGGGCGGCCGAGGTGCGACCGGTGTCGATGACGCACAGCACCCGGCGGTCGCGTTCCGGGCGCCAGGTGCGGACGATGACGTCGGAGCGCCGGGCGCTGGCCCGCCAGTCGATCGACCGCACGTCGTCACCGATCACGTACTCGCGCAGCGTGTCGAACTCGGTGCCCTGACCGCGGCCGCGGGTCACCACCATGCCGTCGACGACGCGCAGCCGGGCCATCTTCTCGGCGAGGAAGCGGCGGGAGGCGAACCGGGGCAGCACGCGCAGCCGCCATCCGGGCGTCATCGCGTCGGCGCGGCGGCCGCTGGGCTGCCGGTACGCGAAGCCGAGCGGGCCGTACGAGCGGACCGTCACCCGGGCCGCCGGGCGGTCGCCGCGCCGCGTCGGGTACAGGGTGGTGACCAGGCGCGCGGACTCGTCCGGGTCGAGGTCGACGCGCTGTGCGTACGGGGTCGCGCCGGCCGACGGTACCCATGCATCGCGGATCTGCGCGCGCAGCGGGCGCACCCCCGTGTTGGTGACCACCAGCGTGACCTCGGTGGTGTCGTCGAGCCGCACCTGCCGGGCGCCTTCCCGGCGCAGCACCACGTCGCCGGGCGCCGCGGCGAGCGCGGCGTCGAGCACGCACAGCGTGGCGACCGCGGCGGCGAGCACGGCGACGCCCGCCCACGGCCACGGCAGCACGGCCACCACCACCGCTCCCGCGGCGAGCAGTGCGGCCGGACGCCAGGTGATCATCGCGGCGTCGGTACCGTCGCCAGCACCGAGTCGAGCACCGCGTCCACGGTGACCCCCTCCAGCTGGGCCTCGGGCCGCAGCCGCACCCGGTGCCGCAGCGTCGGCCGGGCCAGCGCCTTGACGTCGTCCGGGGTCACGTAGTCGCGGCCGAGCAGCCACGCCCACGCCTTCGCGGTCGCCATCAGCGCGGTGGCGCCGCGCGGCGAGGCGCCCAGCTCCAGCGACGGCGAGGTGCGGGTGGCGCGGCACAGGTCGACGATGTACCCGAGGACCGCGTCGGCCACCTTGACCTGCTGTACCGCCGCCCGCCCGGCCGCGAGGTCCGCGGCGCCCGCCACCGGCCGTACCCCGGCCCCGGCCAGGTCGCGCGGGTCGAACCCGGCGTGGTGTGCCCGCAGCACGCCCAGTTCCTCGTCACGGCTCGGCAGCGGTACCGACAGCTTGAGCAGGAACCGGTCCAGCTGCGCCTCCGGCAGCGGGTAGGTGCCCTCGTACTCGATCGGGTTCTGCGTGGCGGCCACCACGAACGGTTCGGGCAGCGGCCGCGGGTCGCCCTCAACCGACACCTGGCGCTCCTCCATGACCTCCAGCAGCGCCGACTGCGTCTTCGGCGGGGTGCGGTTGATCTCGTCGGCCAGCAGCAGGTTGGTGAACACCGGACCCTCGCGGAACTGGAACGCCGCGGTGCGCGTGTCGAAGATCAACGAACCGGTGACGTCGCCGGGCATCAGGTCGGGGGTGAACTGCAGCCGCTTGGTGGACAGGTCCAGCGCGGTGCCCAGGGTGCGTACGAGCAGCGTCTTGGCCACCCCCGGTACCCCTTCGAGCAGCACGTGCCCCCGGCAGAGCAGGGCGATGACCAGGCCGCTGACGATCGCGTCCTGGCCGACCACGACCTTGGCGACCTCCGCGCGCAGCCGGGCGAGCGCCTCCCGCGCCTCGGAGCCCTGGTCAACCGCCAGCGTCATGGGTGTACTCCCTTGTCGATGTCCACGGACATGTGCAGCAGGTGGTCCAGTTCGGCGGCCAGGCGTACCAGGTCGGCGTCTCCGGCGGGTTCGGCGCCGTAGAGGATCGTGTCGACGTGTCCGGGCGGCCAGCCGGTGCGTGCGGCGACCGCCTCGACGACCGCCTCCCGCGGTGCGTCGCTGGCGATGTCGAGTGCCGGGCGGAGCCGGTTCAGCGTGCTCGTCCGCAGCGTCAGCAGGGCGGGCCGCCGGGCCTTGGCGCGCCGGTACAGCCGGCCGCGACCCTCGACGGTCTCCGCCGCCCGTACCGCGACCGGCAGCGGTTCGCTGACCGGCGGGCCGAGCCGGCGGGCACGGGCCACCGCGAAGGCGAGCGCCCCGAGGCCGAGCATCGCCAGCGCCGCCCAGGCCCAGGGCGGCAGCAGCTTCCAGTACGGCGGCGTCGGCGGCTCGCCCGCGGATCCGCCGCGGTTGCGGTCGCCGGCACCGCCGCCGCCCTGGGTACCGCTGATCGGGAAGTCCGGGTCGGGCGAGCCGCCGGTACCCAGCGACGGCGGCGCACCGACCTGACCGGGATCCGGGGACTCGTCGATCACCCGCGGCGCCGGTTCGCTGCGGTGCAGGTCCAGCCAGACCACCCGGCGGTGCGCGGCGAGCAGGCCACCGGCGAGTGCCGCGTTGCCGTGCTCGGCGATGCGGTCGTTGCGGAACGGCTCGTTCGCGCCGACCAGCAGTACCTCGGCCGCGGCGTACCGGGTGCCGACCAGCGCGCCGTCGTAGCAGCGCGCGGTCTCCTCAACCACCTTGCCGTACGAGAGGTGGTACACGCCCGCGTCGCCGGCCCGGGCGGCTTCGGGCAGCGGGCAGCCGGGTGCCACGGTCGCGGTGGCCCAGCGGCTGCGGCCGCCCCGCACCGGGATCAGCCCCTGGCCGAGGGTCAGGTCACTCGGCTGTACCAGCACCACCCGGGTACTGGCCGGCAGCAGCTTGAGCATCCGCAGGTAGTAGGCGTGCATGAGGCCCGGTGCCGGGATGAACAGGGTCGCGTCGCCCTGGTACGCGGCGACGAGGGCGTCGGAGCTCCTGTCGACCCGCTGTACCGCGACGCCGCGGGCGGAGAGCAGGCCGGCCAGCCGCGCACCGCCGATCGCCGCGGTGCTGGCCGGGTTCAGGAACGCCGGGTCGGTGACGTCGGGCTCCTGCATCGCGTGCCCGATCGCGGTACCGGTGACCAGCGCGACCACCACCGCGAACGGAATCACCAGCCGCAGCCAGCGCCGGTCGCGCGGCCGCGCCCGCTGTTGCGGTGCCGTCGGCGTGGCGGCCGCAGGGATCGCGCTGCGCACGCTCACTGTGCCCCCCGGGTCGCTACGCGGGGCGCTGTGGTGCGCCGCCTTCCCTCGTCGCTGCGCTCCTCAGTCCAGGCGCCGCCGCGCCCCGCTGCGCTCACTGTGCCCCCCGGGTCGCTGCGCTCATCGGGCACCGACCGGCGTCAGGGCGGCGTGCACCCGGCCCGCGTGCTCCCGCATCTGCGCGTCGTGCGCCGGACCGGCCGGTCGCTGCCCGTACCAGATGTCGGAGAACAGCCGGCTCGCGGCGTCCAGCGGTGGCCGTACCGGTGGCCGCGCGACGGCAGCCGCGCCCGCCAGCTCGGTGATCGTCCAGCCCGGCCGGTTGTCCACCACCCCGGCGTCGACCAGCTCGCGGACGATGCCGCGCAGCCGCTCCCGTACCGCCTCGGCATAGCGCCCTTCGGACGCGAGCCGGTCGGCCAGCGAGAGGAACGCCTCGACGGGCAGCTCGGGAAGCTCGTCGGTCTCGTGCGGTACCAGCTCGGGTTCCGGCCCGGCCACGCGCCTGCGCCGCCATCGCCAGCGCCACCGCCAGCGCAGCCGGGGCCAGCGCAACCACGGCCGGCGCCAGCGGCGGCGTACCCCGTCGGCAGCGCCCCGGTACGGCCAGTTCGTGGGCAGCCACCGCGGCCAGAAGTACCAGCCGGCCGCCACCAGCGCGGCCGCCACGAACAGCAGCAGCACGGTCAACCCGAGCCCGACGGTGTCGTCGACGCGCGCGACGAACTCGTCCCACCAGCGCCCCATCCGGTCAGCCGCCCGTGAGAATGCGGTCGGGTGGCACGCCGCGCCGCAGCGCCCGGCTCAGCGCGAGGTCCAGGCCCTCCACGCGCATCCGGTTCTCCACGTGCAGGACGGCGTCCAGGCAGCCCAGCGCCGCGTACGCCACCGCGTTGACGAGCGTCCACGCGCCGACCGCGACCACCGCCGGCCAGACCCGGCCGGGCAGGTGCACGACCAGGCCCAGTGCCGCGGTGCCGCCCAGGGCCAGCGCCACCCGGATCGCGTACCAGGCGAGGTAGCCGAGCATCCGGATCCCGCCGGGCCGCCAGCGGCCCCGGGCCACCATCCGCAACGAGCGGCCGAGCGCGGCGAACGGCCCCAGCCGGTCGATGACCAGGGCCGGCGCGGCGAGGCCGGTGAACATGTACCAGAAGACCCAGGGCACCAGCCCGGCCGCCGCGGTCAGCGCCGCCGCCGGGGCGATCAGCGCCGCGAGGGCGAGCAACGCGCCGAGCCGGCTGCCGCGCCCGGCCAGCCAGCGCGGTGCCGGTTCACCCCCGACCAGCGCCGGTACCGCGGCCCGCGCGGCCAGCCCACCGAGCAGCGCGATGATCGCCGTCTCGGTACCCAGCCCGACGACCACCACCAGCCAGACCGCGCCGAGATCGTCGTCCAGCGGGTCGAAGTACGGCGGGATCGGCCCGGCCGCCAACCGTACCGGCAGCAACAGCAACTGTTCGGCCACCGCCAGGATGGCGCTCGCGGCGAGCAGCCCGCGCGCGTTGCGGCGCAGCAGTTCCAGCGCGCAGTCCAGCAGCTCGGCCAGGGTGAGCGGGCGCAGCGGGATGATCTCGCCAGCGATATCGGTTCGCTGCGCGAGGCGCTTTGATGCAGCCTCTTCCCTCGTCGCTACGCTCCTCAGTCCAGACTCTGCCGCGCCTCGCTTCGCTCACGCAGCGCTCATCGTGACACGTTCCGGGATGCCGTGGGGTCCAGCTCGGGACTGTCCGGTTTGCCTGGATCAACAGCCGACCGGGCGGCGGGTTCCCGGATCCGCGGCGCGAGATGGAATATTGGTCGCATGAGAGCCCGGGTACTGGTGGTCGACGACGACCCCGCCCTCGCGGAGATGCTCGGCATCGTGCTGCGCAGCGAGGGGTTCCTTCCGTCCTTCGTGGCCGACGGCGAGCGCGCGCTGGGCGCGTTCCGGGACGCCCGGCCGGACATCGTGCTGCTCGACCTGATGCTGCCCGGCATGAGCGGGATCGACATCTGCCGGGCCATCCGCGCCGAGTCCGGTATCCCGATCGTCATGCTGACCGCGAAGAGCGACACCGTCGACGTGGTACTCGGGCTGGAGTCGGGCGCCGACGACTACGTGGTCAAGCCGTTCAAGCCCAAGGAGCTGGTCGCCCGGATGCGGGCCCGGCTGCGCCGGGGCGAGGACGTGACGCCGGAGCTGCTGACCATCGGGCCGCCCGGCAACCAGATCACCATCGACGTACCGGCGCACACGGTCGGCCGCGACAGCGAGGAGGTCAAGCTCACGCCGCTGGAGTTCGACCTGCTGGTGGCGCTGGCCCGCAAGCCGCGCCAGGTGTTCACCCGCGAGGTGCTGCTGGAGCAGGTCTGGGGGTACCGGCACGCCGCCGACACCCGCCTGGTCAACGTGCACGTACAGCGGCTGCGCGCCAAGATCGAACCGGATCCGGAGCGCCCGGAGATCATCCTGACCGTCCGCGGGGTCGGCTACAAGGCCGGCACCGGGTAAGGCGACCGTGCCGCTCGCCCACTGGTACCACCGGCTGCGCCGCCACCCCGCCGCGCAGGCGGTGCACCGTGCGGTCGTCCACCGTGCGGTCGTCGTGTGGGGGATCGCCCGGCGGGCCTGGCGGCGCTCGCTGCAACTGCGCATGGTCACGATCACCCTGCTGGTGTCCGGCGCGCTGGTCGGCATCTTCGGCGCGGTGGTCGCCTCGCAGATCACCTACGGCCTGGTCAACGCGAAGGTGAAGACCGCGCTGCAACAGGCCGAAGACGCGACCGCGCGGGCCGCGCCGCAGCTCGGCGGGGTCACCGAGGCGGCCGACACCAGTCTGCCCGGTCTGGTCCTGCAGGTGGGCCAGACGCTGGCGCCGACCACGTCGTCGCCGGACAGCCAGGTGATCCTGGCGATCCTGCCGACGACGTCGCGGCTGCCGTTCGGCGCCCGGGCGGTGGTACCGCCGGTGTCCGACGCGGACGCGGCGATCCCGGCCGGGTTGCGTGACCTCGTCGCCCGGGACAAGGTCGGCCACCAGTTCGTGGTCGCCGACGTGTACGGCAACGGCCAGCGCCGGCAGTACCTCGTCGTGGGCAGCCCGGTGCGGCTGTCGTTCGGCACCTTCGGGCTGTACTACCTGTTCCCGCTCACCGCCGAGCAGACCGACGCCGACCTGGTGCAGACGACGGTCATCGCGACCGGTGTGGCGCTGGTGCTGCTGCTGGCGGTACTGGCCGCGCTGACCACCCGGCTGGTGGTGCGGCCGGTACGGCTGGCCGCCCGTACCGCGCAACGGCTGTCCGCCGGGCTGCTCGACCAGCGGATGGAGGTGCACGGCGAGGACGACCTCGCGCTGCTGGCCGCCTCCTTCAACCAGATGGCGCAGAACCTGCAACGGCAGATCATCCGGCTGGAGGAGATGTCCCGCCTGCAGCGGCGGTTCACCTCGGACGTGTCGCATGAGCTGCGCACGCCGCTGACCACGGTACGGATGGCGGCGGACATGATCTTCAACTCGCGGTCCACGTTCACCGCGTCGGTCGGCCGCAGCGCCGAACTGTTGCAGGCCGAGCTGAACCGGTTCGAGGACCTGCTCACCGACCTGCTGGAGATCAGCCGGTTCGACGCGGGCTTCGCGGTGCTCGACGCCGAGCCGACCGACCTGGTGCCGCTCGTCCGGCACGTCGCCGAGCGGCTGACCGCGTTCGCCGGCCGGTGCGACGTGACGCTCGACGTCGCGGTACCCGACCAGCCGGTGATCGCCGAGGTCGACCCGCGCCGGGTGGAACGGATCCTGCGCAACCTCATCGGCAACGCGATCGAGCACGGCGAGCACGGCCCGGTCGAGGTACGGCTGGCCGCCGACGAGGACGCCGTCGCGCTGACCGTCCGCGACCACGGCATCGGGTTGCAGCCCGGCGACGAGAAGCAGGTGTTCAACCGGTTCTGGCGGGCCGACCCGTCGCGCGCGCGGCAGACCGGCGGCACCGGGCTGGGGCTGTCCATCAGCCTGGAGGACGCCCGCCTGCACGGTGGCTGGCTGGAGGCGTGGGGCGCACCGGGTGCCGGCGCGCAGTTCCGGCTGACCCTGCCGGTACGGGCGGGCGAGCGGCTGACCGTCTCGCCGCTGCCGCTGGTACCGGCCGACGCGACCGTCGAGCCCGCCGAACCGACCGAGCTGGCCCGCACCGGTGACGGCCATGGCTGACTGGCGTCCCGACCGCCGGCAGCTGCTGCGGGCGCTGCTGCTGGCCGGCGCGGGCCTCGCGGTACCGTCCGCCTGCGGGGTACCGTCCGGCGGCGGCCCGATCGTCGACGGATCCGGCCCGAGCTACGACCCGAGCACCGGCGCGCGCGGCCGGCCGCCGACACCGGGTGACGCCAACTCCGCCACCGAACTGGTGCAGCTGTTCCTCTACGCCATCTCCGGGCCGCTGAACACCGGGGACGCGCTCAACGCCGCCCGTGGCCGGGCCCGGCAGTTCCTCACCGGCCCGGCGCTCACCTCGTGGAAGCCACCCGAGGCGGTGGTCACGGTGGTCCGGCTCGACGGGCTCGCCACCTCGATCAGCGGCTCCGACACGATCGTGTCCGGGTACCTGCAGACGGTCGGTACCTTCCTGGGCGACCGCGGGCAGATCAACCCGGCCCCGGTGACCGCACCGCAGCCGGTCAAGTTCACCGTGTCCCAGACGTCCGGCAGCGCCGGGATGCTGATCAGCGAGCTGCCCGTGGCGCTGCAGTCGCTCCTCCCACTGGGTACCGAGGCCCTGGACGGCAAGTACTTCACCCCGCAGCTGATCTACTTCTGGGACAACCGGCAGCGTTTCCTGGTACCGGACCTGCGGTACGTGCCGAGCACCGGGCTGAGCGACAACGCCCGGCTCACCGCCATCGTGCGCTGGTTGCTCGCCGGACCGTCCGACCCGCCCGGCACCGATCTCAGCGTGGCGAACCTGACCAACCAGGGTGGCCAGCTGGTTGTGCCGTTCTCCTCCGAACTGCAGGGCCTCAAGGGTGGGGGCCTGGGCAAGGTGCTCGCGCAGCTGCGCTGGTCGCTGCAGCCGCTGTACAAGCTCGACAGCCCGCTGGAGCTGCAGATCGGCGGGCAGCCGCAGCACCCGACCGCGGTGGAGACGAGCCAGTACCTGTCGGTCAACCCGGCCGACGAGGTCAGCGGCCGCACCGCCGACGCGCAGCCGTTCTGCGTCACCGGCGGCGCGGTGACCGCCCTGGACGGTACCCTGCCGGCGATCGTGGCCAAGCCGGAGTACAACCGGGACGTGTGGCTCGCCGCGCTCAGCCGGGACAAGCGCTCGGCCGCGCTGCTGAGCACCGGCAAGCGCTTGACGATCGGCCGCGTCGACAACACCGGTACCATCACCTACCGCCCGGTCGACCTGACCGGCCGCATCTGGAGCCGGCCGAGCTGGCTGCTGTCCCCGCGCCTGCTCGTCGCGGTCGACGGAGCGCTGGTCACGATCAGCCCCACCGGCGTGGTATCCGGGCCGCTGCTCACCGGCGTGACGGCGTTCGCGGTGGCCCCCGACGGGTACCGGATCGCGCTGGTCATCAACAACGACCTGGCGGTGGCGGCCCTGCGCGACGACGGCGACCAGTTGACCGTCAGCAACCAGCGCACCCTCGACACCGGCCTGTCCGAGCTGAGCAGTGTGGCGTGGAGCCGGCTGGAGCGGATGGTCGTGGCCGGCAAGGCGGGCTCGAACCAGTGGCGCCTCGCCGAGGTGACCATCGACGGGGCTGTGCGCGCGGTCTGGAACACCACCTTCTTCAACCCGATCGTGTCGGTCGTCGCCTACCCGCGGCTGCCGTCCGACGCGCCCGGTCCTGGGCAGATCATGGTCCAGACCCAGGAAAACGCGGTCTTCCGGGTCTTCGTGGGCACCGCGTCGGCCACGTACCAGCCGCTGAGCGTGAAGCCCACGCCGGAACCGTCCCCGTCCGGCGCGGCCAACGGCCCCCGGCCACCGCTGACCGCACCGTTCTATCCGGACTAGGCGGGAGCGATGGGGTTGCTGGGACAGGCGTGGAACGGGCTGACGGATCTCGTCCTTCCGGGCACCTGCGCGGGTTGTGGCGCCGGGGTACCCGGATCGCTGTGCCCGAACTGCGTGGCGGTGCTCGACGGGTTGCGGCCGCATCCGGTACGGCCGACACCGGCGCCGGCCGGGTTGCCGTCCTGCGTGGCGTTGGGCGCCTACGACGGGGTACTGCGTGAGGTGCTGCTGGCCTACAAGGAGCGCGGCCGGCACGTGCTGGCCCGGTCGCTGGGCGACTGGCTGGCCACGGCGATCGCCGCCGGGGTACGCCAGGCCGGGTACCCGCAGGAGACGCCGGTGCTGCTGGTGCCGGTACCCGACACGGTGGCCGCGGCCCGGGAGCGGTACGGCGACCACATGCGCCGGCTGGCCCGGCGGGCGGTGGTCCGGCTCAACTCGACCGGCTGGCCGGCCGGGCTCGCCGCGCCGGTGGTCACCCGGCCGCGCGCCGACTCGGTGACGCTGGACGCGCAGAACCGGGTCGTCGAGGCGGCCCGCGCGTTCGTACCCCGGCCGCGCGAGCTGGCCCGGATGGCGGCCGCGGTGCACCGGGGTGCGGTGGTGATCCCGGTCGACGACATCCTCACCACCGGCGGCACCCTGGCGGCGCTGGCGGCCCGGTTGCGGGCCGGCGGGTTGCCGGTACCGGCGGCCGTGGTGCTCGCCGCGACGCGGCGCCGCAGCGGCCCGCGTCCTACCGCAGAGTGATTTTATTCCGGTAGTGCCTGGACAGACGAGCCTGGGCGAATTCTGGCAAAAGGTTCTTGGAAACGAGGGGTGACGGGCAGGCCAACAGGGGTTAGCGTCATACCTCACAGCATCTGACGATCGTCGGGAGACGAGAGGAGGACCAGCCGGAACAGATCGGTCGAAGGACCGATACCACTCATCGATCAACCCGCAGGACGACCGTGGGGGAGGTCAAAGCGTGGACATCGTCGTCAAGGGCCGCAACGTCGAGGTGCCCGATCACTACCGCGTACACGTCAGCGAGAAGCTCGACAAGATCGAGCGCTACGACCAGAAGATCATCCGAGTCGACGTCGAGCTTTTCCACGAACGCAACCCGCGTCAATCCGACCACTGCCAGCGTCTGGAGATCACCTGCATCTCCCGCGGACCGGTGGTTCGTGCCGAGGCCTGTGCCGGCGACTTCTACAGCGCCCTCGACCTCGCCATCACCAAGCTCGACGGCCGGTTGCGGCGGATGGCCGACCGGCGCCGGGTACACCGCGGCCGGCGCGCTCCGGTCTCGGTGGCTGCCGCGACATCCGGCCTGGCGTCGCTGAACCAGCCGGACGCGTTCGCACCGCCGCTGGCGGAATCGGTACTGGACAGCGTCGCCGAGCTCTCCATCGAGGAGTACGACGACCAGCCGTGGCACATCGTGCGGGAGAAGGAGCACGACGGCGAACCGATGACCATCGACGACGCACTGTTCCAGATGGAACTGCTCGGACACGACTTCTACCTGTTCATGGACAAGGAGTCGGGGCGACCCAGCGTGGTGTACCGCCGCCGCGCATACGACTACGGAGTCATCTCTCTCGCCGCGTGAGACGACGCGGCTTGCGGATCTCTGCGATGATCCATACGTGCCTGAGTCGGTAGTCGGCGTGTCGCCGGCTGGGAGCGGCCCGGCCGGCGGCACGCGCATTTTGACCCGTTCGGATCTCGTCATCCTCATCGGCAGCGCGATCTTCATCGTGCTGTCCGGTGTCACCAACTATGCCCACGCCAACGCTGTCCTCGCGTTCGCGTGTTCGGCCGTCGCCGTGGCGTTGCTCGCCTCGCTGGTCGGACGCAGCGTCGAGCAGCTCGGCGAACGCTTCGGCGCGGGCGCGACCGGCGTGCTGCAGAGCGCGCTGGGCAACCTCCCGGAGCTGTTCATCGCCTTCTTCGCGCTGCAGGCCGGACTGCTCACCGTGGTGCAGTCCGCGCTGATCGGCTCGATGCTGGCCAACCTGCTGCTGATCCTCGGCGCCGCGTTCGTGGTCGGCGGGATCAAACACGGTACCCAGAAGTTCGCCAAGTCCCGGGCCCGGGACACCTGCGTGCTGCTGGCGCTGGCGACCGCGGCCCTGGTCCTGCCGAGCATGGCCAAGTACGTGCACAGCCCGGCGGAGCCGCATGTGCGTGCGCTGTCCGACGCGGTCGCGGTGGTACTGCTGCTGCTGTTCGTGCTGTCGTTGCCGGCGGCCCTGCGCCGCCACACCGTCGAGGGCGGCGAACAGGAGGAGCCGGAGCAGGAGCCGCCGCGCTGGCCGCTGTGGCTCGCGGTGACGCTGCTGGCCGCGGCGAGCCTCGCAGCGGCGCTGGTCTCCGACTGGTTCGTCACCGCGCTGCAGCCGACCATCCACAGCCTGCACCTGTCCGAGGCGTTCGCCGGTCTGGTCGTGGTCGCCATCGCCGGCAACGCGATCGAGAACGTGGTCGGCATCCAGCTCGCCTGGCGTAACCAGTCCGACTACGCGCTGTCGGTCATCGTCAACAGCCCGCTGCAGATCGCCCTGGTACTGGCGCCGGCGCTGGTGCTGCTCAGCCTGTTCACCGCGACCACGTTCACCCTGGTGTTCGCGCCGATGCTGGTCGCCGCGGTGGTGATGACGGTACTCATCGTCGCGTTGATCGTGTTCGACGGTGAGTCCAACTGGCTGGAGGGCGCCACGCTGATCGGTCTCTACATCATCATCGCGGCGGCGTTCTGGTGGGGCTGAGGGAGCGAGCGGGAGCGGCGCGGCGTCGTCTGGACTGAGGAGCGTAGCGACGAGGGAAGACGGCGCGTCTGAGCGCCGCGAAGCGAGTGGACGGGGCTCAGCTGAGGGAGCGAGCGAAGCGAGTGGACGGGGCTCAGCTGAGGTCCGTCGGCAGTAAGGCGTAGAGGATGTCGTCGATGCGGGTACCGGCGGGGCCGGGTAGCGCGCCGCGCTGGTACCCCTCGCGACGGAAGCCGGCCCGTTCCAGTACCCGCTGCGACGCCACGTTGTCCGGCACGGTACCGGCGATCACCCGGGCCAGCCCGACATGCGCGAACGCCCACCCGGCGAGCAGCCGCACCGCCCGGGTCGCATAGCCGCGCCCGCGCCACGCCGGCGCCAGCGTGTACCCGGTCATCGCCTGCCCGAGCACCGGCTCGAAATTGAACAGCCCGATGTCGCCGGCGAACGCCCCGCTCGCCGCGTCCCGGATGGCCAGCCGGACCGTGCTGCCGGCCAGCCACTCGCCGGCCGCCTCCGCGCACATCCGCACGAGGTCCCGGCCGGCCCCGCCGACCGTCGTCGCGGCCACCTCCGGCAGCGCCTGCAACGCCACGACGTCGGCGGTGTCCGCCGGGCCGAGCGGGCGCAGCTCCACCACGCCGTCGCTCAGGCGCCCGCCGGGCAGGTCGGGCACCGCCCGCGGCGCCGGTCCCGGTGGGTCGGTGGCCAGCCGGGCGAACGCCACCAGGTCGTAACGCTCGCCGTCGCGCCCGTACTCGACGCCGCGCCGCCGCCCCTCCCAGCGGTACCCGGCGGCGAGCGCGACCCGCTGGCTCGCCGGGTTGTCCGGCCGGGCGAGCACCTCCAGCCGGCCCAGCCCGTGCCGGAACGCCCAGCCGGTCAGCGCGGTCGCCGCCGCCGTGGCAAACCCGCGGCCGCGGGCCCGGGCGGCCGTCCAGTAGCCGAGCTCCGCGGTGCGGTCCTGCGTGGACAGGTGGTACAGGCGGCAGCCGCCGAGCAGCCGTCCGGTACCCGGATCCGCCACGACCAGTTCCCCGCGGTTCGCCGCCATGGCGATCCAGGCCGCTGCCTCGGCGGTACCGCACGGGCTCGGCAGCGACGGCACGAAGCGCTCGATCAGCGGATCCCCGCACGCGCCGACGAGATCGACCACGTCGTCGGGCCGGGGCGGTCGCAGTACCACGCCGTCGCCCGGTACCGGCTCGTACGGCAGCGGCTGCATCCGCGACTCCTCGGGCATGCTGGAACGGTGACCGCGCAGTTTATCGCCGAGAGCGCGGACGGCGCGTTCGTCCGCCAGCCGAACCGCTTCACCGACCGGATCACCCGGGACTCCACCCGCTGGCCGGTCGAGCCCGGCCGGTACCGGCTGATCTGGTCGCGTGCCTGCCCGTGGGCGCACCGGGCGGTGATCGTCCGCGGCCTGCTCGGCCTGCAGAACGCCATCTCCGTCGGTACCCTCGACCCGGTCCGCGACGAGCGCGGCTGGCGCTTCGCCGAGCCGGACCCGGTCCTGGGCATCACCTACCTCGCCGAGGCGTACCGCGCCACCGACCCCGGGTACACCGGTCGGGTCACCGTGCCGGCGCTGGTCGACACCCGCTCCGGTCGGGTGGTCACCAACGACTTCCCGCAGATCACCCTCGACCTGTCCACCGAGTGGGTGGACTTCCACCGGCCGGACGCGCCGGACCTGTACCCGGTCGACCTGCGCCCCGACCTCGATGCGCTGATGCGCGACATCTACACCGACGTCAACAACGGCGTGTACCGGGCCGGGTTCGCCACCTCCCAGGCCGCGTACGAGGCGGCGTACGACGCGTTGTTCGCCCGGCTGGACGCGCTGGAGGAGCGGCTGTCCGACGACCGCCGGTACCTGATGGGCGACCGGCTCACCGAGGCGGACGTGCGGCTGTTCACCACGCTGGTCCGGTTCGACGCGGTGTACCACGGTCACTTCAAGTGCAACCGGAACAAGCTGACCGAGCTGCCGTACCTGTGGCGGTACGCGCGCCGGATGTTCCAGACGCCGGGGTTCGGGGAGACCGTCGACTTCGACCAGATCAAGCGGCACTACTACTACACACACGACCGGATCAACCCGACCCGGATCATCCCCAAGGGCCCGGACGCGCGCGCCTGGTGGCACTGAGCTGCTGGCGCGAGCTCCGCGCGCTGACCGGCGTCAGGTCACGTCCGTGGACAGCAGGGAGCCGACCCAGGCGTCGCGGCGCTCGCCGCGCTGCACGCACACGCCCCGGCCGACGCCTTCGATGGTGAAGCCGGCCTTCTCGGCCACCCGCCGGGAGGCGTCGTTGCCGAGGTACGCCTTCCACCCGATCCGGCGCAGGCCCAGGGCGGCGAAGCCCCAGGCGCAGACGGTACGGACGGCGGCCGGCGCGTACCCGAGCCCGCGCGCCCACGGCGCGACCAGGAAGCCGATCTCGCCGGCCTCCTCGTCCACCGGATCGATGCGCAGGTCGATCCCGCCCACGTAGCGGTCCCGCGCGTCGGTGATCGCGAACCCGGCACCGGTACCCCGGGCCCACTGGCCGGGCAGGTGGTCGTGCACGTAGTACTCCGCGTCGGCGGGCTCGTAGGGAACCGGTACCGTGGTCCACCGCGCCGACTCCGGATCCTGGCACGCCGCGGTCACCGCGGGCAGGTCACCGGCCGCCAGGGCGCGCAGGTGCCCGGCCGTGCCGTCGAGCGGCAGGACGGGTACCGCCGCCCCGAACACGGTCGCGCGCCGCACGAACAGCGAGCCGGCCGCGTACCGTGCCGGCGTCTGGCCGGTCACCTCGCCCGGCAGCAGCGAGCCGACCCAGGCCTCCCGCCGGCCGCGCGGGTGCGGCTGCGCGTTGCGCTGCTCCCCGCCGATGTGGAAGCCGGCGCGCAGGGCGACCAGCCGCGACGCCTGGTTGCCGATCTCCGCCGACCAGGTGAGCCGGTCCAGCCGGAGCTTGGTGAACGCCCAGGTCGCGACCGCGCGGGTGGCGGTCAGCGCGACACCTCTGCCGCGCGCCGCGGGTGCCGTCCAGTAGCCGATCTCGGCGGAGTTGCGCACCCGGTTGATCGAAGCGAACCCGTGCGAGCCGAGCAGTTCCCCGCTGTCCACGTCGAACACGCCGAGCGGCGCGGCGGTACCGGCCGCCCACGCGTCCGGCGCGTACCCGCTGACGAACTTCTCGGCGTGCGCCCGCCCGTACGGCGACGGCAGCGTCGTCCACCGCTGGATCGCGGGATCCTGGCAGGCCCGGTACACCGCTTCGGCGTCGTCCGGTCGCCAGGGGCGGATCAGCAGGGTCGCTGCGATGATCTCGATCGGCTCCACGTCGCCATCCTCACCGAGGCGGTACCGTCCGGGCCATCCACTTACGCGCGTGGCGGAAACTTGTCCGATTTCCTCCTGATTCGGCCCTTGACTGCCACCGCGGCTGACGGATGACCGTGTTCTCCGCCTACGATGGTTCGGCAGACTGTCTAGGGAGCGCTACTCGTGTCGATCTTCGAGAAGATCCTTCGTGCCGGTGAGGGCCGCTTGCTGCGCCGGCTGTCCTCGATCGCAGCCACCGTCAGCTCGATCGAGGACAACTACACCGAGCTGACCGATGCCGAGCTGCGCGAGCTGACGGACCAGTACAAACAGCGGTACGTCGACGGCGAGAGCCTCGACGACCTGCTCCCGGAGGCGTTCGCCACGGCGCGCGAGGCGGCCAAGCGGGTACTCGGGCAGCGGCACTTCGACGTCCAGGTGATGGGCGGCGCGGCGCTGCACTTCGGCAACATCGCCGAGATGAAGACCGGCGAGGGCAAGACGCTGACCTGTGTGCTCCCGGCATACCTCAACGCGCTGTCCGGCAAGGGCGTGCACGTCGTCACGGTCAACGACTACCTGGCCCAGCGCGACGCCGAGTGGATGGGGCGCATCCACCGGTTCCTCGGCCTGAGCGTCGGCGTGATCCTGCCCAACCAGCCCGGTGCGCTGCACAAAGAGGCGTACGAGTGCGACATCACGTACGGCACCAACAACGAGTTCGGCTTCGACTACCTGCGCGACAACATGGCCTGGTCGGCGGCCGACCTGGTGCAGCGCGGCCACAACTTCGCGGTCGTCGACGAGGTGGACTCGATCCTGATCGACGAGGCGCGCACCCCGCTGATCATCTCCGGTCCGGCCGAGCAGTCGGCCCGCTGGTACTCCGAGTTCGCCCGGGTCGTCGACAAGATGCAGCGCGGCAAGGAGGGCGAGGGCGACTACGAGGTCGACGAGTCCAAGCGCACCGTCGCGATCAGCGAGCGTGGTGTGACCAAGGTCGAGGACCGGCTGGGCATCGAGAACCTGTACGAGTCGGTGAACACCCCGCTCGTCGGGTACCTGAACAACGCCATCAAGGCCAAGGAGCTCTACAAGCGCGACAAGGACTACATCGTCTCCGACGGCGAGGTGCTGATCGTCGACGAGTTCACCGGCCGGATCCTGCACGGCCGCCGGTACAACGAGGGCATGCACCAGGCCATCGAGGCCAAAGAGGGCGTGGAGATCAAGCAGGAGAACCAGACCCTCGCGACGATCACCCTGCAGAACTACTTCCGGCTCTACGAGAAGCTGTCCGGGATGACCGGTACCGCGCAGACCGAGGCGGCCGAGTTCAACAAGGTGTACAACGTCGGCGTCGTGCCGATCCCGACCCACCGGCCGATGGTCCGCGCCGACCGGTCCGACGTCATCTACAAGACCGAGAAGGCGAAGTTCAACGCGGTCGTCGAGGACATCGCCGAGCGGCACGGGCAGGGCCAGCCGGTGCTGGTGGGTACCGTCTCCGTGGAGAACTCCGAGATCCTGTCGCAGATGCTGCGCCGCCGGGGCATCCCGCACTCGGTGCTCAACGCGAAGTTCCACGCCAAGGAGGCGGAGATCGTCGCGCAGGCCGGGCGCAAGGGCGGCGTCACCGTCGCGACCAACATGGCCGGCCGCGGTACCGACATCCTGCTCGGCGGCAACCCGGAGTTCCTCGCCGCCGCGGAGCTGCGCCAGCGCGGGCTGGAACCGGAGACCGACGAGTACGACGCGGCGTGGGACGACGCGCTGGGCAAGTGGGAGAAGCTGTGCGAGGAGGAGGGCGAGGAGGTCATCGACGCCGGTGGCCTGTACGTCCTGGGCACCGAGCGGCACGAGTCGCGGCGTATCGACAACCAGCTGCGCGGCCGGTCCGGCCGGCAGGGTGACCCGGGCGAGTCGCGCTTCTACCTGTCGCTGCAGGACGAGCTGATGCGGCGCTTCCGGGCCGGTGCCGTCGAGGCGGTCATGGACCGCTTCAACATCCCCGAGGACGTACCGATCGAGTCGAAGATGGTCAGCCGCCAGATCAAGAGCGCGCAGACCCAGATCGAGGCGCAGAACGCGGAGATCCGCAAGAACGTCCTCAAGTACGACGAGGTGCTCAACAAGCAGCGTCAGGTGATCTACGCCGAGCGCAAGCGGGTGCTCAACGGCGAAGACCTGCACGAGCAGGTGCAGCACATGATCGACGACGTGGTCGGCGCCTACGTCAGCGGGGCCACCGCCGAGGGGTATGCCGAAGACTGGGACCTCGACCAGCTGTGGGCCAGCCTCAAGCAGCTGTACCCGCTGGGCATCACCGTCGAGGACGTCATCGAGGAGTCCGGTGCCGACCCGGAGCAGCTGGATGCCGAGTTCCTCCAGACGCGGCTGGTCGAGGACGCCCACGCGGCGTACGAGAAGCGCGAGGAGGAGCTGGGCTCCGAGCCCATGCGGGAGCTGGAGCGGCAGGTGCTGCTCGCGGTCATCGACCGCAAGTGGCGCGAGCACCTCTACGAGATGGACTACCTGCAGGAGGGCGTCGGGCTGCGGGCCTACGCCCAACGCGACCCGCTGGTGGAGTACCAGCGCGAGGGCTTCGACATGTTCAGCCAGATGCTCGACGGCATCAAGGAGGAGGCGGTCGGCTTCCTGTTCAACCTGGAGGTGCAGGTCGAGGAGGCCGCCCCTGCGACGCCGGTGCAGTCGACCGACGCCGTACCGCTGCCGGGCGCGGAGACTCCGGTGGAGATCCGGGCCAAGGGACTCGGGTCGTCGCGCAGCACCCCGCGGGCACTGCAGTACTCGGCGCCGACGATCGACGGCGCGGCCGGTGCGGGTGGCTCGGTGCAGGTCGAGCAGGCACCCGCGCTCGGTCTCGGCGGCGCCACGCAGGACAAGCCGCGCCGCTCCGGCCCGGCCTCGCCGACCGCGGCCGGTGCCCGCCGCCCCTCGCCGGGCCAGGCGGTCGGCAGCGGACCGTCGCGCAACGCGCCGTGCCCCTGCGGCTCGGGCAAGAAGTACAAGCGCTGCCACGGCGCGCCCGGCGCGGCCGAGTGAACTGACCGGGAACCGGCCGGCGGGACCTTGCCCCCGCCGGCCGGTTGCCGTTGTGGCGGTCACAGAACCGCGAGGTGGGTGCACAGCCAGGCTCCGCCGGCGCGGCGTTCCAGGCGCAGCGTGATCGCGCGTACCTCCTCCTCGCCCCGCGCGACGACCGCGGCGGCCTCCACCGCGCCGTCGTGAACTTCGCAGATCCGCACATGCTGCAGCCGGACGCGGTCTCCTGTCACCCGGGCCAGCCCCGAGCCCGGCCGGATGACAGGTGGACCGCCGAGCCGGGCGAGCTGCCGGGCGACCTGCTCAAAGCGCGCCGGATCCGTCAGCGGCCGCAGGTGCCCGATCGGCCGGAAGCCGCCCAGGACCTCGATGGTCAGGTCGAGATAGCGCCGGGTCGCCCGGTGCGCCGCGCCGCCGCTGCGGCGGGGTACGGGCAACGACCCGGCCGGTACCGGCCGCGCACGGCCCGATGCCGGCTCCGCACGGGCCGGCGCCGGCTCCCCGGGACCGCGGCCGGTGAGGTCGTCGTCGGGCGGATCCATCGCCGGCGCGGGGCGGACCCGCACCGGCGTCAAGGTGCCGAATCCAGCGAGGCCGCCGCGGGCGGGACGGACAAGCGTGACGGTCATTGGCGCCTCCCCAGGGCCGGTGGCAAACCTTACGTTTGCTTTCGTTTGCCTGTAGTCAGTTCTAATCGACTCTGGCTTCCTCCGTCAAGGTCTTATCGCGTGCGCAAAGCCGACAGCGGGCCGCCGGCAGGGAAGCCGGCGGCCCGCTGCCGCGGGTACCACCTCGTCAGGTCAGGTCTTCGGGCTCCTCGTCGCGGGTGGCCAGCGGGTTGTCGCGTACCCATTCGGCCGTCTCGTCGTACTTGCGGGCGATGTACTCCTCCAGCCTCGCCCGCTCGATCCGCCACTGGCCGCGCCCGCCGACCTTGATCGCCGGCAGCTCACCGCTGCGCACCATGTGGTACACCTGCGACATCGAGACCGAGAGCTCCTCGGCGACGTCGGACATCTGCAGGAATCGGGCCGGCATTGCTTCAGTTTGCCACCGCTTGCCTTCGACATGCTTGTCCGGTCCGCGCCGCGCCGAACGGGATGGGCTTTCCATCGCGACGCGCGAGGTGTACTACAGCACGGTGACCGACAAACTGCGTGTCTACCTGCCCGCCACCATGCAGGCGCTCGGGTCGCTGCGCGAGCAGGCCGAGTTCGGCCCGACCGGCGTCGACGGCCGGCCGGTCGAGGCGCATGCGGTCACCCCGGCACTGCGCGAGTGGTACGCCGAGGGCGACGAGGAGGAGCTGGAGTACGTCGCCTTCACCCGGGCGGCCCAGGCGGCGCTGCGGCTGTTGCGCCACGATCCCGTCGCGCCGCGCCGCCGGGTGGTCATCTCCGCCGACGTACCCGCCGACCGGCTCGCCGCCGTCGATCCCGACCTCGGTTCCAGCGCGGTCCGGCTGGCCGGGCCGGTACCGCTGACCGCCGTCGCGGCGATCCACGTCGACGCGCCCGGGGCCGAACCCGACGTGGACGCCGCCGCCCAGGTCGTCGAGGAGGCAGTGGCCGGCGACCCGGACGCGCAGTTCACCGTGGACGGTGCCGAGGACCACGAGCTGGCCTGGTACGACGTGTCCGAGCTGGACGAGCTGGTCAGCTGACCGTGGTGCGGTCGGCCTTCGCCGGTTCGGCCGGGCGCAGGGTGCGGCCCAGGCACAGCAGCGCGACCAGTGCGCCGACGAACAGCAGGATCAGCGCGTGGTTGAGCCGGGAGTTGCCGACATAGTCGACGATCGCCCGGTCTGCGCTGCTCAGGCCACTGACCGCGTGGAACACCTGGGCGCCGCCGATCAGCGTCACCGCCTCGGCGAGCAGCAGCAGGACGCCGGGGAACGCGCCGGCCACGAGGTAGACCGGGAAGCGCCGCTCCGGGCCGGTACGCCGCAGGTACCAGAAGGCGACCAGGCCGGCCGCCGCCGCGCCGAGCAGTGAGGTGGTCAGTGCCAGCCGGGACGCCGCGGTCAGCTGCGAGCCCGGGGTGGTACCGGCGCCGAACAGCCCCAGCAGCTGGTTCTCGAAGACCCGCAGGGCGAACGCGACGAAGAACGCGGCGAGGGTACCCGCGACGCCGGCCGCGACCAGCTCACCCGGCCGCACGGCACCGAGCGCGCCGCCGAGGGTACCGGCGACGAGAACCGCGGTCGCGATCAGCAGGATGGCGGACCGGCTGCCGTACCCCCAGATGATCAGAACGGCGGCGACCGCCGCCGGCGTGGCGCCCGCCCCCATCGCCACCGGCCAGCGCAGCGCGGCCCGCACCGGGCGCCAGCCCAGCGCGGCGAGCCCGGCGGCGGTGCCGGCCAGCACGCTGGCCGCGACGACCACCGGCAGCGCGTCGGAGAGCTGGATCAGCGCGCCCTGCGCGGTGCCGGTCCCGGTGATGTTGGCCTGTGCCGACCAGAGCATCGCCGCGAACCAGACCAGGCTGAGGACGAGCAGGATGAGCGCCCCGCGCGGGCCGGCTCGATTCATCGTGGGCTCTCCTCCCCGTTCCGCGCCCCAGGGTACGCGCCGCGGTCCGCGTGTAAGGATTGGACCAGTCTTCGCCACCGTTGCCGAGGGAGCCTGCCATGGATGCCGTGACCGTCGTACCGGAGCCGCGCAACGAGCCGGTCCGCCGCTACGCGCCGGGCAGTCCGGAGCGGGCGAGCCTGGAGCGGCGGCTGGCCGGCCTGGCCGCCGACCGGGTCGAGCTCACCATGACGATCGACGGCGCCGAGCGCATGGGCGGCGGCGACGCCATCGAGGTGGTACAGCCGCACCGGCGTCGGCACGTGCTGGGAGTGACCCACAACGCTACCAACGCTGACGCGGGCGCGGCGGTAACGGCCGCGAAGCGGGCGGCGGCCGGGTGGCGGGAGCTGCCGTTCGAGGAACGGGCCGCGATCTTCCTGCGCGCCGCCGACCTGCTGGCCGGGCCGTGGCGGGACACACTCAACGCGGCGACGATGCTGGGGCAGTCCAAGTCGGTACAGCAGGCGGAGATCGACTCGGCGTGCGAACTGATCGACTTCCTGCGGTACAACGTGTTCTTCGCGCGCAAGCTGCTGGCCGAGCAGCCGCTGTCGGTACCCGGGGTGTGGAACCGGTTCGACCACCGGCCGCTGGAGGGCTTCGTCTACGCGATCACGCCGTTCAACTTCACCGCGATCGCCGGCAACCTGCCGACCTCGGTCGCGCTGCTGGGTAACACGGTGATCTGGAAGCCGTCGCCGACCCAGCAGCTCGCCGCGCACTTCACGATGCGGCTGCTGGAGGCCGCGGGGCTGCCGGCCGGCGTGATCAACATGCTGCCCGGGGACGGGATCGCGGTGTCCGAGGTCGCGCTCACCGATCCGGACCTGGCCGGGATCCACTTCACCGGGTCGACCGGCACGTTCCAGTTGCTGTGGCGCACGGTGGGGGAGAACATCGGACGGTACCGGTCATATCCTCGCATCGTCGGCGAAACCGGCGGCAAGGACTTCGTGGTCGCGCACGCCTCCGCCGACGTCGACGCGCTGCACACGGCGCTGATCCGGGGTGCCTTCGAGTACCAGGGCCAGAAGTGCTCCGCCGCCTCCCGCGCATACGTCCCGCGCTCGATCTGGGACGGCGGCCTGCGCGACCGCCTGGCCGCCACCGCCGAGTCGCTGGCCTACGGCGACATCACCGACCTGTCCAACTTCGGCGGCGCGGTGATCGACGGGCGCTCCTTCGCCCGCCTGGCGGCTGCCCTGGACCGGATCAAGAACGCCGGCTCGTGCACGGTCGTCGCCGGGGGTACCGCCGACGACAGCGAGGGCTGGTTCGTCCGGCCCACCGTGGTGGAGTGCACCGACCCGAGCCACGAGGTGTTCACGACCGAGTACTTCGGGCCGATCCTCGGGGTACACGTCTACGACGACGAGCGCTTCGAGGACGTCGTCGGGCAGGCCGAGTCGGCGGCGCCGTACGCGCTGACCGGGTCGGTCTTCGCGAACGACCGGCGCGTCATCGAGTGGACCGCCCGGGCGCTGCGGTTCGCCGCCGGCAACTTCTACATCAACGACAAGCCGACCGGGGCGATCGTCGGGCAGCAGCCGTTCGGTGGGGCGCGGGCGTCGGGTACCAACGACAAGGCGGGCTCCTGGCAGAACCTGGTGCGCTGGATGTCGCCGCGGACCATCAAGGAGACGTTCGTACCGGAGACCGACTTCCGGTACCCGCACATGGGCTAGACGGACGATGGGCGAGCCGGGCCGGCTCGGCTACTTTCCCCGATCATGAAGAACAAGCTGGTCGCGAGCGTGATCGTGCTCGTCATCGGAGTCGCGCTGCTGGTCAGCGGCGGTGTGTTCCACAACGGGACGCCCAAGTGTGACAACCGGACGATGCATCCGGGCGACCTCTGCATCGTCGGCGGTACGGCCTTCGGCTACGAGGCCCGCCGCGCGGACGACCTGAGGACCGGCCGGATCCAGCTCATCCTGGGCGGAGTGATCGTTCTGCTCGGCGGCGTCGGGCTGTTCCTCGGTGTACGGGACCGGCGACGCGCGGCGACCGTACCTCCGCCGACCGCGCAATGACCGGTAGGGTGCACCGCATGAGTGACCAGTACCCGGACCCGAGTGGTAACACGGCGCAGTTCCAGGCCTTCGTGCAGCGGGCCGAGCCGGAGCAGGAGCGGCGTTCGCCGCTACCGTGGGTGCTCGGCATCGTCGCCGCGGTCATCGTCCTCGGCGCGGTGATCGCCTTCCTCGTCAGCTGACGCGCCGAGCCTCTCGCGCGCCGAGCCTCTCGCCTGACGTGCCGAGACTCTCGTCGATCTTGGAGTTGTGTCGCCCGAATTGCGCAGTAGCGCGCCCTTTGTCGCAGACATAACTCCAAGATCGGCGGGGGCTACTCGTCGTGGTCATCGTCGTCGAGGCGGGCCAGCCAGGTGGCGAACCGTTCGATCGCCGTCTCGAACTCCGGGTTCAGGTCGACGAAGTCGCGCAGCCGCTCGGCCAGCCACTCCAGGCTGACCGCCTCCTCGCCGCGCCGCTGCGCGAGCTCCTCGATCCCGCGGTCGGTGAAGTACATGCTCAGCCCCGGGGCAGCGCGGCCTCGATGAGCGCGTGCTGCTCCGCGTCGTGCAGGCGGGTGGAGCCGACCGCCGGGGCGGCGGCGGACGGGCGGGAGATCCGCCGCAGTGACACCCCGTCGAGGTGCTCCAGCAGGTTGAGCGCGATGAACGACCAGGCGCCCTGGTTGGCCGGTTCCTCCTGGACCCAGGCGTAGTCGACCGCGTTCGGGTACTCACGCAGGACCGCGCGGATCTCCTCGATCGGCAGCGGGTACAGCTGCTCGACCCGGACGATCGCGGTGTCGGTCACCTTCCGCCCGGTCCGTGCCTGTACCAGGTCGTAGTAGACCTTGCCGGCGCAGAACACCACCCGGCGCACCGCGCCCGTGTCGATCGTGTCCGGAATGACCGTCTGGAAGGTACCCGTGGTGAAGTCCGCGACCGCCGACACGCACAGCTTGTGCCGCAGCAACGACTTCGGCGTGTACACCACCAGCGGCTTCTTCTTCGCCGACAGGGCCTGGCGGCGCAGCAGGTGGAAGTGGTTGGCCGGGGTCGTGGGCACCGCGACGCGCATGTTGTCCTCGGCGCACAGCTGCAGGTACCGCTCGATGCGCCCGGACGTGTGGTCCGGCCCCTGCCCCTCGTGCCCGTGCGGGAGCAGCAGGGTCAGCGCGCTCTGCTGGCCCCACTTCGCCTCGCCGGACGAGATGAACTCGTCGACCACCGACTGCGCGCCGTTGGCGAAGTCGCCGAACTGCGCCTCCCAGCAGACCAGCGCGTCCAGGTTCTCCACCGAGTACCCGTACTCGAAGCCCATCGCGGCGAACTCGGACAGCAGCGAGTCGTGCACGAAGAACCGGGCGTCGTCGGACTTGACCGCCATCAGCGGGAGGTAGTCGCCGCCGGTCTGCGCGTCGACCACGCTGGCGTGCCGCTGGACGAAGGTGCCGCGGCGGGAGTCCTGGCCGGCCAGCCGTACCGTGACCCCCTCCGACAGCAGCGAGCCGAACGCGATCAGCTCGCCGAAGCCCCAGTCGACGTCGCCCTCGACGGACATCTTGGCCCGCCGTTCCAGCAGCTGCATGACCCGCCGGTGCGGGGTGAAGCCGGGCGGCAGGTTCAAGTGCGCGTCGCCGATCCGCTTGACCAGGTCGGCGGTGATCGCCGTGGTGACCGCCGGTTCCGGCTCCGGCTGCCGTTGCCGCACCGGGCGTACCGTGGTCGATGCGTCGCGGGTGGCCTTGAAGACCGTCTCCAGCTGCTGCTGGAAGTCGCGCAGCGACTCCTCGGCCTCGTCGAGCGAGATGTCGCCGCGGCCGATCAGCTCCTCGGTGTACAGCTTCCGGACCGAGCGCTTGTTGTCGATGATGTGGTACATCAGCGGGTTGGTCATCGAGGGGTCGTCGCCCTCGTTGTGCCCGCGCCGCCGGTAGCAGACCAGGTCGATGACCACGTCCTTGTTGAAGGTCTGGCGGTACTCGAAGGCGAGCCGGGCCACCCGGACGACAGCCTCGGGGTCGTCGCCGTTCACGTGGAAGATCGGCGCCTGGATCATGCGGGCCACATCGGTGGAGTACAGCGACGAGCGGCTGTACTCCGGCGCCGTGGTGAAGCCGACCTGGTTGTTGACGACCACGTGCACGGTACCGCCGGTGCGGTACCCGCGCAGTTGCGAGAGGTTCAGCGTCTCGGCGACCACGCCCTGGCCGGCGAACGCCGCGTCGCCGTGTACCGCGATCGCCAGGACCGTGTACCCCTCCAGCTTGAGGTCGATCCGGTCCTGCTTGGCCCGGACGATCCCCTCCAGTACCGGGTGGACCGCCTCCAGGTGCGACGGGTTCGCCACGACCGACACACCGATCGCGTGCTCGCCGTCGGGCGTGGTGTACTTGCCGACCTGGCCGAGGTGGTACTTGACGTCGCCGGAGCCCTGCGCGGTCTTCGGGTCGAGGTGCCCCTCGAACTCGGAGAAGATCTTCTCGTAAGGCTTGCCGACGATGTTGGCCAGCACGTTGAGCCGGCCGCGGTGGGCCATCCCGATGACGACCTCGTCGAGGTTGTCCTCGGCGGACTCGCGCAGCACCTCGTCGAGCAGCGGGATCAGGCTCTCCGAGCCTTCCAGCGAGAACCGCCGCTGCCCGACGTACTTGGTCTGCAGGAACGTCTCGAACGCCTCGGCCGCGTTGAGCCGGTTGAGGATGTGCTTCTGCTCCTCCGGCGTGGGCTTGGCGTACTTGACCTCGATCCGCTCCTGGATCCAGCGCCGCTCCTCGGGATCCATGATGTGCATGTACTCGATGCCGACCCGGCGGCAGTACGAGTCGCGCAGTACCCCGAGCACCTCGCGCAGCTTCATCTTGGGCCGGCCGGCGAAGCCGCCGACGGGGAAGGTGCGGTCGAGGTCCCAGAGGGTGAGGCCGTGCTGCAGCACGTCGAGGTCGGGGTGCCGGCGGATGTGGAACTCGAGCGGGTCGGTGTCGGCCATCAGGTGGCCGCGGACCCGGTAGGCGTGGATGAGTTCGAGGATCCGCGCCGGCTTGCTGATCTGGCCTTCGGAGGTGCGCGCGGTGTCGCGTACCCAGCGGACCGGCTCGTACGGGATGCGCAGCGCGGTGAAGATGTTGTCGTAGAACTCCCGACCGCCGAGCAGCAGCTCGTGCACGACCTTGAGGAACTCGCCTGACTGGGCACCCTGGATGATGCGGTGGTCGTACGTCGACGTGAGCGTGATGATCTTGCTGACCGCCGCGTCGGCGAGGGCCTCGTCGGACATGCCGGAGAACTCGGCCGGGTACTCCATCGCGCCGACGCCGACGATCGCGCCCTGGCCGGCGAGCAGGCGGGGCATCGAGTGGACGGTGCCGATGCCGCCCGGGTTGGTCAGCGAGATCGTGGTGCCGGTGTAGTCGTCCATGGTCAGCTCGTTGCGCCGGGCCCGCCGTACCACGTCCTCGTACGCCTGCCAGAACTGGCGGAAGTCCATGCCCTCGGTGGCCTTGATGTTGGGCACGACGAGGGTACGGGAGCCGTCCGACTTGACCAGGTCGATGGCGATGCCCAGGTTTACGTGCTCCGGCCGGACCAGCGTGGGCTTGCCGTCGACCTCGGCGAAGGAGTTGTTCATCTCCGGGTGCTCGGCGAGGGCCTTCACCAACGCGTACCCGATGAGGTGGGTGAAGCTGACCTTCCCGCCGCGGCCCCGGGCGAGGTGGTTGTTGATCACGATGCGGTTGTCGGCGAGCAGCTTCGCGGGTACCGCCCGGACGCTGGTCGCCGTGGGTACCGCGAGCGACTCGTCCATGTTGGCGACCACCCGGGCGGCGACCCCGCGCAGGACGGAGGTGTGCGCGCCGGCGGGTACCGGTCGGGTGGCGGCCGGCTTCGCGGCGGCCTTCGTGCCGTCCGGAGTGGCGGCCTTCGTGCCGTCCGGGGCGGCAGGCGCGGCCGGGCGGGCGGGGGCGGCTGGGCGGGCGGGCGCCGGCGTAGTGGACGGCGGCGTAGTGGACGGCGGCGCAGTGGAAGCCGGCGGTGCGGCGACTGAGCCGGACGGTGCCGTTGCGCTGTCCAGTGCCGGCTTGTAGTCGGCAAAGAAGTCGTGCCACGCAGCGTCCACGCTGGTCGGGTCGGCCAGGTAGCGCTGGTACATGTCTTCGACGATCCACTCGTTCGGACCGAAGTCCGCCAGCGGGTTGTCCTGCGAGGTCTGCTGCGTCGACACGTCCGCTCTCGTCTCCACGGATGTTCACCTGAGGCACTTCAGGCTACCGCCGCCCGGGAGGGCGACGTCCCACGTCTCACAAGGATAGGCATCCCCGGAGTGCGGAACGGGCGCCGGTACGGATCCGCGACCCGACCAGCGCCCGTTCGACCGTTGACTAGCTGATGTCCCGCCGGCGCATGATCAGGATGCCGACGAACCCGGTGACGATGGCGTACCCGATGAGCACCGCCCCGCCGACCCACTGCGGCGCCGCATGCGGGTAGGCCTCGCCGGGCGTGATCATGATCATTGACGCCACCGCGGGCGCGATCACCTGGGCGGTGCGGATCCACACCTGGTGGAACACGTTGTAGAGGATCGCGCCGATGATGGCGACCGCGGCGGTGCCGATCAGGTAGAGCGCCATGCCCGTGATCACGGAGCCGATCTGGCTACGGATCAGCGTGCCCAGGCCCATGCCGAAGATCGCCCAGATGGCGAACGCGAGGAGGTTGAGCAGCACCGACTGCACCACCGTCCACTGCGTCAGGCTCACGGTGACGTGTTGAGAATGCAGGTAGATCGGCGTCGCGACGATGTCCAGGACGGTGGACACCGCCCAGAACAGGACGGCGAACAGGATCGCTGCCGCGGCCTTCGCGAGCACCACGGTGGTCCGATGCGGGCTGGTCATGAACGTCGTCGTCGCGGTCTGGTGGAAGAACTCGTTGGTGACGACGAGGATGCCCATGATCAGCGCGAGCAGCAGGCCGAAGAACTGGCCCGAGGTGAGCATGTCCGCGGCGATCCTCGCCAGGCCGGCGGCCGTGTGCGCCTGCGCGATCTGCGCCTGCTCCTCGGGTCCCGGTTGGGCGCCGGCCGGCGGCTGCAGCTCGAAGTGATGACCGAACGCGTTGGAGGTGAACGCCAGCGCGGTGAACGCGACGATGCCGATGGCGAGCAGCCACCACGTCTTCGTCGTCCGGATCTTCGCGACCTCGGCGCGCATCAGCCGGAACAGGTTCGGCCCGGACTCACTGGCTTTGGCCAGCGAAGGGCTGTCGAGCAGCGTCGTCATCGGATGGCCGCCTTCCCCTTGGTGAGCTCCAGGAACACGTCTTCCAGGTCGGGCCGCTCGGCCACCAGCTCGTGCAGTTCCACCCCGGCCTTGAACGCGGCGGCGCCGACCGCGGGCGCGTCGACGCCGGTCACCAGCAGCGCGCCGTCGCCGTTGGTGGTCACCGTGGTGCCGTCGACGGTCAGCGCCTTGGTCAGCTCCTCCGGCTGCGGCGTGCGTACCCGGACCCGCCCGGCATGTGCCATCGAGTCGACGACGTCGCCGACGGTGCCCTGCCGGACCAGTTGCCCGGCCGCGATGATGACCACTTCGTCGGCGAGGATCTCCATCTCGGACAGCAGGTGACTGGAGACGAGGATCGTGCGCCCGGCGTCGGCGAGCGACTTGAGCAGCCCGCGCATCCAGCGGATGCCCTCGGGGTCCAGCCCGTTGGCCGGCTCGTCGAGGATGAGCACGTGCGGGTCGCCGATCAGCGCGGCGGCGATGCCCAGCCGCTGCCGCATGCCCAGCGAGTACCCCTTGAACTTGCGCTTCGCCGCCGGGGTGAGCCCGACGATCTCCAGTACCTCGTCGGCGCGCGCCAACGGGATGCCCGCCGACATGCAGATGATGCGCAGGTGGTTGCGACCGGTGCGGCCCTTGTGCGCGCTGCTCGCCTCCAGTACCGCGCCGACGTGCCGGATCGGGTTGCGCAGGTCGGCGTAGCGCTGGCCGCCGATGGTCGCGGTGCCCGCGGTCGGGCGGACCAGGTTCAATATCATTCTCAGCGTTGTCGTCTTGCCGGCACCGTTGGGCCCCAGAAAGCCGGTGACCCGGCCGGGCTGGACGGTGAACGACAGATTGTCCACCGCTCTGACCCGCTTGTAGTGCTTGGTCAGCCCGGAGACGACGATCTGTCCGTCGGACATGAATCTCCTCCCGTTTGTCCCGTTCAGCTTGCCAGATCGGCGCCAACCGGACGGGTCCGTTCCGCTCTAGGGTGCGGTAGTGACCCTGAGAAAAGGTGTTGGGCTTCCGACGGTCGGCGAGTTCGGGGATCCCGCGGTGCTTCTGGAGCTCGCCGTCGCCGCTGAGGAGCATGGCTGGGACGGCGTTTTCCTCTGGGACCACCTGCTGTACCACGACCAGAGCTGGCCGGTGGCGAACCCGACGGTGACGCTGGGCGCGATCGCCGCCGGTACCGGGCGCATCCGGCTCGGCAACCTGATGACGATCCTGCCGCGGCGGCGGGCGCAGACCGTTGCCCGGGAAGCGGTGACGCTCGACCGGCTCTCCGGCGGCCGGCTGGTGTTCGGCGCCGCGCTGGGCTCGATGGACGAGGAGTACGCGGCGTTCGGCGAGGATCCGGCACTGCGTACCCGGGCCGCCCGGCTGGACGAGTCGCTGCAGGTGCTGACGCGACTCTGGTCGGGCGGGCCGGTCAGCTACCGGGGCCGGTACCTGACCGTCGACGGGGTGCGCATGGTGCCCGGCCCGGTGCAGCGGCCGAGGATCCCCGTCTGGTGCGCCGGACGGTGGCCGGGGCGGGCCGGGTTCCGCCGGGCGGCGCGGTGGGACGGCGCGATGCCGACGTTCGCCGACTACGGCCGGGAGCGCGCGGTACCGCCGGAGGAGCTGGCCGCCGTCGTCGAGTTCCTGCGCGCCGAGCGCGGTTCGCTCGACGGCTTCGACATCGTCATGCAGGGCTGGTCGCCGCGGCAGGATCCGGCAGTGTACGCACAGGTCGGGCTCACCTGGTGGATCGAGGCGATGGGCTGGTGGCGGGGCGGCGTCGCCGAGGCACGCGAGCGGATCGCCGCCGGCCCGTAGCGTTCAGCGGTCCGCGAGGCTCACCGGTCCGCGACGCGGATGACGTTCTTCAGGCCGGACCAGGTGTCGTCGACCGCGCAGACCTTGACGTCCACCCGGCCGTTGGCGAGCGCGTGCGCGCGGACGACGTTCTCGTCCAGGTCGGTCGGTACCCCGGAAGCGCGCTTGGGCCACGCGACCCACAGCGCGCCGGCCGGGGTGGTCAGCCGGTGCAGTGCCGGCCAGCGCCGGCGCAGCCGCGCCTGGTCGGTGCAGAAGCACAGGATCACGTCGTACGGGCCGCGGCCGGCGCGGCGGGCCAATCGCACCCCGGGCGGCAACCCGTCCAGCGCGAACCCGTCGGGCGCGCCGTCGAGCAGCACCGCGCTGTCCGGTGCGATGCCCAGCTTGCGGACCAGCGGGGTACCCGAGTATCCGGCCATTCACCTATATTCCATGCCCGCCACCGGTACCCGTCACGGAGACGGTAGATGACGGCCCTACACAGGGAATATGACCGTTCTCGCCGTCCACACGCCGGAAACCGGCGCCGCGCGCTACACGTTGCGGATCGCCGGTGACGCCGGGGAGGTCGCCGCCGCACAACGGCTGCGCCACCGGGTCTTCGCCGAAGAACTCGGCGCGACCCTGCACACCCCGGTACCCGGACTCGACATCGACGAGTTCGACGAGTACTGCGACCACCTGATCGTCGTGGCGGAGGCGACCGCCGAGGTGGTCGGCACCTACCGCATGCTGCCACCCGGCCGGGCACCGCACCGGTACGCCCAAAGCGAGTTCGACCTGTCCGCGCTCGCACCGCTCGACGGCGACCTGGTGGAGACCGGACGGTCCTGTGTGGACAGTGCACACCGCGACGGTGCCGTCATCAACCTGATGTGGGCCGGGATCGCGCGGTACCTGCACCTGACCGGGCACCGCTGGCTGGCCGGCTGCGCCTCGGTCGGGCTGGCGGACGGCGGCGTGACCGCGGCCGGGGTGTGGGACCTGGCGGTGCGCAAGCACCTTTCGCCGACCGGGTACCGCGTGCTGCCGCACCGTCCCTGGGCGCCGGTGGAGCGCCCGGCCGGGCGGGTAACGGTACCCCCGTTGTTGCGTGGCTACCTGAGGCTCGGGTCGTGGATCTGCGGCGCGCCCGCGCACGACCCGGACTTCGGCTGCGCGGACTTCTTCGTGCTGCTCGGCCTGGACCGGGTCGATCCCCGGTACCTGCGGCACTTCCTCGGCGGTGCGCCGTGATCTGGCGGCCGGTCTCCGCGTGCGGCGACCACTGCCTGCGCGGCGAGCGGGTGGTGCCGGCCGGGCCGGTGCGGCGCGCGGCGCGGGTCTGCGGGCTGGCCGGCGTCACGGTGGCCGCCGGGCTGGTCCTGCCGCTGCTGCCGCGGGCGTGGCGCGGGCCGGCGATGCGGCTGACCGCGCGCGCCACGCTGGGCGCGCTGGGCGTGCGCTGGCGGCTGCGCGGCCGGCTGCCGCGCCGCCACGCGCTGGTGGTGGCCAACCACGTCTCCTGGCTCGACATCGTGGTGCTGCTGGCCGCGGGGCAGCAGCGCGTGGTGGCCAAGGCGGAGGTCCGCGACTGGCCGGTGGTCGGGCGGATCGCGGCGTCGGTGGGTGCGGTGTTCCTCGACCGGGCCCGGCCGCGCACGCTGCCGGTGGCCGTGGGGCAGGTGCGCGCGGCGCTTGCCGGCGGCGCCGCGGTCGCCGTCTTCCCCGAGGGCACGACGTCGTGCGGCGAGGGCGCGGGCGGCTTCCGCCCGGCGTTCTTCCAGGCCGCGATCGACGCGCAGGCCCCGGTGGTACCGGTGACCCTGCGCTTCGTGTCATCCGGTGAGCCGACCGCGCAGCCGGCGTTCGTCGGCACGGACACGCTGATGGACTCGCTGCGCCGGGTGCTCGGCATGCGCGGGCTGAGCGTGACCGTGGTGGTGGGTACCGCGATCCATCCCGGCCCGGCAGCGTCCCGTCGTACCCTGGCGCGTATCGCCGAGACCGCGGTCGGCTGCCCGCGGGTGGTGCTGGCGCCCGTCGTGCTGTTCCCGGCCGCCGCTGCGGAGCGGGTGGTGCGCGCCGCCTGAGGGTACTCGTCATATCGCGATGTATCGTGTTAGCCTGGGTGGCATGACCACGTGGGAGATCACCGAGCCGCGCAAGCTCGACTTCGACTCCGACGTCACCCGGCTCGATGTCTCGCTGTTCGGCGGCCGGCTCAGCGTCGTGGGTACCGACGGGCCGCCCCGGGTCGAGGTCGCCGCGACCGCCGAGCGCCCGCTGGTCGTCGCGCTCGATGGCGGCCGGCTGACCGTCCGGCACGACCTGCCCAGCCCGTGGCCCGGCGCGCTCGCACCGCTGTGGTGGTGGCTGCGCGGCCGGAACCTGACCGGCGTGGACATCTCGGTGGCGGTGCCGTACCGGACGGCGACGGCACTCAAGCTGATGTCCGGCCCGGTCGTCGTGTCCGCGTTGCGCGGCGAGCTTTCCGTCGAGTGCACCAGCGGCCGGGTGTCGCTGCTCGGGGTCGCCGGCACGGTACGCGCGGCGGTCGTCTCCGGCGCGATCGAGGCGCTCGGCTGCGCCGGTGAGCTCACGCTGGACACCGTCTCCGGCGAGATCACCCTGGCCGACTCGGCGGTACGCCGGCTGCGCGCCAGCACCATCTCCGGAGCGCTGACCGCCGACCTGGACAACCCGCCGGACGACAGCGAGATCACGCTGAGCACGACCTCCGGGGAGCTGACGATCCGGGTACGCGAGGACAGCGACCTGACCGTGCGGCTGTCCGCCGCGCACGGGCGGGTCACCAGCAACTTCCCGGGCCTGTCCGGCCAGGGCAGGTGGGGCGCGGCCGTGCACGGGGTGCTCGGCGCCGGTACCGGCCGGCTGTCGGCCGATGCGATGTCCGGCAACATCGCGCTGCTGAGCCGCCCGGTCGACCCGGACTTCGAGGCGGACGAATCATGACCGAGCGGAGCGAGGTCATCAGTCAGCTCAGCCGGCTCATCGGTCAGGGGGCCACATCGCGGAGCGAGGTGGCCACATGACCGCTGTCTTCAGCCACGGGCGGCTGCGGCTGTACCTGCTCAAGCTGCTCGCCGAGGGCCCCAAGCACGGGTACGAGCTGATCCGGTTGCTGGAGAACCGGTTCCTCGGCCTGTACGCGCCGTCGGCCGGCACCATCTATCCCCGCCTGCAACGGCTGGAGGCGGAGGGTCTGGTGACCCACGAGGCCGCCGGCGGCCGCAAGGTCTACGAGATCACCGACGCCGGCCGTGCGGAGCTGACCCAGCGGGCCGGTGAGCTGGCCGACCTGGAACGCGAGATCCACGCCTCGGTGGCCGACCTCAGCTCGCTCGCGACCGAGATCGAGGAGCAGGTCAGCGGTTCGGTACGCGACATCAAGCGGGAACTGCGCGAAGCGGCACAGCAGAGCCGGCGCGGCCGGGGCTGGGAGTCGGCGCGACCGTGGACCCAGGCCGGTGACCTGGACCGGGCCGCCGGCGAACTGGCCGCGGAGATCCGGCGGCTGGCGCGGCACCCCGGGCTGACCGAGGCCGACGTGCGCGTCGCGCTGGCCGCGGTACACCGCGCGACCGCGGAGGTCCGGCGGGTCCTGCGCGGCTGAGCTGCGCCCCCGGTGCCGCGCGAGCGGAGCGAGCGCCAGACTCCCAGGCAATTCCCAGGCACTATTAACTCATGGCACAGGTACGAGGCCCACGATGAAGCGCATGGGGGTACGCGACGGCGGGGCACAATCCGGGGGTGCCACGCTGTCCGGTGCGGCGCAGGGCGAGGCGCGGCTGCTCGTGGTGGAGGACGATCCGAACATCCTTGAGCTGCTGTCCGCCTCCCTGCGCTTCGCCGGATTCACGGTGGCGACCGCGACGAACGGCGCCCGCGCGGTACAGGTGGCCCGGGAGGAGCGGCCGGACCTCATCGTGCTCGACGTCATGCTCCCCGACCTGGACGGCTTCGAGGTCATCCGGAAGCTGCGCGACGGCGGTACCCGTACCCCGGTGGTCTTCCTGACCGCCCGCGACGCGACCGACGACAAGATCCGCGGGCTGACCCTCGGCGGCGACGACTACGTCACCAAGCCGTTCAGCCTGGAGGAGCTGACCGCCCGGATCCGCGCCGTCCTGCGGCGCACCAGCGGCCAGCCCGGCCCGGCCCGGCTCACCTTCGCCGACCTCGAACTGGACGAGGAGGCGCACGAGGTGTGGCGCGGCGGGCAGCGGGTGTCCCTGTCGCCGACCGAGTTCAAGCTGTTGCGGTACCTGATGGCCAACGCCGGCCGGGTGCTGTCCAAGGGGCAGATCCTCGACCACGTGTGGAGCTACGACTTCCGCGGTGACGACAGCATCGTCGAGTCCTACATCTCGTACCTGCGCCGCAAGGTCGACTCCGTCGAGCCCCGGCTTATCCACACCCTGCGCGGCGTCGGGTACGTCCTGCGCCTGCCGTCGTAGCCGCACCGTGCTCGGGATGGTCGACCGGGTACCGCTGCGGGTCAAGCTGGTCGCCGCGATCCTCGTGCTGGTGCTCGCCGGCCTGATGGTGATCGGCGCGGTCAGCGTCTTCGCGTTGCGCAGCTACCTCATGGACGGCGTGGACCAGCAGTTGCTGACGGCCGCGCGCAACGCCAACGCGCAGGTGCTCGGTGACCTCCGGGGCGAGCTGCGGCTCCCGCTCGACTTCATCCAGCAGACGTCGGTGCACGGGGTCGGCGACAAGCCGCATTACGACCCGTGGCTCACCGAGGGCGACCTGCCGCCGCTGGTCACCGGGTTGGACCAGATCCAGGCCGTGGCCCTGCACCCGTACTCGGTCTCCTCGGTCAACCACCGGGTGCACTGGCGGATGCTGGTCGCCATCCTCGACAACGGTGGCATCGTGCACTTCGGCATCAATCTGTCCACTGTGGAGCGTACGGTCAGCAAGCTCGTCTTCGTGGAGCTGCTCGTCGGCAGCGGCGCGCTGGTGCTGCTCGCGATGATGGGCGTGGCGATGGTACGGACGAGCCTGCGGCCGCTGCGGGAGATCGAGCGTACCGCGGGGGCGATCGCGGCCGGCGACCTGACCCGGCGGGTACCGGACTTCGAAGGCGGTGACGGCGGTGCGCCGCGCACCGAACTGGGCCGGCTCGGCCACGCCCTCAACACGATGCTCGGCCAGATCGAGGCCGGGTTCACCGCGCGCGCGGAGTCCGAGGCGCGGGCGCGGCGCTCGGAGGAGCGGATGCGCCAGTTCGTCGCGGACGCCTCACACGAGCTGCGCACCCCGCTGACCACCATCCGCGGCTTCGCCGAGCTGTACCGCCAGGTGGCGGCCAAGGAACCGGACCAGGCCGACAAGCTCGTCCGGCGGATCGAGGAGGAGGCCGCGCGGATGGGCCTGCTCGTCGAGGACCTGCTGCTGCTGGCCCGGTTGGACCAGGAGCGCCCGCTGGTACCGGTGGAGCTCGACCTGCGGGTCATCACCAGCGACGCGGCGAGCGCGGCCGAGGCGATGGCGCCCGACCGGCGGATCACGCTGGAGAACCCGGACGGCCCGCTGACGGTACGCGCCGACGAGTCGCGCATCCGGCAGGTGGTCGCAAACCTGATGAGCAACGCGTTGACGCACACGCCGGCCGGTACCGCGGTGTGGCTGCGGCTGCGTACCGAGGGCGACGAGGCGGTCATCGAGGTGACCGACGAGGGGCCGGGGCTGAGTCCGGAGCAGGCGGACCGGGTGTTCGAACGGTTCTACCGCGCCGATGTCGCGCGCACCCGGCGATCGGGCGGCGGCAGCGGTACGGGTCTCGGGCTGGCGATCGTCGCGGCGCTGGTCAGCGCGCACGGCGGGCGGGTCGAGGTGGACAGCCGGCCGGGGCACGGCGCGACCTTCCGGGTGCGCCTTCCTATTCACAGGTAATCTCCAGGACCGGTCCAGTATCGGGTCAGTCAGCGGGGGCATGGTTGCGGGCATGAGCGAGAACGAGCCGCAGCAGCGGACGTGGTACGGCGCGCCGAGCTACGGCATGCCGCAGGTCGAGGAGAAGACCCCGCCCCAGGGGTACCCGTCGCAGCCGGCGCCCACCCGGCCGCGCCGCGGTACCCGGATGGCGACCACGGGTCTGCTCGCCCTGCTGCTGGCCGGTGGCGGGGGCGTGGTCGGCGGGTTGGTCGTGCACTCGGCCGATTCGCACACCGGTACCACGTCGACGACGGCCGCCAGCAGCGGGCCGACCGCGGTGAAGGTGATGGACCGCTCCTCGCTCGCCGACATCGCCGCCGCGGTGAAGCCGAGCGTGGTGGACATCCGCAGCCGCACCGGTGAAGGGTCCGGCGTCATCTTCGACGCCAAGGGGTACATCGTCACCAACAACCACGTCGTGGCCGACGTGGGAGCCGGCGGTACCGTCCAGGTGAACTTCTCCGACGGGCGGTCGGCGAGCGCGAGCGTCACGGGTACCGATCCGAAGACCGACCTCGCGGTCGTCAAGGTGAGCGGGGTGACCGGGCTGGCGGCGGCGACCTGGGGTGACAGCGGCATGCTGCGGGTCGGCGACACGGTACTGGCCATCGGCAGCCCGCTCGGGCTGCAGGGCTCGGTCACCGCGGGCATCGTCAGCGCGCTGGACCGCACCATCCAGGAGGGTGGCGAGCCGCAGCAGAACCAGTCCACCCCGCAGACCACCGACATCGCCGGCGCGATCCAGACCGACGCGGCCATCAACCCGGGCAACTCCGGCGGAGCGCTCGTCGACGTCAACGGGCACGTCATCGGCATCAACACCGCGATCGCCACGTCCGGCCAGAACGAGGGCAACATCGGCGTGGGCTTCGCCATCCCGGGCAACCTGGTCCAGCAGGTGGCGAACACGCTGAAGAACGGCCAGAAGGTCAGCCATCCGTACCTTGGCGTATCGGTGACCAGTGCGGACAACAACGGCGGCGCGGTCGTGGCGAAGGTGGCCGGCGGCAGTCCGGCGGAGCAGGCCGGCCTGCAGACGGGCGACGTCGTCACCAAGGCGGGCAGCAAGGACATTCACACCAGTGACGACCTTGTCGGCGCGGTGCAGTCCAGCAAGGCGGGCGAGAAGCTCGCGCTGACCGTGGTACGCGGCGGGACAACTCGGACGATCTCCGTAACTATCGGCAACTCGTCCTGATTTTCGGCTGATGCACAGCACGCCAAGAGATTGATTGGAGCCTGACCAGGAACGGGACAGCGGATAGCCGGCCGGCTATCTAAACTGCGCTGCGTGCCTTGAGGCGGGCACACCCCGGACCGACGCACAGCTCAGCAACCGCCCTACCCGCGCCGCCGGCGCCGGGTGGGCGGTTGTCGGGCTTGCTGCGGTAGTCGCCCGCTTGCTGGGTTCCTGTTCGTCGAGCTCTGCCGGCCGTCCGTTGGGGGGATGGCGGCTACCCCTTGGGAGCGTGTAGTGATCAAACCCCGTTCCATCCGCCGGTGGGCGATGGGCGGTGCCGCCGTCGCGGCGTTCGCCGTCGTCGCCACGGTCATCGGCACCGCGGGCGCCGCCCCGGTACCGGCGAAGGCGAAGCCGTGGAACCCGCCGCGAAACGTCAAGCAACTCGATTTCGTCGGCGGGAAGACCGCACCCGGCGTCGTACCGGACAGCTACATCGTCATCCTGAAGAACCACCCGTCGGTCACGTCCACCAACACGACCACGGCCGCGTCCGGCCTCACCGCGAAGTACGGCGGCACGGTGACGCACACCTACTCCGCGGCCCTGCACGGGTACGCCGCGCACATGACCGCCGCGCAGGCCAATGCCCTGAAGGCGAACCCCGACGTGGCGTCCGTCCGGCCGAACCACATCATGCGCATCACGGACACCGAGATCGACCCGCCGTGGGGCCTGGACCGGATCGACCAGCCGGTGCTGCCGCTGGACCACGGGTACACGGCGACGCCCGGCGGCACCGTCGTGCACGCCTACGTCATCGACAGCGGTGTCCACATCAGCCACACGGACTTCGGTGGTCGCGCCAGCTACGGCTTCGACTTCGTCGACAACGACGCCGTCGCCGAGGACTGCCCGGTCGCCGACCCGGACCCGACGAAGGTCGGCACCGGGCACGGTACGCACGTGGCCGGCACGATCGGCGGTACCAACTTCGGTGTGGACAAGAACGTCCAGATCGTGGCGGTGCGCGTCATGAGGTGCAACGGCTCCGGCGACGAGGCGACGATCGCGGCCGGCATCGACTGGGTGACCAAGAACGCCGTCAAGCCCGCGGTGGCCAACCTGAGCATCGGCGGCGACCCGAGCACGCTGATCGACACCGCGGTGCGCAACTCGATCGCGGCCGGCATCACGTACTCCATCGCGGCCGGCAACGGCGACCCGGTCCGGCACGTCGGCATCGACGCCTGCACCCAGTCGCCCAGCGACGTGACCGAGGCCATCGTCGCGTCGGCGACCGACGAGGGCGACGTCCGCGCCCCGTTCGCCAACTTCGGCAACTGCGTCTCCGTCTTCGCCCCGGGCCTGGACGTCGTCTCCGCCTGGTTCGGCGACAACACGAGCGCCGCGATCGCGAGCGGTACCTCGATGGCCGCACCGCACGTGGCCGGTGCCGCGGCGCTGCTGCTGACCGCTCACCCGGACTGGACCCCGGCCCAGGTGAAGGCCGCCGTCGTCGGCGGTGCGGTCTCCGGCGCGGTACACAACGCCGGTCCGAACTCGCCGGACAAGCTGCTCAACACCGCCGGTACCACGCCGATCGCCGCGCCGGTGAGCCTGCTCGCGCAGGCCGACAACCGGTGGGTCACGTCCGACGCCAGCGGCACCCAGCCGCTGATCGCCAGCCGGATGAGCGCCTTCGGCTGGGAGCAGTTCGACGCGGTCGACCAGGGCAACGGGTTCGTCGCACTGCGGGCGAAGTCGAACGGCAAGTTCGTCACCGCCGAGGCCGGCGGGGCGCAGCCGCTGATCGCCAACCGGAGCGCCGCCGCTGGCTGGGAGCTGTTCAAGTTCGTACCCCAGAGCGACGGCTCCTTCGCCATCCAGGCCAACGCCAACGGCAAGTTCGTCACCGCCGAGGCGGCCGGCGGCAAGGCGCTCATCGCCAACCGCACCTCGGTGGGCACGTGGGAGAAGTTCTACAAGATGGCGCCGCCCGGCGTGTTCGCCCTGGCGGCGTTCGTGAACCAGAAGGTGGTGACCGCCGAGGCGGCCGGTACCAAGCCGCTGATCGCCAACCGCGACAGCATCTCCGCCTGGGAGGAGTTCGAGCAGATCGACGTCGGCAACGGCAACTTCGCGCTGCGGTCGCACGCCAACGGCCTGTTCGTCACCGCCGACCTCAACCACGGCGGCACGCTGATCGCCAACCGCACGGCGATCGGCACCTGGGAGACCTTCACGCTGTTGCACATCGGTAACGGCCGGGTCGGTCTCGGGGCTCTCGCGAACAAGATGATCGTCACCGCGGAGGCGGCCGGTGCTCAGCCGCTGATCGCCAACCGCACGCAGATCGGTACCTGGGAGACGTTCTTCTTCATCGTCTGACCGGTACCCCGGCACAACGGTCCGGCGCCCGTCGAGCACTGCGCTCGGCGGGCGCCGGTCGTTGTCAGTCGTCCAGCCAGCCGAGCGTGCGGTCGACCGCCTTGCGCCACGACCGGTACCCGCGGTCGCGGTCGGTGGCCGACATCGCCGGTACCCACTGCGCGTCAGCCTCCCACCGGGCCCGCAGCGTCTCCTGGTCCGGCCAGAACCCGACGGCGAGCCCGGCCGCGTAGGCGGCGCCCAGACAGGTGGTCTCCGCGACCGTCGGGCGTACCACGGGCACGTCGAGCACGTCGGCCTGGAACCGCATCAGCAGGTCGCTCGCGGTCATCCCGCCGTCGACCCTCAGCTCGCGCAGTTCCACCTGCGAGTCGGCGGCCATCGCGTCGACGACGTCCTTCACCTGCCACGCGGTCGCCTCAAGCGCCGCCCGCGCCAGGTGCGCCTTGGTGACGTACCCGGTCAGTCCGGCGATGACGCCACGCGCGTCGGGGCGCCAGTACGGCGCGAACAGGCCGGAGAACGCCGGTACGAAGTAGCAGCCGCCGTTGTCCTCGACCTGGGCGGCCAACTCGTTGACCTCCGGCGCGCTGGCGATGATGCCGAGGTTGTCGCGCAGCCACTGCACCAGCGCGCCGGTGACCGCGATCGATCCCTCCAGCGCGTACACCGGCTCGTCCTGGCCGATGCGGTAGCCGAGGGTGGTCAGCAGGCCGCGCTCGCTCGGTACCGGGGTGCTGCCGGTGTTGAGCAACAGGAACGAACCGGTGCCGTAGGTGCACTTCGCCTGCCCGGGATCGAAGCAGGTCTGCCCGAACAGTGCGGCGGACTGGTCGCCGAGCGCGCTGGCGACGGGTACCCCGCCGAGGTCGCCGCGCGCCTCGCCGTAGACGAACGCCGACGGCAGGATCTCCGGCAGGATCGCCCGGGGTATCCCGAACGCGTCCAGCAACGCCGGATCCCAGTCCAATGTGGACAGTGACATCAGCATGGTGCGGCTGGCGTTGGTCACGTCGGTCGCGTGCCGGCCGGTGAGCTGCCAGATGAGCCAGGTGTCGACGGTACCGAAGAGCACCTCGCCCTGTTCGGCCCGCTTGCGCAGGTCGGGTACCTCGTCGAGCAGCCAGCGCACCTTGGGGCCGGAGAAGTACGTGGCCAGCGGCAGCCCGCAGGACCGGCGGAACCGGTCCGGCCCGGCGTCGCCGGCCAGTTCGCGGATGATGCGGTCGGTACGGGTGTCCTGCCACACGATCGCCGGGTGCACCGGTTCCCCGGTCGCGGCGTCCCACAGCAGCGTGGTCTCGCGCTGGTTGGTGATGCCGACCGCGGCGAGGTCGGCCCGGGACAGCCCGGCCTTGTCCAGCGCGCCGCGGGTGACCGCCTGGACGTTGTGCCAGATCTCGGTCGGGTCGTGCTCGACCCAACCCGGCCGGGGATAGATCTGGTGGTGCTCGCGCTGGTCGAGCGCGACGATCCGGCCCTCGGCGTCGAAGATGATGCAACGGCTTGAGGTGGTGCCCTGGTCGATGGCGGCGATGTAAGCGGACGTCACCCGGACAGTCTGCCAGGCGGGGGGCCGGCCGGCTCCGGACCGCCGCCGGCCGGCCCCCCGCCCGCGCGGGCGCGGACGGGCCGCCGCGCCGCGCGGCGGGGGCACGCCGGGCGCGGCGCGGCGGGGTCGGTGGGGCGGGGGTCGGTGGGGCGTCAGCCGATGCCGACGCTGGCGGCGATGCGGTCGCCGAGGGCCTTGTCGATCGCGCGCCAGTACGCCACCGCGCGCTCCACGACCGGCGTGCTGACGCCGCCGCGCAGGTGACCGATGACGTTGCCGGCCAGGCGGTCCCGGTCCAGGTCGGACAGGACGTCACGGACGAGCGTGCCGGGCTGGCCGAAGTCGTCGTCCTCCGCGTGCAGGGTGGCCGCGGCGCGGACCATCTCGCCCGCCGCGACGCCCCAGCCGGCGTCGGCGCCGTGCGCCTCGTCGGCCTGCGGGCCGCCGTAGGAGCTGGGGGAGTACACCGGCTGCGCGCCGTGGTGGTGGTACGCCATCGCGCCGTCGAAGGTGTACCCGTGCACCGGTACCTTGGGCTGGTTCACCGGCAGTTGCAGGTAGTTGGTGCCGATGCGGTACCGGTGCGTGTCGGCGTAGGCGAACATCCGGCCGAGCAGCATCTTGTCCGGCGAGATGCCGATGCCCGGTACCAGCGCCGACGGCTCGAACGCGGCCTGCTCGACCTGGGCGAAGAAGTTGTCCGGGTTGCGGTTGAGCACCAGCCGCCCGACCCGGTGCAACGGGTAGTCGTCGTGCGGCCACACCTTGGTCAGGTCGAACGGGTTGAACCGGTACCCGGGTGCGTCGGCGTACGGCATCACCTGCACGTACAGCGTCCAGGCCGGGTAGTCGCCGCGGGCGATGGCGTTGAACAGGTCGCGGCGGTGGAAGTCGGCGTCCTGGGCGACCTGCAGGGCGGCCTCTGCGGCGGTGAAGTTCGCGATGCCCTGCTCGGTCTTGAAGTGGTACTTGACCCAGAAGCGCTCGCCGGCCGCGTTGATCCACAGGTACGTGTGCGAGCCGAAGCCGTCCATGTGCCGCCAGGTGCGCGGGGTACCCCGGTCGGTGAACAGGAAGGCGACCTGGTGCGCGGACTCGGGGTTGAGCGTCCAGAAGTCCCACTGCATGTCGTGGTCGCGCAGTCCGGTGTCCGGCCGGCGCTTCTGCGAGCGGATGAAGTGGGGGAACTTCATCGGGTCGCGGATGAAGAAGATGGGCGTGTTGTTGCCGACCAGGTCGTAGTTGCCCTCGGTGGTGTAGAACTTCAGGGCGAACCCGCGCGGGTCGCGTACCGTGTCCGCCGACCCCTGCTCACCGGCCACTGTGGACAGTCGCAGGAGCACCTCGGTGGCTCGGCCGGGCTGGAACACCGCCGCCTTGGTGAACGCCGACACGTTGTCGGTGACCTGGAAGTAGCCGAACGCGCCGCCGCCCTTGGCGTGCACGTTGCGTTCGGGTACCCGTTCCCGGTTGAAGTGCGCCATCTGCTGGATGAAGTGATGGTCGTGCAGCACGATCGGGCCGTCCGCCCCGACGGTGAGCGAGAAGGCGTCGCTCGGGGCGGGTGCGCCATGGTCGGTGGTGGAGACCGGCGGCTGCTCGGGCATCAGTAGGTCCTTCCGTTCGGCGGGCTCGTCAGACCGGTACCTTATCTAGAATCGTTCCAGAAAGGAACCGCGACACCGACCGAACGGCGGATGTCGCGAACCTGACACCGGATGGCCGTCGGCGGTGATCGCCCGTACCCTCCAAGCCCGGGTCGGGGCAAGGGGGCGGATTGACGGTCGTCGAGACCAGGGTGAGTGTGTGGGAGGCGCTGGCCGGGCGCGCTCCGGGTACCCCGTTGGCACCGGCCGATCCGGGACTGTGGGCGGCCGTCGCCGAGCGGCTCAACCCGGCCCGGGCCAGGCCCCGGGTGCGCTCCGGCATCGAGGAGGCGCACCTGGTCAGCGTGCGTGGCGTCGGGTACGTGATGCTGCGCTCGCCGGACGGTACCGGCGCCTGTTACCTGCGGCTGACCCCCGAAGAGCTGGCGCTGACCCGGCTGATGGACGGCACGCGGACGGTGGCCCGGCTGGTCGCGGAGTTCGCCCGGATCACCGGGAAGCTCGCGCCGGACCGGGTGACCCGGGTGGTCGCGGACCTGGCCGCGAACCGGATGCTGGAGGAGCTGCCGGTCGACGCGTTCCACCCGTTGCAGCGCATCCGGCGGCGGCCGTGGCCGCTGCGGCTCGGCCGCGGGCTGCTCGCCGCGGCGCGCGGGCAGCGGCTGGTGCTCGCCCGGATCGACCCGCTCGTCACCTTCCTCTACAAAGCCGGCGGCCGGTTGCTGTTCACCCGGGTCGTAGCGGTTGCGCTTGGTCTGGTGGCACTTTCCGGGCTCGCGGTGTTCGTCTGGACCTGGGCGCTGGGCAGCCAGCCGGTATTCCTCACCCGCGGGTCGTACGCGGTCGGCGCGCTGGTTCTGCTGGGCCTCAACGTGTTCGCGCTGGCGTGCCACGAGCTCGGGCATGCGCTGGCGACCAAGCACGTGGGGCGGCGGGTACCGGCCGCGGGGTTCCTCGTCTACTTCGGCATCCCATCGGTCTTCGTCGATACCACGGACGTGTGGATGGCCGGGCGCCGCGCCCGGCTGCTGACCACCGCGGCGGGCCCGGCCACCGGGCTGGTGCTGGCCGGCGTCGCCCAGCTGGTCACCCTGGCCTACCCACCGCTCGCGCCGTGGACGTTCAAGCTGTCGTTCGCGTGGTACCTCAACGTCGCCTTCAACCTCAACCCGTTCCTCGCGCTCGACGGGTACTACCTGCTGATGGACTGGCTCGAAGTGCCCAACCTGCGGGCCCGGTCGATCGCCTGGCTGGCCGCGCGGGCGCGCCGACGGCCGCCGACGTTCGCCGCCCTCGACCGCGAAGGCCGGCTCGTCGCGCTCTACGGCATGCTGTCGCTGGCCTGGCTGGTCATCGCGGTGAACCTCGCCTACCGCATCTACCTCGACCGGGTCGGCGGCCTCGTCACCGGGCTGTGGCGGGCCGGCTGGCCGCAACGGGTACTGCTGCTCGCGGTCGTCGCGGGGCTCGCCGCGCCGCTGGTCTACGTGGCCGCCGGGTTCGTCGGCAAGCGCTGGCGCCGGTTGCGCGAGCGCCTCGCCGAGCGGTCGGTCGCCGCGGACGAGCCGCGCCGCTTCGACGCGCTGCGCGCCTGCGCGCTCGGTGGGCTGCCGGCCGCCGCGGTGTCCGCGCTCGCCGCGGACGCGCGCTGGGTACGCCCGCGCACCGGCGAGCAACTGGTCTTCGCCGGGGCCGCGCAGTCGTCGGTCTACGTGGTCGTCGACGGCGCGCTGGAGGGCCGGCGGCCGGGCGACCCGGGTGGCTGGGTCCGCGAGCGGGTCGGGGCCGGTGGGGTGGTCGGGCTGGCCGCGGCGCTCACCGGCGCGCCGTCGGCACTGTCCTGGCACACCGCGGGTACCCGGCTCCTGGCGCTCCCGTCCGCGACGGTCGCCTCGGCGATCGGCCCGATCCCCGGTCCGCCACCGGCACAGCGCGCCGAACTGGAACGGCTGTTCGACGACACCGTCGCGCTGTCCGCACTGTCCAATGAGGACAGGCTGGGCCTGCTGACGGCGGCGCGGCCGGTCGCGCTGGCGCCGGGCGAGCCGCTGATGCTGTACGGCGGCCAGGACGCGGCCATCGTCGCATCCGGGGTACTGGTCCGGCCGGACGGCGTGGAACTGCGCGCCGGTACGCTCATCGGGCCGTTCGGGGTACCGCCGGCCGGTGCGCTCGGTCAGGCACGCAGCCCGGTCCGGGTGTGGGTACTGCCGGCGCTGGGCGGGCTTCCGTTGCTGCTCGGCGGCGCCGGTGCCGACGCCGTACCGCTCGGGCCCGGAGTGGCGCCGCTGGCCGGGGTACACCCACCGGCCGGGTACCCGCCGCTGGCCGCCCCGCCCGGCGAACCACCGTCCATCATGGACAGAGACCGGGACCGGCGGTTCGAGCGGAAACTGTGGTGGCTGCTGCTTGCGCTGCTGCTGTTCGGGTTGCTGCTGACCGGTACCAACCTGCTGCCCGGCCCGGCCTGGGGCGAGATGCCGGAGGACCGGGCGATGCTGCACGTCGACCGGGGCACGGTGACCGTGTTCGTGGCCGGTTCGGCCCGCGTCTTCGGTCCCGGCGAGGACTACTACGCCGGGCGCGACGACCAGGTGTCGGTCGGCGACCGGGCGCTGGCGCGACTCACCTTCCGCGGCGGCGGGTACACCGTCCTGTGTGGAGGGTCCAGCGTCGCGCTCGGTCCGCTGTCGTCGAACGGGCGGCCGATCGCGGTGTCCGGCGCGCTGAACCTGTTGCGTGGTCGCGTGTTGGCGGACACCGCCGGTACCTCCCGGGCGTTCCTGCCGCTCCGCCTGCGGGTCGGGTCGGTCGCGAACGCCGGTGCGGCCCGGTTCGCGGTGGCCGGCGACGACGTGACCGTCGCGGCCGGCCCGGTCACCCGGGACGGCACCGCGCTCGCGGTCACCGGTGGCGAGCTGACGTGCGGCAACGGGCAGTTGGGCGCGATCCCGGTACCGAGTGCCTCGCCGTCGGCGACCGACTCGCCGTCGCCGTCGGATTCCATGTCACCGTCACCGAGCCCGTCGCCGTCGCCGTCGCCATCGCCGAGCGCGACCGCCACGCCGACGAAGACCCCGAGCCGCACCCCCAGCGCGCCGCCGACGTCCGGACCGCCGCAACCGCCGCCCAACCAACCCCCGGTGATCACCTGGGCCAACGGCGGCGACAAGGGTGGCGGGACGATCGACCAGGTCTTCAACGGGCAGCCGTGTCACACCGGCGGCATCCTCACGGTGCTCTACGAGGTCTCCGTGAAGGACGACCACGACACCATGCAGATGCTCGACGTCGAGCTGCACTGGACCGGTAAGAACTTCTCCGGAAGCCGGCGGATGGGCATCCGCGGACCGGTGTTCGCCGGCTCGCTCGGCCCGTTCAACGTGTCGGCCACCAATGGCGTCGGCGACGTCTTCACCATGAGCATCACCGCGACCGACAGCGGCGCAAAGACGACGACCCTGCCCGCCAAGCCGGTCACCCTGCAGTCCTGTCCCATCATCCCCTAGGAGCACCCTTGTTGTGTTGGTTCTGCGCCAAGGCGGCGCGCGGCAGCTGCCGGTTCTGCAGTCGTGGGCTGTGCGAGGACCATGCGCGCTTCGGGCCGTTCCTGCTGGAGGTGCACCGGTCGGAGAAGCGCGGCCGGGCCGAGGGGCTGGTCGTCGAGGACGCCGTGCTGTGCGGCACGTGCAAGCCGCGGCCGCAGCCGGTACCGATGCCTGAACTCGATTAGGGGGAGCCCGACGATGAGTGACTTCGACACGGTGCTGGAGCGGCTGGTGACCGATCCCGGGTTCGCCCGCGCGCTGGCCGCCGACCCGGACGCGGCGCTGGCCGGGTACCGCCTGGACGCCGACGAGGTGGCGCTGCTGCGCTCGCAGGTCAGCGCGGGCGACGGCGGTGACCGCGCGGTCGAGGAGCGCACCAGCAAGGCGAGCATGATGGGCCTGCTCGGGTCCTTCGGCGGCATCGGGGCCGGCCATCAGGACGCCGCGATGGTGGGTCGCGGGCTGGCGCCGCATCCGCATGCGGAGTTCGCGCCGGACGGCCCGCAGTCCGGCTTCGCGCCGGACGGCCCGCAGTCCGGCTTCGCGCCGCTGGACGCGGATGCGCCGGACCCGTACAACCCTTACCCGGTGGCTCCGGCCGCGGAGGTCGCCCACCCGGCCGACCAGCTCATCCCCGGCGACCAGCCGGCGACGGACTACCACGCGCGCATCGACGCCGACGGCGACGGCCACTGGGACCGGTACACCGCGGTGCGGCACGCGGACGGCGGCGTCGACGTGTACGAGGACCGCAACGCCGACGGCCGGATCGACTTCGTCGGCCACGACGCCAACGGCGACGGCGTCCTGGAGGGCGCCGACTACGACGAGAACTTCGACGGTCACCTGGAGACCCACATGGTGGACACGAACGGGGACGGGTGGATGGACAAGCGGCAGGTGACAGGGCAGTGAAACCCGGCCGCCGCCGCGGCGGCGTGACACGATGACCTCGTGTCCGGTCCGGTGGCGTTCGTGCTCGGCGGCGGCGGGGTACTCGGCGCGGTCGAGGTCGGGATGCTGCGCGCCCTGCTGGAGTACGGCGTCGCGCCCGACCTGATCGTCGGCACCTCGATCGGGGCGGTCAACGGCGTACTGGTGGCGGCCGATCCGAGCCCGGAGGTGACGGTGCGGCTCGCCGGACTGTGGGCCTCGCCGCAGGCCCGTGCCGTGTACGGCGACTCCCCGCCCCGCCAGCTCGCCCGCCTCGCGCGCGGGCGGCCGCACCTGCACTCGGCCGGGCCGCTGCGTGCGGCACTGGAACGGGAGCTGGGCGCGCACACCGCGTTCGAGGACCTGCCGGTGCGGTTCCAGTGCTGCGCGGCGAGCATCGAGCGGGCCGCCGAGCACTGGTTCGACCGCGGTCCCCTGGTACCGGCGGTGCTCGCCTCGTCGGCGGTACCCGCGCTGCTGCCGCCGGTACTCATCGATGGACAGCACTACGTCGACGGTGGCATCGTGAACTCGATCCCGGTGGGCCGGGCGGTCGAGCTGGGTGCCGGTACGGTCTTCGTGCTCCAGGTGGGGCGGATCGACCGGCCGTTGTCCCCGCCGCGACATGTCTTCGACGTGGCGAAGGTGGCGTTCGAGATCGCCCGGCGGCACCGGTACGCACGGGAGCTGGCGGCCACACCGTCCACTGTGGACGTTCATGTGCTGCCGACGGGAGGGGGTTCGGAGCGCGATGACTCGCCGCTGGCGTACCGCGACATCGGCGCGGCCGCGCGCCGGATCAGCCGGGCGTACGAGGCGTCGGTGAGCTACCTCAAGGACCGGCTGGGTTGAGGCCGCCGGCGCGCTGGATCCGACGGGTGCTGCTCGCTCCGCTCGCCATCGTCGTCGCGCTGGGGCTCGCCGCCACGGCGCCGGTGTGGGTGCTGCTGACCGTCGCGCTGTCGCCGTTCACGCCGGGCCGGCTGCGGCCGCTGCGGCTGCTCTGGCTGGCCACGGTGTACCTGCTCGTCGAGGCGTACGTGCTGATCGAGCTGTTCGGCCTGTGGCTGGTCTCCGGGTTCGGCGCGAAGGTGCGCGGGCCGGCGTTCCAGCGGGTGCACTACCGGCTGTGCGGTGCGGTACTGCGTTTCCTGTACCGGCAGGCGCGGTGGGTACTGCGGCTGACGGTACGCATCGAGGGCACCGACCCGGACTCCGCACCGCGGGACCGCCCGCTGCTGGTACTGTGCCGGCACGCCGGACCGGGCGACTCGTTCCTGCTCGCCCACGCGCTCATCAACTGGTACGACCGGGAACCGCGCATCGTGCTCAAGGAGTCCCTGCAGTGGGATCCCGCGATCGACGTGCTGCTGAACCGGCTGCCGAGCACCTTCATCGGACGCGACGACCGGACCGACACCGAGGAACGCATCGGCACCCTCGCCGCGCGGCTCGACGGCAACGACGCGTTCGTCATCTTCCCGGAGGGCGCCAACTTCACCCCCCGCCGGTGGAACCGGGCGATCGTCCGGCTGCACGCGCTCGGGCTGCACCGGTTGGCGCGTAAGGCGGAAGCGATGCGCAATGTGCTGCCGCCGCGCCCCGGCGGGGTACTGGCCGCGCTGGACTCGGCGC
>VAWN01000175.1:0-432 GCA_005885555.1 Actinomycetota bacterium
AGGATGTACGCGAGGTCGGCGGCGTTGATCTGGGCGTTCCAGGTCAGCGCCTTGTCCTCGCCGTACTGGACGGTTTTCTCGACGTCCGCCGGGTCGGTGGGCGCGGTCAGCGTCAGCGTCGGGGTGTGCGCGCCCAGCCGGATGTACCCGTCGCCGCCGGCCGGCGCCACGTCCGGCCAGGACAGGTCGTTCCACACTTCCAGCGTCCCGTCGCGTTCGAGGTCCAGCCCGAACCGGGGATCGCCGGGCCGCTCCTTGATGACGAAGAACCAGCCCGGGTCGTCGGTGGGATGGGCGCCGGTACCGCCGCGCGCCGCCTCTTCGGTGAGGTCGAAGCCGAAGAAGTAGATGTCCGGCTCGACCTTCGCGTCGAACAGCGGCATGCGGACCTTGTCGTGCGGCGGGTTGGCCTCCTCCGCCGGGGTCAGGTCC
>VAWN01000175.1:618-1182 GCA_005885555.1 Actinomycetota bacterium
GTCTCGCCGGGCAGCGCCAGCACCGAGCGGACGTCCCAGAACTGGCGGAACACGCTGCCGCGCTGGTCGGTCGGGTACTCCCGCCACAGCAGTTCGCGGGCCATCTCGTGGTTGAGCCCGACGAGGTACGACTCGATGAACCGCGGGTTGGTCTCCAGCAGCGTGATGCTGTTGGGCGGCACCAGGTTCACGTCGGGGCAGAACAGTTCCGCCGACAGGTCGATCAGCGGCCGGAACGTCGGCAGGTCGATCACCGGGTACGCCATGACCTCGCCGAGGACGTCCGGCTGCGGTACCGCGGCGGCGGTCGGGGCCGCGATGCGCGGCGGCGGTGGCGGCTCGTCGCCGCCATCCTCGGGCGGCCGGAACCGGTCCGGCAGCGCGATGCCGCCCAGCGCCCGGCGCGGCACGGTCAGGTCCGGGTGCACCCCGGCCATCGTCGCGTCGGCGAGGCCGGACAGGTCGAGGCCGCTGCGGGACGGCAGCTCGCCGGCCACGAACGCCGCGTTGAACGCCGCGTACGCGTCGCCCAGCCCCTGCTTGAACCGCACCGCCTCGGGGCTG
>VAWN01000175.1:1209-3379 GCA_005885555.1 Actinomycetota bacterium
CGCACTGGTGGGCAGCGTGGGGACCGGGCTGGGTACCGGATCCGCCGCCAGCCGCGGCGCCTCGATGATCGGGCCGGACAGCACCTGTTCCAGCGCATCGACGGTGACCACGCCGGGCGGCGCGGCCTTCGGCGGTGCGGCGGTGACCTCCCCGGCGTTGATCCGCTCCAGCAGGTCCTGCCGGGCCGGCGGCGGCCCGGTCGTGGCCTCCCGGACGGCGATGTCGCCGCCGGAGCCCGCGCCAGGGCCGAACGGCAGCCCGCGCACCAGCCGGGCTCCCGGCCGGGCGGCCCGGCGCAGCGCCGGGGAGAGCGGGGTGGTACCGAGCAGGCTGTCCGCGATGCTGGCGGCGACCGTCGGCGGCCGGCCGACTGCGGCGGCACCACCGGCCGCGGCGGCCGCGGCATGCGTCGCGCCCGGGACCACCCGCGCCTGCACCGGCGCGCTGATCGTGAGCAGCTGGCCGGTCGTCACCTGGCGCAGCGGTTCCAGGTGGGTCGCGTGGTACACGAACCCCACCTCGCGGGCGACCTGCGCCGCCCGGATCCGCCGGTTCGCCTCCAGCACGTCGCCGAGCTGGTCCCAGGACGCCTGCATGAACTCCTCTTCGTGCTCGCGCACCACGCGGCCGCCGGTACCGGCCGGTACCCGGAACCGCGGATCGAGGTTCAGCTCGTGCACCCAGTTGTCGTTCGGCGTCACCGGGGTACCGTCCCGGTTGGTCAGCAGCCGCGACGCCAGCGCGTGCCACCGCCCGTACAGGGGCGGGGTGACCAGCGGGTCCGGGTCGGTACCCGCTACCCCGTGCACCTGGTAGTCGTCGCTGAGGTTCACCAGGGCGGCGAGCGCCTGCTGGAACGGGTGCGGGTACGGCTGGTCCCAGTTCTCGAACTTCTGTTCCTCGGCCAGCTCGGTCGGGTCCAGCGCGGTCTCCGGTACCTTCAGCGCGCCGCCGAGCCGTAGTACCCCGCCCAGTGCCGGGTCGGTGATGCCGGGCAGGCCGACGCCCGGCTGCCGGACGTCTATGTCCCGGTTGCCCACCCGCGCGTCCACGGTGCGCGGCTTGAGCAGCCGGACCAGGTACTCGAAGTCGCCGAACGACGCGGTCGCGAAGCGCCAGCGGTGGTAGTAGCACAGGCTGGCCGACTCCGGCCGGTTGGCGTAGCCGACCCAGCTCGACTGCAGCGCGCCGGGCGAGCCGGCCGGGTGGAGGCCGAGCCCGGCCAGCCGGCCGGTCTCGAACGCCGGTACCAGGAACGCGTGGTACGTGGTCTGCGGCGCCAGCCGGCGCGGGTACATCAGCCGGGAGCAGGCCAGGTCCGGGTTCTCCGCGATCACCGAGGCCAGCCGGGGGAGTACCGCAGCCATGTCGGTGGACACGACCTCGGTGTCCGAGGCGGTGACCGTGCGGTTCACGTGGACATGCGCCCACGCGCCGAGCTGGTCCGGCGGCGGCAGGGTGGCCAGGTCCGCGACGTCGATGACCGGCAGTGGGCGGCCCGGCGGCTGGCCCTTGTCGGTGAACTCGCCTTCGGCGAGCACGACCAGAGCCAGCCAGGGGTGCAGCCGGCCGGTGGCCGGGTCCACCACGTCCGGGCTGTACCGCCACGGGAAGTCCTCGTCGTAGAACTCGATGAACGGCAGGAAGTTCGCGTCGAAGTTGGTGATCCAGTCGCGCGGCTCGGTGCGCACGATGGCGCGCCGGTCCACGCCGATGACGTCGCCCGGGCCGTACAGCGCCACGTCGTGCTGAACGGGTTGGCTGAGCGTGCCACCGCCCGAGGTGGCGGTACCGTCCACCCGTAGCTTCACCGTGACACTGGCACGCTGGGCGGTACCGGGCGGGGTGCTGATCCGGGTGGCGATGCCCCGCCGCAGCCAGGGCAGGAAGGAGTACGCACTGGCCGTCACGGCGAAGCCTCCAGGGCGGGGATGACGTGCAGCGAGTCCACCTGGTTCGGGTCGGCGGCGAGCAGGTCGGAAAGGTGCGCGCGGGCCTGCGCCTGGCTGCGGAACACCGGGCCGGCCGCGGTGTTGTCCCGCGTGGACGCCACCACGTAGGAGTCTCCGGGTACCGTGATCCGGTCCTGGAACGGTTGTCGCAGCGTGCGTTCGGCCTGCGCGAGCGCGGACCGCGCCACGCTCGCCCCGCCCAGGAAGTGGTGGAACA
>VAWN01000175.1:3419-3896 GCA_005885555.1 Actinomycetota bacterium
GACGATCTCCTCGTACCGGGCGCTGCGGCGTACCGCCCGCGACGACGCCAGCGCCGCGCCGTCCGGGGCCAGTTCCACGCCCGCGTGCTCGCGCTCGAACGACGGCAGCGACAGCTTCTGCGCGTCGCTCAGGTTCTGGAACTGCCCGAGGGCGAACTGGTCCACCGCGTCGGAGACCTTCACCAGGCCGGTACCGTCGATACTGACCTGGCACCGGGACACGTCGGCGGCGCGTTCGCTACCCACCTTGTCCACCTGGATGTCCAGCGGTACCACCCGCTGCTGCACGAACAGCGTGCCCAACGGGTGCAGTACGACGTCGGCCTCGGCCGGAGCGAGGGCGCGCAGGTTCACCAGCGGCGCGCCGCCAGCCGGGTTGCGGGTCCGCCAGCTCTCCGGCTTATTCAGCTCGGCGACCAGCAACGGCAGCACGTTGACCGGCGGCAGGGTGGTGTCGCGGTCCTCGCCCCAGGTGAT
>VAWN01000176.1:0-1987 GCA_005885555.1 Actinomycetota bacterium
GTATCCGCGCGCTGGCCAGATCAGCAACCGGCGCCGGAAGCGCGTCGCGGTCGGGTGGGCGTTGCCGGCGCCCTTGATGCGCGCGATGGCCGTTGTAGTGCGCCAGGTACTCGCTCAGCACGGTCAGCAGGTGGCGGGTGCCGTAGATCAGGACCCGGTCCAGGCACTCCCGGCGTACCGTGCGCACCCAACGCTCCGCGTATGCGTTGGCCCGGGGCGCTTGCGGCGGCGTGAGAAGTACTTCGATGCCCTCTGACTTGAACACCGCGTCGAACACCCCGGTGTACTTCGTGTCCCGGTCGCGGATCAGGAACCGAAACCGATTGCTTCGCTCCCCCAACTCGGCCATCAGGTTGCGGGCCTGCTGCGCCACCCACTCACCCGTCGGGTTCGTGGTGGCACCCAGCAGATGCACCCGCCGAGTTGCGATCTCCATGAGGAACAGCAAGTAGATTCGAGTCAGGCCGACCGATGCCCTTTGCCTGCGCGGTGAGGAACTCAGTCCAGGTCGGTCCGGCCCGCCGTGGGGCTGGTCCGGCGCCGGCCTTGGTCAGAATGGACCAGATCGTACTCGGCGCGATCCGGTAGCCCAGCCCGGCCAGTTCGCCCTGGATACGTCTGCAGCCCCAGGTCGGGTTGTCCCGGGCCAGCCGCAGCACCAACGCCCGCACCTCGGCCGTCACCCGTGGTCGGCCCAGCTGTGGCGTCGGATAGGTCCACCGCCGGGCGATCAGACTACGGTGCCAGCGCAACAGCGTGCCCGGCGTGACGAGGAACGCCGCCCACCGCACCCGCGGCAGCAGCCGCGACAAGCCCGCGAGCACCGCCCGATCGGCTGGTTCCAGGTCTACCCGCCGTACCTGGCGACGCAGGACCGCGACTTGATGCCGCAGCACGAGCACCTCGACCGCGTTGGCGCGATCCCCGCGCGCCACCAGGATGATCATCTGGAATACCTGCCGAAGAATCAGGTAGCCGATGGAGAGGATCATGGCCGGTAGCATGGTACCGGCCGTCGCTCGTGCGGCGGACAAAGCCGCACGTCATCGCCCATGACCGGGTTTCCGAACGGTACACGCTCTGCTTGTACCCGGAATCCACCCACGCCACCGCCACCGTGGGGTACGCACGGGCTACCTGCTCCACCACCACCCGGCCACCGGTGGTGTCCTGCACACTGGCCGCAGTCACCAGCACAACAAACAACAGGCCGAGCACATCCGTGGCCACATGCCGCTTGCGGCCCTTGATCCGCTTACCCGCGTCGATCCCTTGCGACTGCTCCGGTACGTTGCCCGACGTCTTGACCGTCTGCGCGTCCAGAATCGCCGCAGTGGGCTCCGCCGAACGGCCCGCCGCCCGGCGGACCTTGCCGCGCAACGCATCATGGATCGCCTCGGTGACACCTTCCTTCTCCCACAAGGCAAAGTAGCCATGCACGGTCTTGTACGGCGGGTAATCGTGCGGTAGGTACTCCCACGCGATCCCGGTCCGGTTCACGTACAAGATGGCGTTGACGATCTCCCGCAGGTCGTGTTGTATCTTCGCGATCCCCAACCCGGCCCGCTGGGCCCGCCACGCCGACAGCATCGGCTCGATCAGCGACCAACGGGCGTCAGACAGGTCGGTGCGATATGCGCGGCGAGGAGTATTCACTCGCTTGCTCTACCAAAGCAACATCCACAATGGTGGGACGTCAGCGGTATCCAGCCTGCCATGTTCATACCAGATCATGCCGAAAAGGGACGAGATGCCCTCTAAGGGTGAGGTCATCGACGTGTGGTACTCCGGCAAGCGCCACGACTTCGGCGGCAACATCCAAGCGGTGATGCGCCCGGACGGGTTGCCGATCTGGGTCGGACCGGTCGAACCCGGGCCGGTGCATGACCTGACCTGCGCGCAGGATCACGCCCTCGGGGCGCTGTACGCCGCAGCCGCCCAGGGCCTGCCGACCCTGGCCGACCCCGGCTACCACGGCGCCGGAATC
>VAWN01000176.1:1999-4159 GCA_005885555.1 Actinomycetota bacterium
CCCGTTCAAGCAACCCACCGACGGACGCCGCCTCGGCGTGGACAACCGCACCTACAACAAGCTGCTGCGCGTGATGCGGGCACTCGGCGAACGCGGCTTCGCCCTGCTGGTAGGCCGCTGGCGCGTTCTGCGGCACACCACCGCCAGCCCCAGCCGCATCGGCGACATCGCGAAAGCCGCCCTCGTGCTCACCCATTTCGAGCACGGATACCTACCTCGGTGAGATCACCTCATTCTCGCTGAAGGCTGCCATTTCGGCGTCATCGAGCGTTCCTGTCGAGCGTCATTCATCCTGCGCCCCCATGAACGGCTGGCGAGGGACGGGTCAGTTCAGGTGGAGGTTCGTCGAATCAGGCTTGTGGTTCTGCGCCGGTTGGGTCCTGACTGGCGCCATTGTGGCCGCTCGGTGCTTTGCTCAGCTCGGCCGCCCGCTGCCGCCACCGCCGCTCCTCGTCCGTGTCGCCGGCTTCTTCGGCGAGCGCGGCCAGGGCCGACGCGGCTTCGGAGAAGCCAGCGTCGGCAGACCGGCGCAGCCACTGCCGTGCCTCGGTGTCACGCCGCGTTTCCTGAAGTAAGACGCCGAGCTGGTACATGACGATCGGTTCGGGCTGCTCAAGGGCGCGCCGGTACCAGGTCTGAGCTTCGTCGAGGCTTCCGCGCTCGTGTAGGAGCGAGCCGAGCATCGCCATGAGACGGGTGTCGCCGAGTTCGGCGCCGTACCGGTAGACGGCTTCGGCCTCGTCGGTTCGGCCCGCCTCGTGCGCCTGGTAGCCCAGCGTGCCGAGTAGGTCGGGGTCGATCTCGTGGGCTCGGCGATACCAGTGCCTGCCCTCCCGGCTGCGGCCTGCAGCCTCGTGGTGGCGGGCGATGTTGATCGCGGCGACTGCGAGTCCCTTCTCGGCAGCCTGTTCGTACCACGTTTCTGCCTCGTCCAGCCGGTCGGTCCCGGCGAGTAGACCGGCGAGGTTGTTCATCGCGGAGGCGTGGCGACGTTCGGCGGCCTGGCGTAGCCATCGTTCCGCCTCGGCGTCGCCCGCCTCGTACAGCATGACGCCGAGATCGGCCATGGCGTCGGTATCGCCGTGCTCGGCGGCCTTGCGCCACCACCGCTCGGCGTCTTCGGCCCGGCCCGCCTGCTCGCTGGCCATTCCGAGGTTGTACATCGCGGTGGCCTCCTCCCTGTCGGCGGCCCGGCGCCACCACTGCTCGGCCTCGTCGGTCTGTCCAGATTCGTAAAGGAGCTGGCCGAGGTTGACCATCGTCGATGCCTCGCTGCGGCCGGTGGCTTCGCCGGCCTCGATGGCCCGGCGATACCAGCGCTCGGCCTCCGCGTTCCGGCCGGCCGCGGCGGCCAGCTCGCCCAGGCACGCCATGGCCGTTGGTTGGCCGGCGTCGGCGGCGCGGCGGTAGACCTGCTCCGCCTCGCCGGTGCGGCCGGCCTCGTACAGCATCGCCCCGAGCGGGTAGGCGGCAGCCCAGGTGCCGTCGTCGACCGCGGTCCGGTAGGCGGTCTCGGCCTCGCCCAACCGCCCGAGGCGGTGCAGTAGGCTAGCGCGGTTGTACTGCGCGATGCTGCGGCTCGTCTCATCCTGCTGTTCGGCCGCTTGGGCGTACCAGCCAAGCGCCTCCTCCACCTGCCCCGATTCCGCCAAGTCAATGGCGCGCAGGGTCATCGCCGGCCCATGGCCGTGTTCGGCCGCCCGCCGGTACCAGTCGCGGCTCTCTTGCCGTACCTCCTCGGTGACCTCGTGCTCCCCGTAGAGCTCGGGGAGCACGAGCAAGCCGGCGAGCTGGTGCATGCCGTCGGGATCGCCGAGCTCGGCGAGCCGGCGCCAGATCATCAGCCGTACGGCGTCCTCTTCGGACTCGACCGGCACCCGGCCGTACAGCGTGCTAACCATCGCCTTGCAGGCGTTGACGTCCGCGTGGGTGACGATGGTCGTCCACAGTGGGTGGTCCAGCTCGCGGTTCGGCGGCGCGCTGTCACGCACGGCGTTCTGCACGACCGGGTCGGCCACCTCGTAGCCATCGGTGGCCCCGAGCGTCGTCCCGACCGGCCACAGGAGAGTGCTCTGTCCCCGAACGGGTTGCTGCGCCCAGGCCAAGGCCCCCGTGAACCACGCGCCCTGTGCCCGTGACCGCTGCCGGTCCGACAGCAGG
>VAWN01000176.1:4218-4789 GCA_005885555.1 Actinomycetota bacterium
CGGCAGAGGGTCGCCGCCGTCACGACGAGAACTCCGAACTCGTCACGGCCGTGGCGCCATCGCCGGATCAGATCGGGGACCGCCGCGAGCGCCTCGGTGACGCGAGGCCCGGACTGTGCCGCCTCGCGCAGCCGCGGGTCCGGCGAGGCGGCGACCCGCGACAACTCCGCCTCGCTGAACCGGTCCGAGACGTCCTGCCTGTACGCCCGCTGAAGGATCAGCCGGGCGTCCCGGTTGAGGTCGTGATGCGGGTCGACCGGGTCCGCGGTGAGACGGTCGAAGGTGTCCGGCCAGATCGTCCCAACCAAGACCGCCCGACCGGAGTCAAGCAGGCGGCCGACGGTGCCGATGGTTAGGTGTTCGGTGCCGGTGAGGAAGTTCTGGATTTCATCGAGCCACACGACCGTGCCGTCCTGTCCGGCCGCGGCGGACACCAAGCCGGCGAGGTCACGGGCGGACGTCGGGCGCAGAAACCGCCAGCCGAGCAGCGGCCCCTGGGCGATCGCCTCCATCGCCATCCGGGTCTTGCCGGTGGAGGAGTCCCCAACGAGCAGTAGAAACCCACCCGATC
>VAWN01000177.1 GCA_005885555.1 Actinomycetota bacterium
CACCGCTGGGCGGTGGCCGCGGTTCACCGCCGCCGCGGCCGAGGTCGGCTTCGCCGCGGTACACGCGCTACCGATGCGTCTGCGCACCGAGGTCATCGGTGCGCTGAACTTCTTCGACACCAGACCCGGCGCCATGGACGATGGCAGACGGCGCATCGGACAGGCACTGGCCGACGTCGCCACCATCGGACTGCTCCTCACCACGAGCACCAGCCGCCCATAGGAGGAACAAAACGGGTCAGGCACGGCCACCGGGCACCTCCCGTCGCCGATGGTGTCGTACTGCAGGCAGGCGGTATCGTGACCGTGAAACTGTCGCCCTGGACCCCGGCGGCCCGCAGAGCTGAGCGTTCACCGCTCGGCCGCTGTGACCCGTGCCCGGGATCTGTCAGACTGGCCAGGACACGCCGGCGCCGAGGTCGGTGGTCAGGGCGGTGATCGCCGTGAGCGACGACCTAACCAGCAGGCGCCAGGTCGGCGTCCCACTACCGGCCGATGATCCCGTCGCCGACATGACGTTCTCCCAGGTGGCCCGGCTGGAGCTCGACGAGCTGCTCGAACAGCTGATGGCGCGGGCACGCGACGTACAAGACGCCCAGGGCCGCCTGCGGGGGCTGCTGCACGCCTACCTCGCCGTGGCCCGCGCCGAGGACCTCGACACCGTGCTGCGCCACGTCGTGGAAGCCGCCCGGGAGCTGGTCAACGCCGGCTACGCCGCGCTCGGCGTGGTCAGCCGCGGCCACCTCGTCCGGTTCGTTCACACCGGCATGGACCCCGACGTGGTCACCCAGGTCGGCCACCTTCCACAGGGCAAGGGTCTGCTCGGGGTACTGGTCGAGCACCCCCAGACGCTTCGGCTGCGCGACATCGCCGAGCATGTCGCCTCGGTCGGCTTCCCCGAACACCACCCCCCGATGCGCTCGTTCCTCGGCGTACCGATCCGCGTCGCCGACCGGGTCTTCGGCAACCTCTACCTGACCGAGAAGCAGGGCGCCGACGAGTTCACCAGCGACGACGAACAACTGGTCCAGGCACTGGCCGCGGCGGCTGCGGCGGCGATCGAAAACGCCACCCTGCTCGCGGAGAGCCGCCGCCGGCACACCTGGCAGACCGCGATGGTCGAGGTCAGCACCGGGCTGCTGGCCGGCACCGACGCTGACAACGTGCTGCGGCAACTGGTACACCACGCCCGCGAAATACTCGACGGCGACGGCGCGGGCGTGGCCGTCCCCACCGACGACCCGCAGACCCTGCGGCTGGTCGTGGCCGAAGGCAGCGAGTACCAACGATGGGAAGGCCAGCTCATCCCGGTGGACGGCTCGGTCAGCGGGACCGCTATGACGGCAGGGCACCTCGTCATGGTGGGCGACCCGCTCAGCGACCCGCGCACCCCAGCAGCAGCCGAACGCGCCAACGGCCTAATCGGCGAGACCGTCGCCGTGCCGCTCCTGGGCGACGGCGGTGTCAACGGCGTGCTCACCGTGTCCCGCCGGCCCGGCGACGAACCATTCGACCACCTCGACCTCGACCTGATCACCGCGGTCGCCGCGCACGCCGGGCTGGCCATCCAACTCAGCCAGGTCCGGCGCGACAACGAACAGCTACAGGACCTGCGCCACCGCGTCATCCACCGCCTGTTCAGCCATGGGCTCGCGCTGCAGGGTACCGCGTCACGCAGCACCAACCCGCAAACCCGCACCGCCATCCAAACCCAGATCAACGAAGTCGACGCGATCATCCACGACATCCGCACCGCCGTGTTCGCCCTCAACCCGACGCGACCAAACCAGACTCCGACCGAACACATGCCCGACCCCGACCCCACCGCCTGACCGCCAACCCACCACCGCCCAGTACGGACGTGACCTTCGCCTCTACATGCCACCACCCCACGCCCGCCACGGTGTCAGTGGAGGTGAGCCAAGGTGACCGAGCCACAACCCGGTGCACGCATCATCGTCGGACTGGACCGGAACGGCTCCCACAACGACACCGTCCTGGCCGCCGCGCTCGGCCAAGCCCGGCTGACCAAAGCCGCGGTATCAGTGGTACACGCCATCGCCGACACCGCCACCACGGCGGCATCGCTCGACACCGCAGCCAGCCACGACCGGCGGGCCGCCAGACAGGCCCGCCACGACGCCGCCACCGAAGACCTGCACCGTCTGCTCGCCAAGGCCCCGCGCGACGGCGATGCGCCAGTCACCGTGGACTACGACGTTCGGCACGGCGACCCTGCCACCGTCCTACTCTCCGCCGCCCAACACGCCAACCTCATCGTCATCGGCACCCACCGCACCGGCGCCCGATCCCCACTCCTGCTCGGCACCGTCAGCCAGGACGTCGCCGTCCACGCCACCTGCCCCGTACTGCTCATACCCACACCCTGAACGCGGCTACACCCGGCGCGCCACGCCCGCTGCGGTCACCAGCCGCACCACCGCCTGCTGAGCCGATCACGCGGGCAATCGATGCGGCTCGTGCGGCTCACGAACCGGCTGCCTCTCCCGGGCCGCGGGGGTTCGCGCGGTCAGCCGGGCGCGCAGCCGGGCGATGTCCACACGGCGTCGCCACGGGTCGGCGAGGTCTTCCCAGCCGATCGCCAGCAGCCGCCGCCGTTCGGCCACGGTGAACCCGCCCCACACGCCGTACGGCTCGCCCGCGGCGAGAGCGTACGCGGCGCACTCGGCAAGCACCGGGCAGCGGGCACACACCGCGATCGCCGCAGTTCCGCGGTGTCGCCCGGCTTCCCCGGTGCCGCCGTCGGGGTGGAAGAACACCGAGGTGTCCATGTCGCGGCAGCTTCCGCGCAGTTGCCAGTCCCAGAGGTCTGCGACCGGACTCGGCCGCCGGTTCAGGTTCGCCACCGCGGTACCTCCCGGGATGGTCAGGCCAGCGTGGTGTGGACGGTGACGGGTTGAAGGGCCACACGGCGGCGTACCCCGTCGACCTGGCGCGCCGTCTTGCGGTCCCGGTTGTCCAGCACCGCCTCGGTACCCTCCGCGGGCGGTGGTACCGGGATCCACGGTGGGGCAATCAGTCCGATGCGCATGGCTCACCTGCACCGATGCCGACGGGACCGGCGGGACGGGACAGCCGCTTCCGCTGGCGCCACAAATCGCAAAGCGAACGCGGTCATGGCGCGCAGCCGGTGGCGGTGTCGACCAGAAGGTTGCGGTCGGTCGCCATGGCCGGGGCAGGCCGCGGGATCTGCCGTTGCAGGTGCGGTCCGCCGCCCGCGATGGTTGCCCGGTAGGTGGCTGCGGTACGGTCGGCGATCCCGGCCCACCCGAACCGGGTGCGGACCATGTGCCGAGCGCTGCGGGCCAGCCGCCCGGGCCCGGCTGCGGTCGGCGACTGCGGATCCTCCGGTGCCCGCACGACCCGAACCCCCTCACGCGCCTCCTCCAGCGGCGCGCCCGGCCGGTCCGTCATCTCATGCCCCGCGGCCGCCAACGACGCGGCGAGGGCGGGCA
>VAWN01000062.1 GCA_005885555.1 Actinomycetota bacterium
GGCGACACGGTGATCTTCGAGGAGTTCAAGTCGACCGGTACCGCCGAGTTGAAGCTCGACCGCCGCATCGCTGAGAAGCGCGTCTTCCCCGCGATCGACGTCGAGGCGTCAAGCACCCGTAAGGACGAGATCCTGCTGTCCCCCGACGAGCTGGTCGTGACCCGCCGGCTGCGCAAGGTGCTGCAGTCGCGGGAGGGCAGCCAGCCGATCGAGCTGCTCCTCGACCTGCTCGGCCGCACCCGGAGCAACGCCGAGTTCCTGATGCAGATCGCCCAGTCGACCCCGGCGTAGTCACGACTACATCGCACCGACATGCCCGGGTCAGGTCGCGCCACCCGGCCGGCCGGTTGTCAGCGATTGGTCAGCGGCATTCGCCACCTGACGCAGTAAGACTCATTACCTGCACATTCGCCATTCCTCAACGGCCGTTAGGTCCGACATACCGGTACGCGGGCAGCGTTCTGGAGGTACCGTCGAAGCAAGCGTTACCTAACTGGAACCTGCGTCGTTGAGAGACCATCGAGTAAGCTCCGCAAGCCTGGACTCCTCGGCCACCCGGACCAGGCGGGAACGCCGCCGACAACCAAAGGCTTCGAGAGGTCACGTGGCACAGCCGAAGCAGGACACCGCCGTCCGGCCACTCTTGAACGAAGAGTTCCCCTGGGACACCTTCGACTCCGAGTGGTACCTGCGGCACAACTACGGCGTCATGCGCGACGACGACCAGGACATCCTCATGCGGCTCGCGGAGTTCTTCAGCGGGTTACGCGAGCCGAAGCTGTTGCGGGGGATCGACGTCGGCACCGGCACCAACCTGTACCCGGTCTTCGCGCTGCTGCCGCTGTGCAGCCAGATCACCATGTACGAGCGGGCGAAGACCAACTGCGGCTGGCTCGCCAGGGAGACGGCGCGGCACACCGACATCGGGATCTGGCAGCCGTACTGGGACGTGCTGTCGAAGTGGCCGCTGTACGCGCCGATCCGCGACCCGCAGTGGGCGGTGCACGAACGCACGCGGGTCAACCGCGGCAGCATCTTCGACCTGCCGAAGAGCGCCTACGACATCGGCACCATGTTCTTCTGCGCCGAATCGATCACCGAACGGGGCGACGAGTTCGCCCGCGCGACGCGTTGCTTTCTGCGGTCGCTGCGACCCAACGCCCCGTTCGCGGCGGCGTTCATGCGCAACTCGCACGGGTACGAAGTCAACGGTGTCCATTTTCCAGCCGTCGCGATCACCGCGGACGATGTGCAAAAATGCTTGCACAGCGAGGGCATCCGGAAAGCAAGCGTTATCAACATCGACAGCGCGAATCCGTTGCGTGACGGCGTCGGCATGGTGCTCGTGACGGGAAGGATCGCGCGGCGCTGACAGCACAGGGACGGCGGCCGAACACCGATGAAGCTGCAACCGCGCCAGCAGATTCTTGAGATCTGGCAGGCAACAGCACGCACCTCGTTTCAAGACGGTAAATGGATCTGGGGCGGTCGCGACAGCAGCAACTCGATCAGCGACGCCGAACAGTTGCTGTGCCTGATGACACCGGCCGCCGGTCCGGCGGTGTTCAAGCTCGACCGTCCCGACGAGACCAGCGACGACGTCCTGCGGGCGCTGCGTGGCCTCGGTGACAGCGTGGAGATTCCGCGGCTGCTCATCCGGATCCTGACCGAGTACATGGAGCGGTACTCGGCGGCCGACGGTACGCCGGTGTTCGCCGGTGAGGAGTATTTCCAGCCACCGCCGGGAGTACCCGAACTCAGCGACACACTGCGCACGATGGACGTGGTCGACTCGTTCTCGACGTCGGTGGCGCTGTCCCTGTCGACCATCGGTTTCCTGCGCGTCTTCCGGGAAGTCATCAAGCGCGAAGACCTGCGCCGCGAGGTCGAGGCGCTGGAGGCGCTGGCGAGCAAGCGACTGTCCGCCGCCATGGTGGGCCTGCTGCGCAGCTTCACGGTCAGCGTGTTCGACGCGCACTCGCCGGAAGGCCGGGCGCTGTGCCGCACGGCGAACCAGAGCGGCGTGCCGGAGCGGCAGATCATCGAAGACCTGCGGCGCGCACTGCGGGAAATCAACGCCCGGCTGCGCGATGTCACCATCGGGTCGGGTGCCGGTATCGCGGAGGATCTCGACAACCCCAACCGCCTGTTCGAGTGCGGCTGGTCCTGGGGCATCGTGCGCAAGGCACCCGCGATCGTCACCAGCGAGCAGGTCGGCGAACAGCGCGAAGGCGTGGCGCAGGCGGCGCCGTACCTGTACTTCACGGTGGTCGCCCTGGACGGCATCGCCGCGCTGTTCTCCGAACGCACCCGGCTGCTCGGCCTGCTCAACGAGGAGCAGACCCGGTTGGCGCAGGCGCTGCAACTGCGCTGGGACCTGACCCAGTCGTACTGGTCGACGATCGCGACGTTCGGTTCGGGACGCTGGCCGCTGGAGGACATCCCGTGGCGCACCACCGACCGCGCGGAGTCCGACTACTTCAGTCTCCTGGTGACTTCCATCGTGGTACAGGATCTGGTGCGGCGGCGGGCACCGGATGCGGCGCTGAGCCGGGTGGGTCAGGTACTCAACGAACTGGCCAACCGGTCACGCATCACCCGGCGGCCGTTCGAGCTGAACGACCCGGCACTGCCCATGCACTCCCCCGGCGTGCGGATCGACCTGTTCGGCGCCGACGGCGACACGGAGACCACACTGCGCTGGACGGTCTCCGACTTCGCGCCGCTGCTGCTGCAACGCACGGTCCGGATCGCCGGTCTGATGCGCGACACCGAGCGGCGCGGCGCGCTGCTGGGCCTGGCCGATGACGTCTGGGACCACCTGCAGCTGCGGCGGATCGCCGGCGAGCCGGGCACCGACCTGTGGGACCAGCCGGGCAACGTGTTCAGCCAGCTCCCGTCGATCTCCGACCACCCGTCGTGGTACTACACCCGTCGCGTGGTGGAGTGTCTGGTGACTGCCGCAGACGTGGTGGGTTCTCCGCCGTTGCGCAACGAACGGCTGGCGGAGCTGGCCGGCGACCTGCTGAGCGAGGCGGACCACCGGTTCGACCAGGAACTGCTGCGCGGCTCCACCGAGGCCGGGCCGGCCATGCGCAGCACGCTGCAGAGTGCGCGGGCCACGCTGCGCCGGGCCCGGGAAATCGTCGCCGACCATCCGGGCACCGCGTTCGTACTGGTGAGTGAGGTGCTGCGCGATCTGGACCGGCTGGCCGCGGCGCGCTCGGACCTGTCCGGCGGGTTGTAGCCGTGCTGGTGTTCGCCACGTCCGACAAGGGCGGCACCGGCCGCTCGGTCACCAGTTGCAACGTCGTGTACCGGCGCGCCCTGCAGAGCAGTGACGTCTGCTACCTCGACTTCGACTTCGGTTCGCCCACCGCGGGCGCGATCTTCCACATCAACGCGCTCGTCAGCGGCGTACCCGAGCGCGGTCTGCACTCCTACCTGCTGGGCAAGGCGAACGACCCGGTGCGGTACGACGTGTGGACGTCCTCCGACCGCGACAGCCTGCGTGGCCGCCCGCCCGGCGCCGGCCGGCTGGTGTTCCATCCCGGCGACAGCGGCGGTGGTGAGTTCTCCGCCGACCGGGACGTCGTCCGGCGCTGCGTCAACCTGTTGCTGCGGTTGGACGAGGAGTTCGAGTTGTGTCTGGTCGACCTCAGCGCCGGCCGCTCGTACGCCACCCAGATCGTGCTCGCCGCAACGGCCACGCCGGAGCTGGCGGCGGTACCGTACCGCTGGCTGATCTACCACCGCTGGACCAGGCAACACATCATCGCCGCGGCGAACCTGGTCAACGGCCGGCGCGGCATCATCGAGACCGGCGCCGAACTGGGGCACGACCGCGACCGGCTGTCCTCGGCGATCCGGTTCGTCCGCACCGCCGTGGTGGACCCCGACTCGACCGAGCTGGCGGGCCTGCGCGCCGCACAGATCGCCTGGCTGCGCGACTGCAACACGGATCTGCAGGAGATCGCCAGTGGCCGGCGGGTCGGCCGCACGCAGATGCTCGGTGCGGTACCGCTGGATCCGGTACTGCAGTGGCGCGAGCAGCTCATCTCCGACAACGACGTGCTGACCCGGCACATCGCCAACCAGGCGACCGTCGACGCGTTCAACACCATCGCCAAGCGGCTGTTCGACGACTCGGCGTGGGAAGGCCTGTAGATGCCGGCCGAGGTGGAGTTCACCGAGGTGGCCGCGGAGCCGAAAGTGGAGTCGGTGGCCTACGCGCACCGTTCCGTCGAGCTGGGTCACCTGTACATGGAAGACCTGCAGCGCGGCCCCGACTTCCTGCGCGCGCACTTCCGGGACATCGCACCGTGGTACCACGCGGCCCGACAGTCCTGTGTGGACAGTCTCGGCGGCCGCACCGCGAGAGTCAGCACCTGCTTCCTGGTGGACGACTACTTCACCCGGCTCAGCCCGCCCGACGTGGTGATTGCGCAACTGCTCGACGCGGCGGCGCAGGCGGGGCTGCGGATCGACTACCTGGCAAGGGAATCCGGCTGCGCGCGGGCCGGCGAGGTACCCCTGGCGGAGCTGGTCGCCGGGCGGCTGGTGGCCGAACCACCGCTCAACACCAACGGTTCGCGGCCGCCGCCGGATGCGAGCGGCTGGCTCACCAACGGCGAACGGTCGCCGTCCGACGCGACCGTGGAGGCGATGGGCGCGCTGCGGTCGTGGGCGCCGCCCCGGCAGACCGCGGCGAACCGGCACTCGATCTTTGTCGATATCGAACTGTGGGACGACGACGGGGGTACCCGCACCTGGTCCTGCCCGTTCCTGGCCGCGGTCTGGCAGCTGCTGCGGTTGGGCCTGCTGCGCCATGAGGGCCGGACGGTCGCGGCACCGGTACCGTGGCCGGCCGACTGGCCCACCGACTGGGACCGGCTGCCACCGGTGATCCGGCTGGCCCCCGACGCGGCGTCGTTCTACGCGTACCGGACGGTGTCCATCCTGCCCCGCCGGTTCCTCGCGGTCGAAGACGCGGTGTGCACGATCCTGGGCCAGGTGGCCGTCGACCCGGTCGCCGACCGCCAGGCGGTGGACCGCAGCGCTGCGGAGGGCACCGAGCTGCCGGCCGAACTGGTCGACCGGATCGAGTACGTGCTAACCGGCAGCACCGCCGCGTGGCGGTAGGTCCGGGGTACGGGCCAGCTCCCACAGGTCCTGGAACCCGTCGACCCGTTCGTCCAACCGCTTGGGGCTGAGCACCAGCCGGGTACTCACGATGGCCGGCTTGCTGCCCTTGCGCGCCCACGCGGCCGGAGTGCTCTCGTAGCTGACCACCGAGTCGAACACGATGAAGTCGAACATCCAGTTGTGGTGCAGGCCGGGCAGCGTCTCCGGGTCGAGGATGCGCACCAGCACGCCGAGCTTCTGCTGGATCTGGCACATGCGCAGCAGACCGGGATCGTCGGCGCCGTCGGGGTCGTCGAGGATGAAGATGCGCCGCACCGTCACCCCGCGCTCCAGCGCCTTCTGCTGCGCCTCCAGGTACCGCTGACCGAGGTCGCTGGTCCACAGTTCACCGTCGTAGACGCCGTGGCCGCTGGCGTCGACGGCGGTGAAGCTGGTCGCGTCGATGGTGGAATGCGCGTTGCGGGTCAACGCGAGCAGCCAGTCACGGTCCTCGCCGTCGTAGGTGATTTCACCCCGCTCGCTGAGGCCTTTCATGAGTTCGGAGACTCTGGTTATCTCGGCATGCGCGAACAGGTGCATCAGCTGGTGTGCCGAACGGTCCAGGTTGGCCGCGTGCCGGACCAGTTGCTTGACCAGATCGGTGTGCATGGCGGAGGTCTCGACCTGGCCGAAGAGCTCGGTCGCCTCGCTGATGCTGTTGAAGGTACCGGTGATCAGCCGCTCGACGGTCTCGAAATGGCGGTTCTGGCCCAGCTCCACCAGCTGCAGCCGGTTGTCGAACTCGACCAGGAACTGCACCACGAGTACCACGCCGCCGATGAACACGGGCAGCACGATGTTCCACTCGCTGGACAGGTTGAGGCTGTTGGTCGCCAGGAACACCCCGCCGCCGACGATCAGCGTCGCGACAATCTTGCGGACCACGCTCGACTCGGTGAGCCACGCGAATGCGGACCACTTCATGCCGACCGGACATTCATTTCGGCCACGGTGTGGTATGCCACCGCGGCGTTGACGGCGACCTGATCGCGTACCCGGTGCACGCTCGCGTCCCACTGCCGGCTGAAGCCGGGTCGCCGGTCGATGCTCGTCCAGACGTCCCGCAGCGACGGATGCACCCGCGCGGCGGGCATCCACAGGTGCACCAGGTGGTCGAGCACCGGTGCGAGCCGGCGGACCACCTCGCCGCGCGGCAACGCGCCGATCCGGCTGCGTTCCAGGATCTCCAGGATCGCGGTGAGCAGCCAGTCGTGCAGCGCGAGGTCTTCGCACAGGCCCGGCACGTGCGCGGCGGCGGCGGCCCCGGTGGTTACCGCGACGGTGCGGACGTTGCCGTCTTCGATGGTGAACCGTACCCGTGGCGGCGCGTCGTCGGCGCCGGTCACGACGGCGGCCCAGCGCAGCCGGGTGCGCCGCATCCGGAACGGTGGCTTGCGGTCCGGCCGCGCGCGCAGTTGCGCGCTGTCCATCACCCGGCCGCTCATGGCACCGAGGTCGAGGGTACCGACGGCCGGCTCCGGTACCAGGAACCCGCGCACGAGGTCGTCCGGATCCGCCCGGCCGATCGTCTCCACCACACCCGGCCGGGCGAGGTAGTGCGACCAGGGCAGCCGCCGGCCGCCAACGCTGCGCACGATCCGGATGCTCGTCGAGCCCTGCAGGATGTGGCCGCCGGTCAGGCAGGCGTGGGATACCGCGGTGCCGACGGCCCGGGTACGCGCGCCGGACCCGGTGGCCAGCGCGCAGTCCACGCCGGTCAGCGTGTCCGGTGAGACGGTGTATGCGATCGGCCGCTCCGACCGCCGGACCCGTTCCCCGGGCAGCAGCGCGAGCGCGTGCGTGCCCCGTTCCGTGGAAAGCGACGAGGAATGCTGCAGCAGCCCCGTGTGTACCTCGCCGAACGTCAGCATCGCATCCTCGTCCGCCCCCGACAGTTGTCCATTGATTGGACCCCACCGACACCCGACAATGCAACGGTGCGTACCGGTTAACGAGACTATCCGTGAAGACTTCGCGTGAGATGAATGTTCACGTGAATCACGCCGGCGTGATCAGAGAACGAAGAACTTCACTATTCGCTCAGCGACACATCGCGGTTACTTTTAGATATGGCCAGTTCCAGAACCGACGTGCTCATCATCGGCGCCGGCGTGTCCGGCCTGACCACCGCGCTGGCTCTCGTGGAATCCGGATTACCGGGCGCGTCGATGCGGGTGCTTGCCGACACACCACCGGAACTGACCACCTCCTCCTGCGCGGGCGCCATCTGGGGCCCGTACCTGTCGGCGGAGGACCACGGTACCGACGAATGGGGCCGGTACACCCGGCAGCGGCTGGAGCGCCTCGCAGCTGAGCCGGACACCGGCGTGTACCTCGTGCCCGGCGTGGAGGCCGGCCGCGAAGTGGCCGAGCCACCCGGCTGGGCGCTGGAGGTCGCGGACTTCCAGCGCCTTTCCGCAGTCAACCTGCCGCCCGGCTTCGCCAGCGGGTGGCGGTACACGGTGCCGGTGGTGGACATGCCGCGGTACCTGGCCTACCTGTTCAAGCAGCTCGACCAGGCCGGCGTCACGGTGCGGGCCCGCCGGTTCGACTCGCTGGCCGAGGCCGCCGAGACCGCGCGCATCGTGGTGAACTGCGCCGGCCTCGGCGCCCGCTGGCTGGTACCCGACGAGACCGTGCGCCCGGTACAGGGCCAGCTCGTCGTCGTGGAGAACCCGGGCATCGACGAGTTTTTCGCCGAGCACACCGAAGACGTGCGCGAGCTGACGTACCTGCTGCCCCAGGGCGACCACATCGTGCTCGGCGGCAGCGCCGTGGACGACCAGGCCGACCGCCTCCCCGACCCGCTCGTCGCCGTGTCCATCGTGCGGCGCTGCATCGAGATAGAGC
>VAWN01000178.1 GCA_005885555.1 Actinomycetota bacterium
CCCCGCGATCGCTGGCCGATCTTCCTGGTCACGCCGACGACCCTGTTGCGCTGGCACCGCGCGCTGATCCGCCGATGGTGGACCTATCCGGCCACCGGGCCAGGCCGCCGGGCGGGCGGCGCGTGTCAAGATTTTTAAGGCAGGTTGTTCAGGGAATCATTGAGTGATCCGTGTCGGGTCACTGGTCGGGTGGCTTGTTGATCCATACGGCGGGGCGCAGGGCGGCTGGTTCGGGGTGCTTGCGCACGAACCGTTGCGGGTTGCGGGTGTAGGCGGCGGCCAGGACATCGGCGCGGTCGGATCGGACGGCCTCGTACTGTCCATGGTGGACGTTCTGCGGTGTGTGGTAGGCGATGCCGGAGTGCCGGTGTTGCGTGTTGTACCAGCGGAAGAAGCGTTGGCAGAATGCGCGGGCGTCCTCGACGCAGCCGAACCGGTCGGGGAAGTCGGGCCGGTACTTCAGGGTCCGGAACTGGGCTTCGCTGTACGGGTTGTCGTTGCTGGTGTGCGGCCGGGAGTGGGTCTTCGTGACGCCCAGGTCGGCCAGCAGGAACGCGACCGGCTTGGAGGCCATGGAGGAGCCGTTGTCGGCGTGGATGGTCAACGTGTCGCGGTCGATGCGCTGCTTCACGATCGTGTCGGCCAGCAGCTTCTCGGCCAGCAGCGCCGACTCGCGTTCGGCGATCAGCCAGCCGACCACATACCGGCTGTAGATATCGATGATCACATACAGGTAGAAGTAGGTCCACTTGGCCGGACCGAGCAGCTTGGTGATATCCCAGCTGTAGACCTGATTCGGTGCGGTGGCCACCAGTTCGGGCTTGACCCGGGCCGGGTGGGTGGCCTGCCGGCGGCGCTCGCGGACCTCCCCATGCGCGCGCAGAACCCGGTACATCGTCGATACCGAGGCCAGGTAGACGCCCTCGTCGAGCAGCTCGTGGTACACGGTGGCCGGCGCCTTATCCACGAACTGCTCGCTGTTGAGCAGCGCCCGCACCGTATCCCGCTCGGCCGCCGACAGCGCCCGCGGCTGCGGCCTGCGCTGGCGGACCGGGCGCGGCGGTGGCGGGGACTGCCGGTGGCGACGGTAGTGGTTGGCCTGCGGCCGGCCGGTCGCCCGACACGCCGCCCGCGTCGAGCCCAGAACCGGTGTCAGCTGCGCGATCGCGTCGTCGATCATCGCGTGGGCTCGCTCCCGCTGCTCGGGCTGTCGGTCGCGAGCTGACCCAACAGCGCGGAGAGCTTTCCCTGGACCTCGATCACCTTGCGGGCCTTGTCCAGCTCGGCCTGCAAACGCTCAACATCCCGACGCAGCTTGCCGTTCTCCCGTTCCACCGGATCCGCTGGCGGCCGCCCGGCCGGCTTCGCCAGGGCTGCCAACGCCGCCTGGTCCCGCTGCTGACGCCACGCCGAGATCAACGACGTGTACAACCCTTCCCGGCGCAACAGCGCACCCTTGCCCGCCTTGTCCAGGCCGTCGTACTCCTCAAGGATCCGCGCCTTGTACGCCGCGGAGTACGCCCGCGACCGCGCCTTCGCCGGCACCTCGGGATCGGGCACCTGGTTGCTCGAACTCACTGGGGATGGCTCCTCGCTCGCCCTCTCAAGACAAGATTTCTAGCTCAGATCCTGCCTCACCAGATCTTGACAGAGAGGGATGGCCGGCAACGGGAACGTGCAGGCACGGGCATAGCTGGGTGAGTGAATTATCTGCTTGGCTGGAGTCGATGCCTGGGTGTGCTGGGAGTTCGCAAACGGGATCACAGTAGCCTCTCTCGCCTTGCCTGCGTCTGCCATACGGTCAGTCGCGGGCGCTCGAAGAAAAACAGGGCCCCAGGCCCCGCCAATCAGGTAGGGGGCCTGGGAGGGGGCGCCGTTGCACCTGCCGGCGAGAGTTCTCGAGAGCCGCCGAGCGTCAGCGCCGGGGACCGGCNNNCCTCGGCCAGGGTGAACCCAAGCTCCTGCGCACGTTTGATGAACCGCACCCGCCCTACCGTCTCCGGGGCATACGACCGGTACCCGGCCGCCGACCGGACCGGCTCGGCCAACAAGCCCCGCCGCTCGTAGAACCGCAGCGTCTGACCCGGATCCGCAGGTAGTGGTACAACGCCGCGTGGCATAGACGAACGGGTGCCTTACCAGCAGGGATGATTGGGCTTGTCGAAGGACCAATCCGTCACTACGGGAAGGACACCCGTTCGGTGAAGAAGATACCTGGTCTGGCTGGTCGTGTCCGGGTGGGCGCACCGGACGCATCGTTGACCCCGGTCTCGGGGGTGGTAGCGGTCGCGGAATTGGTCGGCCGGCTGGGCATGGTCGAGGCCCTCGACGACGCGGTCGGGCCGGTCAAGCAACGCGACCGTGGCTTGAGCGCCGGGCAGTTCCTGGTGTCGTTGGCGCAGGCGCAGATGCTCGGCGGCGACTTCTGGACCAGCTTGGACCGTCGCCGCGTCGACGTGACTGGGGAATCCCTGTCCGTGGTGCCCACCCCGGCATCGACCACCGCGGCCACCCTGGCGGCCCGGTTCACCGCATCCCAGTTGGCCGGGATCGAGGAAGGCGTCGGGGAGATCTGCTGCCGGGCCATCGGGCTGCTGCCGGCCCGGCGGCGGGTCGTGTTACGGGCCGGGACGGCCACGATCGATCTGGACGGCACCGACGTCGAGGTGTACGGGGCGAAGAAAGACGGGATCGCCTACAGCTACAAGGGTGCGCGGGCCGGACGGCCGCATGTGGCGACCTGGGCCGAGGCCGCGCTGGTGGTCGCCGCGGACCTCCTCGCCGGGGACGAGGACCCACGGCCGGGCGCGGCCGGGCTGATCGAACGCAGCGTGGCCACCCTGGCAGCGGCCGGAGTCACCGCCCGGCCCCGGGTACGTGGGGATGTCGGCTACTTCGCCAAAGACATCGCCTGGGCCGCCGTGGACAACGGCTGTGACTTCTCTGTGGGCATCACCCGCAACCCCGCCGCGTGGCGGGCCGCCGCCGCGATACCCGACGATCAATTCACTGAGGCGATCGGCATGACAGGTGCCCAGGTCGCGGTGGCCGACTACGCCCCGGCCGGCTGGCCGCCCGACACCGCCTGCGTCGTACGGCGAGTCCGAGTGCGTGCCTGCGACATCTCCACCGACCCGCGAGCCCGCCGCCGGCGCACCATCCCGAAAGACCAACTCGCCCTCGCGCTGCACGGGCTGGTCGACCACGTGTACGCGTACTCGTTCATCGCCACCAACGCCGACGTGTCCACCCCGGCCAAGGCCACCGCGGCCGAGGCGTGGCACAGGATGCGCACCGACATCGAAGACCGCATCCGGGATGCCAAACACGGCGCCGCCCTGCGCCACCTTCCCTCCGGCAACCAGGCCGCCAACACGGTGTGGATGTGGGGCGCGTTGCTGGCGGTCAACCTGTCCGCGTGGCTGCAGGAACTGGCCGGCCTGGACTACGGCGACGGCCGCGGCCGGGCACACCTGGGCACCCTGCGCCACCGCCTGCTGGTCGTACCCGCCCGACTGATCCACCACGCCGGCCAGCCGGTTCTCCGGCTGCCCCCAGGACAGCAACTGCTGGCCCAGGTCCTGGCCCAACTACGCAGCCTACCCGCCTGGACCTGACCACCCGGCCGCCACCGGCCCCTACCCAACCAACGGAGACCCGCGAACCGGCGCGTCAATGCCGCAAGACCAACGCGCCCATCGGCCCGAACAACCCGCACCCCATCGACGCACAACGATTGGCTGGAAT
>VAWN01000003.1:0-21199 GCA_005885555.1 Actinomycetota bacterium
CCTGCTGTCCTACGAGCGGGCCGCCCTGGACGAGCTCGAACGGCGGGTCGCCCTGCGCCGGCAGCGCCAGCAGGCGTTCCACCGGCCGTCGCCGCAGCAGCAACTGTGGGCCGTGGTCGACGAGGCGGCGCTGCGCCGGCCGATCGGCGGTCACAAGGTCATGCACGAGCAGATCCAGTACCTGATCGAGGCCACCGCGTTACCCAACATCCGGCTGCAGGTCATCCCGTTCCACGCGGGCGGGCACGCCGCGGCCGGCGGAGCGTTCACCATCCTGCGGTTCCCCGACCGGGACGTGCCCGACATCGTCTACGTCGAGCAGCTGACCGGCGCGCTGTACCTCGACAAGCGGGAAGACGTCGACCACTACGCCAACGCGATGGAACGGCTGTGTGTCAAGGCCGAACCGCCGGCCAGTACCGCCGACATCCTGCACCGCATCCTCGCCGAGATCGAGACGACGGGTCGCTGAGCTGCCGCGAAGGGATGCTTACAGTGACCGACAGCCTGATCCGTTAGACGCAGTCGACACCACGGCCGCGCATTCGGCGCGCGTCTGGAACTACTGGCTGGGCGGCAAGGACAATTTCGCACCCGACCGGATCGCCGGCGACCGGCTCATGGAGATCTTCGAAGGGCTGGAGCTGGTCGAGCCGGGGCTGGTCTCCTGCACCCGGTGGCGACCGGCGCCGGACGACCCGCAGGCCAACGTCGACGTGCCGCAGTTCTGCGCGGTGGCCCGCAAGCCCTGAGCGCGGCCGGGCGTCACAGCAGGCGTTCCAGGTACTCCGCCACACCATCGTCCACATTGGACAGTGTCACCGCGTCAGCCGCCTCGCGCGCGGCCGGGTGCGCGTTGGCGACCACCACCGCCCGGCCGGCCCAGTGCAGCATCGTCACATCGTTGGGCATGTCGCCGAACGCGAGCACGTCATCCGCGGCGATGCCCAGGCGCGCCGCCAGCGTGGCGAGCGCGGTCGCCTTGGTCACCCCGTGCGCGGAGATCTCCACCAGGCCGGTGAACGAGGAGTGGGTCGCCTCGACCCGGTCGCCCACCGCGGTCAGCACCAGCGCGGCCAGCTCGTCCGGGTCCCGGTCGGGTGCGCGGCCGAGCAGCTTCACCGCCGGCTGCGTGACCAGCTCCGACAGCGGTACCTCACGCGCGCCCGGGTCGAACCCGACCGGATAGGCCGGCTCGTGCACCAGCCGCCGGCCGTCGTCGACCTCGGCGGCGAAGCCGATCTCCGGTACCGCGGTCGCCAGCCTCGTACACACGTCGGCGAGCACGTCCGGGGCCAGCGGGTGGCACTCCAGCACGGCGTCGCCGGCCGGGTCGTAGGTCACCGCACCGTTGGCGCAGATCGTCGGGTACCCGGCGTCGAGGTCCTCGTATGCCGGTCCGAGCCAGCGCAGCGGCCGGCCGGTGACCAGTACCACGGCGATCCCCGCCGCGGCGGCCTGGGCGAGCACCTTCGCGGTGCGCCGGCTGATCCGCTCATCCCGGCCGACCAGCGTGCCGTCCAGGTCGGTGGCGATCAGCCGGGGCAGCCTCACCGTTCCGACAGTAGCCGGTCCAGGTAGACGGCCACGCCGTCCTCGTCGTTGCTGGCGGTCACCTCGTCGGCCATCGCCAGTACCTCCGGATGGGCGCCGGCGACCGCGACCCGGCTCCACCCCGCCCAGCCGAACATCGGCAGGTCGTTGGGCATGTCCCCGAAGACCAGCACGTCGCGCGGGTCGACGCCGAGCGAGTCGGCGATCACCGCGAGCCCGCTGGCCTTGGTCACCCCCGGCGGGCAGATCTCGATGTACCCGAGACCGGCCTGGGTGATCGTCACGCCGCGCGCCGGCGGCAGTTCGCGGGCGATGGCCAGCAGCTCGTCCGCGTGGTACCGCTCGGCGTGCACGAACGCCTTGAGCACCGGCCCGGCCAGCGCGTCGGCCCGGCTGCGGTACTCCAGCGCGTCCGGGTACCGCCACGCCTCGTGCGACTCGCCCCACAGCGGCGCGTCCGGATGGTCGAGCGCCTCCACCATCAGTACCAGCGGCCCGACCGCGGCCTCCAGCGCCTCGACCACGCCGGCGACCACCGATCCGGCGACGGTCACCGCCCGCAGCGTCACCGGCCCGGCCGGCTCGGTCAGGTCGACCACCCGGGCGCCCTGGGCGAGCACCAGGTAGTCGGCCTCCGGGATGTCCTGGCGGCACAGCCCGATGATCCGCGGGCCGCGCCCGGTCACGCCGACGATCGGGATCCCGGCCGCGCGGACCCGGCCCAGCACCTCGTGAGAGTATGCGCTGACCGTGTCGTCGGAGCGCACCAGCGTACCGTCAAGATCGGTTGCGACGAGTTTGGGCAGGCCAGGGCGCGTCATCACGGGTCCTCCTTCACGAAGGCGGACCCGCAAGGTTACTCCGCAACGGCCAACCGTGGGCGGCCATCACCCCAAGACGTCACGACCACCGAGGAACGGGCGCAGCACTTCCGGTACTCGTACCTTGCCGTCCGGTTGCTGGTGGTTCTCCAGGATCGGGATGAGCCAGCGGGTGGTCGCCAGGGTGCCGTTGAGCGTGGCGGCGGCCTGCGGCCGGCCGTTCTCGTCGCGGTACCGGATGCCCAGCCGGCGCGCCTGGTAGGTGGTGCAGTTGGAGGTGGAGGTCACCTCGCGGTACCGGCCCTGGGACGGTACCCACGCCTCGCAGTCGAACTTGCGGGCGGCGCTGGTACCCAGGTCGCCCGCTGCCACGTCGATCACCCGGTACGGGATCTCGACCTTGGCCAGCATCTCCTCCTCCATCGCCAGCAGCCGCCGGTGCTCGTCGTGCGCCTGCTCCGGCCGGCAGTAGGAGAACATCTCCACCTTGTCGAACTGGTGTACCCGCAGGATCCCGCGCACGTCCTTGCCGTGGCTGCCGGCCTCGCGACGGAAGCAGCTCGACCAGCCGGCGTACCGCAGCGGCTGGTCCAGGTCGAGGATCTCGCCGGCGTGGTAGGCGGCCAGCGGTACCTCGGAGGTGCCCACGAGGTACAGGTCGTCGGCTTCGAGCCGGTACACCTCGGAAGCGTGCGCGCCGAGGAAGCCGGTGCCTTCCATGGCTTCGGGCTTGACCAGTACCGGCGGGATCACCGGGACGAACCCGTGCTCGACCGCCTGTTGCAGGGCCAGCTGGAGCAGCGCGAGCTGGAGCAGCGCGCCGACCCCGGTCAGGTAGTAGAACCGGCTGCCGGACACCTTGGCGCCGCGCTCCAGGTCGATCGCGCCGAGCCCTTCGCCGATCTCCACGTGGTCGCGCGGGGACGGCAGGTCGGGCTTGTCGCCGACGTGGCGCAGCACCACGAAGTCGTCCTCGCCCCCGGCCGGGGCACCGTCTTCCACCACGTTGGGTACCGCCAGATGCGCGGCCCGCAGCGCCGCCTCGGCCCGATCGACGTCCGCCTGGGCGGCCTTGACCTGCCCGGCCAGCTCCTTGGTGCGGGCCAGCAGCGCCGCCCGCTCCTCGCCCTTCGCCTTGGCGACCTGCTTGCCGAGCTGATTCTGCTCGGCGCGGACCGACTCGAACGCGGCCACCGTCACCCGCCGGTCCTCGTCGGCCGCCAGCAGCGCGTCGACCGCCGCCTCGGACTCGCCCCGGGCCCGCTGGCTCGTCCGTACCCGGTCCGGATCCTCGCGCAGAAGTCGCAGGTCAATCACAACTGGTCAGAATACCGGCGACAGCTAACGGTTATCGGGGCGGGCGAAGTAGCTCTCGTCCAGCGGTTCCATTGGGCTCACGGTCAGCTCCCGCTCGCCGTCCGGCCCGTAGACGCCGGACTGCTGGCCGGTGGCGACCGGTACCGTCATCGGCTCGACCGGGGCGCGCGGAGCCGGTACCGGCCGCGGCAGCCGGGTCAGCCCGGCCGCGGTGACCGCGCCGGCCACCAGCAGCAGGACGCCCGCGGCGGCCAGGTAGACGCCGGGGCCGGTGGACACGGTCGGTGCGGTGTCGGGGCGCGGCGCGACGCCGAGGCCGGACAGCGTGTCGAAGGTGTGCAGCGCGGCCCGGGACACCAGGATGATCATGAGGAGGTTGCCGGCGGCCACGCCGGCCACCAGACCCACCGCCACCCGCCGGCGGGCCAGCGCGGTCGACAGCGTGTACCCGACGGCGCCCAGCAGTGCGATCACCCCGAGCTGGAACGCGAAGCTCTCGTTGGACACCACCCGGTCGAGCGTGACCGCGAGATCGGTGCCGTTGGTCGCGTCGACACCGAACGACGCGGCGGCACCGAGGTTGATCCGCGCCCACGGCACGAAGTCGGCCGTCGCGATCAGCGCGAACCCGGCCGCCACCAGGGCGAACGCGCCCAGGCGAGGTACCGACCGCCACAACCTCGGCAGCCGGCGCCCGGCCCGTTCGACGCTGCCCCACTCCACGGTGTCCACCGCCGCATCATGACACGTATCCCGCACGTCGACCCCTCACCGATCGGTCGGCTAGGTTGCCCATATGCCGACTCGTACTTCTACCGCCAATTGGCAAGGCACCCTCAAGGAGGGTGCGGGCACCATGCGCCTGGAGTCGGGCGCCTACGAAGGCCCGTTCTCCTACGTGTCCCGCTTCGAGAGCGGGCCGGGCACCAACCCCGAGGAGCTCATCGCCGCCGCCCACGCGGGCTGCTACTCGATGGCGCTGTCCGCCACCCTCGGTAAGGCCGGGTTCACGCCGACGGCGATCGACACCACCGCCGCGGTACACCTCAACCCGCCGGCCGGCATCACCAGGATCGAGCTGTCCACCGTGGCCGAGGTACCCGGGCTCGACGACGCCGACTTCCAGAAGTACGCCGAGGAGACCAAGAGCAACTGCCCCGTCTCCAAGGCGCTGTCCGCCGTGGAGATCACCCTGACCGCCCGCCTGGCCTGACCATGCCGGTCCGGATGGGCCGGGACCGGTTCGAGGAGCTGGTCGGTGACGCGCTCGACGCGGTACCCGGCCAGCTCCTCGACCTTCTCGACAACGTGGTGATCCTGGTCGAGGACGACCCGCCGGCCGGCGATCCGGACCTGCTCGGCGTCTACGAGGGGTACGCGCTGACCGAGCGCGGCTGGGACTACGGCGGTGTGCTGCCGGACCGCATCATCATCTACCGCCGCCCGATCCTCGCCATCTGTGACAGCGAGGAGGACGTCGTCGAAGAGGTACAGGTGACCGTGGTCCACGAGATCGCCCACCACTTCGGCATCGACGACGCGCGGCTGCACGAGCTCGGCTGGGGCTGAGCCGCGCGCTCACCCGTCGCGGGCCTGCGCGCGCAGTGCGCGGGCGAGGTCGTCGCGCCCCTCCACGACGAGCCGGCGCAGCCAGCCGGGCGGCTGCGCGCGGGCGAGGTACCCGTCGGTGCGCGCCACGGTTTCCGGGGTGGCCACGATCGATGGGTACGCCGCGGTCGCGAACCGTTGCGTCGTCTCGCTCGGCCACCGGTCGACCACCGACTCCAGTACCGTGAAATACCGCTCCGCATAAGGTTCCAGCAACTGCGCGTGGTCCGGCTCGCGGAACCCGTCGAGGCTCGCCCGCAGTATCCCGGCGGACAGCTCGCCGGAGACGATCTGCTGCCAGGCCTCGGCCTTGCCGTCCGGGGTACCGATGGCTGCCCGGCAGGCCGCGGCGCCGTGCCGGCCCGCCGCGGTCGGGTCCCGGCGTGCCTCGGCGTCGATCTCGGCGGCCCCGGCCCGGCCGCAGGCGGCGAGCCGGCGCAGCAGCGCCCAGCGCAGGTCGGTGTCCACGACGAGCCCGGGCAGTGCCGCGGAGCCGTCGAGGAGTCCGGCGACCACCTGCAGCTGTGCCGGCGAGCGGGCCAGCCGGGCGAACGTGCGGGTGTAGGCCAGCTGCGCCTCGCCGCCCGGTTCGGCGCTGCCGGCGAGGTCGAGCAGCCGGTCGGCCAACCCGGACAACCCTTCGGCGCGCCAGGCCGGATCGGTGTACTGCTGGGCCGCCAGCCGGGCCTGCGCCAGCAGGGTCTGCACGATGGACGCCTGCCGTACCGTCGCGATGCCGGACAGCACCAGCGCCACGTAGTCGCGGGCCGGCAGTTCCGCGTCGCGCACCAGGTCCCAGGCGATCGTCCAGCACACCGCCTGCGGCAGCGGGTCGGCCAGGTCGCCGATGCCGGACAGCATGGTGCGCAACGAGTCCGGGTCGAGCCGCACCTTGGCGTAGGTCAGGTCGTCGTCGTTGAGCAGCAGCAGATCCGGCCGGGCGGCGCCGGCCAGCGCCGGTACCTCGGTGTGCTCGCCGGTGACGTCCAGCTCGATGCGCTGGCGCCGGGTCAGCCCGTCCGGCCCGCGGTCGTACAGGCCGATCGCCAGCCGGTGCGGCCGCAGCGTCGGATGGTCGGCGGGCGCCGACTGAAGCACCGCGAAGGACTCGAACCGTCCGTCGGCGACCTGGTACGCCGGCCGCAGCAGGTTCGGTCCGCAGGTCTCCAGCCATCGCGCCGACCAGTCGGTCAGGCTCCGGCCGGTCTCCTCCTCCAGCGCCTTGAGCAGGTCCGCGAGCGTGGTGCTGCCCCAGGCGTGCCGCCGGAAGTACCGGTGCAGCCCGGCCAGGAACCCGTCCACCCCGATGGCCGCGACCAGCTGCTTGAGCACCGACGCGCCCTTCTGGTACGTGATCGCGTCGAAGTTGACCTCCATGGACCGGATGTCGACGATGTCGGCGGCGATCGGATGCGTGGTCGGCAGCTGGTCCTGCCGGTATGCGGCCGCCTTGTAGCTGTCGGCGAACGTCGCCCAGGCCCCCGTCCAGCGGGTCGCCTCGACCTGCGCGAGGGCGGCCGCGTAGGTGGCGAACGACTCGTTCAGCCACAGGTCGTCCCACCAGCGCATGGTGACCAGGTTGCCGAACCACATGTGCGCCATCTCGTGCAGTACCGTGCTGGCCCGGCGCTCGTAGTCGGCGTCGGTGACCCGGGACCGGAAGACGTACTCCTCCCGGAACGTCACGCAGCCCGGGTGCTCCATCGCGCCGAGGTTCATCTCCGGTACGAAGACCTGGTCGTACTTGTCGAAGGGGTACGGCAGCCGGAACGCGCGCTGGTAGAAGTCCAGCCCGCGGCGGGTCACGTCGAGAAGCTCGTCGGCGTCGAGGTGCTCGGCCAGCGACGCGCGGCAGCACACCCGCAGCGGTACCCGTTGCCCGTCCGGCCCGTGGTATTCGCCGGCCGCCTGGTGGTACGGGCCGGCGACCACGACCGCGAGGTAGGTCGGCAGCGGCGGGGTCGGCGGGAAGTGCCACCGCCGGGCGCTGCCGACCGGCGACACCGCGGACTCCGCCTGGTTGCTCACCACCTGCCAGCCGGCCGGCGCGGTGATGGTGAACCCGAACGGCGCCTTCAGGTCGGGCTGGTCGAAGCAGGCGAACATGCGCTGCGCGTCGGCGGTGGCCGCCTGGCTGTACAGGTACACCGCGCCGTCGGCCGGGTCGGTGAACCGGTGCAGGCCCTGGCCGGTCTTCGAGTAGGTACCGGCGGCGACGACCCGCAGCTCGTTGTCGGCGGCCAGGTCGGGCAGCGCGATCCGCCCGGCCACCGGGTCGTAGCGCACCGGCGCGCCGTTCAGCGTCGCCTCCCGTACCTCGGCGTCGGCCAGCTCGCAGAACGTCGCCGCACCCGGCTCGGCGCAGCCGAAGCGCACCACGGTCGTGCAGCCGAACCGCTCCGCCCCGGTGGTCAGATCCAGCTCGATGTCGTAGGACCGGACGCTCAGCAGCCGGCTGCGTTCGCGCGCCTCGTCGCGGGTGAGGTTGCCGGCCACGTCAGCCCAGCTCTCCGGCCCGCATGCGGGCCAGCCAGGCGGCGGAGTCGGCGAAGTCGTCGACGGCGGGCCGGGCCGCACCGGAGGCCGCACCGCCCCCGCCGGCGGGGGCGGTGCCGGCGGCCCGCGGGTACGAGCCGAGGAAGCGCACGTCGGCGCAGGTGCGGCGGAGTCCCTGCAGCGCCTCGCCGAGCCGGGCGTCGGCGACGTGCCCGGAGCAGTCCAGGAAGAAGACGTACCGGCCGAGCTGCTCGCCGGTCGGGTACGACTCGATGCGGGTCAGGTTGATCCCCCGCACGGCCAGCTCCATCAGCACCGCGAGCAGCGCACCCACCCGGTCGTGCGCGATGTAGACGGCCAGCGAGGTGATGTCGTCGCCGGTCGGTTCCGGCGGCGGGGCGGGCCGGGCGACGAGCGCGAACCGGGTGACCGCCTCCGGGTGATCGGAGATCTTGTCGGCGAGTACCGCCAGCCCATGCCCGGCCGCCCCGTGTGGCGCGCAGATCGCGGCCTCGTACTCCCCCCGGGCGACCGCGACCGCCGCGGCGGCGTTGGACAGCACGTCGACGACCGCGGCGTCCGGCAGGTTGGCGCGCAGCCAGTGCCGGCACTGCGCACCGGCCTGCGGGTGCGCGGCGATCCGGCGGACCTGCGCGAGTACCGTGCCCGGCCGGGCCGCGAGCACGAACTCGACCGGCAGCACGACCTCCCGGGTGATCAGCAGCGGCGTGCCGTTCACCAGCTCGTCGAGGGTGACGCCGACCTGGCCGCCGATCGAGTTCTCCAGCGGCACCAGGGCCGCGTCCGCCTCGCCGGCCCGGACCGCGTCGAGCGCCTCCGGCACGCTGCGCGCCGGTAACCGGGTACCCTTCGCCGCGGCGGGCAGGGTCAGCAGCGCCTGTTCGGAGAAGGTGCCCTCGGGCCCCAGGTAGACGAATCGGCTCGGCGGTACTCCTGGCATGGGGTTCAGGGTAGTCACCCGCAGTGGGCGACCGAGAGGATGCCGGCCGGTGCCTGGGTGCGCACCGCCGAGCACACGTCGGTACCGGCGGCCACCAGCCGCAGCGACTCCGGCGCGCCCTCGGTGACCACCTGCAGCGGCTCCCGGCCGCTGACCGCCAGCACCGTGTACTGCCAGGTGCCCGCGCACAGCGGCCCGACCTGCACGCTCACCGTGCCGCCGCCGGACAGCACGCCCTTGCTCTTCAGCAGGGCCACCACCCGGTCGGCGCCGGGTCGGCCGCCGCAGGTGACCGCGACCGCCCCGTCGAAGCCGGTCGCGCTCGGCAGGGCCGGCAACGGTTGGGCCACCGGCGGCGGCTGGAGGGGTTGCTGCACAACAGGTGGCGGAGGCGAGGGCGACGGGGACCGCGCCGGCCCCGTGGTCGGTCCCGCCACCGTCGACGGTACCGGTGTGCAGCCGGCCAGCAGCAGCACGCCGAACACGGCGGTAGCTGCCACCCGGCACCATGTCACGGGCACATGCTAATACCGTCAGATTTGCGAAAAGAAGGTCAGCGACCCGACGACCTTCCGCCCGTCGAACAACGGGGTCGCGATCGCGTCCACGGTGCGCACCTCGTCGCCGGCCTGAACGCGCAGCAGCCCGCGGGCGAGCCGGCCGGAGGTGCAGGCCAGGATCGGTGGGATCTTCTCCATCTCGGCGTCGGGCAGCCGGGCGCCGGCCGAGGTGAAGTCGAGCAGCTTCAGCACCCCGGCGAACAGGTGCAGCCCGGCCGCCGCGGCCGGGTCGGCGAACCCGAGCAGGGTGGCCGCCGCCGGGGAGAGCGCGACGATCTCGCTGGACAGCGATTCGAGGACCAGGCAGGGCTCGGTCGCGCGGGCGACCGCGGTGCCCCAGTGCTCCAGTGAGCCGGTCGGCTGCGCGACGGTGGCCTCGGGCGTGAACGGTTCAGAGACCGAGAGCTCGACATGGGCCACCGGGCGCCTCCTCAACGCTGCGCTGTTCCACCATAACCCTCGGTCCACTTTACGCCGAGCCACCAGCCGAGCCGGTGCCAGTGTCCACTGTGGACAGTGATACCGGCCGGCCGGCCGAGCCGAAGCTCAGACGTTACCCCTGCGGCGTCCTCTTGTCAGTCACCGCATCAGGCGAGTACCACTTGTACGCCTCGACCTGAGCGTCCGACCCGGTGTTCTGCCAGGTCACCGGGTGGCGGGCGACCGAAAAGAGCTTGTTGACGGTACGCGCGGCGATGCGCTCGCCGTACGAGGTCAGGATGTAGTCCAGTTCCCGGTACGACGTGACCAGGCATCCCTTCGGTACCCCGTGCACGTCGATCGCGCCGTTGCCGGCCAGGGCGATCACCGGGGTCACCGGCACCGTCGCGCCGACCGTCTTCGACAGCGCCCGGGTCACCTGCTCGGCGAGCGCGCGCGCCTCGGCGACGTACTTGTACCGCCGGCCACCGACCTGCATCACGTCGCCCGCGAGCCGTACCCGGCTGCGCCCCTGCGGCTTCACCAGGACCAGGAAGACACCGCCCGGCCCGATGGTCAGGAAGGTGTTCCGGATCGGCAGGCCCAGATCCTCGATATCAAGCACCCGCCACGCGGCGCCCAACTTGGCCAGCCGCTCGACGGTGCGGCTGCGGCCGGCCTCCTCACGGCGCGCAGCACGGTCGATACGGCGGCGCCGCGCCCATCCGACTTGGATCGAGCGCGGCGCTTCAAGAAGCTCGTGCCGCGGGTTGTATTCCGCGGACCATAGGCCTGGGGGACGACTGGCGTCGATGTATCCGGCCATGGGTGGCGACCTCCGGAGTACAGCGATGTACATGTCTGTATCGCTACGGTACGTGGTTGGTCGCCTACATGACAGTGCTGGGTCAAGAGTGACTGGGCGAGTGAATTCGCATGAATCCCCGATTCACGCGTAAGATTTCCGACTTTCCGCCGGTCAGCGCAGGGTTATCTGTCGTCCCAACAGGCCCTGCCGGGCACGCCGTTCGGTCCCGCTGAGCGGCTCGGTCACCGCCGCGGCGTCCCCGTACCGCTTGGCGAAGTCGGCCGCCGGCGCCTCCCAGTCCTCGGCCGGCGGGTCGTGCGGCAGATCCCACACCGGTACCAGCAGCCCGTGCGCGCGGAACATGCCGGCGAGACGGGTACCGTCGCCGAGCAGCAATTCCCCCGCGGCAGCCAGCCGGGCCAGCGCGTCCAGCGCGGTGTCCTCGTCCTCCGGCAGCACCCAGCGCACATGGGCCTTCTCCGGCACCCGGCACCAGTACGCCGCCCGCGCCGCGGCCAGCCGCACCGTCGGGTAGATCGAGGCGTTGGCCCGCTCCAGCGACGCGGCCACGTTCGGGTCGTCTCCCGCGTCGTCGTCCAGCCAGAACTCGAACCCGTCGTGCACGGTGATGTCCAGCGGCCCGTCGGCGAGCACGTCCTGCAGCCGCGGCCCCTCGCCCGGCAACGCTGGTACCGAGACCGTGCCGCCCGGTTCCGTCTCCAGACCCCGCAGCAGCGCCACCGCCACGTCGCGGGACACGTCGCCGGACTGCACATGCCGCTGCAGCCCGATGAACACCCGCCCGTCCGGCTTGGTCATCGCCGGCCACGCCATCGGCAGCACCGTCGCCAGCAGTACCGGCCGGTCGCCGTACCGCTGCGCGTACTCCGGCGCCAGGCGCAGCGGCGCGGACGCGGCGGGTACCAGTTCGCGCAGCGCGATCCACTCCGGCTCGTCGGCGAGACCGGCGAAGGGACGGGGGACGAAGATGTCGCGCAGCTTCTGCCGCTTCGGCTCGGCGCTCGGGGACTTGCGGGATCGCTTGCTCACGACCGTCCACCCTAGCGGTTCGGCTTGATCACCCCGGGACGCGGTTGGCGGTTTCGGCCAGCTGAGTGACCGACAGCGGGCGGCTCAACCGGGCCCAGACGCTCTGGCCCAGCCCGTCGCGCTCCACGCCCCAGGTCTCGGCCAGCGCCGACACGATCGCCAGACCGCGGCCGTCGATCGAGTCCGGGCCGACATCGCGCTGCTGCGGCTCGTCGCCGGCACCGCCGTCGGTCACCCGTACCTCAAGGTGCTGCCGGCCGGCCCGGGTGCAGATCTTCCAGGCGACCCGGATGACCTCGCCGGGCAGCGGCTCGGCGTGCCGGATCGCGTTGCCGACCAGCTCGGCGATCACCGCGACGGCATCGGCGAGCAGTTCGTTGCCGGCCAGCGGGCCCAGTTCACTGGCGAGTCGCTGGCGGGCCACCCGGGCACCGCGGGCGTGATGCGGAACGACAACGCACCAGGCGCGTTCGGCGACCGCAGTCCCCCCCACGTTCATGCCTCCCCGGGCCCTAGGTCCACGCGCGGTAGACGTACCTCTGCGACGGTACCGCCCCGTTCGCGAGGACGTAAGGACACCCAGCCGTTCTGTCTTTCAACAATCCGACGGACCAGGTACAACCCGAGTCCGACGCCGCCGTACCGCCGCTCGCTGCTGGATTCCGCCTGCCAGAATCGCTCGAACGCGCGCTCGACATGCTCTGGTCTTACCCCGATTCCGCGGTCGGCAACCCGGAAGCCTACGGTACCCACGTCGACGACGCCGGACACCTCGACCCGCGCATCCGGCGGCGAGTACTTGATCGCGTTGGTGATCAGCTCGGCGAGTACCGTGGCCAGGCTCGCCCGCTCGCCCAGCGCCTTGGGCACCACGTCGGGCAGGTCCACCCGGACCCGCCGGCGGCTGTCCGTGGGCAGCTCGGTGACCGCCGAGCGGACCGCCTCGGTGAGGTCGAAGGGCAGCGGTACCGGTGCAGCCAGCCCGGAGCCGTCGCCGACCGCGGACAGCAACCGCTCCACCAGCCGGGCCAGCTCGCGCGCCCGCTGGCCGAGCCGCTCCGCCGAGTCGCGCCGGCTCGCCTCGTCCAGGTCGTCCCAGTGGTCGGCGAGTGTGTCCGCGTACCCCTTGATGACCGTCACCGGCGTGCGCAGCTCATGGCTGGTGACCGCGACGAACAGCTCCCGGGCCTGCTCCCGGTGGTATGCCTCGCTGATGTCGCGCAGGGTCACCACCCGGCCGTCGCCGCCGGGCAGCCCGGTCGCGAGGATCTGCAGCCACCGGCCGTCCGGCAGCCGGTGCACGATGACCTGCCCGACGGCCGGCAGCGGTACCGGCAGCGGCTGGCCCAGCGCGGCACCGGCGGAACGGCCGACGACCGCGGCGGCCGCCGGGTTCCAGGAGCGCACCACGCCGTCCGGCCCGACCACGGCGATCGCGTCGGCGAGCGCGGCGACGGCCGGCGTCTCGGCGTACACCGGCAGGCCGCGGCCGTCGCCGTACAGGTGGGCGGTGACCCCGGCGACCAGCGCCAGGGCGGAGCGCTGCGCGGGGTCCGCGGTACCCGGTCGGGTGAAGTACCCGTGTAGCGTGCCGACCAGTACCCCGGCGACCTCGACCCGGGTGGCCAGCATCCAGCGGATACCACGGCCGGACAGCTGCCCGGCCTCGGCCGGCAACCGCTCGACGGGCAGCTCCACGATCCGGCCGCCGGCCGCGTCGCCCAGCCCGCCGGCCGCGGCGTCGACCTGCCGGCCGACCGTCCACAGTGAAGCGCCGCTGGCCGCGATCACCCGGCCGCCCGCGGTGCCGTACTCGGCGAACGAGGCTCCCGCCGCGCCGAGCGCGGTCTGGGTGAACTCGACGAGCCCCTGGATCGCGGGCAGGCCGCCCTCCGCGGAGTTGACCGTGCCGGCGAGCGTGCTCAGGTCGGCGAATATCCCTTCGAAATCGGCCATGGCTCCCTAGTCTGCCCGCCGCGACGCCGTCCCGGCAGACCCGGTGTGTGACGCTTCACCGACCCAGCCGGTCCAGCACGTATCGGGGCCGGTCGGAGATGATGCCCTCCACCGCGCACTCCAGGACCAGGTCGACGTCGGGCGGCGTGTTGACGGTCCAGACGTAGACCTCGTTGCCCTGGTCGTGCAGCCGCCGGGCGAGCCAGGGGTGGTTGCGCAGCAGCCGCACGCTCGGGCCGGCGATGTGCACGCCGCTCGGCAGCCGGCCGTACCGCAGCCAGGGCGGGAGGAATTCGAGCAGCTGGACGACCGGCAGGTGGGGGGCGGCGTCGCGGACCCGCCGCACCGCGCTGAAGGAGAACGACATCATCGTCACGCTCAACCCGGCGGGGTCGGGCTTGTCCAGGCCCTGCCGGTGCAGTATCCGGACGAGCTCCTCCTCGACCTCGGGACCGAACCGGGTCGGGTGCTTGGTCTCCACGAGCAGCCGCATCGGCCGGCCCGCGTCCCGGGCGGCGCCGATCAGCCGGTCCAGGGTCAGTACCCGCGCCGGCCGGCCCCCGTCCGGCTCGTCCAGGATCAGGTCGTTGGACGACAGGCCCGGGTGCCGGACGCCGAAGTCGAGTGCGTCGAGTTCGGCCAGGGTGTGCTCGCTGACCAGTCCACGGCCGTTGCTGACCCGGCCGAGCCGCCGGTCGTGCAGGCAGACCAGATGCCCGTCGTTGGTCAGCCGCACGTCGCACTCCAGCCCGTCGGCGCCCTCCTGGATCGCCCGGAGGTACGCGGGCAGGGTGTGCTCGGGCAGCGCGTGCGAGGAGCCCCGGTGCGCGAATACCAGCGGCTGGTTCACAGTACGGCCGGCACGTCTCCGTCTTCGCTGACCAGCGGGCGGCCGGCGGCGGCCCAGCCGATCATCCCGTCGGCGAGGTTGCGGACGTGCCCGAAACCGCGGCTGACGAGGTACGCGGTGACCTCGGCGGACCGGTGCCCGGAGCGGCACACGATCACCACGTCACCCTGCGCGGGTACCTCGGCCAGCCGCTCGGGCAGCTCGTTCATCGGCAGGTGTACCGCATCCGGCGCATGGCCGGCGAGCCACTCGTCGTCCTCGCGGACGTCGATCAGATACGCGTCGTCCGTCACCTCACGGGCGCGGACTGCCGGAATCGGCGGGCGACCGAACACGAGTCCTGAGCCTACTGCGACCGGCGCCGTACCGGACCGGGATTCAGAGGTGGTTCACCCACATCCCGTTCGCCGTTACCCAGGTGTCCAGAGTGTCGTCGACGATCGCCCGGTACAGGGTGGCGGCCTGGTCCTAGTACGGGAAGGCGTAGCTGATCCCGCCGACGTACTCGCCGTGGGAGGGCAGCCGGACGCCGACGATCGAAGACGGCGCGATGCCGCGCAGCGCGAGCGCCAGGTCGGCGACGGACACGCCGTTGGTGTCCACGATCAGCGAGCTGCCGACCGCGCGGATGAACTCGTCCAGCCGCAGCGGGTTGCGGATCAGCCCCTGGTCCCGGGCCGCCTGGAGGACCGCCCGGAGGAACTGCTGCTCGTGGCGCTCCCGGTCGTAGTCGTCGTTGGGCAGGTCCTTGCGCTGGCGCACGTAGTCCAGCGCCTGCCAGGGCCGCAGGTGCTGGCAGCCGACGTGGTACAGCGCATTGGTGTGGATCGACCGGGTCTCCGTGTCGATGCACATGTCCACGCCGCCGAGCAGCGCGACCACCCGCTGGAACCCGTCGAAGTTGATGATCCCGGCACCGTCGAACCGCACGCCGGTGAGCTGGGTGATCGTCTTGGACACCAGCTGGAAGCCGGCGATACCGCCGCCGCCGTAGTTGAACGCTCCGTTGATCTTCTCGGTGCTGCCGGGGAAGTCCAGGTCGGCGTCGGGCGGGATGGCCACCCGCAGGTCGCGCGGTATCGAGATCAGGTAGGCGCGGTCCATGCTGGCCGGTACGTGCAGGATGATGATCGTGTCGGAGCGCTCGCCGTTGGCCGGGTTGTCCGGCCGCTGGTCGGAGCCGAGCAGCAGGAAGTTCAGCGGGCCGGTGACGTGCACCGTCGCCGCCGACACCCGGGATCCGGGAGCGAGCAGATCGGCGTGGTGCACCGCTGCGTTGTACCGGTGCGCGAGCGTGAGCACACCGACCGCGGTACCGGCGGCGAGCACGACGAGTACCGTGCCCGCGGCGATCAGTACCTTGGCCCAGAGCGGACCGCGGACCCGCACCGGCGGCGTCTGGTCCGCGGCCGGCGCCTCGTCGGCGGCTGGCTCGTCCGGCGCGGCCGCCGTCGCGGGCTCACTCGTGGTGGACGTCGCGCCTCCTCGACCGGTAGTGGACTCATACTCACTCTACGAATCCGCCCCGGTCGGCGCTGGCCCGCTTCTCAGCTTTGCGACACCCAGTCGCTGTGGTTGAGGACGAAGTTGTCCACGGTGTCGGTGCGGAGCGCGTTCATCAGCTCCAGGCTGGTCGGGTCGAGCGTCTCGACCTTGCCGAAGGTGCCGATGTCCTCGGCGTGGAACTGGCCGTTGTTCGTCTTGATCGTCATGATGTCGCCGGCGCCGATGCTGCGCATCGCGAAGATCCAGTCCTCCAGCGAGATGCCGCCGTTGTCCACCGTCATCGCCTTGCCGATCACGGCGAGGACCTGGCGCAGCTTGCCCGGGTCGGTGAGCACCTTGCCGCTCAGTACCTCTTTGAAGATCGCCTTGATGAACTGCTGCTGGTGGCGCTGGCGGCCGTAGTCGCCGTCGGGGATCCAGTCGCGCTGCCGGACGTAGTCCAGCGCCTCCCACGGCGCGAGGTGCTGGTACCCGACGTTGTAGACCTTCGGGTTCACCCCCGGGATCGGGTGGGCGACGGTGTTCGCGTCGACCCGGGCCGGTACCTCCTGCTTGCCGGTCTTCGCGTTGTAGCCGATGTGGATCGACGGGGTGCGCTCGTCGACGTACATGTCGACCCCGCCGAGTACCGAGACCACCTGCTGGAAGCCCTGGAAGTCGACGATCGCGCCGGCCTGGAAGTCGATGTTGTAGTTCTGCTTGATCGTCTTCTGGAGCAGAGCGAATCCACCCTGCCGCGCGGCCAGCCCGGTCAGGCCCTGGCCACCGAAGGCGAACGCCGCGTTGATCTTGTCGTGGCCGCCGCGGTATGCCGACTTGCCGTTGTCGTACGGCGGTATCTGCACGAACGTGTCGCGCGGGATCGACACCAGGTAAGCCCGGTCATGGCTGGCCGGGACGTGCACGATGATGATCGAGTCGGAGCGGACCAGGTCGGTCGCGTTCTGGTCGGGCCGGCTGTCGATGCGGACCAGCAGGATGTTCTTGGTGCCGTTGATCGTCACGTGCTGTTGCGGCTGGCCGGGATCGAGCAGCTGGGTCTGGTTGAAGCTGCCGGTGGCGGCGGCGAAGATCAGTTTCTGGCCGATGATGACGGTACCGCTGCCCAGCATGATGAGTGCCCCGAAGATCACCAGCAGCTTGGCCCACAGCGGGTCCTTCGGCCGGCGCCCGGACCGGCCACCCTTGCCGCGTCGCGGCGGTGGCGCCGCCCGCCGGCCGCGTCTGTCCTCGCCGTCGCGCGTCTGATCCATCACCGCGCTGGAGGCGTACTGCAAGGCCGGCTCCTGGTCACGAGGGTCGGGGTCATCCGAGTCAAGAGGCCACTGTACGTACCACCCCGGTCCGGGCGCGAGCCCCTCTCATGCTCCCGCCCCCCGTAGATCAGGACGAACCCCTCTCAACCCCCTGGCGTCGGTGAGGGCGCGCTGGACGCCGACGTCAGGTACTGCGCGACCGTGTCCTTGGCCACCGCGTCGTACAACGCGGCCGCCCTGGTCCGGTCGGAGAGCACCACGCTCTGGTCGCCGACCTGGCCGAACCCGCTGAACGGGCTGGTCATGAACGTCAGGTCGTTGCCACGCAGGTTGTGGAACTCCAGCGCCATGTCCTTCAACGAGAAGTCCTTGTCCACGGTCATGGCCTTGGTGACCGCGTCCAGGAAGGAGGTCAGCTTGCCGGGGTTGGTCAGTGTGCCCGAGCTCGCCGCCTTGTCCATGATCGCCCGGAGGAACTGCTGCTGGTGGCGCTCGCGGCTGATGTCGCCGTCCGGGAACTGGTACCGCTGGCGGATGTAGTCCAGCGCCTCCGCACCGTTGAAGTGGTTCTTGCCGGCCTGGAAGGTGCGGAACGGCTTGTGGATCGAGGTGATGGTCTTCTCGACGTTCATGTCGACGCCGCCGAGCGCGTCGGTGACCTTCTCGAACCCGGCGAAGTCGATCACCGCGAGGTGGTCGAGGTGCACCCCGGTGAAGCCCTCGATGGTCTGGATCACCAGCGGGAGGCCGCCGTACGCGAACGCCGCGTTGACCTTGTCCCGGTCGTGGCCGGGGATCGGCACGTACAGGTCGCGCGGGATGGAGATCAGGTAGGCGTGCTTGTGGTCGGCCGGGATGTGCATCACGATGATCGTGTCCGAGCGGGACTTGTCCGCATTTGCAGCTGTGAAGTCGGGATTGCGTGAGTCCGAGCCGAGCAGCAGGATGTTCATCGCACCGGACGCGACCTTCGCCGGCCGGCCGCCGGTGATCTGCGAGAACGGGTCGGTGCGGTTGATCTGGTCATCGAGGTGGCTGGCGTAGAGGTACGCGCCGAAGCCGCCGATGCCGAGGAGCAGCAGGACGGCCAGGCCGGCGACCAGCGCGATGCGACCCCACCGCGGGCGGGGGCCGCGACGGCGGTACGGGGTACCGCCGGGTGCCGGCGGCCGCGGGCCGGTACCCCCGGGTCCGCCGGGCGCGTCGAGGCCCGCCGGCCGGCCCTCGCTGAGAACAGCGCGACCGGTGGCGTACGAACTGCCGGGAACTCGGGCCCGACCCGTGGGTGTGGTCATGGCACCAAAGGTACCGAGCAGGGCCTAAACGACCTTGGCGCCACGGCGGATGCGGCACGAACCGGGGACTAGTTTTGTACCCTTTCGGCGAAGTACCGGATGGTGCGCCGCAGCCCGTCCTCCGGCCCGACCTGCGGCTCGTAGCCGAGCAGGGTACGGGCCAGGGTCAGGTCCGGGCGACGCTTCTCCGGGTCGTCGACCGCCCGGGGTACGTAGGTGACCGGCGAGCTGGACCCGGCCAGCACGGCGATCGTCTCGGCGAGTTGGCGCATCGACATCTCGTGCTCGGTACCGCAGTTGATCGGCCCGGTCTGGGTCGAGTCGAGCAGCAACAGGATGCCCCGGACGAGATCGTCGACGTAGCAGATCGAGCGGGTCTGCTCCCCGGTGCCGTGTACCGTGATCGGCTCGCCGCGCAGCGCCTGCGCGATGAACGTCGGGATCGCCCGGCCGTCGTCGGGCCGCATCCGTGGGCCGTACGTGTTGAAGATCCGCACGATGCCGACGTCGAGCCCGCGGGAGCGGTGGTATGCCATGGTGGCCGCCTCGGAGAACCGCTTGGCCTCGTCGTACACGCTGCGCACGCCGTTGGGGTTGACGTTGCCCCAGTACGACTCGGGCTGCGGGTGTACCAGCGGGTCGCCGTACGCCTCGGAGGTCGAGGCCATGATGAACCGCGCGCCGTCCTGCAGCGCGCGCTCCAGCAGGTGCAGCGTCGCGACCGAGCCGACCCGCAGGATCTCGATCGGCAGCTGTTCGAAGTCGGTCGGGCTGGCCGGGGAGGCGAAGTGCATGATCGCGTCGAACCGGCCGGCGAGCGCCGGATCGTGCGGCAGGCCGTCGGACACGTCAGCCTTGACGAAGGTGAACAGCGGGTTGTCGGCCAGATGCGCGAGGTTGCTCTCGGTACCGGTGACGAAGTTGTCCACGGCGACCACGTGAGCACCGCGCCCCACCAGCGCGTCGACCAGATGGGAGGGGACGAACCCGGCGCCGCCGGTGATCAGGATCCGCTGCCCCTCGCCGTACCGCTGTGCGATCGCCATGTCGGCAAGCCTAATCGCGCGCCCGGCCCCGCTCGCGCGGCACCGAGGCTCCTCCGGCGCCGTCTTCCCTCCTCGCTTCGCTCGTCAGTCCAGACGACGCCCGCCCCGGTGCGTCCCTTGGCGCTCGCTCCGCTCGCGCGGCACCGCGGCTCCCCAGGGGCCTAGTGTGCGCCGGCTCCGGTCAGTGACCGCACCTCGAGTTCGGCGTACTTCTCGTCGTCGCGCTCCCGTGCGGTCAGCGCGCCGATCGCGGCGAACGCGAACCCGAGCGGGATCGAGATCAGGCCCGGGTTGCTGAACGGGATCGGCGCCGACGTGGTGCAGCTGAACAGCGCCGTCGGGTTGTTCACCTGCGTCGAGGTGGCCGCCACCCCGCACTCCTTGGCCTGCGCGGCGGTCAGCTTCGCCGCCGGCAGCGACTTGCTCGCGCCACCCCAGACGACCGGGGAGAGCAGTACCACGAGGACCGCCGAGATCAGGCCGCCGTAGATGCCCCAGACCGCGCCGCGGGTGTTGAAGCGCTTCCAGAACAGCGAGAACAGGATCGCCGGCAGGTTCGCCGACGCGGCGATCGCGAACGCCACCGCCACCAGGAAGGCGACGTTCAGGCCGCGGGCGAAGATGCCCAGCACGATGGCCACCGCGCCGATGCCGAAGGCGGCGTACCGGGCCACCGTGACCTCGTCACGCTCGTTGGTCTGGCCGCGGCGCACCACGTTCGCGTACAGGTCATGCGCCACGCTCGACGAGGACGCCAGGGTCAGGCCGGCCACCACGGCGAGGATCGTGGCGAACGCGACCGCCGAGATCAACGCCAGCAGTACCGCCCCGCCGGTCGCACCGCCGAGGTACCGCTCGCCGAGCTTCTGGGCCAGGGCCGGCGCGGCGATGTTGGCGCCGGGGTCCTGCTTAAGGATGTTCGCGCTGCCGACCAGTGCCGCCGCGCCGAAGCCGAGCGCCAGGGTCAGCAGGTAGAACAGGCCGATGATGCCGATCGCCCACACCACGCTGCGCCGGGCGATCCGGGAGTTGGGCACCGTGTAGAAACGCACCAGGATGTGCGGCAGGCCGGCGGTACCCAGGACGAGCGCGGCGCCGAGCGAGAGCAGGTCCAGCTTGCTGATCGTCGTGGCGGTCGGGTTGCCGATGATGTCCTTGCCGTACCGCAGCCCCGGATCGAGGAACGCGGCCCCCTTGCCGGACTTCGCCGCGGCGTCGCCGAGCAGCGTCGAAAGGTTGAACTTGTAGGCGACCGCGACCAGCAGCGCCATCACGATCGCACCGACCATCAGCAGGAACGCCTTGACGATCTGCACGTAGGTGGTGCCCTTCATGCCGCCGATCACGACGTAGGTGATCATCAGCGCGCCGATGAGCACGATCGTGACGATCTTCGCGGTCTCCGCCGACATGCCGAGGAACGTCTGCCCCGGCGTGATGCCCAGCAGCAGCGCCACCAGCGAACCGGCGCCGACCATCTGGGCCAGCAGGTAGAAGATCGACACGACGATCGTGGAGACCGAGGCCGCGGTGCGCACCGGCGCCTGGCGCATCCGGAACGCCAGCACGTCGCCCATCGTGTACCGGCCGGAGTTGCGCATCAGCTCGGCGACCAGCAGCAACGCCACCAGCCAGGCGACCAGGAAGCCGATGGAGTACAGGAAGCCGTCGTACCCGGACACCGCGATGATCCCG